>CALWKC010000005.1 GCA_944381165.1 uncultured Lachnospira sp. | reverse complement strand
GAGAGCTTGCAATTACATTTGCGGAGCTTGTGTATGACGGTCAGTGGTATTCTCCTCTCAGAGAGGCTCTGTCTGCGTTTGTGACAAGCACGCAGCAGAATGTAACCGGCAGGGTGAGACTCAAGCTCTACAAGGGAAATATTATAAACGCGGGCGTTTGGTCGAAGTATTCGCTATACGATATGAGCATCGCTACATTTGAGGCGGGCGGAGATTACAGACAGTCCGATGCGACAGGCTATATCAGTATTTACGGGCTGCCGACAAGAGTGCAGGCGTCAATGGAGAGAAAGAGCTCAGATGCATCTGAGGCGGGACTGTGCGGTTAGAGCCGGCTGAACTGCTGCAATTTAAGCGTATTGAGAAAGTATTTTCTTGATTTTATGGTATTTTAGTGGTTATAATAATACTTGCAGAGCAGTCGCGCGGCAGCGCGAAAAACCGCTTCTGAATGGAGGATATTATGGTTATTACTGAAAGTAATTTTAAAGCTGAGGTTGAAGACAGCGACAAGCCTGTATTAGTTGATTTTTGGGCTTCATGGTGCGGACCGTGCAAGATGCTCGCTCCTGTTGTGGAGCAGATTGAGAAGGAGCACCCGGAGATTAAGGTAGGTAAGGTCAATATAGACGAGGAAATGGGACTTGCACAAAAATTTATGGTAGTAAGCATTCCTACCCTGATTTTATTTAAAAACGGAAAACCGGAGATTACGTCTGTCGGTTATCAGGGAAAGGAAGCGCTTGAAGAAGTCTTTAAGCTCAAATAATTAATGGCGTCAAAGTTTTATGCGGTGCGCGTCGGCGCTGTGCCGGGCATATACGGGACGTGGGATGAGTGCAGGGCGCAGGTACACGGCTTTGCCGGAGCTCAGTATAAAAGTTTCCCTACGCTTGCCGAGGCACAGGAGTATCTCGGCACGGAAAGAAAAGAACGGTTGGAAGCGGAGGCTTATGCCTTTGTTGACGGCTCATTTAATGTCTCAACCGGAGTTTACGGCTACGGAGGCTTCCTTGTATACAAAAAAGAGCGCTATACGCTTATGGGGAACGGAAACGATGAACAGATGTCATCGATGAGAAATGTTGCAGGGGAAGTGCTCGGAAGCATGGCGGCGGTTGAGAAGGCGCTGGAGCTTGGAATTAAATCGCTTGATATTTATTATGACTACATGGGAATACAGATGTGGGCGACAGGCGAATGGAAGCGCAATAAAGCCGGCACGATAGCATATTATGATTATATACAGTCGGTAAAGGACAAAATTCATCTGAATTTTGTAAAGGTTAAGGGACATTCGGGAGTCGAGGGCAACGAGGAGGCGGACAGGCTTGCAAAACAGGCTGTGGGACTTATGTAGAGCCGCGTTGCAGCTGCCGGTTAAAAGCAAATACAGATGAGTTTGTTCTTAAATAAGAATTTATACAGTTTGGTCAATAAGCATATGCCAGTCCGGGCACAGATTATATTTGCTTGCCCGACTGGCATTGCTGTCTTTTCGGGGAACAATTCTCAAATACTTCCCCATTGTCTTTAATTAATGTTCTGATTTATTCCCGTTTTTTGTTTTTCAGCTTTAAGACGGCTGAGATATTTGTTTGTCTCTGATACAACGACACCGTTCAGCGCAATCAGCGCAACGAGGTTAGGCAGAGCCATAAGACCGTTGAAAATATCGGCTATTGTCCACACCGCGGAAACTGTCATGAAAGGGCCTGTAAATACGCAGGCGATATACAGCCAGCGGAATATTTTGATTATCTTTGGTTTGTCACCGACAAGATATTCAAGACATTTTTCGCTGTAATAGTTCCAGCCCAGAATTGTCGTAAATGCAAAGAACACAAGGCAGAGCATAAGTATAAATGAGGCTGCTGCCGACGGAAGAGGAAGTCCGATTTGGAAGGCTCTTGTTGTGACGGCAACGCCCTCAAGCCCGACATTCCATGAGCCGGTGATTATAATGACAAGCCCTGTCATAGTGCAGATTATAATGGTGTCAATAAACGTACCCATCATAGAGACAAGTCCCTGCTGTGCAGGGGCGTCCGTAACTGCTGCGGCTGCGGCGATAGGGGCGCTTCCTAAACCTGCCTCGTTTGAGAAAATTCCTCTTGCGACACCCATCTGCATTGCGAGCATCATTGAGCCCAGGGCTCCTCCTCCGACTGCACGCAGACCGAAGGCGCTTTCTACGATAGTTGCAAGCGCTGCCGGAATCTCCCTGAAATTAAACACAAGTATTATCATTGCTGCGGCAACATATGTAATAGCCATAAAAGGCACAACCACTTCGGCGACAGAGGATATGCGCTTTAAGCCTCCGATAAGTACCAGAGCCGTGCAGATTGTGATAATAATTCCGGCAATTATCACTGTCCACGAATAGCTTCTGCCGAACAGCGATACCGTCCACTCGTTGCCCGCATCAAAAAAATTATTTACGGCGCTTGTTATACCGTTAACCTGAGTGAAGGTTCCGATGCCTAAAAGACCTACGCCGACGCCGAAAAAGGCAAACAGCTTGGCGAGCCAGCGGAAGTTTTTACCCATTCCGCGCTCTATGTAATAGAACGGACCGCCGAGAATATGGCCGTCTTTTTGTACAACCCTGTATTTTACTGCCAGAAGGCACTCCGAATATTTTGTCGCTGTTCCTACGATTGCTGCAATCCACATCCAGAAAAGCGCTCCGGGACCGCCTGTCACAATGGCAGTCGCCACTCCGACGATATTTCCCGTACCGATGGTGGCGGAGAGCGCAGTGCAAAGTGAGGCAAAGCCTGAGACCTCGCCCTCTCCGGATATGTCATTTCTGAACATATTTTTTATGGCTAAGCCGAGGTGTGTGATTTGAAGTCCTTTCAGGCGAATGGTAAGAAAGAGACCGACTGAAATAATCAGTATAATCAGGGGCATTCCCCAGATAAAATCATCAATTTTGCTTAGAATTGAACTGACAGTTTCCAACATTTTATTCATATACTCCGTTTCATAAATATTACTGATATATTTTAAAAAATTTTCTCAAAAACTATAACATAAAAATGTTTTACTTGCAAAAAAAAATTATATAGATAAAATGTATAAAGTGGGATTTTATAAATACTTATATATTTAAGGAGAATAGAATTAATGGAATTACAAGTTCTTCACTGGTTTGAGAGTCTGCATAATCCTGTGACAGACCCTGTTATGTACGGAATTACTATGCTTGGAGAAAAAGGAATATTCTGGATTCTGCTTGCGCTCGCCTCACTTTTCATATTTCCGAAAAGATACAGGAAGGTGGGGCTCACAATGGCGCTTGCTCTTATATTGTCACTGATAATGTGCAACGGTATTATGAAAAATATGTTTGCAAGAGTCAGGCCGTTCAATGCGGACCCTACTTTTGAAAATTTGTACAATGTATTTGCGACCGCTAAAGACTGGTCGTTTCCGTCAGGGCACACGTCAGCGTCATTTGCGGCGGCGGCAGCTTTTTTTATGTGGTATAAAAAGGAGGGCAGCGTGGCTCTTGTGACAGCGGCATTAATATCTCTGTCGAGACTTTATCTGACTGTGCATTATCCTACGGATGTTCTGGCAAGTCTTGTGCTTGGCACGCTTTACGGTGTCGTTTCTTATTTTATCGTAAAGCTGCTCATGAAAAAATTTAAAAGGCTGCGCATGGTTTTTGATGAGGGAATGTCGTATAAAACGCTTTTTACAAAATAATATAACCTTTTGATACGCAAGCAAAACGACCTGCTGTGTCAAATCGGGGAGCGCTCGGATAAAGCGCCGGAATGGAGGATAATTATATAATGTTAGATGTAATTCTTGACACACTGATAGACAGTGTGAAGCTTCTGCCGTTTTTGTTTCTGACATACCTGGCAATGGAGTATATTGAACATAAAACGACTGCAAAGACAAAACAGATGATTAAAAATTCGGGCAAGGCGGGTCCGCTTATAGGTGCGGTACTCGGAGCTTTCCCTCAGTGCGGCTTCTCGGCGGCGGCGTCTAATCTCTATGCAGGCCGCGTGATTACGCTGGGAACACTGATTTCCATTTATCTGTCAACTTCGGACGAGATGCTGCCCGTGTTTCTGTCTGAAAAAGTACCTGTGAGTACTATAATAACGATAATCGGCGGGAAAATAGTCATCGGTATGGCAGCGGGCTTTGTCATTGATTTTGTCATGAGAAAGGCGAAGGGTCAGGAGGATATACAGAAGAAAATAGGTCATATATGCGACCATGACCACTGCCACTGTGAAGACGGAATACTTAAATCATCTGTTAAGCATACAGTTGTAATTCTTGGATATATTATACTGATTTCATTTGTGCTTAATACTGTGATTTATTTTGTGGGAGAGGAGACTCTTGGAAATCTTATCTTAAACAAGCCTGTGCTTGGACCTGCGATTGCCGCGATAGTCGGTCTTATACCAAACTGTGCCTCGTCTGTTGTGATAACTCAGCTCTATATAGGGGGAGTTATGTCAATAGGCTCAGCTATGGCGGGACTGCTTGCAGGCTGCGGAGTCGGAATTCTTGTACTTTTTAAGGAAAACAGGGATATAAAGGAAAATATAAAGATACTTGTGCTTCTCTATGCTCTCGGATTGTTTTCGGGAATAATAATTGATGCTGTGTGCAGCTTTTTTTAATGTAATGCCCCCTCAGTTTTGAGGGGGTGTTTTATTATCCTTACGAAGCCGCGCTTCGCGAGAGAGTTCTCTTGCGAACTCTTTGTCCTTTGCCTGTCATACGGCTTATGGCTGAACTGACACAAAAAAATTAAAAAAATAATATATTTTTGTTGAAAGTTATCAATGTCAGTGTTACAATAATCATAACTTTTAAAAAGATATTTTGCAAAAGTGATTTTGCTAAGCTTGGAGGCTGATTATGAAAATTTACAGTGTCTATGACAAAGAATTTTCCGTTTACGGAAGAGTGCTTTCGGAGCTTGACACAAAAGAGCTTGTGGAAGCTATGCAAAAAACGCCTCTGCCTGAGGAGGTCGTATATGTTCCGTCCGATAAGGCGCTTGAGGAACTTTCGGTCTGCCGTGTGATGTCAGAGAGCGTTTACGGCGGCATGCCGGTGCAGACAGGCTACTGCAACGGGCACAACAGCAGGCTTAATGCGCTGGAATATCACAGAAGCTCGGAGATAAATATTGCTGCCACGGACATGATTTTAATGCTTGGCAGGCAGCAGGATATAAGAGAGGATTTTACATACGAGACCGACAGAGTCGAAGCGTTTCTTGTTCCTGAAAATACCGCGGTTGAGATTTATGCCACAACACTTCATTACGCACCCTGCCAGGCTGACAGCAAGGGTTTCAGATGCGCCGTAATACTCCCGCAGGGAACTAATTATGAGGTGAAGCAGCCGGGCCTGCGAAGCGAGGACAGACTTCTGGCAGCCTCAAACAAATGGCTTATAGCTCATAAGGATGCGCATATTGAAGGTGCGTTTGAGGGGCTTGTGGGAGAAAATATAACGCTTTAAAAGATGCAGTTGATACAAATAAATTAAATTAAGTTCGCCTGCGGGACAGGCGAAAGAAACGGAGGAAAGATAATGAATAATATGCCGGAAGTAAAAGTTGGAATTGTAGCTGTGAGCAGGGATTGTTTTCCGGAGTCGCTCTCGGTTACAAGAAGAGAAAATCTTGTAAAGGCTTACAAGGCAAAGTACGATGAGAAAGAGATTTATGAATGTCCGATTTGTATTGTCGAGAGTGAAATACATATGATGCAGGCGCTGGAGGACATAAAAAAAGCCGGCTGCAACGCGCTCTGCGTTTATTTGGGTAATTTCGGACCTGAGATTGCCGAGACAATGCTTGCAAAATATTTTGACGGACCTAAGATGTTTGTGGCAGCAGCCGAGGAGACGTCGGAGAACGGCGGGCTTGTTCAGGGCAGAGGCGATGCTTACTGCGGAATGTTGAACGCAAGCTATAACTTGAAGCTGCGCGGAGTAAAGGCGTATATACCTGAGTATCCCGTAGGAACAGCGGAGGAATGCGCAGATATGATACATGAGTTCCTTCCTGTTGCGAAGGCTGTATATGCGCTTGAAAATTTAAAGATTATAAGCTTCGGACCTCGCCCTACTAACTTTCTGGCGTGCAACGCTCCGATCAAACAGCTTTATAATCTCGGCGTTGAGATTGAGGAAAACTCAGAGCTTGATTTGTTTGAGGCATTCAATAAGCATGAGAATGATGAGAGAATACCTTCCGTTGTGAAAAGCATGGAGGAAGAGCTCGGCTCAGGAAATAAAAAGCCGGAGATACTCTCAAAGCTCGCACAGTACGAGCTCACACTCTTAGACTGGGTTGAAGAGCACAAAGGCTCAAGAAAGTTCGTTGCGCTGGCGGGAAAATGCTGGCCTGCTTTCCAGACACAGTTTGGTTTTGTTCCGTGTTATGTAAATTCGAGACTCACCGCTATGGGCATCCCTGTGTCATGTGAGGTGGATATTTACGGAGCGCTGAGCGAATTTATCGGAGCGGTTGTTAGCAATGACACCGTTACTCTCCTTGATATTAACAATTCAGTTCCTAAGGATATTTATGAGCAGGATATAAAAGGAAAATTCCCGTATACATTAAAAGATACGTTTATGGGCTTCCACTGCGGAAATACGGCTGCATGCAAGCTCTCCTTCTGCGAGATGAGAAACCAGATGATTATGGCGCGCTCGCTGCCTGAGGAAGTCACAAACGGCACACTTGAGGGAGATATTATACCTGGTGATATTACATTTTTCAGACTTCAGAGCACAGCGGATGCAAAGCTTACGGCGTATGTAGCTCAGGGTGAGGTTCTGCCTGTTGCCACAAGGTCATTCGGTGCGATAGGTATTTTTGCAATACCTGAAATGGGAAGATTTTACAGACACTGGCTTATTGAGAAGAACTTCCCTCATCACGGCGCTGTCGCATTCGGACACTTCGGCAAAGAGCTGTTTGAGGTGTTTAAGTATCTGGGAGTAGAGGAAATCGGATTTAACCAGCCTGCAGGAATGCTTTATAAGACTGAAAATCCGTTCGCAAGATAATAAAAATTGGAGAAAGGAGCCGCATCGTCAATGGAGGGTATGTATTATATCGGGATAGATTTGGGAACATCCGCTGTAAAGCTTATTTTAATGGAAAAGGACGGCACTGTTGTCAATACGGTGTCGAGAGAATATCCTATTTTCTTTCCGAAGCCGGGCTGGTCAGAGCAGAATCCCGGGGACTGGTATGAAAATACGGTCAAAGGAGTAAGGGAGCTGCTCAACGGCTTTGACGCTTCAAGAGTCGCCGGAATCAGCTTTGGCGGACAGATGCACGGGCTTGTAATACTCGATGAGAGCGATAAGGTTATAAGACCTGCAATTCTGTGGAATGACGGCCGCACTACAAAGGAGTGCGATTATCTGAACAATACAATAGGAAAAGAAAAGCTGGCTGAATATACTGCCAATATTGCGTTTGCGGGCTTCACGGCTCCGAAGCTTCTGTGGCTTAGAGAGAACGAGCCTGAAAATTTCGGAAAAATAAGGAAAATCATGCTGCCAAAGGATTATCTCGCATATAAAATGACAGGAGTTCACTGCACTGATGTGTCGGATGCGTCGGGAAGCTTGCTGTTTGACGTGAAAAACCGCTGCTGGTCAGAGCAGATGCTTGAACTGTGCGGGGTTGACAAAAGCTGCATGGCTGAGGTATACGAAAGCTTCGAGTGCGTGGGATGCCTTACCGGGAAGGCTGCGTCCGAGATGGGGCTTGATACCTGCGTAAAGGTAATTGCGGGTGCGGGAGACAACGCTGCCGCAGCAGTCGGAACCGGAACAGTCGGAGAAGGCAGATGCAACATTTCACTCGGAACAAGCGGAACTGTTTTTATATCAAGCGATAAATTCGGAGTCGATGAAAATAATGCTCTTCACTCCTTCTGCCATGCCGACGGACACTATCACCTCATGGGATGTATGCTGAGCGCCGCGTCCTGCAACAAGTGGTGGATGGACGAAATATTAAAGACAAAGGAATACGACAGGGAGCAGGAGTCTATAACAGACGATATGCTTGGAAACAACAGAGTATTTTATCTGCCGTACCTGATGGGGGAGCGCTCCCCTCACAATAATCCTGCGGCAAGGGCGACCTTTACGGGAATGACAATGGATACCGGCAGGGTTGATATGACGCAGGCGGTGCTTGAGGGCGTGGCGTTTGCGATACGCGATTCGTTTGAGGTTGCAAAGAGCTTAGGCATAAATATTACGGAGACGAAAATATGCGGAGGCGGCGCAAAGAGCCGGCTCTGGTGCAGAATGATTGCCAATATTCTCAATATCAGGGTGTGCGTTCCTGTGACAGAGGAGGGACCTGCGCTTGGCGCCGCTATACTTGCGGCAGTAGGGACAGGCGCGTACAGGGACGTATATGAGGCGGCAGAAAAAATTGTAAAAGTAAAGGAAACAATACTGCCGGACGAAGAGATTGCCGGTCGCTATGAGAAGAAATATCAGCAGTTCAAGAAAATCTATCCGGCTCTTAAGCCTGTATTTGACGAATTTGACTGAAAAAATATTATTTATCGCGTCTGACGGCGCAGAAAGGTGGAATTTTATATGAAGTTTTTTATTGATACAGCAAATGTTGACGATATTAAAAAGGCAAACGATATGGGCGTAATCTGCGGAGTTACCACTAATCCGTCTCTCATCGCAAAGGAGGGAAGGGATTTTAATGAGGTTATAAAGGAAATTGCCTCTATCGTTGACGGCCCTATAAGCGGCGAGGTAAAGGCAACTACCGAAGATGCAGAGGGAATGATTGAGGAAGGCAGACAGATTGCCGCAATACACCCTAACATGGTGGTTAAAATTCCAATGACGGCTGAGGGCTTAAAAGCCACAAAGGTTTTGGCTTCTGAGGGGATTAAGGTGAATGTCACGCTGATATTTTCGGCAAATCAGGCTTTGCTTGCGGCGAGAGCCGGAGCGGCTTACGTATCTCCGTTTCTCGGAAGACTTGACGATATATCCCAGCCTGGTATAGGATTAATACGTGATATAGTTGATATTTTTGCTAACTATGATATTTCTGCGCAAATTATCTGTGCAAGCGTCAGAAATCCAATTCATATTACAGACTGTGCCCTTGCCGGCGCAGATATAGCAACTGTTCCTTACAAGGTTATTGAGCAGATGATACATCATCCTCTGACCGATGCGGGAATTGAGAAGTTTAAGAAGGATTACGAAGCAGTATTTGGGAATTAGTATGATAACTACGTCAAAGATAACGACAACTGATGTTAAAAGGTATAACAAAAACAGAGTATTTCAGCTTATATATACGGCAGGAAAAATATCCAGGCAGGAGATTGCGGACGCTTTGCAGCTTTCTCTGCCTACCGTCAATCAAAATCTTAAGCTGCTGTTTGATATGGGGCTTCTGTCTTATGAGGGCAACTTTGAATCTACCGGCGGACGAAAGGCGCAGATTATCTCTGTGAACGGAGCCGCGAGATATACAATAAGCGTAAACCTCTCGGACAATGGGATAAAGGCGGCAGTACTTGATTTGAATTGTGAAGTTACAGGAAGCATGAGAGTTCCGGCTGTGTTTGAGAGGGGAGCGTCATACGGAGAGACTGTTGCGGATACGGTTATGCGCCTTGTGGAGCATACCGGAATTGACAGCAATGCTGTTCTCGGTGTGGGAATAACTGTTCCGGGAATATTCGACATGGAAAATTCAACTGTTGTGTATGCGCCTACTATGGGAATGAAAAACTATCCTATGGAAAATATAGCCCGGCTCCTGCCGTTTGAGTGCCGGGGAATGAATGACGCGCGCTCGGGAGCGTTTGCAGAATTCTGGTTTGACAGGGAAAGCCATGACAAAAAAGAGGGCAAGACGTACCTTATGCTTAACACCGGCGTCGGAGGCTCGTATATCGACAGCGATAATATCCGTTTCGGAAGCCATAACAGATACGGAGAGTTTGGACATATGACTCTGTATCCGGGAGGAAGACCGTGTTTCTGCGGCAAGAAGGGCTGCTTTGAGAGCTATGTGTCAGCAAGATGCCTGTCCTCTGATATGGGAATTACACTCGACACGTTTTTTGAGGGTTTGAGAAACGGGAATGAGGAATACAAAAAAGTTTTTGATAAGTATCTTGATGATTTGACAACAGGCATTAACAACCTTTATATTATGAGTGACGGAGATGTGATTGTGGGCGGTCCCGTTGCAGCCTATCTAAGGGAATATAAAGATTTAATATGCAGAATGCTTGTTGAGAAATGTTCGTTTGAGATTGACGGCTCGTACTTAAGCTTTGCCAAATGTACACAGCAGCAGGCTGATTCGGGCGCCGCACTGATATTTCTGGCTGATTTTATCAGCAGCATATAATATGTATGTTCAGGGTTAGGAGCGGTTAAATGTTGGGATTTTTAAAAAATATAAAAAGAACTCTTGGTCAAGAGCCGTGTGAGATTATAAAACACTGCGCTGTTATGCTGATGACAGCGTGGTGTTTTATTTGCACTCTGAGCATTCCCCGGATTGCCGGCAACACCGGAAGTCCGGTGAGCAGTCTTGAGAGTATAAGTTATATCAATTTTCCTGTGCACTGCTTACAGACGGCAGGATTGTTCTGCGTCCTGATGATTTTATTCTGCGCGATTTCATCAGTCTCAAAAAAGACGGGTGATGTATTTGAGAGGCTTATATTTTTTCTGTCGGTTTTTATGTATGGAATTGTGTGTGTGATCCTCTATGACAATGTATATTTCTGCCTTTTTATGACAGGTATCGTGCTGCTCTCTCTTATGTATTGCATAAGGGGGATTGAACTTAGCGCGGTAAAAATAAATGCGTGTGAGTTTGCGGCTGCGCTTGTGTTTCTGGCGCTTATTCCCGCTGTTTTTATAGGCGTGTACACAGTGTCGAGGTATCTCACATTTTCTTCGCCAAACTATGACTTCGGTATATTTTCACAGATGTTTTACTACATGAAAAATACTCTTACCATGAATACAACGTGTGAGCGCGATGTACTGATGTCTCATATGAAGGTGCATGTCTCGCCGGACTGGTATCTGCTTCTTCCGTTTTACGCTCTGTTTGACAGCCCAGTAACCTTGCAGATTATGCAGGGTATTGTTCTTGCGCTTGCCATATTCCCTCTCTCAAAAATATGCAGGCTCAGAAACTTAAGCCGTTTACAGACGCTTGCGCTCTGCGCGGTTTATGCGTTTTATCCTGTAATCAGTTCGGGCTGCGGTTATGATGTCCATGAGAATATGTTTTTGCCTCTGGCTTTTTTATGTCTTATTCTTGTGTTTGAGCAGGATTTGGGATGGCAGTTAATTCCGGCGGCGGCTTTTGCGCTCGGCGTAAAGGAGGACGCCGCGGTGTATGTGGCATTTGTCGCACTATATATGATAGTCGCGAAGAAAAAATACAAAAAGGGAGCTGCGGTGTTTGCGGCAGCAGTCGTTTATTTCTTTGCGGCAGTATGGTGGCTTTCAAAATTCGGAGACGGAACACTCACATTCCGCTATAATAATGTTATTTTGGGAGGCGGCGGAAATGTGCTGGGAATTATCAGGACAGTTCTGTCTAATCCTGCGTACGTTGTTACTCAGATTATGCAGGAGGAAAATATACCGTTTATTGTGTCTGTGCTGGGCTCCCTTGCGTTTATTCCTCTGGCGTTAAGAAAGTGGCATGTGCTCATTCTGTTCGGGCCTTTTATTATGTTTAATCTTCTGCCGGATTACGTCTATGCTCATGATATAGGCTTTCAGTATGTGTTCGGAAGCGGTGTGCTGCTTTTGTATGCGGCGCTTGAAAATATTTTTTCAATGAGACGGCTGCTAGCGTCAAAGGTTACAGCGGCTATGGCTGTGTCCTCTGTAATGTTTTTTGCGGCTCTCTCGTGGGACAGAATTTCAATTACGGGACGTTTCGGAAATTCTGACCTGACGCAGATGTACGACAGCATGAACGAGGCTCTTTCAATGATACCCGATGATGCGAGTGTGGCGGCGAGCTCATTTTTGTGCGCAAAGCTTTCCAAGCGCGATTATCTGTATGAGGTGTACTATACAGATAAAATGACGGATTACGTTGCGCTTGATTTGCGCGGAGTGACGCTGAAGGAGGCTTCTGCTCAGGAGGCGGAGAAAATAAACGGCGGTGACGGCGGTACGGCAGTGACGGGAAATACCGACGAAAATACCCTTAAATATCTGAACAGTCCGGATTATGAGGCTGTGTATTATAAAGAGGGCTGTATCGCCGTGCTGAAAAGAAAGTGATTGCCTCAAAAAGTAATTTTTTGTATAATATTAAAACTAAATTGAATGTTCCGTGAAAATTTTGCCGGGACGGATTGGAGTGCATATGAAGAACTGGGAAAAATATATAAGAAAGGTGGAGCCGTACGTTCCGGGAGAGCAGCCCGAGAATACCGATGTTGTAAAGCTTAACACAAATGAAAATCCGTACCCTCCTTCCCCTAAGGCGTATGAGGCCGCGCGGGACTTTGATTTTGACAGGCTCAGACTCTATCCGGACCCGGAGGCGGGAGTGCTTACTGAGGAGATAGCACGGCGCTATAATATGAGCAGTGACCGTATATTTGTAGGAGTCGGCTCTGATGATGTAATATCAATGTGTTTTATGACATTTTTTAATTCTGATAAGCCGGTGCTTTTTCCCGATATATCATATTCCTTTTATTCGGTTTGGGCAGAACTGCACCGTGTAAAGTATGAACAGGTTTCTCTTGACGAGAACTTTAATATTATTCCCGAGAGCTTTTACCGCGAAAACGGCGGAATTATTTTTCCTAATCCGAATGCTCCTACTGCGCTATACATGGAGCTTGAAAAAGTTGAGGATATTATACGGCACAATCAGGACAGCATAGTAATTATCGATGAGGCATATATTGATTTCGGCGGAAAATCCGCAATAGAGTTTGTGGATAAATACGATAATGTTCTGGTGGTACAGACCTTTTCAAAGTCCCGCTCTATGGCAGGTATAAGGATAGGCTACGCTTTCGGAAGTCCCGCGTTAATCAGGGCGTTAAACGATGTAAAGTTTTCGTTTAACTCTTATACGATGAACGCCTATTCGCTTGTCTGCGGAAGCGCTGCAATGGCAGACGAGGAATATTTTAACGAATGTGTGGCAAAAATTATTAAAACGCGTGAAAACGCAAAGTCTGAGCTTACAAGGCTTGGGTTTGAATTTCCGGATTCAAAGGCTAATTTTATTTTTGCTGCGCACAGAAGCGTTCCGGCTGCTTATCTGTTTGAGGAGCTTAAAAAGCGCGGAATTTATGTCAGATATTTCAATAAGCCGCGTATTGACAATTATTTGAGAATATCAGTCGGAACAGACGATCAGATGAAAAAGCTTTTTTACGCTCTTGAGGAAATTATTGACGGCTGCAACAGCGGACTTAAGGCTTGAGGAGTATAAGCTGCCGCGCGGTTAAGCGCCGGCAGGAGTATAAAGGAGTGAGACGGTATGGCTACGCCGTTTGAAAACAGAAATTTTCAGAAGGAGCTTGAGAAAAAGCTGCAAAAGCTAAAGGAGGCGGGCGAGGTCCCTGCTCTTGTGCTGCACAGCTGCTGCGCCCCATGCAGCAGCTATGTGATAGAATATTTATCCGATTATTTTAAGATTACGGTTTTTTATTATAATCCCAATATATCCGAGCAGGAGGAATACAGAAAGCGCGTTAAAGAGCAGCAGCGTTTTATAAACGAATTTCCGGCTAAGTATCCTGTCGGTTTTATAGAGGGGGATTATGAGCCGCAGCGCTTTTTTGAGAGTGTTAAGGGTTATGAGAATTGCAGGGAGGGCGGAGAGAGGTGCTTTATATGCTATGCCATGCGCCTTGAAAGGACCGCTCAGCTTGCAAGGGAGCTTAAAGCGGACTATTTCACGACGACGCTCACGATAAGCCCGCTTAAAAACAGTGTAAAGCTTAACGAGACAGGGCTTGAAATGTCAAAGCGCTACGGAGTGGAATATCTTTTGTCGGATTTTAAGAAGAGAGAGGGCTATAAACGCTCGATAGAGCTGTCTAAAGAATATTCGCTTTACAGGCAGAATTATTGCGGCTGCGCATTTTCAAAAAATTCTTGCAAAGAAAAAATGACTGGGTTATCATAAAGACAGCTGTTTGTGCCGGAGCGTCACAAACAGCGCTTATCGCAGAAGAAAAATCGCCTCGGCGAATTTTTCTTCGCGTTCCTTACGCGTAAAACGCTTCGGAATGGAGGATTATTATGGCAAAGAAAAAATTTGCGAAAACATTGGTTGCTCTTGGTGCATTGGGGGTGGCGTCTAAGATTGCTTACAATAAATATAAAAGCGTTAAAGAAGATTTTATAAAAGAAGAGACTGCCAGCGCCGCTGACGAGGTAAAGAAATACAACGCAATCTTTGAAAAGAAGGTTGTCGAGATTGAGGATGAGGAATTCATGGGCTGCGAGGTGAAGGCAGTTGCCGCGAGAGCTGTTATCGATCTGGGACTGGCGGTGTTTGAGAAGGATGTATATATCAATTTTTCAAGCAACGCGAGCAGCGTTACAATTATACTTCCTGAGGGCGTTAATGTGACATGTGATGTAGACAAGACGCTTTCCGGCGTGAGAAACCTTGTCGAGAACAGCGACGAGGAGGGAATTCACACGGTATATGTTATAGGCAAGGCTGTGTGCAGCAATGTCGAGATTATTCCCGTGAATTTTTATGTTGACGACGATGAGGATTTTGAGGACACGGACAGCTGTGAGACGGATGACAGCGGGGAGCAGGAGGCAGAAGCAGACACGGCGAAGGAGAATGCGGCTGACGGCGAGGCGAAGACTGCTGAAGATGAACTTGAAATAAAAGAAGTTGCCGAAAATTAGAATAATATTCGAGGATTATACAGTGAAGTACAGGGATAAAATAATCGCTTATTTTGACGCTTGTCCCGAGGGCTTTGTTGTGGCTGCCAATGAACTCTATGAAAAGCATTTTTCAAAGATGTCAGAGGCAGCTTTTTTTAAAGCTCTTGAGAGGCTGGCTAACGAAAAGGTAATTGTACGGGCGGCAAAGGGAATGTATATGAAGCGCCCGTCAAATGACAGCGAGGACGTGCTGAATTATTTTTTCGGCGAGGATAACAAAAACGGAATGTTTATAGGCGGAAGGCTTTACAAAAAGTACGGTATTACAGATGAGATTTCGCAGGAAATATGCCTTTATTCCAATCGTATTAAAAAGGATACCTGCAATATAGGAAATATTCATGTGAAGCGTGTGGATATTGAGCTTAGTTATGAGAATACACGCGTTATCGAGGCGCTTGAGATTCTTCAGAATTATGACAGGATAAGCGGGCTGAACAAGCATAAGTTCGCGAGATTTGCAAGACAGTTTTCGAGGGGATACAGCGATGAGGCTGCAGTATGCGTTCTTAAGTCGATGAAATATAAAAAGAGTACGATTGCGTTTATGAAAAAAATACTCGATATGTATAAGGTGCCGAATTCCCTCCAGCAGTTTTTAAGCCATGCCTCAAGGTACAAGATACCGCCGGTACAGCGTGTCGCAAGGTAAAGCGGCCGGCTGCTGTATGACCTGATGCGGATATCTGTGACGAGAATAATTTCTTCCCGCTGCGAACGGGAAAAAATTTCCTTTACAAATATAATATAAGCGAATATAATAGGCTGGAAAAAATAATTTAAAGCAGAGTAGGACAGTGTGCGTTAAGTGCCCGGTGAACAGGGAGTTGTCATCGGGACGAAAAGGTTTCTTGCGGTACACGGTCCGCATCCCGCTGCTACATAACGGTCTTGTGATATTTATATGATATTTATACCTCCTTATGTAGGGCGAAACTACTGCAAAGGAGGTATATTTTTATGCAAAAAGCTATTGGCTTATTTGTGGATTCCGCAAAGGAATTCAAAAACTTGAAATCAGTTGTAACAGCAGCGCTGCTCGTAGCGCTGCACACGGTATTCGCATTCTTTCTGTCAGTTCAGGTAACGGATTCGCTGAGAATTTCAGTATCTTTTATCGTAAATGTTGTGACAGGATGTCTATTCGGGCCGGTTGTGGGCTTTGTGTGCGGAGGAGTAGGAGATATAGTCCAGTTTGTGTTAAAGCCGGTAGGACCGTATTTTCCCGGCTGGACGATTTCTGCCGCTCTTGCGGGGCTTATTTACGGAACTTTTTTTTATAAAAAATTCCCTGAAAAGATAAATAGAGATAAAAAAAATAATTCAGATGTATCGTCACGCGGAAAATCCGTTATGGAAATTATCAAGCTGTGCGCGGGAGAACTTATATTATGTGTATCTCTTATTCTTCTGGTTTTTGCTCCGTTTGCGGAGGTGACAGGCAAAGAAGACGGATCTGTTGCAGTATCGGGCAGCGCTGCTTCAATAATCCGCAGCGGTTTTGACGGAGCGGGAAAAAATACGGCTGTTGTTGCGTGTATTCTGACAGTGCTTGTCATATTCCTGTTAGTTGCAAATATATTCCGCTGGAATGCTGTTCCACTTGCTGTGACGGTGTTTTGCAGCTTTGCCGGAATTCTTGCCGTGTACACGGATAAAAAGACGACAACGCCTCAGTGGGGCTTCTGGGCTGTTATCTTTCTTCTGTTTGTATATATGGCGCTTAAAACAGAGACGCTTGCGGCAAAGCATGCCGTCGATTTAAAGTTCATGCTCAGGGTTGTGCTGGTGCTTCTTGGAGATACGCTTCTTGTAAATATTTTTCTGGGAACATACTGGATTTCGGTGATGTACGGAAAGGGATTTGCGTTTTATTTTACCTCAAGGCTTATAAAAAATATTATTCAGTTGCCAATTAATATAATTTTGACGTATTATGTACTTGGTTTTATAAAAAATATTGTGCGCAGACTCGGAATTTAGTCTGTACAGGCACATTAGAACGGAGGCTGAATGTGAAAAAAATAATGATTGCATCTGATATTCACGGCTCTGCATATTACTGTGAGAAAATGCTTGAGCGCTACCGCGGCGAGGAGGCGGACATGCTTGTGCTTCTCGGCGATATTTTATACCACGGTCCGAGAAATGACTTGCCTGAGGAATACTCGCCAAAGAAGGTTATTGCAATGCTCAATCCGCTGAAAAATGATATTGTGTGTGTGAGAGGCAACTGCGACACCGAGGTTGACCAGATGGTGCTTGACTTTAATGTTCTCTGCGAGCAGGCTCACATTTATGTAAATGACAGACATCTTGTGCTTGTTCACGGACATAAGCTTGATGAGAAAAATATTCCGGCGTTAAGAGACGGCGATTATCTTGTATGCGGACACACACATGTGCCTGCGTGGGAGAAAAAAGAGGGGTATACATATGTAAATCCCGGCTCTGTATCTATTCCCAAGGAAAACAGTGAGCACAGCTATATAATATTGTCCGACAAATTTTACTGGAAAAATCTTGACGGGGAAGTATACCGCACAGAGGAGTAAATTGTTTTATCATAATTTTTTATATATTTTTAATTGATTTTGAAAATGTGTATGGTACAGTAATTATATATTTTAGAAAGGCTGTGCCGTTGGCATAATGAAGCAATGGGAAAATTCAGGGACAGAATAGTAAGATTTATGCAGGGAAGATATGGGACGGATCAGATGTCAAGGATGACTATGTGCGTCTCTCTGGTGTGTCTTGTTATCACACTTTTTTGGCATAACAGTTTTTTATATTTATTGGCGCTTGCGCTTTTGATATATACTTATTTCAGGATACTGTCACGCAATATATCCAAGCGATACAATGAAAATCAGGCGTATCTAAAGCTCAGATACAAGATTATCGGGCGTTTTAACGGATTTAAGGCAAGAATGAAGGACAAAAAGACGCATAAAATTTTCAGGTGTCCGGGCTGTTCCCAGAAAATCCGTGTTCCCCGCGGAAAGGGCAGAATAAGTATCAAATGTCCTAAGTGCAGGATTGAATTCATAAAGAAAACTTAAGATTTGGGGCATTTTTTTGATGTTTCAGTAAGATGAATAATGCCGGGAGAGCTTTCATATAAGCTCTTCCGGCAATTTCCATTGTTCCGCCTGTTCAAGATAGCTGTATCGGTTGCTTCCGAAAACCGAGGCTGATTTTGCGTCGCCCCGCAATTCAGCTTCCTCCGAGAGTTTTTCGTAGCATTTTGCCAGTCCGTACAGCGGTAAGTCTCCTGAGGTGCGGATGTCGAGAATGCTCCCGGTTTCGGTTGAGGCGTTTATATACCAAATGACAGCCTCCGCGTAATCACCGGCGTCATAAAAGTAATTTCCGAGCTCCATACATATTTCGGAGCAAGGCATCACGGCAATATTTTTCAGTGCAGTTTTAAAAAAATCATTTACTTTTCCGGTTATTCTGTAAATTCTTGCAAGCACGCAGGCTATGGCGTCAAGGCATTCCTGTTCCGTATACTCGTTTTGAAAAACATTAATAAAAATATCGGACACCGACAGCAAATCCTCATCTGTGCCGGATATTAAAAGCTCGCGGCAGAACATTTTAAGGACATAATCCTCAAGATGAACGCCTTTATTTACAGAGTTGATAAAAACAGTGAAGTCGCGCTTGGCGTGATTTTTATCGGGCATGTGAAGTATCTCTATATCGCTGTCAAATATCACAGGCTTAAGCCTTACTGTCTCGTGAATCGGAGAAATCCAGGTAAACGTGCGGAGCCGCTTGTACAGCTTGGGGCGCAGCTCTTTTTTGCTGTTGTATACGGTGTTGTGCGAGCAGTTTACATATTTCATCTGCACAATATCAATCTCTGTGAGCAGCACGCTTTTTAGCTGTTTAAACGCCGTGTTTGCCTCGGGAGTGAGCACCTCGTCCGCATCGGCGGAAAATATGTAATCGCAGGACGCCTTAGAAAAAGCAAAATTTCTTGCGGCAGAAAAATCATCGTTCCACTCAAAGTCATATATTTTATCGGTATAGCGCGACGCTATTTTTTTTGTGTCATCAGTGGAGCCTGTATCGACAATGATTATTTCATCAAAAATTCCGCTGTAGGAATTGAGGCAGCGCTCAAGCACAGCCTGCTCGTTTTTGACAATCATACACATGGATATAGTTATATTGGAATTCAATTCTTTTCACCTCGTTTATATTTTGCATAGATAAGTATTTAAAGTCAACAGTTTTCTTGATTTATGGACGCGCAGAAAGTATAATCAGATTAAGTTAAAAATACCGGTCATATAGTGCGTACAGCGCAAAACCGGCAGAGATTTTTACTGTAAAAGAAAATAAAAGCGGTTATGAGAGAAATTAAAAATAAATCGGTTCCGGAGAGTGCGCCGTATATGGAACAGCAGCGGTTTGAGGCGGCGCTCGGCAAAATTGTCGGTAAAAAGCATAATGATAAGGGGATAGGTACGCTTTCAGAAAAGACAGTGCACGGCGTATTAAAGCATTTTCTTGAGCCCGACGAGGACTGCCACGAGGTAGCGCTTGAGGGGTATTTTGCGGATATTTACAATGAAGGCGGAGTTATAGAAATCCAGACAAGACAGTTTAATAAGCTGAGAGAAAAACTGGCTGTATTTTTAAATTATTATACAGTTACCGTAGTTTATCCTATGCCTGCAAACAAATGGGTTTCATGGATTGACCCTGTTACGGGCGATGTCAGCGGGAAGAGAAAATCTCCGAGACATTTTACGGTGTATGACGCTTTTTTTGAGCTTTATAAGATTAAGCAGTATCTTAAGAATCCAAATCTTAAAATTGAGCTTGTCATGATGGATATGGAGGAGTATAAGCTTTTAAACGGCTGGAATGATACGAGAAAGCGAGGCTCAACACGGTATGACAGAATACCGCTCGGAATAAGGCAGATGATACTGCTTGAACAGCCGGAGGATTATATGCAGTTTGTGCCTTACGGTCTTGAAGGGCGGTTTACGTCAAAAGAATTTGCCGAGGCATGCAAAATTTCAGCGCAGACGGCGGGTCTTTCTTTAAATATTCTGTATTATATGGGGACAGTCAGACGTGTGGGAAAACAGGGAAATTCATATGTCTATGAGGTTGAGGATTAAATTTTGTTAAATTCAGGGTTGTGCCCGGGCGCACATGGCGCAAGCCTGTTATCATTAAAAGCGTGCGCAGAAATGAGGTTTATTATGTTTGGAAAAGGTAAGAGTGATAAGGACGGTTACAGTTCATTTTTAAAAAAAATGCAGGGCAGCTATGTTGTTCTTGCGGTGGCATATGTTGTATTCGGGCTGAGTCTCCTGATTAAACCGCAGCAGTCCACAACTGTGATCTGTTATGCAATCGGTGCGCTCTGCATAATATATGCGGCAGCTACGCTTATTAAGTATTTTACTGACAGCACCCGCCGTCTCTATATCGAGCCTAACTTTGTTCTTCCTGTAATTCTTGGGGTGTTCGGCATTGTGACGATTGTGAGGCCTGCCGTGATTATATCCATACTTCCGTTTATCGTAGGTATCGTGCTGGTTTTCAGCGGACTTATCAAGGTGCAGGACAGCATTAATCTGAAGAGGTTTGACTATGCCAGGTGGTATATTGTACTGGCGTTTGCTCTGGTTTCAGTCGTGCTTGGAATAGTTATCCTGATAAATCCATTCGGAACGGGCATGCTGTTTACGAGAATAGTGGGACTGTTTTTTGTTGTCGACGGAGCAATGAGCATTTCGAGCATTATAATGACGAGGAAGAACAGCAGATATTATTGATTTGTCTTGAAAGCTCATGAACGGGGATTGATATGTATATTATAAAAGATAATGTGCTGAGAATATCAGTCAGAAATCTCGTGGAATTTCTGTGCCGAAGCGGTGATATTGACAGCGGTCAGGGCGGAGCGCCGGACGTGCGTGCTATGCAGGAGGGAGCGAGGCTTCACCGGATGCTTCAGCGCCAAATGGGAGCTTCCTATCACGCGGAGGTCGCGCTTAAGCTGTTGATTTCCCATGATGAGTACAGTGTATGCCTTGAGGGCAGAGCTGACGGAATTATCTGTGATTTGCTCGAGGACGGGGAAGGAAACAAGACACCTCTGTCCGACGTGGTGATTGACGAGATTAAGACAATGCAGACAGATGTACTGAAGCTCTCGGAGCCTGTCAGTGTACACAGAGCGCAGGCTATGTGCTATGCCTATATTTACGCCTCGCAGAATAATCTGGATAAAATATCAGTGCAGATGACCTACTGCAATTCAGAGACCGAGGAAATTAAGCGCTTTCGTGAAGATTTTGCATATGATGATATAAGCGCATGGTTTTCCGGGCTTATGGATAAATTTACGGTATGGACGGATTTTATTTTCAGCGAGAGAAAAAAGCGCCAGGCGTCCATTGTGGGAATGGATTTTCCGTTTGAGTACCGAAAGGGTCAGAGAGGTCTTGTTGTGAGCGTATATAAGGCTGTCACGCAGGAAAAAACACTTTATATACAGGCGTCTACGGGAGTCGGAAAGACTATCTCGACAATATTTCCGGCAGTTGCGGCTATGGGACAGGGGCTTGCGGACAAAATTTTCTATCTGACATCAAAGACAATAACGAGAACTGTTGCAGAGAATACATTTGAAATTATGCGCTCAAACGGGCTTCATTTCAGGGCTGTTACTCTTACAGCCAGAGATAAAATATGCCCGCTTGAAAAGCGTCAGTGCAGTCCCGAGAGCTGTCCTTATGCTAAGGGACATTTTGACAGAGTAAACGATGCGATTTATGACGTGATTTCCGGCAATGAGGTTATTGACAGGGAGTGTCTTGAAAAATACGCTTTAAAGCATCAGGTGTGTCCGTTTGAGCTGGGACTTGATGTATCATACTGGTGCGACGGTATAATATGTGATTACAACTATGTGTTTGACCCGAATGTCGCGCTGAAAAGATATTTCGGGGAGCGCGTAAAGGGCGATTATATTTTCCTTGTCGATGAAGCGCACAATCTTGTAGACAGGGCAAGAGACATGTACAGCGCCGTCATTGTCAAAGAGGATTTTTTGGCGGCAAAAAGACTTTTGAAGCGTGAAAACGGCGAGGGGTATATTGACAGGCGTCTCGCGTCACAGATAGAGCGGTGCAATAAAGCTCTTCTGGAAATGAAACGCGAATGTGACACCTTTCGTATACTTGCGGATGCTGCATCACTTGGAAGGCTTCCTGAATATCTTGAGTATCTGGCAGCCGGTATTTCTTCATTTCTTGATAAGCACAGGGGCTTTGCCGACAAGGAAGAGCTTATGGAGTTTTTCTTTAAGATAAAGCATTTTCTGGCAATGTATGACTGTGCAGACGAAAAGTATGTAATATATACGGAGTACGACGGTGAAGGGCGGTTTTGCCTAAAGCTGTTCTGCGTCGACCCGTCGGGAAATATCGCGGATTGTCTGGCTATGGGAAGAAGCACTGTGTTTTTTTCGGCAACGCTTCTGCCTGTGCACTATTTTAAGGAGATGCTCTCGGGGGAGCTTACGGATTATGCGGTATATGCGGAGTCGTCATTTGACGACAGCAGGCGCTGTGTGCTTGTGGGAACAGATGTAAGCAGCAGATACACAAAGCGCAATGAGGCTGAGTATCAAAAAATCTGCCGCTATATATATGATACTGTGAATATACATGCCGGAAAGTATATGGTATTTTTTCCCTCTTACGGATATATGGAGGCTGTCAGGAAATGTTTTTTGAATATGTATCGCTGTACAGAGCTCATATATAGCGATGACGACGATTTTTCCGAAAAAATCTCAGATAACCGGATTTATATGGCGGTGCAGGAGTCGGGAATGAGGGAGGCAGAGCGTGAATGGTTTCTTAAGCTTTTCGATGAGGGTGAGTGCGGCGGCTCGCTGGTCGGTATGTGCGTGACCGGAGGTGTGTTCTCGGAGGGGATTGATTTGAGGGAGGACAGACTGATAGGTGTTATTGTGGTGGGTACAGGACTTCCCATGATTTGCCGGGAGAGGGATATTCTGAAGTGGTATTTTGACGGCTGCGGAAAGGACGGCTACGCGTATGCATATGTCTTTCCGGGAATGAACAAGGTGCTTCAGGCGGCTGGGAGAGTTATAAGAACTAATGAAGACAGAGGCGTTATAGAGCTTCTGGATGACAGATTCTTAAGAGAGGAGTACAGGAGGCTCTATCCGCGCGAGTGGAAAAATATAAATACTGTCAGGAAAGAGAACGTAGGCAGCCATCTTGCTGCGTTCTGGCAAGAAAAAATTTAGTGCAATATTGGAAAGGTTAATGTATAATTAAAGGAACAGGAAGTACGGTGAAAGGGATGGGCAGCTGTATGGATAAAGGTTTAAAGGAACGTATCGGCATGTGCGTAAGTGCCGGGGATTACAAGGAAGGTCTTGAAAAGCTGGGATTTGACCGCTTTCAGTGTATTGAGATAAAGAAGGGGGCAGATGCGGGGCTTGATATATACAGGTATGCATCTCCTGAATTTGATGCCGCTCAGATGAAGTCGATACGACTGGGACTTTCGGAAGGACTTGATGTATCCGTTTTTGCAAAGCCGGAGTACGATTATGTCCAGATGGAGGAGATTAAACAGGCAATGAGGGACGGCAGAGATTTTTCGGTAATCTGCAACCCGTCTTTTGATTTTGCTGTTATGCGCGAACTGAGGCTTGCGGGAAATTACAGCGACAGTCTTATGAAGTATGCCGACAGCGGATGCAGCGGAAGCGTGCTCAAACAGTTGAGGCTCGCAGCGCAGTCTGATATAGATTTGAGCTTTTATGTCGAGGAGGGTTATGACGAGTATCAGCTAAACGAGATAAGACTTGGACTTATGAGTTGTGTTGATGTTAATGAATATCTGCTGCATGAGTTTAACGGGGAACAGATGAAGCAGATAAGGCTCGGTCTTGAGAGCGGTCTTGATGTGAGCAGATATGCAATGACAGGATTTTCTTCCACCCAGATGGAACAGATACGTCTGGCAATGGAAGAGGGGAAGGACGTCGAGGAGTACGGAGACCCGTTTGTTGAGGCTCTTGAGATTAAGGACTGGCGCGAGGGCAAAAGCGCTCAGTTGACGGAGCCTGACGAGATGCAGAGCCGTGAGATACTCCTGGGGCTTTCCGAGGGGCTGGATGTCAGCGTTTATGCTGACACGGCGTACAGCTGCAGGCAGATGGAGCAGATTCGTCTCGGACTTGAACAGGGAATTGATGTTTCTGCGTACCTGGACAGCAGTTTAACACCTGAACAGATGAGAGAAATAAGATTGAATTGTCGTTAAAGGTGGTGGCAGATATGGGTGATACGACAGTAAATAATCTGGATGAATTTGGTAAAAAAATATCGGTGTCAGTTACTCAGGATAAAATGTCAGCATATATCTGTCTCGGAACTCCGGAAAACGGTAACGGCTACAGATATGACGAGGTTAAGCGCGCGCTTGAAGAGGCCGGTGTAAAAATGGGGATTAACGAAAGCGCTATTCACAATGTGCTGTCTGAAAAAAAATATGACACTATGGAGCTGGTTGCTGAGGGAAAACCGGTTGAACACGGAACAGACGGAAAATATGTTCTGTATTTCAGCAATCAGACCAGCAGCAAGCCTGTCATCAAGGATGACGGCTCAGTTGATTACTATAATCTTAAGCTTTATGAGCTGGTTGCGGAGGGAGATAAGCTTGCGGAGTATATCCCGCCGACGAAGGGCTTTTTCGGATATGACGTGTGCGGTAAGCTTCTTATGCCGAAACCGGGAAGACCGATTACCAAGCTCAGAGGACGCGGCTTTAAAGTATCTGAGGACGGAAATACATACTATGCGGCGATAGACGGAAAGGTTGAGTACCGGAATACCGACTTGAATATAATCAATGTGCTTCAGATTGACGGAGATGTCGATTTGAATATAGGAAATATTGATTTTAACGGAGATGTTGAGATACGGGGAAACGTGATAAGTGGCGTAACCGTCCGGGCAAAGGGAAATGTCTCCGTAGGAGGATTTGTAGAGGGCGCGGTTATCAGGTCGGGCAAGGATATTATCCTTAAAAACGGAGCGAACGGAAAAGGGGTTGCAAGGATTGAGGCTGCAGGCAGCGTACAGGCAAGTTTCCTTGAAAATCTGTCTGTTGTCTGCGGAGGCGACATCTGTGCCAATTCCATTTTGAACTGCAGCGTTGTAGCAAACGGAAGGGTTATTGTGGCAGGCAAGCACGGTGTTATCTACGGAGGAGATGTAACAGGGGTGCTTGGAGTTGAGACCGCCAGCATCGGCAATGCGGCATGTGTGCCTACGATTGTGAGAATAGGACCTACAAAGCAGCTTCGAAACGATTATCAAAATACGCTTGCAAAGATAAAGGATATAAGCTCGGAGATAGAGATGCTTAATATTGTGCTTGCGAAATATGAGAGGATAAGAGCGTCATTCCCCGAAAAATTTGACAAAGATAATTATGCCAAAGTTCTCCAGTCAAAGATTATAAAAAATTCAGAGCGTACTAAATATCAGAACGAGAATCACATGCTGTTTGACTTGATAAAGGACGGTGCGGCAGCGGATGTAAATGTTGATAAGGTTTTATATCCGGGCGTTAAGATTTATTCCGAAAATCTTGTGTATGAGACGGATGATGCGCTCTCTCATCTGAAGATTAAAAAAATCGGAGATAAGCTGGACGCTGTGGGACTTGACGATTAAAACAGAGGCCGAAATGGAGAAAACAGATGATTGAAGAAGTAGTTTCTATAGATTTGCCTGTACATGAGAGACTTGTGATAAAGAAGAACAGGCTTGAGCCGGAAAATGTGACGGGAAGGGAAAAACGAATTTCGATTGTAACCGGAACGCACGGCGACGAGCTTGACGGGCAGTATGTGTGTTATGAGATTATAAGTAGGATTTTGCAGCACCCCGAAAAGCTGAAGGGAATTGTTGATATTTATCCCGACGTAAATCCCCTCGGGCTTGATATGGGCTCAAGGGGTATACCTATGTTTGATTTGGATATGAACAGAGTATTTCCGGGAGACAACACAGGTGCCGTTGCGGAATACGCGGCTGCCGGGATTGTCGACAATATTATAGGGAGTGATTTCTGCCTTGATATTCATTCAAGCAATATTTTTTTGAAAGAGATGCCTCAGCTTAGAATGACGGAGGAAAATAAGGACAGACTGCTTCCGTACGCGAAGGCGTTAAATGCTGATTTTGTGTGGATATATTCGTCTAAGACAGTACTGGAAGCTACGCTTGCATACAGCCTTAATAACATGGGTGTTCCGACGCTTGTCGCTGAGATGGGAGTCGGTCACAGAATTAACAATGATTACTGTATGCAGCTTCTGGACGGTATATTTAATCTTATGATACAGCTTGATATATGGGATGATAAACCGTCAGAGGTAAGGAAGCCTATTATTTCGACAGAGGGACAGGTGAGCTTCTTATCGGCAGAGGACAGCGGCATCTTTGTCTCGGCGATTGCTTTAATGGGAACTATTAGCGTGGGAACTCATATAGGCGATATTATTGAGCCGATTACCGGAAAGGTTGTTCAGAGAATTGAAGCTCCGACTGACGGTATTATTTTTTCACTCAGAGAACATCCGGTTGTCTATAAGGGGGCGTTGATTGCCCGTGTATACAGCGGAAGAAAGCAGGAACAGATTTGAGAAAAGAAGTTTTATATTCATTAAAGGGGTTATACAGAGAGGATTTTGAGATTGAGGGCTACCGTTTCGGAGGAGGAGAGAAGTCTGCCTGTATAGTGGGGGCAATGCGCGGAAATGAAATGCAGCAGCTGTATATCTGCTCGCTGCTTATAAATTCACTCAAGCAGCTGGAAGCACACGGAGCTATTACCCATAACCACGAAATACTTGTTGTTCCGTCGGCAAACCGTTACTCAATGAATGTGGGAAAAAGATTTTGGGCGGTAGACAATATTGATATTAACAGAACGTTTCCGGGAGATGTGCACGGGGACACGACAAAGCAGATTGCTGCGGCACTGTTTGAGAAGGTCAAAGGGTACAGCTACGGTATACAGTTTGCAAGCTTTTATATGCCCGGGGATTTTATTCCTCACGTCAGGATGATGGAGACAGGCTATCAGAGTGCAAGTCTCGCAAATCTTTTCGGGCTTCAGTATGTTGTAATCAGAAAACCTAAGCCTATGGATACGGCAACGCTTAATTATAACTGGCAGATGAATCAGACCAACGCATTTTCCATATACACTAACTGTACGGACAGCATCGATGATAAATCTGCAAGGCAGGCTGTTTCGTCAGTGCTCAGGTTTTTTACCAGAATGGGTATTCTTAAATATAATAACCATAGCGGATATATTGCCAGTGTCATAAACGAGCATGACCTGCTTCCGGTTAAGACATATGACGGCGGCTTTTACAGAAGGCTCAAGGAGCCGGGAGACCCGGTGTTCCGCGGTGACGTGATAGGCGAGGTTATTGACCCGTACGAGGGATTTGTTAAATCCCAGATTGTCTCACAGACTGACGGAATTATATTTTTTGCGCACACGGCTCCCACAGTAATGGGAAATCAGGTTGTATATAAGATTATAAGGCGCATGCATGAGTAGGAGTTTCGCGCAGTGCATTCATACATGGCATGAAAAAGCCGACAGGACGGCAGATATGTGTGTATGTGAGCGGTTTTAAGGTTGTTTATTGAAATAAAATATGTTAGAATAAATTCTATTCCCGCGGGTGACGATACGAGCGGACGTGTTTGCGCATCTGTTCGGCGACCGGCGCGAGGGAGGTATTCTATCCATACAAAGGTTAGCAGGAGGATTATATGAGCGGCGTTAAGAGAGTTTTTGTTGAGAAGAAAAAACCATATGCTGTCAAAGCAAAGGAACTTTATGATGAGATTACAGACTATCTTGGAATTAAGACAATTACACAGGTACGTGTTTTAATTCGCTACGATATTGAAAATCTTTCGGAGGAGACCTATAAAAAGGCGCTCACAACAGTGTTTTCGGAGCCTCCGGTAGATGATGTATATGAGATGAATTTTGAGAGCGAGCCTGAGGACTATATATTCTCGGTAGAGTATCTTCCGGGTCAGTTTGACCAGAGAGCTGATTCTGCTGAACAGTGTGTAAAGTTTTTTAATGAAAATGAGATGCCTGTAATAAAGACGGCTGTAACGTATGTTATTTCCGGAACACTCACAGATGAGCAGAAGGAAAAGATAAAGGAGCTTTGCATTAACCCTGTGGATTCGAGGGAGGCAGACAGCGCTGTTCCTGAGACGCTTGTAACGGAGTTCAAGGTCCCTGCTGACGTGATTATTTTTGACGGATTTAAGGATATGGCTGAGGACGAGCTTAAGAAGCTGTATGATTCACTTGGCCTGGCAATGACTTTTAAAGATTTTGCCTTTATTCAGGATTATTTTAAAAATGAAGAAAAAAGAGACCCGTCAATGACGGAAATCAGAGTGCTTGATACATACTGGTCTGACCACTGCCGTCACACTACATTTGCGACAGAGCTTAAGTCTGTGGAATTTAAGGACGGTTTTTACAGAGCGCCTATGGAGGCGACATATAAGAAGTACCTTGCCGACAGGGCAGAGATTTATAAGGACCGAAAGGACAAGTTTGTCTGCCTCATGGATTTGGCTCTTATGGCCATGAAGAAGCTTAAGGCAGAGGGAAAGCTTAATGACCAGGAGGAATCTGAGGAGATTAACGCGTGCAGCATTGTTGTTCCTGTGACTATTGACGGACAGGAGGAGGAGTGGCTTGTCAATTTCAAGAACGAGACACACAATCATCCTACTGAGATTGAGCCGTTCGGCGGCGCTGCGACATGTCTCGGCGGTGCTATAAGAGATCCGCTGTCAGGGCGTACATATGTATACCAGGCTATGCGCATAACAGGCGCGGCAGATCCTACGAGACCTATGTCGGAGACGCTTCACGGAAAGCTTCCTCAGAAAAAGCTTGTGACAGGAGCGGCGCAGGGTTACAGTTCATATGGAAATCAGATTGGTCTTGCTACAGGCTATGTAAAAGAGATTTATCACCCTGATTATGTTGCAAAGAGAATGGAGATAGGTGCGGTTATAGCGGCTGCGCCGAGAAGCGCGGTTAAGAGGGAGTCGTCAGAGCCGGGAGATATTATAATTCTTCTTGGAGGCCGCACGGGGCGTGACGGCTGCGGCGGAGCGACAGGCTCTTCTAAAGTTCATACAGAGAAGTCTATTGAGACATGCGGAGCTGAAGTGCAGAAGGGTAATGCCCCTACGGAGCGCAAGATGCAGAGACTGTTCAGACGCCCTGAGGTCACCAGACTTATCAAGAAGTGCAACGACTTCGGTGCAGGCGGCGTATCGGTTGCAATCGGAGAGCTTGCGGCAGGTCTTCGGGTTTCGCTTGACAAGGTGCCTAAGAAATATGAGGGCCTTGACGGTACGGAGCTTGCAATATCTGAGTCTCAGGAGAGAATGGCAGTAGTTATTGCGCCTGAGGATGTTAAGGCATTTCTTGACTATGCCGCTGAGGAAAATCTTGAGGCTGTAGAGGTGGCTGTAGTTACTGAAGAGCCGAGACTTGTTCTCGAGTGGAGAGGCAAGGAAATCGTAAATATTTCAAGGGCTTTCCTCGATACAAACGGCGCGCATCAGGAGACTTCAGTACTTGTGGATATTCCTTCAAAGGAGGATTCATATCTCAAAGCTTCAAAGCCTTCCGATGTCAGAGGCAAGTGGTTAAAGACGCTTTCAGATTTAAACGAGTGTTCTCAGAAAGGGCTTGTTGAGAGATTTGACGGCTCTATCGGTGCAGGCTCGGTATATATGCCTTACGGCGGAAAGTATCAGCTTACAGAGACACAGGCTATGGTTGCAAAGCTGCCTGTGCTCAAGGGCAAGTGCGATACTGTCACTATGATGTCTTACGGATTTGACCCGTATCTTTCAAAGTGGAGCCCGTATCACGGCGCGATGTATGCGGTTGTCGATTCTGTCGCAAAGATTGTGGCAGCGGGCGGCGATTTTAATAAGATAAGATTTACGTTCCAGGAGTATTTCAGGAGAATGACAGAGGATCCTTCACGCTGGAGCCAGCCGTTTGCAGCGCTGCTTGGCGCATATGAGGCGCAGCTGGGCTTCGGACTGCCGTCTATCGGAGGCAAGGACAGTATGTCGGGTACATTTGAGGATATAGATGTTCCGCCTACGCTATGCTCATTCGCCGTTGATGTGGCTAAAGAGCAGGATATTATTACACCTGAGTTAAAGCAGCCGGGAAATATTCTTGTAAAGTTTGATATTGAGCGGGATGAGTACGAGCTGCCTGTATTTGAGCAGGTTAAGGAGCTTTACAATGCTGTTCACGAGCTTATCCAAAACGGCGTTATCGTGTCGGCATACGTATGTGATGCCAATGGTTTTGTACCTGCACTCAGCAAAATGGCATTCGGCAATAAGCTTGGCTTTGCGTTAAACAGCGACTTAAAAGAAGAGACGTTATTTGCGCCTGCCTACGGCTGCATAGTTGCTGAGGTGGCATCGGACAAAGCAGGACAGATTAATGTGCCTTATACAAAGCTCGGAGAGGTTAAGGAAAAACCTTCATTTACATATAAAGAGGTTTCTGTGAATATTGAGGAGGCCTTAAGCGTATGGAGCGATAAGCTTGAGAAGGTATTCCCAACAAAGGCGTCAAAGGAGACTGCTCCTATTGAGACAAAGCTTTACAGCGCTGACAGCGTATATGTTTGCAGGAATAAAGTCGCTAAGCCTACAGTGTTTATTCCGGTATTTCCGGGTACAAACTGCGAGTACGACAGCGCTAAGGCATTTGAGAGAGCAGGAGCTGACGTTATCGTCAAGGTATTTAAAAACCTTGACGCCGGGAGTATACGCGATTCTGTCGATGAGTTTGAGAGGGCAATCTCACAGTCGCAGATTATTATGTTCCCGGGCGGTTTCTCTGCGGGAGATGAGCCGGACGGCTCAGCCAAGTTTTTCGCGACAGCGTTCAGAAACGCTAAGATGAAGGAGGCGGTTGAAAAGCTGTTGAACGAGCGCGACGGTCTCGCACTGGGAATATGTAACGGTTTTCAGGCGCTTATTAAGCTCGGGCTTGTTCCAAATGGTACTATTACAGGACAGAACACAGATTCGCCTACGCTTACTTTTAATACTATTAACCGTCACATTTCAAAAATGGTTTACACAAAGGTTGTAAGCAATTTGAGTCCGTGGCTTGCAGGTGCCGAACTTGGCGGTGTTTACTGTAATCCTGCCTCACACGGCGAGGGAAGATTTGTAGCTCCTAAGGAATGGCTTGATAAATTGTTTGAAAACGGACAGGTTGCTACACAGTACTGCGATATTGACGGTAATATCTCAATGGATGAAGAGTGGAATGTCAACGGCTCTTATATGGCAATCGAGGGAATTACAAGTCCTGACGGAAGATGTCTGGGTAAAATGGCTCACTCAGAGAGGCGTGGTGACAAAGTTGCCATAAATATTTACGGCGAGCAGGATATGAAGATATTCGAGTCGGGAGTGGCATATTTTAAATAAAATACAAAAGTATTAAAATTAATTGACCTTATGCAGATAATAATTTTATCTGTATAAGGTCTTTATACGAACAGCAATAAATCGCTTCAGAATGGAGAGTATTATGAAGGCTTTAAGGGTTTTTTTTATTGTTTTGTATACTGTGTTTTTGTTTGCTGCAGGAATGTCATTTGTGACTGAGTATTCATGTAAAAAGGCAGTGACGGATATTGTAGTCTATAAAAGTGAGGACAGAATAACGGACGCTGTTTTTGAGGTGTATCCTGATATGGATTCCGATAAAATTATGTCTGTTTATGAATTTATTGAAAATAACAGTGATTTGAGAAGAATTGCAGAGCTGTATGTTGACACCGCGCTTAAAGAGGCTGCATCGTCCCAAACCAATTCGGATACGCTTGAGGGAATGCTGGATTCTGTCCATTCTGAAGAGATGCAGAGTCTGGTGTCAAATTTTACCGACGATATGGTTGAGTATATTACGGGAAAGAGCGAGAGCGACCGAAGCGAGCTTGAAAACAGGCTGTACAGCGTCCTAAAGACAGTTCTTTCCGAAAATGTTACAAATTCAGTATCGGTTTATACTGCCGATATTGTAAATGATATGAGTTCACAGCAGAGAATGCTTGTCAAGCTGTACTCAATTCTTACATCGACGGCAGCCCAGGTTATTTTTATAGTTCTCACTGTTTTTAATGCTCTTATGGTTTTTGCATCGGGAATTAAAAGACCGGGAAATATTTCAGGCGGAATTTGCGCACTTGGAATAGGTACCGCTGTGGGCGGAGCGGTTATGCTGCTGGTATCAAGAGCAGCGGTTTCGGCAGCTTTGCGGCTCACTAACAGGCTTCTGGGAAGAAGCATAACGCTCGATGTGCAAAGCTGGTATACATTCGGAGGAGTCTGTATAGCGGCAGGGATATTAGCGATAATTCTGGCATTTATTTTTAGGAGGAAAAGATGATTACGGTTACATTGGGAAGTACAGGAATTACGGTAAATAAAAACGGCTTCGGAGCGCTGCCTATTCAGAGAATAAGTCATGCGGATGCCGCCGCTCTTCTTATGAGAGCATATGAGGCAGGTATCAATTTTTTTGACACAGCCAGATTTTATACCGACAGCGAGGAAAAGATAGGGGAGGCGCTCGGCGGCGTGCGCGATAAAATATTTATTGCCACTAAGACGGCGGCTCAGAATGCGGAGGATTTTTGGAAGGACTTGAATACAAGCCTTAATAATTTAAAGACAGATTATGTTGACATTTATCAGTTTCATAATCCGTCGTTCTGTCCAAAACCAGGCGACGGCACGGGGCTTTATGAGGCTATGCTTGAGGCTAAGGCACAGGGAAAGGTGCGGCACATAGGAATAACAAATCACAGGCTTAACGTGGCGGAGGAGGCGATTGAGTCAGGTCTTTATGAGACGCTGCAATTTCCTTTTAATTATCTTGCCACAGAAAGGGAGCATGAGCTTGTATCGGCATGCCGCGCGAAAAACATGGGCTTTATCGCAATGAAAGCCCTCTCAGGCGGTCTTATTACAAATTCAAGAGCCGCATACGCATACCAGGCTGAATTTGAAAATGTTCTGCCTATATGGGGCGTTCAGAGAGCATCTGAGCTTGAGGAGTTTATAGGTTATATTTCAAATCCTCCTGTTATGGACGATGAGATAAGAGCAGTTATAGAAGCTGATAAGAAAGAGCTTGCGGGTAACTTCTGCCGTGGCTGCGGTTACTGTATGCCGACTTGTCCGGTGCATATCGAGATTAACAACTGCGCGAGAATGTCTCTTCTTTTGCGCCGTTCTCCGTCCGAGCTGCAGCTCACCGACGCCGTGCAGGCGAAGATGAAAAAGATTGAGGACTGCATTCACTGCGGACAGTGCAGTGCGCATTGCCCGTACGGTCTTGATACGCCTAAGCTTCTTGAGGAAAATTATAAGGATTACATGGAAGTGCTGGCGGGAAAACCGCTTTAAGATAATTCAGGCGTATGGTGCGCTGTTTTGAATGAACATATGATATGTTTGTTTAAAGTTATTAAATTTTTTCAGAGTAAGATATACTTTTTCTTTTTGTTTATTTCTGTTTAAATAAACAAATTCAGTCGTAAAGCTGTCAACATAATTCATGTTTATTATGTAGGCCCGGTTGCATCTGTAAAAGCATTTATCTTTAAGCGTATCGCTCCAGAACTGCATATTCCGGGCAGATACCAAATCATCAGTCATGGTGTGTATAAGGACTTTTCTTTCGTTTTTTTCCAAAAAAACTATATCACTTGCGTTGATGATGTAATTGTTTTTGCCTTCATTAATGATTATTTTTGAATTTGTTGAGTAATATTGTGACAGTGCTGTCCGTAAACTTTTACAGAGCCGCTCTATGTCAAAAGGCGTTGTAAAATATCTGAATGCCCTTATTGACATTGCGTCATCGAGTAATTCGAAATCAGAGGCTATAATAAATATTATTGTATTGGGATTATTGAGGTATAACTGCTGTGCCGCAGTAGTTAAGTTAATTCCGGAAGCTTCAGGATAAAGAAAAGCAATATCGGCAGTACTGCCGCAGAAAGACAGCTCGTCCGGGCTGTCAATGGCAGTTATATGAGGATTCGGATAGTCGTGTTTGTTAAAAAAACCATACAATAAGTTCTTTAAGTTTTCTAGTCTGTGTATATCAGTATCAAAAATCAAGATATTCATATTATCCCCCCAAGATTATGTTAATCATAGTTAAATTATATATATTAAAGCTCACAAAATCAACCTTATTTTAATTAAGTAAGAAAAATTATGCCGTTTAAACGCAAAAAACGTCCATTCGCGCAGGAGTTATTGTATATAATGACGCTTTAATGTTATATTTTTAATACCAACAGGTTCGTGATTTTTGAACATCTATTTATGTAATTAGTTGTCTCCGGTGAAATCTTATTCAGCTGAATATAAGATATATGTTGCAAAGAAACAATTATTTATGCGGCAGAAGGCTGCAGGAAAGGAGTAACTATGAAAACAAAGATAAAAAGAATTGCTGCGCTTTCGGCGCTGCTTGTGTTTGCGATGAGTATGACGGTACTGGCAGAGACAAGACAGATGGCAAGAGGCGGTACTGCGTATCTTAACTGCAATTACTCAAACGGAATGAGGAATATGAGCGCGGGTACAATAAGGGGAAACACTGTGGATATGGCGTCACTTATTGTCACTACTACATATCAGGATGGCTCGGAATATGTGTATGACAGCGGCATTTCGAGAAATGACCAGTTTACGTCATCGGACTACGAATGGTCTGAGGACTACAGCAGTATACATAGTTTATATGAGTCGGCAAATAAGCTTTACGATAGAGTTCCTTTAAGCGCTAATTAAGAAAAAACCTCCGCACTGTGCGCTGCGCAGTGCGGAGGGGCTTAGAAATATTAATCTCTTAAATTATGTAATATTTTATTGGGAATTTATATCCGGTATTCAGAACGTCAAAACGGTCCGTGCGAGAGGCCGTAAAAAAGGGGGATTATTTATGAAGAAAATATTGTTTATTGCAGCTTCGTTGCTGTCGAGTGTTTGTCTTATATCGTGCGGAAGCAGGAAAGAGGCTGAAAATGAGGAGATGACAGAGCCGGAATACGAGACTTCAAGCGTGACGGCGGCAGTGCTTGAGACAGAGGATAAAGTGGTTGATGGCTGGCTTATAATGCCGAGGAAATTTGAAGGAAAGACAGAGTATATATATGCGCCGTACATTGAGAATAAGATAAAAGGAGTTTCATATTGGGAAGATTTATACGATAATTATTTTTCTTTTGAAGCGTTTATGAGAACTAATACGCCGGAGGGCTGCGAATTTATAAAACCTAAGGCAATGAGAGGAATGGCGCAATGTTCATATCAGCCGAATCTTGGATATAATGATTATGACTCCGAGAGAGAGGCAGAAAAAAATGAACTTCAGTATGTGATAGAGGGAAATACTATATATGGAGATACAAGTGAAATTGTAGCATCGAATGAACAAGAAAAGAATGTTTTAATAGAACATGACGTATGGGTTATGTCATGCGCGCTGTATGAGGATTTTTTTGAGGAAATACCGGGGCTTACGGTAAAGGTATACGGAATTGAGAGGGATTACTGGGAGTCAAGGCTCGGAAGCGATATGACATATTCAAGAAATGCTTATGATGAAATGTTTGAGACGGCGCAAGAAAATAATTTTGAGGATTTTAAGCTGCTTGCGTCAAAGCAGGTCTCAGAGACAGGTGTGTATTATATAGATTACAGAGATTTCGAAGCAGAGGGAGACTTTGTCGAGCACATTATAGTGCTTGAGTTCGACAAAGCTCAGGAGTATACGTTTTATGTATTGTCTCCGTCGGGATATAACATAAGCGACGAGCAGAAATATAACGAGTGGAAGCAGAACAACAGGGAAAGCTTTATTAATTGATGTGAGGTGCTGAAAATGAGTCTTTTTAACAGATTAAAGCTTGTGTTGAGAAACATATCGAGACGAATTTTTATAACCGCGCTGCTTCTGTGTATTAATTTTGTGTCTTTTTATATGGTTGATACAGTGGGAACAAAGTATTTTCAGTCGAGGCACGCAATAAATAAAATTACAAATATGTTCGGCGAGGAGCCGGAAAATGTCAGTTATGTATCGGCTGTCGTAAAAACAGACAGGTACAGCAGCAATAAGGTTATAACGGATTATATTAAAACGCTTGATAAGGTTGAATACAGCGGATTTTTCTCAGGCGCTGCGGCAAATGACCTGATTTACGGGGAAAGTGTGGATATTATAACGGCGGAAAAATCTCTGGAGAATTTAGGCAATCTTAAGCTGACAGACGAATTGAGAGCGCTTATGGACGGCGCGGCAGACGGTTATGAGCCTGTACTGTTAGGCTCGAATTACAGGGACAGGGTTGAGATAGGCGATGTATTTACAGTATCAATATATGAAGAAAAGGACTGTATTGTGGCAGGATTTCTTGAGGAGGGCGCGTCATGGCCTAAGCGCGGAAAATTATTTAATACGACTTCTACCGGCGACGCGTATATACTGGATAATTCGGGCATATTGCTGACTGAGAATTACGATAAGTATGATACGTTTAAAATTTCGGACGGGGCATGCGAATATTATTTTGTGACGGAGCCTGAAAACCGCAGCGAGGTATATTCCCAGATAAGAGAATATGCTCTGCAAAATGCAATAACAGTTCAGATTGTCAATGTAGGCGACGAGATAGAGGAGCAGATTGAGAGCACAGGATTGACAAGCGATAACAGTTTTCTGGCAACGGCGGCTTTTATTCTGCTTGCGGTTATTTCAATGAGTGCGGTTTCGGTAGTTTATTGTATTCTGGATATGAAAGCTTACGGCACGATGTCGGTTTGCGGAATGAAAAAGCGTGAGATTATAAGCATGACGCTTATATATAACACAGGACTGTTTTTGGTGTCGGCTGTAACGGCGTGGCTTGTGCGGCAGAGAGAGGTGTTCGGAAGCCTGTCGCCTGCGAAATCGGGGTTGATGAGCCTTTTTAAAGAAAATTATATTGTGGGGCACATGTATAATATTCCGGTTTTATTTATTTGTATGATTGTGATTATGGCGCTGGCAACTTCCATAATCCCTGCTGTTATTATAAGTAAAACGCAGCCGGTAGAGATGATATTTGACAGGGAGTAGGTGGGACGATGAAAAGTATATTCAGGAATATGTTTCGGTATAAGCTCACGGCAGTTTTTTTTATTGTAGCGCAGCTTATAGTTTACACTACTGTTTTCGGCGCGCTGGGAATATATAATAGGGCTTACGATAAGGAAAAGGACAGGCTTTTGTCGCTTTACAAAAACAGAATAGAACTAAGCGTTATAACTTCAAAAAAGGTGGATTTTCTTACATATTTGGGAAATGATGTTGATACAGGCAATGCTGTTCTTGCCGGAAAATTTTCGCTTGGCGTGCAGGAGCTGGGAGGTTTAAACCGCTGCGAGATGATTTTAAAGACGAACGAGGAACTTAATTATAAGCTTATTTCGGGAAGACTGCCGGGACAGGGAGACGGTGCGTCGTCTGAAAGAGAGATTGCTGTCGGGAGAGAAAAGGAAAAGCAGGCTGTTGTAATAGACGGAAAAAAATATTTCACGATAGAGGGCGAGCGGTATGAAATCGTGGGAGTGCTTGGAAGCGAAAAATCAGATTATTGGGATTATAAAATACTGCTTAATATATCGTGCGTGGGACAAAACGTAATGACGGCGGTTATGAGTATGCAGGAATATTCTATTGAGTTGGGAAGCAACACGGGAGAGCTGGACGCTTCATATTCAAAAATTTACGGAAATATCAGAAGCGTTGACGAGGCAAGCGATATTAAAGCACAGAAAATCAACTCCGCCGGCGAAAGCACAATGGAAAATACAATGGCGAGGGAGAACATGAAGGTTAATATAATCGCGTATATATTCTGCGTGCTTAACTGTATGATTATGTCGGAGTTCTGGATTATACAGCGCAGGAAGGAATTTGCGATTAAAAAGGCGTTTGGAATGAAAAATATAAGAATTGTAAGAGACATTGCGGTTAATGTTTTAGAGCTTAGCTGTTTTTCATTGGTTTTGTTTCTTGCAGGTTATATACTTTTAAGACTTTTAAACATATCGACCGGCTTTGATATAGTTTTTTCTCCTGTAACAGTGCTGGCAACAATAGCAGCTATTGCGGCAGTATTTTTGGCTACGATGATTTATCCGGTATATAAGATTTTCAAGTTTAATCCGGTGCATCAGATAGGAGCGTGATTATATATTATGATAAAACTGGACAATATAGTTAAAATATATGGAATTAATACAGAGAAGAAGAGGGCTCTTGACGGGGTTTCGCTTGAGATTGCGGACGGGGAGCTCGTCTCAATAATAGGTCCTTCAGGCTCGGGTAAATCTACGCTTTTAAATATAATAGGCTGTATGGACGAGGCTACCGAGGGAAAGTATTTTCTTGATAATACGGAGATAACCTCGCTGTCTAAAAGTAAAATTGAGGATATAAGAAAGGACAAGATTGGTTTTGTGTTTCAGCATTTTGCGCTGATGGATTATTACACAGCGTATGAAAATATTGAACTTCCGCTGCTGATTAAAAATGTTAAGCGGGCAAACAGAAAGAAAATGGTGAATGAGCAGCTTGAAGCTATGGGAATTGCGGATGTGAAAAATAATATTCCGGCAAAAATGTCGGGAGGACAGAGACAGAGAGTTGCCATAGCAAGAGCCCTGATATCCGGATGTTCTGTTTTGCTGGCTGACGAGCCAACGGGCGCGCTGGATCAGGCTACGGGAAGAGAGGTGCTCTCGCTTTTAAAGGATATAAATAAGCGCGGAACAACTGTCATAATTGTCACGCATGACATGAATATAGCAGCACAGACAGACCGTGTAATAGAGATTTGCGACGGAAAGATAGTTAATAATGGATGAGCATAAATTATGGCGGGAAAAGCATTTTAATATTTTAAATCTTATATTTTGCAGAGTATAGATTGTTTTTCTTTTAAATGATATAATCACATTGCAAACATACATGTATTTGTTTAATTGAGGAGGAGTTATTTATGAAGAAAAAAATTTTAATTGCTGTTCTTGCCGTAATAGTTATAGCGCTTGCTGCTGTTGGTTATTTTGTTATTGCAGATAAAAGACAGGAGGATAAATTAAGAACTGAATTATCAGAGATAAGTGAATTGACAAATTCTCAAACGCCTGACATTGATGCAATAAGAGAAAAATTAGACCGCACAGTTACAACAGGAGATTACGCAGTTGTAGAAGGAGCTTTTAAAGCCTATTTGCGAGAAAGCTTTGACAATATTATAGAGATAGCTGATATTTTGAATGATGAAAAAATAACTTCTCTGTTGACACTTGATAATTATCAGGAAGACGGAAAGGATTTTGTTGAATCTAAAAATTATATTGCAGAAACCAGAAAAGCTTTAGAAGAGTGCAAGACAAAATATACAGAAGCTTTTACGGAAGAAGAAGTAATGTCTTACATAAATGACAAGGGTCTGGACGATTATTATATAGATTTGTATAAGCGTGAATTTGTAGGGGATATAAGTTCTTCAGATGACAATACCTTAGAAACTTCAATAGATGAGGTTATAGAGATTTTGAATATTTCTGAGAATATTTTAAATATGCTGTCAGAAAATCAAGACAGCTGGGAAATCAATGGGGAAAATATTGTTTTTGAAACACAGGATTTGACAGATGAATATAATGCGCTGATAGATTCTTTGTATTAGTATTTACGAGATGCGGATAATGCGTAACGAAACAGTATGGATGTTATAAAAATACAGGCGTTTAATGCAGCGATGTCCCGGATATAAAATAGCGGCAGCAGGAATTAAAAAATTCCTGCTGCCGCTATTTGGCTTAAATTCAGAGTCAGGCTGACTTTTTTTCCTCAGCCTGTTCCCCGGATATGTCGTCTGTTATTGTCTCAGGCTTATAGCCGCTGCCGAAGTAGTCCTTGTACCACACAAGAAACATATAGATTGTCCATATTTTTCTTGAGTTGTCCGCCTTGCCTTCCTTGTGTTCGTCGAGATAGGAAAGGAGAATGTCTGTATTAAAATACTTCTCTGCCGCCTCGCTTGTGAAAGCCTTTTTGATGATATTATAGTATTTGTCGTCTTTGAGCCATATTCTTATAGGGACAGGGAAGCCGAGTTTTTTCTTTTCGGCAACCATATCAGGAAGATAGCGGTGAGCCGCCATTCTCATCGCGTATTTCGTGTTCTGCTTGTTGACTTTATATTTTGTAGGAATGTGTCTTGCAACCTCAAAAACCTTTTTGTCAAGGAAAGGCACGCGTACCTCAAGAGAGTGCGCCATGCTCATCTTGTCCGCCTTAAGAAGAATATCTCCGATAAGCCAGAAATTAATATCTATATACTGCATCTTAGTGACGTCATCCTGATTTTTAACCTTGTCATAAAACGGTTTAGTAAGCTCGGTATGATTATATTTTCCGGTCGGATTTTTCAGCACGCGGCTGCGCTCTTTTTCGTTAAACATAAATGCGTTGCCTATAAAGCGCTCCTCGACAGGTTTGCTTGCGCGTATGAGAAAATTCTTTCCCTTGAATTTAAAAGGGATAAGCTGGGCGCATTTTGCAAGTAATTTGCGCAGAGCTTCCGGAAGTCTCTGAAATGATGCAAGGTCGTGAGGCTCGCGGTAAATATTGTAGCCGCCGAAAAATTCATCTGCGCCCTCTCCGGAGAGAGCAACCTTTACATGTTTTGCGGCAGTCTGGCTCACAAAATAGAGAGCAATCGCAGACGGGTCTGCCAGAGGCTCATCCATGTGATATTGAATTTTAGGGATTGCGGCCCAGTATTCTTCGCTTGATACGAGCTTGCTGTAGTTGTCTATTTTGATTTTATCAGAGAGAGACTTGGCGTAGTTGATTTCGTTATATTTTTCGTAGTCAAAGCCTACGGTAAACGTCTTGTCCCCGTTAAAGGTTGCGGCGACGTAGCTTGAATCAACTCCGCTTGAAAGGAAAGAGCCGACCTCGACATCGCTTATTTTGTGATGCTCTACGGAATCGTGCATGGCGTCGTCAATCTCGTTAATCCAGTTGTCAAGATTTTTGGAATTGTCCGCTTCAAAAACAGGCTCCCAGTAGCGCTTAATGCTGAGTTCGCCGTTGCAGAAGGTCAGACAGTGTGAAGGCATAAGTTTGTAGATGCCCTTAAAAAATGTTTCCTCAAGCACGGAGTACTGAAAGGTAAGGTAATTTTCAAGAGCAATCGGGTTTACTTCCTTTTTATAGCCCGGGTACTCGAGAATGCTTTTGATTTCGGAAGCGTAGACAAGGTTTCCGTCTATAACGGCATAGTAGAAAGGTTTAATGCCGAAATAATCGCGCGCCGCAAAAATGGTTTCTTTTGCGCTGTCCCAGATTACAAAAGCAAACATTCCGCGGAGCCTGTTTAACATATCTTCGCCGTATTCCTCGTAAGCATGGATTAAAACCTCCGTATCGGAGTTGTTGGCAAACGTGTGCCCCTTTTCAAGCAGTTCGGCTCGAAGCTCCTGATGATTGTATATTTCTCCGTTGAAAGTAATTACAATTTTTTTATCTTCATTAAACATAGGCTGGTTTCCGTTGTCCAGGTCGATTATGCTTAAACGTCTGAAACCCATGTATGCTTTGTCGTCTATATACTGACCTGCGCTGTCAGGACCTCTGTGAACGATTTTATTCATCATGTTGGTAAGAACTTCTTTTCCGTTTTCAAGATAGCCGGTAAAACCTGCAAATCCACACATAATAATCCTCCATTCCGAAGCGTTTTTTTGCTGACAAGAATTATAACAGACAAATCCAGTAAATACAAGCAATACAGGAAAGCGGGTTTACAAAAATTTGAAAATAAAGTATAATACCTACAAAAACTGTAACAATTTAACCGTGTGCAGGGGGTATGCAGACCGGCAGCGCCCGCAGGCATAGGTAAAGGAAAGGAATTGCGGCATGGAAAAGATTAAGATGACAACACCGTTGGTTGAGATGGACGGAGATGAGATGACACGAATACTCTGGCAGTTGATTAAGGATGAACTTCTGTCGCCTTATATAGACTTAAATACAGAGTATTATGATTTAGGGCTTGTTCACAGAAATGAGACTATGGATAAGGTGACCGTGGACTCTGCCGAGGCAACTAAAAAGTACGGCGTTGCTGTAAAATGTGCCACAATTACACCTAACGCGGCGAGAGTTAAAGAGTATGACCTGAAGGAGATGTATAAGAGCCCTAACGGAACGATACGTGCTATTCTTGACGGTACTGTTTTCAGAGCGCCTATCATCGTGAAAGGGATAGAGCCTTATGTAAAGACATGGAAAAAGCCTATCACAATAGCAAGACATGCTTACGGCGATGTGTACAAAGCAACAGAGATGAAGATTGAGAGCGCGGGAAAGGCAGAGCTTGTTTTTACTGATGAGCAGGGAAATGAAAAGAGAGAGCTTATCCATAATTTTAAGGGGGCAGGAGTTCTTCAGGGCATGCACAATCTCAATGAGAGTATTGAGAGCTTTGCAAGAAGCTGCTTTGATTTTGCCGTTGACACAAAACAGGATTTATGGTTTGCGACAAAGGATACAATTTCCAAGAAATATGACCATACATTTAAGGATATTTTCCAGGATATTTACGATAAGGAATATGCCGACAGGTTTAAGGAGCTTGGAATTGAATATTTCTATACTCTGATTGATGACGCGGTTGCAAGAGTTATCCGCTCGGAGGGCGGTTTTATCTGGGCATGCAAGAATTATGACGGTGATGTTATGAGCGATTTGCTTGCCACGGCTTTCGGCTCGCTTTCAATGATGACATCCGTTCTCGTATCGCCTCACGGCTATTACGAGTATGAGGCGGCTCACGGAACTGTTCAGAGACATTATTATAAGCATCTCAAAGGAGAGGAGACTTCTACCAATCCGATAGCCACAATTTTCGCGTGGACAGGTGCGCTGCGCAAGAGAGGAGAGCTTGATAATATCCCTGCGCTTGCAGAGTTTGCCGACAAGCTTGAGCTTGCATGTATTAAAACTATTGAGAACGGTGAGATGACAAAAGACCTTGCACTTATCACAACACTTCCTGATCCTAAGACATTAAATACACAGGATTTTATCAAAGCGATTCGTGCAACGCTTGACAGTCTCTATGCATAATTACGAGGAAAATTAATGAAATTTAAGTTTGAACTTGGCGATTTGATAAAAATACCAAACATTCTGTGTTACCTTAGAATACTTATGGTACCGCTGTTTCTGCACATATATTTTACCGCAGATGAGCAGAATGATTTTTATATTGCCACGTTTGTTGTGATGGCGTCAGGGCTGACCGATTTTCTTGACGGTCAGCTTGCGAGAAGATTAAATATGGTTACCGATTTGGGAAGGATAATCGATCCTCTGGCGGACAAGCTTATGCAGTTCGCGATGCTTGCTGCGCTCACGGTCAGGGTCAAATATATGTATCTGTTGGTAATATTTCTTGTCGTAAAGGAGCTGCTCACCTCAATACTGGGTTTTTTTGTGATGCGGTATGCAAAAAGGAGACTGAACGGAGCAAAGTGGTACGGTAAGGTGTGCACTGCTGTTTTGTATGTTATAATGCTTGCGCTTGTGGCTTTTCCGGGAATGGAGAAGGGACTTCAGGAGATTTTGCTGATTGTCTGCGCGTGCGGACTGGCTCTGGCGTTTGTAATGTATACGCGTTTGTATATTATTATGCTTATTGATTCAAAGACCGGCAGAAATGACAAGGTATTATATTAAGCTTCAGTCGGAGTCCGGCTCCGGCTGAACATAAATAAATTTAAAATACAGGGGGTTATAATTGTGTATAGCTTTCACGGGATGAATCCCGGTCAGTTGGCATTGTGGTTTTTTATTTACAGCTTCTGCGGCTGGGCAATGGAGTGCGTTGTCATAAGGATTCAGCTCAAACGCTGGGAAAACAGAGGATTTGCCAAAATGCCGTTCTGTGTAATTTATGGTTTCGGCGTATTTATTGCGTATCATATATTCGGACCGATTCAGCACAATTATATAGCGCTCTATTTTGCGGGCTGTGTCTGTGCTACGGCTTTTGAGTTTTTTACGGCTAAGCTTATGCTTAAGCTGTTCGGAACGGTTTGGTGGAATTACGAACACCTGCCGTTTAACTATAAGGGGATTTTGTGTCTGGAGAGTACGCTTGGCTGGGGACTGCTCGCGCTTTTTATATTCGGAGTGTTCAACCGGTATGTGGAGACTGCAGTTAAGCTGCTTGATGTGCGCGTTGCAGGCATAGCAGGAGGGCTGCTTGCAGCAGCTTATCTTTTTGATTTTGGTTTTCAGTTCATGCGTCATATATCATCAGGTCAGGACAGAAAAAAATCATCTTAATATGCCCGAAAAATATAAAAGTGATGTGTGACTCAAAAAATCGCCGGACAGTATATATTTACCTGTGATATTTATTTGGGAGAGCTTTATGTTTAAAAGGGTAAAGGATGACTTCTGGTTATTAAAAAGAAGCGGGAAACACATCTTAATATTTGAGCTTACATATAAACTTGCAGCGACGGCAATTATTTACCCTCTTGTCGTCTGGCTTACACGTCTTATAATGAAAACTGCCGGTGTAAAATATCTGACGAATGAGTATATTCTGAGGATATTTAAAAATCCGCTTGTGTGGATTGTGCTGTTGGCAGCTGTTATTCTGTTTGTTTTATACTGCACATATGAAATGTCTTTTTTGGCGGCGTGTTTTGAACTGCGTCGTCAGAACTGCAAGGCGTCAATTCTTGAAATAGGATTTACGGCGCTGAAGCGTATGCGCAGACTTATCGATGTCAGAAATATTCCGCTTATATTTTTCTATTTTATTTCCATTCTGGCAGTCAATGTCACTATTTTATGCAATTTAATATTTTCCGAAAAAATGTGGAATATGTTCAGAATATACGTGCTTCACGGCTCATGGTGGATTAAGGGGAGCCTTTTGGCGGCAGTGATTATAATATACACGTTTGTTATTCTGGGAGTCTATTCCTTTAACATATGTGCGCTTGAGGGAGATAATTTCAGGACGGCGTTCCGGCAGAGCGCGGCTACAGTAAGAAAGCACTTTTTCGGAACTGTGGGATCTCTTATTGTATATAATCTTGCGGTGCTGCTCTTAATTGTGTGTTTTTATATTATAATAACAATAGTGCTTTTTGTCGGAGTTAAGATTTTAAATATGGCTTACATGGGAAGCGCTATCTATTTGTCTGTGCTTAAATATATAAGACTTGGAACAAAATTTTTCCTGGTATATACAGGAGTACCTGTATCTTTCACGGTCATTTCGAGAATGTATTATTATTACTCTAAGACGTCTGATATTGATTATGTCGTTGTCAGAATCCGCACAAAGTTCTTTAAGCTTAACAGGCTGATATATGTGGCGGTGCTGCTTTTGTCAGTTTTTCTGAACAGCGTGTATGCAGTGCGCGCCTTTAATAAAAATCCATTTGACAGTATAGCTATTTTTCATCAGACAAATATTACCGCCCATAGGGGCGCATCCACAGAGGCGCCGGAAAACACTATGGCAGCGTTTAAAAAGGCGATAGAAAATATGGCGGATTACATTGAGCTTGATGTACAGATGACAGCGGACGGGGAGCTTGTTGTTATACATGACAGCAATGTATACAGAACTACGGGGGTTGACGCGAATGTTGCGGATCTGACTCTCGCGCAGATTAAACAGCTTGACGCCGGGGCATATTTTGGGGAGCAGTATGTCGGCGAGAGAGTGCCGACGCTTGAGGAGGTATTGGATTTTGCAGAGGGAAAGGTACAGCTTAATATTGAGATAAAGGGCAGTAATCCAAATACTCTGATTGCGGACCGCGTTGTGGAGATGATTGAAAAATATGATATGCAGAGTGATTGTGTTGTCACTTCATTTGATTACAATATAATAAAGCGAGTGAAACAGCTCTCGGACGAAATAGAAGTGGGGTATATTCTTTCTGTTGCATACGGCGATTTTTACAGCATGGATGATGTTGATTTTTTCAGCATGAATGCATCCTTTCTCTCAAAGCAGATGGTAGACGCTATTCATAATTCGGGAAAACAGGTGCATGCATGGACGGTGAATAATGCGACTTCCATAAAAAATCTTACAAATAAGGGAGTCGACAATATTATTACAGATGACCCGCTGCTTGCAAGGGAGACAATTTATTCAAGAGATACAAGTGAGACATTGATTAATATGGCTAAATATGTTTTTAATCGCTGAGAACGGAGGCTGGCATAAGGTATGATCAGAGGAATCGGTACTTCAAACGGAATAGGAATAGGTTATGTTCTAAAGGTTGAGATGCCTCAGATAGATATAAAGCACTCGTCTGTTGAGGACGCAGAGGCAGAAAAGAAAAGGTATGAGTCTGTACGCGACAGATTTGTAGAGGAGACTGCAGAAATAATCGAGAGTCTTAAAAAAAAGCTTGATGAAAATGATAAAACATCGCTCGTCCTGAAAAATCAGATTTATCTCATTGAAGATGTCGAGATGAACGAGGGGATTTTGAAACTTATTGAGAATGAGCATATTTGTGCTGAGGCAGCCGTAGACGCAACATGCAAAATGTATGAAGAAATTTTTGCGTCTATGGACAGTGAGTTGATGAAGCAGCGCGTGGCGGATATTGAGGATTTAAGGCACAGGCTTATCGAGCTTCTCTCAGGAGTAAGACAGCTTGATTTGTCAAAGCTGCCGCCGGACACGGTCATAGTGGCAAAGCAGCTTCAGCCGTCGCTTACTGCGGCTATGGATACGGAGCATGTCGCAGGTATAATCGCGGAGAAAGGCGGTGAGACCTCACATGCGGCAATTTTGGCAAGAGCTCTGGGAATACCGGCAGTGCTCAGTGTCAGAGATATAAGCCAAAAAGTGTCTGACGGCGATATGGTTATTGTAGACGGAGAATACGGGGAGGTTTTTGTAAGACCTATTCCGAAGACGATAGAAATATATAAAAAAAAGAGAAAAGCATATTTGGAGAAGACAAAGGAATTAAAAAAATATATTGACCGTGAGACTTCCACAGGAGATGGGCATAATGTGCATCTTTCGGCTAATATCGGCAGCGGGGATGACGCATCGAAGGCAATGGAGAGCGGCGCTGAGGGAGTAGGGCTTTTCAGGACAGAGTATCTTTTTATGAACGGAGTCAGCGCGCCTTCTGAGGAACAGCAGTTTGAGGAATATAAAAAGGCGGCGATAATCTGTAAAAAGGGTGTTTTGACAATACGCACCGTCGATATAAGCGGTGATAAAAATATTCCGTATCTGGGACTTTCAAAAGAAAAAAATCCGTTTCTTGGTTACCGCGCAATACGTTTCTGTCTCGGAAGGGTGGATATATTTATAGCGCAGCTCCGGGCGATACTTCGCGCGAGTGCATACGGAAATATTCGGATAATGATACCGTTTGTAACGTCTCTGGAGGAGATTACCGCGGTTAAGTCTATTGTGTCAAAAATAATGGAGGATTTTGACAGGCATGAAATTTCCTATGACAGGGAAATTAAGATTGGAATTATGATTGAGACGCCTGCTGCGGCACTGATTTCCGATGTGCTTGCCAGGGAGGTTGACTTTTTTTCCATTGGAACTAATGATTTAACGCAGTATACAGTTGCGGTAGACCGCGGAAACGAAAATGTAGCGTATTTGTATTCGGTATTTCACCCGGCAGTTATAAGGATTATAAGAGAAGTTATTAAAAATGCCAAGTCAGCCGGAATTGAGGCAGGCATGTGCGGGGAGGCGGCTGCAAATCCGTGTATGATACCGCTTCTTTTAAGCTTTGGACTTGATGTGTTTTCGGTATCTCCGTCAGTTGTGCTTGAGACCAGAAAAAATATAGCGTCGTGGACGCTCAAGGAAGCAGGGGGGGTTACGTCGAATGTGCTTGAAATGTGTTCGGAGAAGGAAATATCTAATTATCTGAGCGACTATATTGCGGAAAAGGAAGAGCGGTAAGGTTTTGAGGAGGATATTGTAATGGCGCAGATTTATGAGACGGACGAACAGACAGAGAGAGTGCTGCTTGTGGGAGTTGCGCTTGATGACAGTGATGAGGCACAGCGCTCGCTTGACGAGCTTAAGGAGCTGGCAAAGACGGCGGGAGCGGTTACGGTTGGAAAGGTTATTCAGCCGAGAGAATATTTTCACCCTGCGACCTATGTAGGAAAGGGAAAGCTTGAAGAGATAAAAGCAATGGCTGACGAGCTTGACGCGACAGGAATTATCTGTGATGATGAGCTGTCACCTGCGCAGCTTAAAAATCTTGAAGATGCCCTCAATATAAAGATTATGGACAGAACAATGGTTATTCTTGATATTTTTGCGGCGCGCGCCAACACAAGCGAGGGAAAAATACAGGTGGAGATGGCGCAGCTAAAGTACAGAATGACAAGGCTTGCCGGTTTTGGAACGGCTCTTTCAAGGCTTGGCGGAGGTATCGGAACGAGAGGACCGGGAGAAAAGAAGATTGAGACAGACAGGAGACTTATCAGAGACAGGATTTCCAAGCTGAACGCCCAGCTCAGGGAGGTAGAGAGCCACAGGGAGCTTCAGCGCCGGAAAAGAAGCGCTTCCTCAATACCTGTGGCGGCTATTGTCGGTTATACAAACGCAGGAAAATCTACACTTTTAAACCGTCTCACGAATGCGGGAGTGCTGTCGGAAAATAAACTTTTTGCCACGCTTGACCCAACTACAAGGGTGTTAAGGCTGCCTGATACAGATAAGGTGCTTTTAACCGACACCGTAGGTTTTATAAGAAAGCTTCCGCATAATCTGATAGAGGCTTTTAAGAGCACGCTGGAGGAGGCAAAGTATGCCGATATAATTATACATGTGGTTGACAGTGTTCACCCTGATATGGACAGGCAGATAGCAACGGTGTACGAGACTCTGGAGGAGCTGAAGGTCGGCGATAAGCCCGTAATTACGCTTTTTAATAAGTCAGATTTGGAAGGACAGCGGGAGACTGTAAAAGATATGCGTGCAGAGCGGAGCCTTCGAATATCGGCAAAGACCGGAGACGGAATTGATGAATTTTTAGAAGAGCTTGGAAAACTGCTTCGTGAGAGCCGCATCAGGATTGAGAGATGTTTTTCGTATGCGGAGGCAGGAAAAATTCAGCTTATACGTGAGTTCGGCACGCTGATTTCGGAAAAATACACGGAGGACGGGATAGAGGTGGAGGCATTTGTGCCTAAGGAGCTTTACGACAGACTGTGATTTATGCGAAAAACAAAACAGCGCCGGAGGTGTGCAGATTTCAGCTTGCGTCTCCGGTGCTGTGTATTTTACGAAATGGAGGAAAATAATGAAGCTTATAGCGGCGATTGATAAAAACTGGGGAATTGGAAAGAATAACAGACTGCTTGTAAGTATTCCGGAGGATATGCAGCTTTTCAGGCAGGAGACAGCCGGAAAGGCTGTGATTATGGGGAGAAAAACGTTTGAGAGCCTGAAGGACAGGTCTCCTCTTTACGGTAGGGAAAATTTTGTGCTGACACGCAATTCTTCGTTTGACGCTAAGGGAGCAAAGGTGTGCAGCAGCGTCGCTGAGGTGCTTGAGGCTGTCAGCGGGTTTGCTGACGAGGATATATATGTAATCGGAGGAGGTCAGGTGTATGAGCAGTTTTTGCCGTACTGCAGCGAGGCTCATATCACAAAGATTGATTACGCATATGACGCTGATACATTTATTCCGAATTTAGATATTTCTGATGAATGGAAAATTACAGCGGAAAGCGAGGAAAAAACATATTTTGATATAGTGTATGAATTTGTCAGATATGAGAGGGTAGTTGTTGAAAACATAAATGTTCTCTGATAAACTGTTGGTGTAGGGCAGGTTTTTTACCGTCGGGCAAAAGAGCCTGTACAGCAGATTATTATTAGAGAGGGAGTAGAATATGTTTTGTACAAAATGTGGATTTGACGCGCAGGATGCAAAGTTCTGTCCGAGATGCGGAAACAGAATAACAGACGAAACGCAGCAGGGCGGTTTCGGAATGCCGGGATATAATACATCTCAGGCTTCAATGCCTTACGGAGTTCCGAAAAAAAAGAAAAGGTGGCCCCTGATTACGGCGCTGGCAGTTATAATAGCGGCTGTGCTGGGCGTCGGAGTTTATTTTGCTTATCCGTATGTAAGAGAGCTTATCTCTCCGGAAAGGCAGGCGATAGAGGCGCTTAAAAGCGTAGGCTACGAGCTGGCCGACGCGGTTGAAGATGTTATGGATAATTCTTCAGAGGGAGTGGCGTTAAATCAGCAGTCGATGGGAATTATATCGTTTGACAGCTTTAGCGCAGACGGAGAGGACTTTCTTTCATATGTAAAGGTAGATACGCTTCAATATGATGTGCAGACTAATATTGAGACGGGAGAGATGAGCGGAACTATAGGTCTTGCAAATGGCAGTTCCGATGCCGTAATGACACTCAATTTTTATACATATGACGATACTGTGTATTTTAACATACCTGAGTTATTCTCAGAGAACTTCCGTGTGGATTTGTCTGATATTGTTGACAGCGATCTGTACGGTATTTACGGATATAATAATATTTTCGGATATTTGTTTTCGGGAAGCGGAAGCTATGATATATCGGCATATTCTGATGTCGTAAACGCGGCTGTAAAGGATATTTTATCAGGATATTACAGGGCCGTTGAGGAATTTGAGTACAAGAAGCTTGAAAGCACTACTCTTGAGGCTGACGGACTGAAATCCAGGGTATCCGTATACCGTGTTACGGTTACAGGTGAAGCTGTTTTAAGCGGCTTTAATAAAGCTATAGATGCTCTTTTTGATGACAGTCAGGTTTCAGTGTATCTTAACATGTTATCTGCATATGGCTCTGTGAGCAGAGAGAGTCTCAAGGCAGCGGCAGCCAGTGAGCTGGCAGGCATGCAGGACGCGGAGTTTATGCTGTATACACGCAGCGGCGGCAGAATGGCAGGAATTGATGTCGATTTGGATGAAGTCACAAGGTTATCTATGCGCTTTCTTGGGGATGATTTGTCAGAGCATGTGAATTTTAGTGTCTCAGACGGTTATGACAGTGTGGCTGTTTCATATAAAGAGAGCGGAAATGATTCGGAAATCAGATTTAATTTTTCACTGGATGACGGAGATTTTATTGATACCTATATCTGCTATCAGAGCGAAGAAAATTCGGTAACGATGAAAGACTGTGACATAAATATGGATTTTGACGGGAACACATTTGAGTTGGGCTTAACAGGCACTGTTTTTGCGCAGGAGTTCTCAAAGATGAAGTTTTCGGCGACAAGCTTCAATGGAGCCCTTAATCCGGAAAGACTCACCACTCAGCAGCAAACGGCGCTTGTAAATGAATTTGCAAAGAACGGAAGCGTGCTTAAAAATGTTGTTTCTGACGAGCTGTATAAGAGTGTTGACGAATACATTGAGCTTATTCAGGGAACATCAAGGACACAATAAAATATAGTGCGGCTTGAAGCCGGCGAAAAATTACCCGGAGACAGATAAAGCTGTTGAGCTTAAAATCTTCTCCGGGATATTTTTAATTATATACGATATAAGTATTGTATCGAAAACGGCGAAGCCGCTGTTCCATTTTAATTGCATTTGTAAGGTATTCAAATGCACCAACCTGTACCTTGTAGTAACCGTCATCGTAGAGCATAAATGCCGGAAAGCCTTCTATCAAAAGAGCATCGAGCATTCTGTCGGCATTTTCTTTGTTTCGGTAAGCTCCGACCTGTACGCGGTAAAGCTTTTCGTTATCTCCTCCGCAGTCGCAGTAAAATCCGTTCTGGCGGCGTGACTGAGGGGTGTCGTCTGACATAGGAACACGCTGTTCATCGGACTGCTGGTTTTCCTGATAAGAATTGAGTGTGTCCATATCGATTTCATCTTCCCCGTAAGTACCGGCGTCCGTTTTAGACATGCCTGAATAAATGGTCTCAAGAATACCGTCCGCTATGGCGCGCGCTATTTCATCGAAGTTGTTGTCAAAAATTTTATTGTCGGTGTCGCTGTTAATGAAACCTGCTTCGACTAATACAGCCGGCATCTGCGTGCGTTTCAGAACTACAAGGTTAGGGCGCTCCACAATTCCGAGATTTTCAAAGCCGGCGTCGCTGAGTTCCTTGTTGATATTCTGGGCAAGCGTTCTTCTAATTCCGGAATTGGCATAGACAAGAGACTGTATACCGCTGTACTGATTACTCCTCTCGGAAGAATTGCGGTGTATTGAGACGAATAAATCGGCGCCTGCGTTGTTGGCGTCGGTTGCTTTTTTGAAAGGCGTCTCGTACTCGTCATCTGTGCGCACATAGTAAACATTGACTCCGTTCATCTCAAGAATTTTACCTATGGCGTTGGTCAGGCGCAGCGCGTCGTCCTTTTCTCTTCGCCCGTTATAAACGGCGCCTGGGTCGTTTCCGCCGTGGCCGGCATCGAGTGCTACTGTTACATTAGACATATTTGTACGCTCTTTACAAAAGGTTATGTTCACAATATTATATTCAATTTGCGGCAAATAATTCATGACGGTACAAAATAATGCATACAATGATAGAAAATATATAACGGAAATAATAATATGAATGTTAATTATGTACGCACGCTGGAAAGACCTGAGAATGCGGTTGACAGAGGAAATCTGCGCGTAAATGTAATAGACCGCACAACAAACAGGCCTATAATGAATGCAACGGTAGATATTTCTTATACAGGGCAGCCTGACAGCGTAATCGAGGAGCTGTCCACGGACGAGAGCGGGCTGACAGAGACAGTCTCGCTGCCTGCGCCGCCTGTGGAGTACAGTATGGAGCCCGGAGAAAATCAGCCGTATTCGGAGTATAATATAAAGATATCGGCGCCCGGCTATGAGGATTTGCTTATATCCGGCTCAGAGATTTTTTCGGGTGAAAACAGTGTACAGCAGGCAAATATGACGGAAAGAGATGAGGGCGAATCTCCGAGGGTTATTGTTATACCTGCCAATACATTATTTGGAAATTTCCCTCCGAAGATACCTGAAAATGAGATACAGCCGGTAAATGAAAGCGGTGAAATTGTATTAAGCAGAGTTGTCATACCTGAGATTGTTGTCGTGCATGACGGAGTTCCTACCGATTCAACGGCTACAGACTACTATGTCAGATATGGGGATTATATTAAAAATGTGGCAAGCAGCGAGATTTATTCGACATGGCCGAGACAGACGATAGAGGCAAATGTTCTTGCTATTATGTCATTTACATTGAACAGGGTATATACGGAATTCTACCGAAATAAAGGCTATGATTTTACTATTACCTCGTCAACTGCATTTGACCACAAATGGGTATACGGCAGAAATATTTTTACAAGTATTTCGAATGTTGTGGATGATATTTTTAATCAGTATCTCTCACGCCCGAATGTAAAGCAGCCTATTCTCACACAGTACTGCGACGGAAAGCGTGTCACCTGTCCTAACTGGATGAGTCAGTGGGGAAGTAAGTATCTCGGCGACCAGAATTATGATGCGCTTGAGATTATACGCTACTATTACGGAGATGATATGTATATAAATACGGCTGAGGAAATCAGCGGAATTCCTGCATCATGGCCCGGAGCAAATCTTGATATAGGCTCTTCGGGTCAGAAGGTAGCGCAGCTTCAGGAGCAGCTCAACCTGATAGGAGAGTACTACAGCGCTATTCCTCAGGTTACGCCTGACGGAATATACGGAGAGAGGACTGCCGAGGCTGTAAGGCAGTTTCAGAAAATATTCAATATGCCGCAGACCGGCATAGTGGATTTTGCCACATGGTATCAAATATCGGGAAAATATGTGGCGCTTTCAAGGATTGCGGAGCTTATGTAAGCAGTTTGCTTTTTGCGGCAGTAAATATAACACTATATATTGAAAAACGCACCTGCGGATTTCTTATTTACCCGAGGTGCGTTTTGATATATATTATTACCTTGATTTTCCCATAAAAAACAGAGCCAGTGTTCCGGGACCGGAGTGGGCGCCTATTGTAGGGCATATAGTGTTAATCCAGATTTTGTGGCTGTATTTCTGTTTAATTCTGTCAGCTACAAACTGAGCGTCTTCAAGACAGTCGCCGTGACCGATAAATATAGCGTCGGTCTCATCCCTGTATGAGTCCATCAGCTCGTCAATCTTGTCAGTGAGCGCGATGAGTGATTTTTTTCTGCCTCGTACCTTTCCGACAGGAATAAGCTGTCCTAAATCGTTTACATGAAGTATAGGTTTAATTCCTGCCAGAGTGCCTATAATTGCAGTTGTCTTTGAGACGCGTCCTCCGCGGTACAGATGATTGAGGTCGTCAACCGTAAAGTAATGTACAAAATTGCATCTGTGCTCGTTTATATACGCTGCAACCTCGTCTATAGATTTGCCCTCATTTTTAAGCTGAATGGCGCGGTATACAATAAGGCCCTCGCCCATTGATGCAGCCAGAGAATCGATAACAATAATTTTTGCCTCGGGATGTTCCTCCATAACCTCGCTGGCGGCTATGCAGCAGTTGTTGTAGCTGCTTGAGAGCGCTGAAGAAAATGCGATGTGAAGAATATCATAACCCTCCTCAACACGTTTTTTGAAAATTTTTGAAACGTCTTCAGGGTTGCATGCCATAGTCGTAGGCATTTCACCGTTTCTCATGCGGTCATAAAACTCTTTAACCGGCATGGAATTGTCCGGACCATAGATTTGTTCTCCGAAGGCATAAAAAAGTGTATGTACATCAATAGAATTTTCACGGACAAAATCTTCAGGCAAATCTGCTGTTGTGTCCGTAGAAATAAGGTATTTACGCATTAGTATTTCCTCCTGATATATTGTTTCTACTATATAATAACACTGTAATGCCGTAAGCGTAAAGCTGTAAATTTTTTAAAAGGTGTTGACACAGAAAAAAAAGAATGGTAAGATACAGAAGTTGTTGAATAAAGCAGAGTATCCGCTCTCACCTTAGCGCACGGGCGACTTGGGTTAATACTTTATGAAATTATGGGAACAGATATTGTTTCCGTTTTTTGGTGATGTATGTGGATGGCTGCTGCTGTCCGCTTTTTTTATGGAATATGGAGGTGCACTGTTATTAGCGATTTAATGATTAACGAACAAATTAGGGACAAAGAAATCCGATTAATCGGCTCGGACGGAGAACAGCTCGGCATTATGCCGCCTAAGGAGGCAATGAAGCTTGCCAGGGAGGCGGATGTTGACTTGGTTAAGATTGCGCCGTCTGCTACGCCGCCGGTGTGCAAGCTGATTGATTACGGTAAGTATAAGTATGAATTAATCAGAAAAGAGAAGGAAGCAAAGAAAAAGCAGAAGACAGTTGAGACTAAGGAGGTCAGACTGTCACCTAATATCGACGTGAATGATTTGAACACTAAGAACAACGCAGCAAGAAAGTTCCTCGAGAAGGGTAATAAAGTTAAGGTTACTCTGAGATTCAGAGGGCGCGAGATGGCGCATGTTGAGAAGAGCAAACATATTCTTACGGACTTTGCCGAAAAGCTCAGTGATATTGCCGTTGTGGAAAAGGCTCCTAAAATGGAAGGCAGGAGCATGATGATGTTTTTAACTGAAAAACGTTAAAATATAATGTCTCTTACGAAGATTTTCGTATGAGCTTCCGGGCTGTGTCAATCAGCCGGGAAATGTTGCTTGCGATATTTCTGTTCTATAGGAAAGTTTCTCTGAACTTCCTGTAGAATAAAAATTCTCCGCAGGCTCGCAGAGGCGCGGAAAGGTAATTATTTTTACGAATCCGCTCCTCGCGAAAGAGTTCGCGAGCGAACTCTTTGTTCAAATGAGATTTAAAAATTCAGGAGGTCTATTATGCCAAAGGTAAAGACAAAAAAAGCCGCTGCAAAGCGTTTTAAGGTAACTGGTACAGGTAAGTTAAAGAGAATGAAGGCTTACAAGAGCCATATTCTCACAAAGAAGACAACAAAGAGAAAGAGAAACTTAAGACACGCAGCTATGACAGATGCTACAAATGTTAAGACAATGAAGAAGATTATGCCATATCTCTAATTAAGGGACAAGGTATAGAAGGAGGAATATAAAATGGCAAGAATTAAAGGCGGTATGAACGCAAAGAAGAAGCACAACAGAGTATTGAAGCTCGCTAAAGGTTATAGAGGCGCAAGGTCTAAGCAGTACAGAATTGCAAAGCAGTCTGTAATGAGAGCACTCACAGAGTCATACAAGGGCAGAAAGCAGAAGAAGAGACAGTTCAGACAGTTATGGATTGCCAGAATTAATGCTGCTGCAAGAATTAACGGTTTATCATACAGCAAGTTTATGTATGGATTAAAGCTTGCAAATGTTGACCTTAACAGAAAAGTATTGTCAGAGATGGCAGTTAATGACGCTGAGGGCTTTGCAAAGCTCGCTGAGCTCGCAAAATCTAAGGTTGCCTAATATATACATGTGTTTGTATGAGACGGTGCAGAGGGTTTCGCTCAGGAACTCTCTGCTTTTTTATGAAGAAAGTGTGAAATATAGCGCTTATACTGTTCATTGATAAAAAAATGTGTTATTATTCAATAGACCCGTTTTGGAGTTGTTATGAACAGGAAGGTATGGAATAAGAGAATATGAAAATTAATATTTTAAAAAAATTCGGTATATGTGCAGTTGCGGCGGCTATGACAGCAGGACTGGCTGCGTGCAATACCGTAATAAAGGTTGAATATGATTACAATCCGAAAGACTATGTTACACTTGGAGAGTACAAGGGTATTGAGGTAAGCGTTGACACGGATTCGATAGAGCGCGAGCTCATTAACGACAGAATCCAGAGTGATTTGGAGGAGAATACAACATACACAGAGACAACGCGCGCGGCTCAGGCTGATGACAAGGTTACGATTGATTTTACGGGCTCTATCGGCGGAGAGCAGGTTTCGGGCTTTAGCGATGAGGATTATGAGATTGTGCTCGGGCAGGACACATTCATTATTGACGGCTTTGTGGACGAGCTGTACGGAATGACAGCGGGTGAGCTTAAAGTTGTTACTCTGACTGTGCCTGATGATTTTACTGACGCGGCTGAATACGCGGGGCGTAAAATAGTGTTTGAGATTACTATGCAGCAGGTGGCTCAGCCAAATGTTCCTATGATTACAGATGCCTATGTAAAGGAATATTTCAACTATGATACTGTTGACGAATACAGACAGAGCATTAAGGAAGAGATACAGGGTACAATAGATGAGCAGATTGACGAGGCTAAGAAGGAGGCAGTGCTCACAAAGCTTCAGGATACATGCGAGGTTACGGGTTATCCTGAGGAATATCTTGAGACAAAGAGAAGTGAGTACGAGCAGTCAATTAAGTTTTATTCTCTGATGCAGGGAAAGACAGTTGACGAGTATTGTCAGGATACATTCGGAATAATCTTTGATGAATATGTTAAGAAAGCTGTTGCCCAGGAGATGATTTTGCAGGCGATAGCGGAGGAAGAGGGCATTGTCATAAAGGAATATGATTATAAGGCAAATCTTGAAGGCTTCGCCCAGGACAGAGGATATTCAAGCAAAGACAGCTTTGTTGAAAAATACGGAAAAGACAAAATTGTCAAGAGCATGATTGTTGAGAAAGCTCAGGATATTGTAGTACAGAGTGCTTCATATAATTAAATAATTAGAAACTAAAAAAGCGTGATGAAGAATTATAATTTTCATCACGCTTTTTTGCTGCATTAAAATTGAGTGGAAATAAAAAAAACAGGTGTAATTTGTGTAAAAATTGTGTAAAAACACTGTGATTTATTGATATTTAATTGTAATATTCTGTCAAAAAATATATAATAACGAAGAAAGATATAATAAGTAAAGGAGAAGAGAGTATGAAACCACAACAGAAACAGTTCAGATATGCGGATGAGACAGAACAGTTAAAACGTGTAAACAGATTACTGGCAGCGGAATATTGCATTTTTTACATATTTATGCTGTGTATAAACATTGTGGCATATATAAGAGGAGTTCGTACTGCGGGATTTACGGGGATGGTTGCGGTAATTATAATCGCTGCCATAATTGTCAATATGATTCCGATTAAAATCGAAAAAGCTGCCAATATTGTAAAGTATATTTCTTTGATTAGTCTTTTGTGTATAACATTTTTTATGGGATATGCTTATGATAATTATTATGTGAGATTTATGGCGGCAGTTCCTTTTGCTGCTTATGTTCTTTTTTACAATAAAAAATTTGTGGCAGTTTCGGGAACATTATTTGCTGCTGTAAATATATTTATAAATGTTATAAAGATATTTGTTGCGCATGTCTATTCTGGCGAAGACGCACTGGATCAGGTGTGCGCAACTATTGCAATATGTCTTATGATGATATTTGTCTATTTCACGACAAGTGTCGCAACTCAGTTCAAGAAGGACACTGCCGACAGCCTGAAAGCTGAGCAGGACAGCCAGAAAAATATGGTGTATGATATGCTCGGGGTTGCGGATGAGGTCAGAAAAGGAACTGAAAACGCAGTTCAGATAATGAATGAATTAAATGATTCTACCGAGGTGGTCAACGGCGCCATGAAAGATATTGCCGACAGCAACCAGAGCACAGCTGAGAATATACAGATGCAGACAACAATGACACAGAGTATTCAGGAAGCTATTGATGCAACAATTAAACACTCCGAAAATATGGTACAGGTGGCTAAGCATTCTGAGACGCTTAACGGGCAGAATATTAAGGTTATGAATGATTTAAAGGAACAGTCTGCACTGATTGCCGATACAAACGAAGAGGTTGCGGCTTCAATGACGAGACTTAAGGATAAGACAGGTGAAGTAAAGGGCATTGCAGATACGATTTTTGAAATTTCATCTCAGACAAATCTTCTTGCGCTCAATGCGTCTATTGAAAGTGCAAGAGCGGGAGAGGCAGGCAAGGGGTTTGCAGTTGTTGCGGAGCAGATACGTCAGCTTGCCGAAAAGACGAGAGAGGAGACAGAAAATATCGCGAATATACTGGGAGAACTGTCAAACGAGGCAAACGCGGTTTCGGATGCGGTTGCAAAGTCAGCGGAGGCTGCTGACGAGCAGGAGAAAATGATTTTGCAGGCATCGGACAGCTTTGAAAAAATGAATAAAAATGTGACAGAGCTGATTGAGCATATAGGAGAGATAGACGGCAGGCTTAACGGACTTTCGGAATCAAATAATCAGATAGTTGAGAATATTATGCAGCTGTCGGCAACAACAGAGGAGGTAACGGCATCATCAGTACAGGCTGAAAATCTGACCTCTAAAAATATGGAAAATGCCGAGCAGACCAAAAAGCTTCTTGCCGGTATATTGGAGGTTTCAGAAAAGCTCAAGGGCTATACGGAAGTTTCTCAGGATAATTTATATTAATAAAATTCCGCCGCTCATGGAAATTATTTCCTGTGCGGCGGAATTTTTTCAGTGCGTTCCGGTTGAGCCAAATCCGCCCGCTCCTCGGACGGATTCTTTAAGGCTGTCTGTCTCGATAAAATCTGCGGTTATGTAGGGCGTTAATACAAGCTGGGCGATGCGCTCGCCCTTTGAGACGGTAAGGGCGTTCTTTGAATGATTAAAAAGAGCTACCATTATCTCGCCGCGGTAGTCGGAATCAATTACGCCAACCTTGTTTGCCGGCGCAACTCCCTTTTTGCATGCCATACCGCTGCGGGCATACACAAGACCAACAAGACCGTCGGGAATTTCAAGAGCGATTCCTGTATGAATAAACTGTGTTTCACCTGGTTTAATCTCAACAGTCTCGTCCATACATGCATATAAATCTGCGCCCGCTGCGAATTCTGTACCGTATGTCGGTATAACTGCGTCGGGTCTCAGTTTCTTTAAGTTCACTTTGTATTTCATATTTGACCTCATTTCTGCGCTGCCTTTTGCGCGTTCAGGGTTTGCGGCGGCAGCGCAGACACAAACCCGTTGTGTGAAAAATATTTATATCATGTCAGCTTAGCCGCAGGTTTTGGGCTCAGCCGGTTTGATGAGAGAAATCCGGCTATTCGCCGAAATCATATAGTACGATTTTATTTTGTTTAACAGACTCCTGTACCAGAATAGTGCGTTGATTTTCGGAGCCTTTAAATTTGAGATTTAAGTTTTTTAATTCCTCGACAAATCTTCCGTCTACCAATACATCTATATATGACAGCAGTTCTCTTGTCTCCTCCCGGACTGGACACATTTTTTCAAGAATTTCGCTGTCAAACAAAAATCCGGTAAAGCACCAGATATCCTTGTGAGGATACTTTTCACGCACCTGTCTCAGCAGCGGCAGAAGCGCTTTCTGGTTGTCGTATTCAAAGGGCTCTCCGCCAAGAAGTGTAAGCCCCTGAATGTAGTCGGGGGCAAGAGAGATGAGAATATCGTCTATTGTATTTTGTGTAAACGGCTTTCCGTAATTAAAATCCCACGCTACCTCGTTAAAGCAGCCCTTGCATCTGTGATTGCAGCCGCTGACAAAAAGAGAAGTCCGAACACCCGGACCGTTGGCAATATCACAGTATTTAATTTCTGCATAGTTCATAACAATCCCCATTCCGAAGCGATTTACGCGCAAGGAACGCCAAGAAAAATTCGCGAAGGGATTTTTCTTCTGCGATAAGAGCTGTTTGTGTCGCTTCGTCACAAACAGCCGTTCAAAGCTTTGGGCTAAGTCTGATACCCGGTTGAAAATTATTATATCAGAAAAGCTTGAAGTTGTGTAGATTGTTTTATATTGGTACAATTTTTATGTAAAATTAGAGATAAACACCTATTGTTCAGTGGAATAGTACTGAATTAGTGTTATAATGAATGCATAAAATACAGAAAGGAAAATCACAGCTATGGTAGAAATTTATTTTGACAAGCTTTACAGATACCCGAGAATTGCTGAGCCATGCAGCATTGCTGTTCCGGTCAGGGAGGGAGAACTTAAGAGCGCGGAAAACGTCTGCGTTATACAGGACGGAAAAGCGCTTCCGGTACAGGCAAAGGTTACATCAAGACATGCCGACGGCTCGGTCAGATACTTGTTTGTGCGTTTTATGGCTGATTTGCCGGCAAATAAAGGAACCAGTGTTTTTTGTAATTTTGACGGAAAAGACAGGAGCAGAGAAAGAGGCGTGCTCATAAATGAGACTTCCGGCGGTATAGAGGTTGATACCGGAAGCATTAAGTTTTCTGTTGAGAATAACAGCAGCAGTATTTTCAAGCAGATTGACGACGGCAACAAGCATTACACCGGGGAAAATTTTGAGGGACCGTACCTTAAGGACCAGGATGGCAATAATTATGCAGTCTCAATAGGACAGTGGAGAGTGGTCGAGTCCGGACAGGTTTGCGCTGTTATAGAGGCAAAGGGCAGCAATATCCTGAATTGCTGCAAAGAAAACGGGAAGCATATTGATTTTGAGGTGCGTATAACTGCATATGCGGGAAAACCGTGGATTGAGGTTGCTTACAGAATTATAAATACAAGTATGGAGGAACTGAAAATAGCCTCGCTTGTCTTTTATGCAAAGGCAGCCGCAGACAGTATTATTGACGCTCATATGAGTGCTATGAATTTTGAAGAAAAACCTGATTCTACAGGCTGCGGTGACGCCCTGACGGACAATACCGACAGCGCAGGACCGGTATTTCACACAAGAGGTACCCATGAGCTTGATTTGTTTGACGAGAAGGCTCCGGTATCAGGCGTGAGAACTCTTGTGGGAAGCTCAAACTATAAAACGGATTTTTATATAGGAAGAGACGGCGAGGAGGTCAGCCGCTATATTGACGATACTATGCTGCTGAAGGAAGCGAATGAACACTATGCCGAGGTGCTTTACGGAACATTTATGGCAGACCGCACCGACAGCGAGGGAGGTCTTTGCATTACAGTCTTTCAGGCGCAGCAGAACTATCCTAAGGCAGTTAAGTCAGGGAAGAACGGAATAGCCGTCATGTTGGTGCCTGAGGGTATAGGAAATGTAGTAATGCAGTCCGGAATGGCGAGAGAGCAGAGATTTTTAATGCATTTTCACGGGGCTGATGAGGCTATATCAGAGCTTGACAACAGAAGCCTTATATATCAGATGCCTGACAGACCTTTTATTGACCCTGATGTATTCCGAAAGTCGGGAGTAATGATGGATGTCTTTCCTGAAAAGCTCAACGACGATGTGGAGATTGCTCTTATAGGAAGGGCGGATTCTCACGCGAGATGCTACGGTATGCTTAACTGGGGAGATTCATGGGACCCGAATTATACTCAGCAGGGACGTGGAAACGGAAAAACGGTGTGGAGCAATAATGAGTATGATTATCCTCACTCATGCGCGCTTCAGTATGCGAGAACAGGAATCAGGAGATTTCTTGATTATCTGATTGTTTCGGCGCAGCACTGGATGGATGTTGACGTCTGCCATTACAGTGATAATGCGCTGAGAATAGGAGGTCAGTGGGAGCATACTGCGGGGCACTGCAAGAACGGTATTATGGTTTGCTCTCATGAGTGGGTTGAAGGGCTGCTCGACTATTATCATTTTACCGGTGATGAGCGCGGTCTTGAGACAGCTCTTGGAATAGGAGATAATATTTTAAGACTTCTTGACACGCCTATGTACGCAAAGCCGGGCGAGGCGAATGCGAGAGAGACGGGCTGGGCTCTCAGGGCTCTCACGGCTCTTTATGTGGAAACGCATGACAACAAGTGGACTGTAAAGTGTGAGTGGATTATAGACAGCTTCAAGAAATGGGAGGAGGAATACGGAAACTGGCTTGCGCCTTACACGGATAACACAGCGATACGCGTGGGATTCATGATTTCGGTTGCAGTCGGAAGCGTAATGCGCTATTACAGAGTATTTCCGAGACAGGATATTAAGGATATGATTATAAGGGCGGTTGACGACCTTATTGAAAACTGTATGCTTGGGTGCGGACTTTTCTACTATAAGGAGCTTCCCAGCCTTCAGCGTCTTGGCAATAACACGCTGCTTCTCGAATCTCTTGCGATTGCGTATGAGCTGACAGGCGATGCAAAATACCTTGAGCCGGGACTTAAAACATTTAAGAGGGCTATTGACGGCAAAGCCGCATCTACAAACGGCGTCAAAAGAATAGCCGAGGATGCTGTTATATGCGCCGGTGACAGCCCTAAGGGCTTTGCGCAGAGCTTTATTCCGCTTATTACATACTATAAGGCGCTCTCAGAAAACAATATGTATTGAGTTGTTCAGCCTACGGTTTTGACAAACATTAATAATTGTATTATATTATACATATATAAATATGCAGTTATAGTAGGGAATGGAGGATTGAAATAATGAGAATAGGTATAAGGGCACATGATGTTAAATATGCACCGCTTGAGGAGCTGATTCCTAATATACACAATCAGGGATTTCACTGCATGCACATAGCGTTAAGCAAGTCAATCAAGGAGTTTAAGCCTGAGATAAGCACGATGACGCCGGGGCTTGCGATGTATATGAAAGAACTTTGCGCGGAGAATAAAGTGGATGTTGCGGTACTTGGATGTTATCTTAATCTTTGCAATCCTAATCCGGAGCAGCACAAAAAAATAGTTGAAAAATATAAAGCGCACATAAGATTTGCAAGCATTCTCGGGTGCGGAGTGGTTGGAACAGAGACGGGAGCGGTCAATGAGGAATATAAGTATGAGCCGGCAAACCATTCGGAGGAGGCGCTTGATACATTCATTGAAAATCTGAGACCTATCGTGAAATATGCCGAGCAGTTTGGTGTTATTTTTGCTATCGAGCCTGTCTGGAAGCATATTGTATATACGGTTGAGCGCGCGCGAAAGGTTCTGGATGCGATAGATTCACCGAATTTACAGATTATTTTTGACCCGGTTAATCTTCTCTGTGTGGAAAATCTGCCTCAGCAGGATGAGATTATCGAGAAAGCTTTTGATTTGCTGGGCGATGATATAGCAGTAGTACACTGCAAGGACTATGTTGTTGAGGGAAATGAGCTCAAGTCGATAGCGGCTGGTACGGGAAGTCTCAACTATCCTCTTCTCTTAAAGAAAATTAAGCAGTATAAGCCTTACGTGCACTGTACGCTCGAAAATACTGTGCCTGAGAATGCTGTTGCAACAAGAGAATTTATGGAGAAAACTTACGCGGAAGTATGAAACTGATATATCGTTATATGAAACCGTTTTTTCCGAGAATGGTACTGGGTTTTGTGATTAAGTTCCTCGGGACAGTCATGGACTTGCTGCTTCCGTGGATTCTTGCCTATATTATTGATGAGATTGTTCCTCATTCTGATATTGTCATGGTATTTATATGGGGCGGGGTTATGCTTCTGTGCGCGGTTATTGCCGTGCTTGGAAATATTATTGCAAACCGTATGGCTTCGGCGGTATCAAGCGATTCGATAAGGGTTTTAAGAAATGATGTCTTTTCTGCGATTATGGATTTGTCGTGCAGGCAGGTGGATGAGTTCTCACAGAGTACGCTTATATCAAGAATGACAAGCGATACTTATAATGTCCACCAGATAATGGGCTCTATGCAGAGGCTGGGCGTGCGCGCGCCTATTCTTCTGATTGGCGGAATTGCGGTTACGATGACGCTTGACCCTGTTCTTTCGTTTATTCTTGTGTGTACTCTGCCGTTTCTTGCGGTCGTTGTTTTTTACGTCGCAAAGAATGGTATTCCGCTTTACAACGAGCACCAGAAGGCGAGCGATTTGATGATAGGAAGAGTACGCGAGAGCATTTCGGGTATTCGTGTAATCAAAGCGCTGTCGAAGGGCGATTATGAGCGTGAGCGGTTTGAGAACATTAACAGCACGGTTGTGGACAAAGAAAAAAAGGCCGGTATCACGATGGCTCTCACAAGTCCGGTTATGAATTTTCTGCTCAATATGGGATGGGTTGCTATAATTATTGTGGGTGCGGTGCGTGTAAACGCAGGACTTACCGCACCCGGAAAGATTATAGCGTTTCTTACGTATTTTACTATTATCTTAAACGCCATGCTTTCTATTACCCGCCTTTTTGTAATGTTTTCGAGGGCGGGCTCATCTGCGGCGAGAATTGAGGAAATTTTGGAGGCTCAGCCTGAAATCTTAAAGCAGCCTGCGAATGATAAAGTTTCCGGACAGTCGGATTTGCCGTATATCGTATTTGATGATGTGAGCTTTTCGTACAACGGAAGAGTGAATAACATAAGCAATATCTCGTTTTCCGTAGAGAAGGGTCAGAGACTCGGTATTATAGGAGCTACCGGCTCGGGTAAATCCACAATTATAAATTTGCTGATGCGTTTTTATGATGCCTCGTCGGGAAATATTTATATAGACGGCAGAGACGTGCGTTCATACGATGTGGGAAAGCTTCGTGAGCTTTTCGGGGCAGTATTCCAAAATGACATGCTTTTTGAGGATACGGTGCTTGAAAATATAAAGCTCGACAGGCAGATTTCAGATCAAGGCGTCGAGAAAGCCGCTGAAACGGCAAGGATTGATTCTCACATCAGGCGTATGGAGGACGGATACAACTCTTATCTGGCGATAAGAGGAAATAATCTGAGCGGCGGGCAGAAACAGAGAATGCTTATTGCCAGGGCGGTTGCAGGTAATCCGAGCATACTTGTGCTTGACGATTCTTCCAGCGCGCTCGATTATAAAACTGATGCGGGCATAAGAAAAAATATACGAAAGCTCGGAGAAGACATTACAACAATTATAGTTGCGCAGCGTGTAAGCTCCGTTATGGACTGCGACAAGATTCTGGTTATTGACGAGGGAAGAATTGCAGGAGTGGGAAGTCATGATGAGCTTATGAAAAACTGCAGAATATATGAGAGAATAAGCAGGCTTCAGCAGGGTCTTAGCTGAAGGTTTTAAATTGCTTTTAACTGTTTATAATAAATTAAATTATCGTGGAGATGAATATGCCTAAAACAGGAGCAGATATGTTCCGCATGGGCCCCAAAATATCAAAGGGAACGGATGCGGATGAAATTTATAAAAACAGCAGAAGTATAAATAAAAAGGGAACAATTTTGAGGCTCTCAAAGTATCTTATGCGGTATAAGGGGCTTTTGATTTTGGCGCTCTTTTTATCTGTATGCAGCAATGTGTTCTCGCTTATAGGACCGAAGCTTTCAGGACTTGCGATTGACGCCATTGCCGGAACAGGGAAGGTGGATTTTCCGAAGGTATTTTATTACTGCGGCTGGATGGCTCTGTTTTATATAGCCTCGTCCATTATGGCGTATATTTTATCGGTGCTTATGATACACATCACTCAGAAATGCGTGCATCAGATGAGAAAGGATGTGTACGACAGTCTTATGAGCCTTCCTGTGTCGTATTTTGATATGCATCAGACAGGGGAGATACTCAGCAGGATGTCATATGATATTGACACTGTAAATACCTCTCTCTCAACGGATTTAGTGCAGATTCTCACAAGTGTTATAACGGTTGTGGGCTCGTTTGTAATGATGCTTTCCATTTCTACAAAGCTTATTCTTGTGTTTGTTTTTACAATACCGCTCTCATTTTTTATCACCAGATTTATTACGGGAAAGACAAGACCGCTGTTTCGTGAGCGCTCGGCGTCGCTGGGAAGACTTAACGGTTTTGTCGAGGAGATGATTGGAGGACATAAGACACTCTCTGCTTATCACCAGGAAAAAAATACAGTTGAAAAATTTAAAGAAAAGAATGACGATGCGGTTAAGTGCTACTATAATGCCGAGTATTTCGGAAGCATGACAGGACCCTGCGTAAATTTCATAAATAATCTCTCGCTTGTATGCATAACGGTTTTTGGGGCGATTTTATTTATACAGTCAAAAATTTCGATAGGAAACATTTCATCGTTTGTGCTGTATTCAAGAAAATTTTCAGGACCTATAAATGAGGCGGCAAACGTCTTTAATGAGTTTCAGTCGGCGCTTGCGGCTGCGGAGAGAGTTTTCAGGCTTATTGACGAGCCGAGGGAGCCCAAGGATGCGCCGGATGCAGTTCCTCTCGTAAATGCGCGCGGAAATGTTGAATTTCGCGATGTCAGCTTCGGCTATTTAAAAGATAAGCCTGTGCTTAAAAATTTAAGCCTTGAAGCAAAGCCGGGGCAGGTTATAGCGATAGTCGGAGAGACGGGAGCCGGAAAAACAACGATAATAAATCTTTTAATGAGATTTTATGATATTGACAGCGGAAGCATCCTTATTGACGGGAGAAATTACAGGGAATATAAGCTCGCGGATCTGAGGAAGTCTTTTGCAATGGTGCTTCAGGATACATGGCTGTTTAACGGAACTGTGTACGAAAATATTGCCTACGGAAGTGAGAATGTTACGCGTGAACAGGTAATAGAGGCGGCAAAGGAGGCAAAAATACACACGCTGATTGAGAGTCTGCCGGACGGCTACGATACGGTGCTCACGGAGGAGGGAACAAATATTTCAAAGGGGCAGAAACAGCTTCTTACAATCGCGAGGGCAATGCTTCTGGATGCCCGGATGCTTATTCTTGACGAGGCAACGTCCAATGTCGATATTATGACGGAGGCTGATATTTCGGATGCTATGGTGGGGCTTATGAAGAATAAGACCTGCTTTGTTATAGCGCACAGGCTGTCCACAATTCAGAATGCGGACAAAATTCTTGTCGTTAAGGACGGAAATATTGTCGAGCAGGGCACGCACAAGGAGCTTTTGGACAAAAAACAGGTATATTATAATATGTACAGCGCACAATTTTCATAGTATATATATAATTTGTTTTACAAAAACATTTAAAAAATTAATTTCATAAATTTGAGTTTGCAAAAGTTTTCTGAATACTTGTATTTTTGGCTGATAGACTTTATAATTAATACTAAAAACAATATGATAACACTATTGGTGCTTAGGATGACGCGGAGGTGAGAGTATGCCGGAAAAGATTGTACTGGAACAGGATAATAATATCAAGACAAACGAGGTTGAGAGACCTGTGGACACCCCTGCTGATTTTACAAGTCCGGAGGTGCTTTATCAGGATTTAATAAATGAGATTAAAAAGTATCACCCGTCATCGGATTTATCTGATATAGAGAAAGCATATAAGGTCGCAAGCGCCGCACATGAAGGTCAGAAGAGAAAATCAGGTGAGCCTTATATAATTCATCCTCTCTGTGTGGCTATTATTCTGGCGGAGCTGGAGCTTGACAAGGAGACGATTATAGCCGGGCTTCTTCATGACGTTGTTGAAGATACGGTTATGTCGAGCGAGGATGTTGCAAAGGAATTCGGCGCGGAGGTTGCGCTTCTCGTCGACGGTGTTACCAAGCTGACACAGTTGAATTATCAGCATGACAAGATAGAGGTTCAGGCGGAAAATCTGCGCAAGATGTTTCTTGCCATGGCAAAGGATATTCGTGTTATTATGATTAAGCTTGCCGACCGCCTTCACAACATGAGGACGATGCAGTATCAGTCGCCTACAAAGCAGATTGAGAAGTCCCGTGAGACAATGGAGATATATGCGCCTATTGCCCACCGTCTCGGTATTTCAAAGATTAAGGTTGAGCTTGATGATCTGTCCATGAAATATCTGATGCCGGATGTCTATAACGACCTTGTTGAGCAGGTCAATTTAAACAGGCCGGGAAGAGAGGCATTTATAAAAAGTATTATAAAAGAAGTCGGAATGCATATAAGCAACGCGGGGATTGAGGCGGAAATTGACGGCCGCGTAAAACACTTCTTTTCTATTTACAGAAAAATGGTCAATCAGAATAAGACGCTTGACCAGATTTATGATATATTTGCGGTCAGAATAAAGGTTGATACGGTGAAGGACTGCTATGCGGCTCTCGGCGTAATTCATGAAATGTATAAGCCGATACCGGGGCGTTTCAAGGATTATATTGCCATGCCTAAGCCTAATATGTATCAGTCGCTTCACACCACGCTTATCGCTTCTAACGGGCAGCCATTTGAAGTGCAGATTCGTACCTATGAGATGCACAGAACAGCGGAGTACGGAATCGCAGCCCACTGGAAATATAAAGAAGGAAAGAACGGTACAAGCAACGCCAACGAGGAAGCAAAACTGAGCTGGCTTAGACAGATGCTTGAATGGCAGACAGAAATGTCTGATAATAAAGAATTTTTGTCATCAATAAAGAGTGATTTGAATTTATTCTCGGATAATATATATTGCTTTACACCTACAGGAGATGTTAAAAACCTTCCTGCGGGCTCATGTCCTGTGGATTTTGCGTATAGTATTCACAGCGCGGTTGGAAATAAAATGGTCGGCGCGAGGGTCAACGGAAAGCTTGTGACGATTGACTATGAGCTTAAGAACGGCGACAGGGTTGAGATTATCACCTCACAGAATTCAAAGGGACCGAGCCGCGACTGGCTTAACATTGTCAAGAGCACGCAGGCGCGAAATAAGATTAACCAGTGGTTTAAACAGGAATTAAAGGAAGATAATATACTTAAAGGAAAAGAGCTTATCGCCAACTACTGCAAGGCAAAGGGAATTGTTCTGGCCGATATTAACAAGCCGGAAAATCAGGAAAAGACTCTCAACAAATACGGCTTTAAGGACTGGAATTCTCTTCTTGCGTCAGTCGGGCACGGAGGGCTCAAGGAAGGGCAGGTTGTAAATAAGCTTGTCGAGGAAAATGAAAAGCGAAAGAAGGCAGAGGTCACAGATAAGGATGTCCTTGAGGGCATTGTGCAGTCTGAAGCAAAAAACAGAGATAAAGCCAAGAAAAATAAGGGCGGTATTGTCGTTAAGGGTATTCATGATGTTGCGGTGAGATTTTCAAAATGCTGCAATCCTGTTCCGGGAGATGAGATTGTCGGTTTTGTCACAAGGGGAAGGGGAGTTACCATTCACAGGACAGACTGTGTAAACGTACTTAATTTTCCGGAGAGCGAGCGCGTAAGACTGATTGATGCCGAGTGGGAACAGGGCGACTCTTCGGCTGATAAGTACAGCACCGAGATTAATATTTTTGCCGCCAACAGAACAGGTCTTATTGTGGATATTTCGAGAATTTTTACAGAGGCGAATATTGACGTCAAATTTATGAACAGCCGCGTCAACAAAAAAGGAATTGCCACAATTAATTTAGGTTTTGACATTCACGGAAAGGATGAACTGAACAGACTTATCGGAAAACTTAAAAATATTGAAGGTGTAACCGATATTGAGAGAGCTGCCGGCTGAAATGAGGATAGTGTGAAAAATCACGCTGATGCGCTGATTTTTCACACGGCTATTTGTTTCTGAGCGAAAGCAAATAGCCATGATGGCAGATGAGAAACCGCCTGTGCGGATTTCTCATCGCCTCTTCGCGGCAAGCCGCTCAGAAATGAGGATAATATGAAAATTAGTTTAGATTATATTTTGATTTCAGGTGTATCTACAAATTGCTATCTTTTGATTAACGAGGACAGTTCAGATGCCGTGCTTATTGACCCGGCGGCCGATGCGTCTGCAATAAGGGAAATGCTACAAAGAAATAAATGCAGGCTGAGCGCCGTTTTGCTGACACACGGTCATTACGACCATATCGGAGCGGCGGAACGCATTAAAGACGAGTACGGAGTTAAAGTTTATGCCGGAGAGCAGGAAAAAGAGCTGCTTGCAGACCCTTATATGAACCTTTCAGGGCATATGGACAGGGAAAATATCACGCTTTCGGCTGATGAATGGCTGTCGGACGGGCAGCATATAAGCCCTGCAGGCTTTGATATACTGGCAATTCACACTCCTGGGCACACGGAGGGCGGAATGTCTTACTATGTGGAGGAGGCGGGAATATTGTTTTCCGGAGATACATTGTTTGAAGGGTCGGTAGGAAGAACTGATTTTGCGACAGGGAGTTTTTCAAAAATAGTGAGCAGTATAAAGGGCAAGCTGTTTAAACTGCCTGACGATACTAAAGTATTTCCGGGACACGGCGATTGCACTACGATTGCTGACGAAAAGAAATACAATCCGTTTTGTCAGTGATGTGCTGCAATTTTACAGGTGTATACCGGAAAAGAGAAAATATGATATATATAGATTTAGAAAACACGGCGTTTTATGACGACGCTCAGGTGCTTGTAAAGTCTTTTTATCCCGGGGCAAAAACGGCGCTTAAAAAAAGTGATGTTACCCCTGAGCCGGGAGATATGGTTGTAAGTGCAGAGGTGCCTGATTGTGAGAAGCTGGGGAAAAAAGAGGCTCATGACTGTTTTAAGAGAAATCTTTATTTGTCGCTGTCTGCCGAAACAAATAAAACTCTTCCGTGGGGATATTTGACAGGCGTCCGTCCCAGTAAAATCGCATATTCAATGCTTGAATCCGGTTTTGATGAGACCGAGATTATGAGAGAATTTGAGCAGGAGCATTTTGTGTCGCCGGGTAAAGCAGAGCTTGCGCTGCGCGTGGCAAAGACGGAGAGAGATATTCTTGAGAGACTTGACTATCAGAACGGATACAGCCTGTATGTAGGTATTCCGTTTTGTCCTACAACCTGTCTTTACTGTTCATTTACCTCGTACTCTCTGGCGGCAAACCGCTCAAAGGTTGAGAGCTATCTTGATGCTTTGATTAAAGAGATACATTTTGTGTCCGGCGAAATGTCAGGAAAAAGGCTTGACACTGTATATATAGGCGGAGGAACTCCCACTACACTGGAGCCTGAGCAGCTCGACAGACTTCTGACAGAGCTTGAGCGCGGTTTTGATATGGAAAATGTCCGTGAGCTTACCGTGGAGGCGGGAAGACCTGACAGTGTAACCGAGGAAAAGCTGCGTGTTCTTAAAGAGCACGGAGTCGGCAGAATTTCAATTAATCCGCAGACTATGAACGACAAAACGCTTGAGATAATCGGGAGAAGGCACAGCGCGGCACAGGTTGAAGAGGCGTTTTGGCTTGCAAGGAAGGCCGGCTTTGACAATATAAACATGGATATTATATTGGGGCTTCCGGGTGAGGGGATAGATGAGGTCAGGGCTACGCTTGAGCGTATAAGCGCTCTCAAACCGGAGAGTCTTACGGTGCACTCACTTGCGATAAAAAGGGCAGCGGCTCTCAATATATGGCGCGAAAAATATATAGATTTAAAGTTTGAAAACAGTGACGAAATTGTCTCGCTTGCGGCTGAATATGCTAAAAAAATCGGCTGTGAGCCTTATTATATGTACCGCCAGAAAAATATGGCAGGGAATTTAGAGAATGTAGGCTATGCGCTTCCCGGTCGGGAGTGTATCTATAATATTCTTATTATGGAAGAAAAACAGACGATTATAGCTGTAGGAGCAGGCGCGTCGACTAAGGTTGTGTTTGATGCGGGAAGTTCGTCGCCGAGGATAGAGCGTGTCGAAAATGTTAAGGATTTGACAAGCTATATTGAGCGCATAGATGAGATGATTATGAGAAAAAAGAATTTCTTTAAAAATAATTAAAAAGAATATTTTATTTTACAGGAGGAAAGAAAATGGCTGAAGCAATGGTAGGCTTAAAGAGAACACACAGATGTACGGAGGTGTCTTTAGCGGATGCCGGGCAGACTGTGACTGTTATGGGCTGGGTCCAGACCAGAAGAAATCTCGGCTCTCTTATATTTGTAGATTTGAGGGACAGGAGCGGTATAATTCAGCTTGTATTTGATGAGAACAGCGTCGGCAAGGAAGGCTTTGAAAAGGCGTATACACTCAGAAATGAGTTTGTTATTGCCGTTGTGGGAACTGTGCAGAAGCGTTCCGGAGCAGTTAATGAAAATTTAAAGACAGGAGAAATTGAGGTTGTTGCGACACAGCTTCGTATTTTGTCAGAATCAGAGACGCCTCCGTTCCCGATAGAGGAAAACATCAATACAAAGGAAGAATTGAGATTAAAATACAGATGTCTCGATTTGAGAAGACCTGATATTCAGTCAAATATAATTATGAGAAGTAAGGTGGCTACACTCACGAGAGCCTTTCTTGCGAATGAGGGCTTTCTTGAGATTGAGACGCCTATGCTCACAAAGAGTACTCCTGAGGGAGCAAGAGATTACCTTGTGCCGAGCCGCGTTCATCCCGGCAAGTTTTACGCGCTGCCGCAGTCGCCGCAGCTCTTTAAGCAGATGCTTATGTGTTCCGGATATGACCGCTATATGCAGATTGCGAGATGTTTCCGTGACGAGGATTTGAGAGCTGACAGACAGCCTGAATTTACACAGATTGATATGGAGCTTTCATTTGTCGACGTAGACGACGTAATTGATGTAAATGAGCGTCTGCTGGCATATTTATTTAAAGAGGTGCTCGGAGTTACTGTTTCGCTTCCTATACAGAGAATGACATGGCAGGAGGCAATGGACAGATTTGGCTCAGACAAGCCTGACTTAAGATTTGGAATGGAGCTTAAGGATATAACGGAGCTTGTTAAAAACTGCGGTTTCGGCGTATTTACTCAGGCTGTCGAAAACGGGGGCTCTGTACGCGGCATCAACGCAAAGGGACAGGGAGCAATGCCGCGCAAAAAGATTGACGCACTCGTAGATTTCGCAAAGGGCTACGGAGCAAAGGGGCTGGCTTATATCGCAATTCAGGACGACGGCACGGTAAAGTCGTCTTTCTCAAAGTTTATGACAGAGGAAGAAATGAAGGCAATCATAGGCGCGTTAGACGGTGGAAACGGGGATCTGCTTCTCTTTGCCGCAGACAGAAACAAAATTGTGTGGAGCGTGCTCGGAGCGCTGCGCGTGGAGCTTGCCGAGCAGATGGGGCTGCTTGACAAAAATGATTATAAGTTTTTGTGGGTGACAGAGTTTCCTCAGTTTGAGTGGTCTGACGAGGAGGAGCGTTTCGTTGCGATGCATCATCCGTTCACAATGCCAATGGACGAGGATTTGGATAAGCTGGAGAGCGATCCGGGCTCAGTGCGCGCAAAGGCATATGACATAGTGCTTAACGGTACGGAAATCGGCGGCGGAAGCGTGCGTATTCATCAGGCGGATGTTCAGCAGCGCATGTTTAAGGCTCTTGGTCTCAGCCCTGAGGTCGCAAACGAAAAGTTTGGTTTCCTGCTGGATGCGTTTAAGTACGGAGTACCGCCTCATGCAGGACTTGCATACGGTCTAGACAGACTTGTCATGCTTATGGCAAAGAGGGACAGTATTCGTGATGTTATAGCATTTCCGAAGGTCAAAGATGCTTCATGTCTGCTTACAAACGCACCGGATGTTGTGGATGAAAAGCAGCTCAGTGAGCTGTCCATTGATATTATTCAGGGTAACTAGCAAATATTTCACATGAAGAGTATGCGGACATAATGCTTTGCGGCAAGTATTTGTGGACGCACGGCGAAAAGGGGTGTACGTATGAGTAGTTTGGAAGACGATAAGCAGGAAGAAAATATCGCTGCGGAGGAGATAATCGCCGAAGGAGAGGCGGATGCTGAAAAGCAGGAGGAAGCTGCCGAGGAAGACAAAACAGTCACAGCGGATATGTCCGGTACCGTTGCGGATGAGGATTTTGTTTCTGGTGAAGATGTTTCAGATGAAGGTATTTCGGAGGACAATGACATTTCTGAGAACGTCGGGATTGATGAAGAGACGTCCGAAGCAGTACCGGAGGAAGATTTTTCTGCGGATACGCAGGAAGAAGAGAGCGAAGACAGCGGGCATAATGAAGAAAAAAGTGAGCAGCCTGATAAAAAGGATGTAAAGAAGAAAAAGGGGCTGCCGGGCATTCTGAAAAAAAGGATGTCTATTAAGGTAAAGCTTATCGGAGCCTTTATAATACCGGTAGTTTTGATTATAATGCTGGGTGTTATTTCATATGTAACGGCTTCAAATGCCATAAAATCAAGCTTTATCGAGGCGTCAACCTCCACAATTCAAAAGACGGCGGATTACTATAAGCTGATGTTTTCAAATGTAAGCGCGCTGGCGACAGATTTTGCAAATAATACAGATGTCAAATCGTATTATTCAGGCTCTCTTGCAAATGATGTTATGACAGAGAGCACTACATACAGCAATATATCGTCGAACCTTTCATCTACCGCTATGGGAAATAAGGCAATAAAGGCGGCGTATGTTATCGGCAGTTACGGGAGAAGTATTTTTACAAGCACGACCTCAATGGAGACAACAGGCGAATACAGCAGCATAAAGGCTTCTGCGGAGGGGCAGAAAATCGATCAGGACAGGACGGCGTGGTTCACTTCGAGAGAGTATCTTGATACGCGCGGAGTGGGCGATTATTCAGTGAGCTATGGAAGGCAGCTTGTCGGAAACTCCGGAAAGAGCGTGGGATATATTTTCTTTGATTTGAATTCAGACTATGTAGCAGACACGCTTGCAGATATTGATTTGGGCAAAAACAGTGTGATTGCGCTTATCGCGCCTGACGGAGGAGAAATTATTTCTTCCGATTATCTTGAAAGCGACAAGAGCACGCGGTATATTTCCGATAAGGATTTTTACGGCGAAGCGCTTTCGTCAGAGGAAAAGAGCGGAAGCCGTTTTGTAAGATACAACGGCAGGGAACAGCTTTTTGTGTACAGCACAACAGACGACGGTTTTATGGTATGCGCGCTGATACCGCAGAGCACAATTATTGCTCAGGCAAACGCTATTAAATATGTATCAGTTGTTTTGATTATAGCGACTATTGCTGTTGCAGTGTTTATAGGCGGAATGCTCGCTTCTAATATCAGCAGGGCAATAAAGCATATTATGGAGCGCCTTGAAAAGGCTGCCGCCGGAGATCTGACAATATCTGTCGACCTGAGAAGAAGTGATGAGTTTGCCGTTCTCGGCAGCAGTACTAACGGCATGATTAACAATGTCAAGAAGCTTATTGAAAAGACGAAGGCTGTTTCCGATAAGGTTGATGTATCGGTTGATACCGTCACTGAGAGCGCAAGGGAACTGCTCGCCGAGACACAGAAAATCACTATGGCAATACAGGAAATTGAACACGGAGTTGTACAGCAGGCTGAGGATTCCGAGGATTGTCTGAGGCAGATGGATAATCTTTCGGAAAAGATTAATATTGTGTCCGAAAATTCCGATAAAATAGCCCGGATTGCGGAGGAGACTTCTCAGATAGTTGAGAGCGGTATGACTTCAATTCAGGAGCTGAAAAATAATGCAGACGATACTGTTAATATAACGCATCAGGTTATCAGCGAGATCAATAAGCTGAAGTCTTCATCGCAATCTATAGGAAACATTATCGGAGCCATTAATGAGATTGCTGAGCAGACTAATCTTTTGTCGCTCAACGCTTCTATTGAAGCGGCGAGAGCAGGAGAAGCCGGAAGGGGCTTTGCGGTTGTGGCGGACGAAATCCGCAAGCTTGCGGATCAGTCTGTCAATTCTGTCAATGAGATTCGCAAGATTGTCGATGATATTAATAAAAAGACCAATGATACTGTTGAAATAGCAAAGAGAGCAGAGGATGTCGTGGAGATACAGGGCAAATCTCTTGAAAATGCGGAGCAGGTATTCGGTCATATCCAGTCGCAGTTCGGAGAGCTGATAAGCAATCTCGACGAGATTACCAGCGGAATTGACACGATAGCCGATTCAAAGGCTCAGACGATAGACGCAATAGAGAGCATATCTGCTGTTTCACAGCAGACAGCAGCCGCGTCTGAGGAAGTTACCGAGACTGCAAACCGTCAGTTGGAGCAAGTTGAGGGACTTAACAGTGCAGCACAGGATTTGAGTAATAACTCTGAGGCTCTTGCGCAGGCTATTGACTTATTTAAAATATAATTATATTATTAGAACAAAAAGCAAATAATTTAGCGGAGGTTGCAAAATGTATTCATTTGATGAAGTTTTAAATTACGACCCTGAAGTTGCAAAGGCAATGGAGGACGAGTTGGGAAGACAGAGGAGCCATATTGAGCTTATTGCCTCAGAAAATCTTGTCAGCAAGGCTGTTATGGCAGCTATGGGAAGCCCGCTGACAAACAAGTACGCTGAGGGATATCCTGGAAAGCGTTATTACGGAGGCTGTGAGTATGTAGACGTTGTGGAAAATCTTGCCATTGAGAGAGCAAAGAAATTGTTTGGCTGTGAGTATGCCAATGTTCAGCCTCACTCAGGAGCACAGGCAAATCTGGCAGCATTTTTTGCAATGGTAGAGCCGGGCGATACTGTTATGGGTATGAGCCTTGACTGCGGCGGACATCTTTCTCACGGCTCACCTGTTAATATTTCAGGCAAATATTTTAATATTGTTCCTTACGGTGTAACCTCAGAGGGCTTTATTGATTATGATGATGTTTTAAGAATAGCAAAAGAGTGCAGACCTAAGATGATTATTGCAGGCGCGAGCGCTTATGCTAGAACTATTGATTTTAAGAAATTCAGAGAAATCTGTGATGAGGTAGGGGCATATCTCATGGTAGATATGGCACATATTGCAGGTCTTGTTGCCGGAGGCGCTCATCCAAGTCCGATTCCTTATGCTGATGTTGTCACAACAACAACTCATAAGACGCTGCGCGGACCTAGAGGCGGTATGATTTTGAGTTCTGCAGAGAACGCTGATAAATTCAAGTTTAACAAGTCTGTATTCCCTGGCATTCAGGGCGGTCCTCTTATGCATGTTATAGCTGCAAAGGCCGTATGCTTAAAGGAAGCACTGGAACCAAGCTTTAAGACATATGCAGAAAATGTTGTCAAGAATGCCGATGCTCTCTGCAAAGGACTTATCAGCAGAGGTTTTGATATTGTATCAGGCGGTACAGATAATCACCTTATGCTTGTAAACTTAATCAGCAAGGGTGTAACGGGCAAGGAGGTTGAGAAGCTTCTTGACGCCGCAAATATTACCTGCAACAAGAATACAATTCCTAACGACCCTGCATCTCCGTTTGTGACAAGCGGTATTCGTCTCGGAACGGCTGCTGTCACTACAAGAGGCTTCAACACTGATGATATGGATGTTGTAGCTGAGGCTATCTCACTTCTCGTAGATGATGTTGAGAAAAATCAGGCAAAGGCAGTGGAGCTCGTAAAAGGTCTGACAGACAAGTATCCTCTCTATTAAGAAGCATGTAATGATTCATAATTAAATATTAAATACATAGAGCCCCGCTGTGAAAGCGGGGCTCATATTTTTTGCTTTTGCCGAGTATTTTTATTTGTTTTTATTCTTTTCTGCTTCCGCATGCTTCATTGCGCGTACCTTTAAAGACAGACCAAAGAGATTGATAAAGCCCTCTGCGTCATGGTGGTCATAGAGGTCACCTGTTGTAAAGGAAGCGATTGACTCATTGTAGAGTGAATACGGAGAAGTTGTTCCGGCCTTTATAATATTGCCCTTGTAGAGCTTGAACTTTACTTCGCCTGTCACGTATTCCTGAGTCTTTTCGATAAATGCCTGAACTGCCTCGCGAAGAGGTGTAAACCATTTTCCTTCGTATACAATCTGTGCGAACTTGTTGCCCATATCAAGCTTCATTGTAGTTGTATCTCTGTCGAGAATTAACTCCTCAAGCTGCTGATGTGCCTCGTAGAGGATAGTTCCGCCAGGAGTCTCATAAACGCCGCGTGATTTCATGCCTACTACACGGTTTTCTACAATATCGATAATGCCTATTCCGTGTTTTGCACCGAGTCTGTTGAGCTCGCGGATAATGTCGGAAACCTTCATTTCCTTGTCGTTTACAGACTTTGGAACACCCTTTTCAAAGGTCATTGTGACATACTCGCCCTCGTCAGGAGCGTCCTCAGGACGATTTCCGAGAACAAGCAGATGCTTGTAATTCGGCTCATTAGCAGGGTCCTCAAGCTCAAGTCCCTCGTGGCTGATATGCCATAAGTTGCGGTCGCGGCTGTAGCTTGTGTCGGCAGAAAATGGAAGATTAATACCGTGCTGCTTGCAGTATTCAATCTCAGCCTCGCGGGAATCAAGAGTCCATTTTTCATTTCTCCATGCCGCAATAATTTTAATGTCAGGCGCGAGTGCCTTAATCGTAAGCTCGAAGCGAATCTGGTCGTTGCCCTTTCCGGTAGCGCCGTGGCAGATAGCAGTAGCGCCCTCCTTGCGGGCAATCTCAACAAGTCTCTTAGCTATGAGAGGTCTTGCCATAGATGTTCCGAGAAGATACTTGTTCTCATATACTGCATGAGCCTGAACGCATGGAACTATGTAATCGTCACAGAACTCGTCCGTCAGGTCCTCAATATACAGCTTAGAAGCTCCGCATGAAATTGCGCGCTCCTCAAGTCCGTCGAGCTCTTCACCCTGTCCGCAGTCTGCGCATACGCATATAACCTCGTAATCAAAGTTCTCTTTTAACCACGGTATAATTGCAGTTGTGTCAAGACCGCCGGAATATGCCAGAATAACCTTTTCTTTCATAAATATAATTCCTCCTGTATGTTTGGTAAATCTTATGCAGTTAATCATAATCCAATCATTTAAAAAATGCAATACCAAATTTGTATTTATGCAATAATATGCATATAAAACGCATAATTTTGCATAAATATAAAAAATATGCAAATAAGTCTTTACATGGAAAAAAAAGTTGCTATAATGGAAAACATACATGAAAGCACGGGAGTGCGAATGGAGGAAGTTTATGGTTAAAGTTGGAATTATCGGTTCGACGGGCTACGCCGGAAATGAGCTTGTAAGACTTTTGCTCGGACATAAGGATGCAGAGATAGTGTGGTATGGCTCAAGAAGCTATATCGACCAGAAATATGCGGACGTATACAGAAATATGTTTCAGCTTGTAGATGACAAGTGTATGGACGATAACATGGAGGAGCTGGCAGAAAAGGCAGATGTAATATTTACTGCGACTCCGCAGGGGCTTTGCGCGTCCCTGGTAAATGACGATATTTTAAATAAGGTAAAGATTATAGACCTGAGCGCTGATTTCAGACTTAAGGATGTCAATATTTATGAGAAATGGTATAAGATTGAACACAAGGCGTCTCAGTACATAGACGAAGCGGTTTACGGGCTCTGTGAAATAAACAGGGATAAGATTACTCCAAAGACAAGAATAATTGCAAATCCAGGCTGCTATACGACAACATCAATTCTTACGCTTTATCCTATGGTAAAAGAGGGGATTATTGATGCTGATACAATAATTATTGATGCAAAGAGCGGCACTTCGGGAGCGGGAAGAGGCGCAAAGGTTGCTAACCTGTTCTGTGAGGTAAATGAGAGTATGAAGGCTTACGGTGTCGGAACTCACAGACATACGCCGGAGATTGAGGAACAGCTCGGCTATGCCTGCGGCAGAAATGATTTAAAGCTTATTTTTACTCCGCATCTTGTTCCTATGAACAGAGGAATACTTGTTACAGCGTACGCAAATCTCAAAAAGAGCGTAACCGATGAGGAGGTTAAGGCTGTATATGACAAGTATTATAATAATGAATATTTTGTCCGTGTGCTCGACAGCGGAGTATGCCCTGAGACCAGATGGGTTGAGGGAAGTAATTTTGTGGATATAGGATATAAGGTTGAGCCGAGAACAAACAGGCTTATTATGATGGGAGCACTTGACAATCTTGTGAAGGGTGCGGCAGGACAGGCTGTACAGAATATGAACCTTATGTTTGGTCTGCCTGAAAATGAGGGACTTCAGCTTGCACCGATGTTTCCTTGATTTGCTTGCAAATGCTTGAGACAGGAGGAGAATATGAATATTGTTAATGGCGGCGTGACCGCAGCGAAGGGTTTTAAGGCGGCAGGCATGAATGCCGGAATAAAAAATAATACTAAAAAAGATATGGCTATGATTTTTTCGGAGAGACCGTGTGTGACAGCCGGAACATTCACGACAAATAAAGTGTTTGCAGCTCCGGTTAAATGGGACAGAAATATTGTATACAACAGCGAATATTCACAGGCTGTTGTCATAAACAGCGGCATTGCAAACGCCTGCACGGGTGAAGAGGGCGATGAGGCGTGCATGAGAGAGGCAAAGGCGGCGTCAGCCGCGCTCTCAATTCCTGAGAGCGCTGTGCTCGTTGCGTCGACAGGAGTAATAGGAATGCAGCTTCCTATGGACACTATTGTCAGCGGCATAAGTTCGCTTTCAGGTATGCTTTCCGGTACAACGGAGGCCGGAACAGAGGCAGCAGAGGCGATTATGACAACAGACACAAGAGCTAAGCAGGTTGCCGTTACGGTTGAAATAAAAGGAAAAAAGGTGACTGTGGGCGGTATGTGCAAGGGCGCAGGTATGATACATCCGAATATGGCTACAATGCTTTGCTTTATAACAACGGACGCCTGCATAGATAAGGGCGCGCTTCAGAAGATGACAAGCGCGATAGTTGACGATTCATTTAATATGATTTCGGTTGACGGAGACACTTCAACAAATGACACAGTGCTTGTAATGGCAAACGGCATGGCAGACAACGAGTGCATTATGGAGAATACGCCTGAGTATGACGAATTTTACGGAGCGCTCTCTTATGTTTTAACGGAGCTGTCAAAAATGATTGCCGGAGACGGAGAGGGCTGTACATGTCTTTTTGAGGTTAAGGTTGTAAATGCAAAAGAGAGGCAGCAGGCGAGGACGCTTGCCAAGTCGATAGTGACATCAAGCCTGACTAAGGCGGCAATTTTCGGTCACGACGCTAACTGGGGAAGAATTTTGTGCGCTATGGGATATTCGGGAGCTGATTTTGAGCCGGAAAAGGTGGATATTTATTTTGAGAGCAGCGCCGGAAAATTAAAAATTGTGGAGAACGGAAAAGCTACGGATTACAGTGAGGATAAGGCTACGGAAATTCTTTCGCAAAATCCCGTTACGGCAGTTGCAGACATAAAACAGGGTGATGTAAATGCTACAGCGTGGGGCTGCGACCTTACGTTTGACTATGTAAAGATAAATGCGGATTACCGCTCTTGATTTTTTTAATATAGGAGAATTAACAACATGGATATGAGTGAAGAATTAAAAAAAGCGCAGGTGCTTGTAGAGGCGCTGCCTTATATACAGAAATTTAACAGAAAGATTATCGTTGTCAAATACGGCGGAAGCGCTATGGTTGATGAGGAGTTAAAAAGAAAAGTCATTCAGGATGTAGTGCTGCTGAAGCTTGTCGGCTTCAAACCGATTATTGTCCACGGCGGAGGCAAGGAGATAAGCAAGTGGGTTACAAAGACGGGAGGCGAAGCTAAATTTGTCAACGGTCTGCGTGTCACAGACGAGCCTACAATGGAGATTGCCGAGATGGTTTTAAACCGTGTGAATAAGAGCCTTGTAGCGCTTATAGAAGAGCTGGGAGTCAAAGCGTGCGGTATAAGCGGCAAGGACGGCGGAATGCTTAAGGTTGAAAAAAAGCTGTCCGGCGGGGAGGATATTGGTTATGTGGGAGAGGTAAAGAGTGTAGACGCTACAATTATCCACTCACTGCTCAAAGATGATTTTCTCCCGGTTATCTGTCCTGTCGGCTATGACGCTTCATTTCACTCATATAATATCAATGCGGATGACGCGGCATGTGCCATTGCAAGGGCAGTCAATGCGGAAAAGCTGGCTTTCCTGACGGATATTGAGGGCGTGTACAGAGATTACAACGATAAGAGCACTCTAATTTCCGAACTCTCTACATCTGAGGCTAAGGAGCTCCTCTCAGGCGGAACGATAGGCGGAGGAATGCTGCCTAAGCTCGGCAACTGTATTGAAGCCATTGAAAACGGTGTTTCAAGAGTACATATTCTTGACGGAAGAATTCCTCACTGCCTTCTTCTGGAAATCTTTACAAACAAAGGTATAGGAACTGCGATTTTAAGCGATGATGCAGAGAGATTTTACAATACTAATATTTAAAGGGATGGACAAAATGGATACTAAGACTATTATTGAAACAGCGGAAGAGAAGCTTATACATACATATAACCGCTATCAGATTGTACTTGACAGAGGCGACGGGGTAAGGCTTTATGATACGGACGGCAAGGAGTATCTTGATTTTGGAGCCGGCATTGCAGTGTTTGCTCTCGGGTATAATAACAGAGAGTATAACGATGCGCTGAAGGCGCAGATTGACAAGCTGATACATACTTCAAATTATTTTTATAATGAGCCTTCCGTGCTTGCCGCAAAGGCTGTGACAGCAGCGTCAGGAATGGACAGAGTGTTTTTTACAAACAGCGGAACAGAGGCGGTAGAGGGGGCTATCAAGCTGGCTAAGAAGTATGCTTATCTTAAGGACGGAAGCACTGACCATGAAATTATTGCAATGGAGCACTCATTCCACGGCAGAAGCATGGGCGCGCTTGCGGTAACGGGAAACCGTCATTATCAGGAAGCGTTCGGACCGATGATTCCGGGAATAAAGTTTGCAAAGTATAATAATCTGGATAGCGTAAAAGAGCTTGTAAGCGACAAAACCTGCGCGATTATTTTTGAGACAGTTCAGGGGGAGGGCGGAGTTTATCCCGCTGAGCCGGAATTTATCGAGGGAGTGAGAAAGCTGTGCGACGAGAGGGGAATACTCTTAATTCTTGACGAGATACAGTGCGGAATGGGGCGCACAGGCTCCATGTTTGCGTACCAGCAGTACGGGGTAAAGCCTGATATTGTGACTGTGGCTAAGGCGCTTGGCTGCGGTGTGCCTGTCGGTGCGTTTCTTGCAAGCGAGGATGTGGCGAAAGCGCTTGTTCCGGGAGACCACGGAACAACCTACGGCGGAAATCCTCTTGCCTGCGCCGCGGCAGTTAAGGTGTTTGAGCTGTTTGACAAGCTGGGAGTTCTGGAAAATGTAAGAAGAACAGGGGCATATCTTACGGAAAGGCTTGAAGAGCTTGTAAACAAATATGATATTGTAAAAGAGCGGAGAGGCGTCGGCCTTATTCAGGGAATAGAGCTGACGGTCAGCCCTAAGGAGGTAATAGCTAAGGCGCTTGAGAAAGGGTTGATTTTATTCTCTGCAGGAACAAATGTGATTCGTTTTGTGCCGCCTCTTGTCATAACAGAGAGCGATGTTGACGAGATGATTGAGAAGCTCGGAGAGGCGCTTAGTGAAGTTGTCTGAAAAAGGAGTTTTTAGATGAGTCGTTTTATAAGGTCGGGTAGAAATATTTTCAGAAGAGCTGCGGCATTGCTGATTGCGATGTGCATGGCGTTCCCTCTTGCCGCCTGCGGAGGTGACGACGCAGATAAGACAGCAAGAGATTTAAAGCTTGAAGAGCAAAGAACAGTGCGTGTTTGGTATTGTGACGAGCGATATACAAATTATATTAATTTTGTGGCGGAGAGATTTCACGCAGCAAATGAACTTGTTACGATAGAGCCTGTGCTGGTTGAGGCTGAAAATTATCTTGAGTATATTTACGATGAGAGTATAAGAAAGAATAACGCCGCCGACGTTTATCTGATGTTGTCCGATGATTTGGAAAAGGCGTGTATGATGGGGCTGACGGTTGAGAACAGCACATATTCGTCAAATTATACCGGGGAAAATTACAGCAGCGCTGCTATTGAGGCGGCAAAATATAAGGGGAAGCTTTACGGCTACCCTATAAGCTTCAATGTGCCGTTTATGGTATATAATAAAAATGTTGCTTATGCGGTGGACACGTTTTCACAGTTAAGTGATTACTGCAGCAATTATCAGGTTACTCAGGAAAATGAAAATATTATACAGCTTGTATCGTGGGATGTATCAGATATGCTTGTCAATTTCGGGTTTTCGTGCTCAAGCGTCTCAATAGGCGGAGATACGGGCGATGACAGCAATATTGTAAGCGCTGACAGAGAGCTTTTAAAAAGAGCTGTTGAGGAGTTTGTAAAATTCCGTGATGAATTCGGAATTGTGCGTTCCGAATCTACGCTTGATTCGTGTACTCAGATGTTTGCCGACGGACAGCTTGCATATACGATTACAGATGTGGAACATCTGCGCACGATAGATGAGTCGGGTATTTCTTACGGAGTGTGCGAAATTCCTCAGGTTGCCGACGGGCTAGAGATAAGCGGTATCTCCGAGAATATGTGTGCGTTTGTAAATCCGTACTCATCATCAATAGAGGTTGCGAAGGCGGTTGCAAATGCTATGAGCTATGATTATGCGTCTGCAATCAACAGCACAATAGGGTTTATGAGTTCAAGGACTATACAGATTGAAAATAATGATTACGAGGAAAGCCACGGCAAGGTTTACGAGATATACAGCGAATCAAACACAAAGGCTAAGTTTATGGGAGCGTCATATTTTTACACCAGATTTGAGATAATGCTGCATCAGATTTGGGACGGGGAGAATTTGGATACTGCAATTAACGCGTTTATGTCTGAGTTAAAACCTCAGGAATAAATAACCTGTTATCTGTACATAATTAGATATTAGATTGAAGTCAATGCTAGATTTAATTCTTAGGAGGTACAGATGGCAGGTTTTTTGATTGCAGTTATTTCCGGTGCGCTGATGAGCGTGCAGGGTGTATTTAACACAGGAGTTACAAAGAGCAGCAGCATATGGGTGGCGGCAGGCTTTGTGCAGATAACGGCTTTTTTGACATGTGTGGTGATGTGGTTTGTAGACGGCAGACCGGAGATTATGGGACTTTTTGGTGTGCAGCCCAAAATAGCTCTGCTTGGCGGTGTTATCGGCGCGTTTATAACATATACCGTTGTAAAGGCTATGTCAGGGCTTGGAGTTGCGAAGGCTGAGATTACTATTGTCATAAGTCAGATTGCAGTCGCATATCTGATAGAGTTATTTGGTTTATTCGGCAGCGAGAAGAAGGAGTTTTCATGGCTTAAGCTGCTTGGGATTGCGGTCGCAATAGCAGGCGTCGTTATTTTCAGTCTTTGCGGCAATACAAAGGAATCATAGAGAAAAAACATTATACGAGGAGAGTACAATATGGAAGATTTATTTAAAATACGCGGAATTGTCAGCCTGAAAAAGGGCGAGGGGAGAACTTTAAAATCAGGAGGCATGTGGGTATATGATAATGAGATAGCAAGCATTGCAGGAGACGTGCCTGACGGCGCGCTTGCAGAGGTACATGATTTCGACGGTTATTTTATGGGTATAGGTTTTGTCAACAGAAAGTCGAAGCTCACAGTGAGGATGATGAGCCGACATGAGCATGTCATAGATGAGGCTTTTATTGAGAGGAGAGTCCGAAGCTGTGTGGATTACAGAAAACATACAGTTGACATGTCTTCATGCAGGCTTATTTTCGGCGAGGCTGATTTTCTCCCCGGACTTGTGGTTGACAAGTTTTCAGACGTGCTTGTTGTAGAGTCTCTCGCGCTTGGAATAGACAGGTTTAAGCCTTTAATTCTTGATAAGCTGAAAGCAGTTCTCGCCGAAAACGGCATGGATATACGGGGAGTATATGAGAGAAGCGACGCAAAGGTGCGTTTAAACGAGGGAATGGAGCGCTTTAAGGGCTTTATCGGCGATGAGTTTGACACAAAAGTACAGATAGAAGAAAACGGTGTAAAGTATTTTGTCGATGTTAAGGAAGGACAGAAAACAGGCTTTTTCCTTGACCAGAAATATAACAGAAAGGCTATATGGAAGTTGTGTCCGGGTGCTAAGGTGCTCGACTGCTTTACGCATACCGGATCTTTTGCGCTGAACGCCGGAATGGCGGGAGCTGCAAGCGTTCTCGGCGTTGACGCGTCCGGGCTTGGCGTGGAGCAGGCTCGCGAAAACGCCCGGCTTAATAAACTTGATGACAGAGTTGAATTTATATGCAGGGATGTATTTGAGCTGCTTCCTGAGCTTGAAAGAAACGGGGAGAGCTTTGATCTGGTTATACTTGACCCGCCTGCGTTTACTAAGGCGAGGAGCTCGATAAAGAATGCTGTCAAGGGCTATCGTGAGATTAACTTAAGAGCTATGAAGCTGGTGCGGGACGGAGGTTATCTTGCGACATGTTCATGCTCTCATTTTATGGATACAGAGCTTTTTACAAAAACGATTTCCGAGGCGGCAAGAAACGTACATAAGCGTCTGCGCCAGATTGAATTCAGGACGCAGGCGCCGGACCACCCGGTACTCTGGGCTGCCGACGCGTCCTTGTATCTTAAATTCTATATTTTTCAGGTGGTTGATGAGAAGTAGCGGGAAACCATAAGAAACCCGCTTTGAGTTTTAAGGATTTTATTTACTTTATAGTTATTTCTTCAACCTTTGTAATGGCTCCGGTTGTGGGAATTCTGTAGAGCGTTTCGCTGTCCTCGTAGTACTGGAAAAATGTGTACTGCGAAGTGCAGTGAATTGAGCTGATGTTGCCTTCGGCGATGTATTCAACCTGTGTTCCGTCGGCATTCATGCGGTACAGACCGTTTTTTTCTCCCTCAAGCACAAAGAATATTTTATTGCCGTATCTGTTGTAATTGATTACTCTGCCGTTTGTGCCTGAATAAAGCTGCTCGAGAGTTTTGCTTGATGTATTTAGGCGTACAAGAGAGTAGTCTTTATCCAGGTCAATATAATAGATATAGCTGTCTGCGGCGTCTGCCAGATAGGCATTTGCGTCATAGAATATGCTGACCGTTCCGGTCTCTGCGTCAAGTGTGCTTATTCGGTTTTTATTGAATGAGTCCGCAAAATAAAATTTGCCGTCATATACGCTTGCAGGATTGTAGGCGTTTGGAGAAATCTGGATGTTTTCCTTTCCGTCAATCCCCGCCTTGTAAAGAGACATTCCTTTTTTTGCGTCATAGTACTGGTAGTAGAGTGAATTGCCGTAAAGGCAGGCAATCCCTGATATTGAGGACGATAAAGCCTCCGCCTCCTGACCGTCCAAATCAGCGCGGTATACGCCGAACATCTGACCGCTTGCACTGCCGGACTGTTTTGACGAATCAAGGTTGTTGCGGACGTAATATATATAATCTCCGCATACGTTTAAGTAATATACGGTATCATCGTTTAAAGCACGGGCTTCTGTGCAGTCTGAGTTCATCACATATAATTTTCCTTTGTCGTATGGGTTTGAAAAATAAATTTTTCCGTCGTACTCGCAGAAACGTCCGCCGTTGTTGAGATTTCCAGCGGTATTTCCGACGGCGTTTTTGTTGTTATATTGAAAACGTGATGTCAGGTAGGTGTAAGTACCTCCGGCAGCCACGGCAATAACCGCGATTATGCAGATAATAATTGTGACAGTTTTTTTCATTTTTTACTGTTGCCTCCGTTAAAATAATGGTGCGTTTTTTACATTATGGTAACAGTTCAGCCTGCGCCATTGGAAAAGCTTATGGCTGAACTGTCACCATGCCATGTTCACATTATAACAGTATATAATTGAAATTCAACTTTGAATATAGTAAAATATTTCAATACGATGACACACATTTGAAACGGAGGAACATCATGTTGGACTTAGGAGAAATAAGAGATAAGATTGATGGGATAGACAGGCAGCTCGTGGAGCTGTTTGAGGAGCGAATGAAGCTTTGTACGGAGGTTGCCGAGTATAAAATTGAGACAGGGAAAAAAGTCCTGGATACGGAGCGTGAGAAGGCAAAACTCGAGTCGGTAAGCAAAATGGTAAAAAATCCGCGAAATGTACATGCTATTGATGATTTGTTTTCACAGATTATGGCAAATTCGAGAAAAATGCAGTACAGGCTGCTTGAGGAGACGACGCAGACTCTTAGAGAGCCGTACGAGGCAATCGATGAGATAGACAAGGAAAACTGCCGTGTTGTCTATCAGGGTGTTCCGGGCGCGTACAGCTACATAGCGATGAAAAGATTTTTCGGAAAGGATGTAAATAATTTTGCTGTTCCTACATGGCGCGACGCGATGGAAGCCGTTAAAAAGGGAGAGGCTGATTATGCCGTTCTTCCTATTGAAAATTCAACTGCGGGCAGCGTGGCTGACGTCTATGATTTGATACAGGAATACGATAATTACATTATTGCGGAGACTTTTGTAAAGGTTGAGCATGCTCTGCTTGGACTTGAAGGAACGGATATTGATAAAGTCACGACGGTTTATTCGCATCCTCAGGGTTTTATGCAGTGTGAAAAGTTTCTTTCCGGGCATAAGGACTGGCAGCAGATAAGCCAGGCAAATACAGCCGGAAGCGCAAAAAAGGTGCTTGTTGAAAATGACCGTTCTCATGTTGCCATAGCGAGCGAGGAGGCGGCAGAGGTTTACAATCTTACGGTGCTTAAGAGCAAAATAAATGATTTGGACAACAACACCACGCGTTTTGTTATTGTAACAAACACAAGAAAGTTCGTGAAAAACGCCCGGAAGATGAGCATTGTATTTGAGACGACAAATGAGACGGGAACGCTCTATAATCTCCTGAGCCATATTATTTACAACGGACTTAACATGAATAAGATTGAGTCGAGACCGATTGAGGGAAGACAGTGGGAGTACAGATTTTTTATAGATTTTGAGGGAAATATAGACGACCCCGCTGTTATGAATGCGCTCAGAGGAATTGAGGAGGAGGCTCAGGCGATTAAGCTGCTTGGGAATTATTAAATCTGAAGCTGATACAGGCGTGTAAACACCTGAACCTGTTGCAATTTTAAATAAAATAGTGTATTTTTATTACATAGTCTGTACAACTGGCGGAAATGTATATTGTTTTTTGCGGTATATAGTGGGAGTTACTCACAGGGAGTACAGAATTTTTAAGCCGACCGCCTGGGCGACCTAAGGTGCGGTTGCTCAGGCAGCCGGCTTTGTTTAAATAAAAAACAGAAAGAGGAATGAATTTTATGGAGATGCAGTTATTGGAAAAAGAGCTGTCGGGCTGTGATTATCCCGGAAGAGGAATTGTAATCGGCAGGTCTTGTGACGGAACAAAGGCTGTGGCAGCTTACTTTATTATGGGAAGAAGCGCAAACAGCCGCAACAGAGTGTTCGTTGAGGACGGAGAGGGAATACGCACACAGGCGTTTGACGAGAGCAAGCTTGAGGACCCAAGCCTTATCATCTATGCTCCCGTCCGCGTTCTTAAAAACAGCACTATCGTGACAAACGGCGACCAGACGGACACTGTATATGAGCTTATGTCAGAGGGAAAGACTTTTGAGCAGGCGCTGAGAACAAGAGAGTTTGAGCCGGACGCACCTAACTTTACGCCGAGGATTTCGGGCATTATCAATCTTGAAAACGGCGAGTTTGACTATGCTATGTCGATTTTAAAGAGCAGCGACAAAGACGGCAGCGCATGCAGCAGATATACATTTTCTTATGAGAAGCCTGCTGCCGGAGAGGGGCATTTTATACACACATATATGGGAGACGGCACTCCGCTTCCAAGCTTTGAGGGTGAGCCGACATTAGTTAAGATTTCGGGTGATATAGACGAATTCACAAATATGCTCTGGGATAATCTCAATGAGGACAACAAGGTTTCTCTGTTTGTGCGCTATATTGATATTGCAACAGGAAAATATGAGACAAGAATTGTAAATAAAAACAAATAATAATGCATGGAGGATAAAATGAACGAATTTCAGTTAAAATATGGATGCAATCCTAATCAGAAGCCGTCAAGAATTTTCATGGCGGACGGAAGCGAGCTTCCGGTAGAGATTTTAAACGGCAGACCGGGATATATTAATTTTCTTGACGCATTTAACGGCTATCAGCTTGTAAAGGAATTGAAGGAGGCTACAGGACTTCCTGCGGCTACATCTTTTAAGCATGTTTCACCGGCGGGAGCGGCAGTCGGACTTCCTCTCACTGACGTGTTAAAGAAAATATACTGGGTTGACGAGCAGATTGGCGAGCTCTCACCTCTTGCATGCGCATATGCGAGAGCGAGGGGCGCGGACAGAATGTCTTCCTTCGGAGATTTTATTTCTCTGTCTGACGTGTGCGATGTTGCTACTGCAAAGCTTATTCAGCACGAGGTTTCTGACGGAATTATTGCGCCGGGCTATGAGGATGAGGCTCTTGAGATTTTGAAGTCAAAGAAAAAGGGAAATTACAACATTATCAAGATTGACCCTGATTATAAGCCTGAGCCGATAGAGAGAAAGCAGGTATACGGCGTGACATTTGAGCAGGGGCGCAATGAGTTTGTAATAAACGAGGCTCTTCTTGACAATATTGTTACCGAGAATAAGGAAATGCCTAAGCAGGCAAAGATTGACTTGATAATAGCTCTTATAACGCTTAAATACACCCAGTCAAATTCTGTCTGCTACGCAAAGGGCGGACAGGCAATAGGAATAGGTGCAGGACAGCAGTCAAGAATTCACTGTACTAGACTTGCCGGCTCTAAAGCCGATAACTGGTTTTTGCGTCAGAATCCAAAGGTCTTAAATCTTCCGTTCAAGGAAAACATAGGCCGTGCCGACAGAGATAACGCGATAGATTTATATATAGGCGAGGATTATATGGACGTGCTTGCTGACGGCGAGTGGGAGAGAGTGTTTACAGAGAAGCCGGAGGTGTTTACAAAGGAAGAGAAGCGCGCATGGCTTGATAAGAACACAGACGTAGCGCTCGGCTCAGACGCGTTCTTCCCGTTCGGTGATAATATTGAGCGCGCATACAAGAGCGGCGTAAAATATATCGCGCAGCCGGGCGGCTCAATCCGTGACGATAATGTAATCGAGACCTGCAATAAGAGAAATATTGCAATGTGCTTCACGGGAATGAGACTGTTTCATCATTAAAGCATAGCGTTTCCGATATGCTCCGCAGGCTCGCAGAGGCGCGGAAAGGTAATTATTCTTACGAATCCGCACCTCGCGAAAGAGTTCGCAAGCGAACTCTTTGTTCTTAATAAATTAAGGAAGGGTCAAATTTATGCTGCAGGACGAAAAAATCAAAAATGCCCAAGAACTTGAATTTGCGGTGTTTTGTATTGAAAATGTTGCAGAAAAGCTTGGCGTTGCTGCAAAAAAGGTTTATAAGGCGTTTACAGAGAAAAGCGATATTCTGAACGGTTATATTGTGCCGGAATATGAGGTGCTGCATACGCAGAGCCGCGAATATATAGTAAACGAGCTGATTGACGTGATGAAAGAGAGGGGCGTGGAGATATGATATTGTATCACGGCTCCTATGCGGCAATCTCTGAGCCGGATTTGACCTATTCCCGACCAAATGTGGATTTTGGGCGTGGTTTTTATGTTACGCCGCTGTATGAGCAGGCGGCGAAGTGGTGCGGTAAATTTAAACGCAGAGGAAGAGAAGGTATTATATCATGTTATTCTTTTGATGAAAAATATGAGTCTGAGCTGAAAATACTCAAATTTAGCGCCTATTCCGAGGATTGGCTGGAGTTTATATTAAAATGCCGCAGCGGAAAAGACAATACGGACTATGATATTGTGGCAGGCGGCGTTGCCAACGACAGAGTGTTTAATACAGTCGAGCTGTTTTTTGACGGATTGATTGATAAGACGGAAGCAATTAACCGTCTGCGCTACGAAAAGCCTAATCTGCAAATATGCTTCCGTACTGAGAAAGCGCTGAAACTGTTGAAATTTGAAGGGAGCGAGACTGTATGAAAGCAAATCCTATTTTACTTCAAAAGAAATACAGCCGTGTTATAGAGCTGTTTGCAAATAAACAGGGCATTTCGCTTGATACAGCGTTGGGTTTTTTCTATAATTCTGAAGTTTATCAGCTCGTTAAGGACGGCGTTTCCGATATGCACTGCATGAGCGACGAGTATCTGGCGGAGGAGCTTGCGCAGGAATATCGGGAAAAGCATTAGTGCGGCGGCGTTTTGAAAATGAGGATTGTTATGAGAAGAAAAGACAGAGAATATTGATTAGCGAAACAAATGCTTAACGCAAGGGCTTATCACCTTGTTTTTGCACGCAGTTTCTTTATGTTATCAAGTACGTCTTCCGGTACAAACAGCTTTCCGCGTCCTGTGCCAAGCTCAATTCCGGGCTTGTTGGCGCCGTGATAATCAGAGCCGCCGCTTATTATAAGGTTATTTTCTTTTGCAAGTTTTCGCATCTGGATTTCCTCGCCTGAAGAATAAGTTGAATAAATTGCCTCAAGCCCTGCAATTCCGCTTCGGCACAGATAACTGATTAATTTATTCATCTGCTCCGTTCCGAGATGATACAGGACAGGGTGGGCAAGAATAGGGACGCCGCCGACAGATTTAATCATGCTGATGGCTTCTTCGGGCAGCATTTTTCTGCGGGGAACATAACATGGCCCGGAATCTCCTATATAGCGCTCAAACGCCTCGCTGCGGCTTTTAATATATTTTTTCTGCACAAGGTAGTCCGCAAAATGAGCTCTTGTTATAACCGCGCCGGCGTACATCTGCCGCATTTCTTCATATGACACAGGTATGCCGAGCTGAGTGAACTTTTCGGCAATCTGCTGGTTACGTCGCTCTCTGCATGATTTTAAATTTTCCAGTTCTTTTTTAAATGATTTGTCTGTATAATCTATATATAGGCCTACAATATGAATTTCTTTTTTGTCATAAAAGGTGCTGAGCTCAATTCCGGGAACCAGTTCAACATTTGTTTCCGAAGCAGCCATGACTGCCTGCTCTATTCCGTCAACGGTGTCATGGTCTGTGAGAGCCATTGCAGCAAGTCCGAGCTGCGCGGCTTTTTGAACAAGCTCCTCAGGAGACAGCGTTCCGTCGGAAAAGGTTGAGTGAACATGTAAATCAACAGCTTTCATAAGGACCTCCGTTTCTGCGATGCCCCGGCGGGCATCATCCTGTATAATCATATTCTTTGACTTGGATTATGTCAAATTAATTTGCGGTTTAAACAGCTGTACAACAGGTAAATTCATGCAAGAATGATTTGTATGTCATACAGCTTATGGCTGAACTGTTAATTTATAAGTAACAGTTCAGCCCGCGCCATTCGCAAAGCCGCGCCATTCGCAAAGCCGCGCCAGAGGCGCTTTCCCGCTGCTTCGCAGCTGACTTTGCTCATAATCGGGCGCTCAGCTCATAAGCTGTACAACAGGCAAATTCATGCAAGCATGATTTGCTTGTCATACAGCTTATGGCTGAACTGTTGCCTTTATAAAATAAAATTTACAGTATTTTTATTGTTTTTTGTTTGATTTCAGTTTAAAATAAAATATGTTGCATGTATAAGTCAAAAGTGAAAGGCATAGTATCATGAGAAAAAAATCACATGTATCTTTAGCTGTTTATCTGATAAATAATCTTGACAGCGGTTTACTGATAAATCATCGAAAGGCATTTATCATCGGCAGTATACTGCCTGACTGTAAACCATCTTTTGTAACTACGAAACATAACATGGAAGAGACCTTTGACATGGTTTCATCTTTTATTTCACAGCTTACCGTTGATTCGGCGGACTACAGAAGAATTTCCACCGCATACTGCCGCAGGCTGGGAGAAGTTACCCATTATATAGCTGATTATTTTACATATCCTCATAATTCTGTATTTGAGGGTAATATAAAGGAACACTGTAAGTATGAAAAGGGGCTGATGTCTGCTTTAAAGGACTACATTAACAGCGGGCAGATTTACGTAAACAGAAATATTGTCAACGGTTTTTCAAGTCCCGAGGATATATGCGTTTTTATAAAAAAACTGCATGCGCAGTATATAGACAGTGAAAATACGGTTGACAATGATTGTAAATATATAGTTGCGTTATGCCACATTATTGTGGAGGGGATTTTAAAGCTTCTTATTGAGAGCAGGAGTATGGAGCTTTCGGGCTATCTCAGCCCAAATGCGGCATAAGAAGCTTCAGTGTGATTTATGCGTTCGTTACGGCTGCGGGTTTAATTTCCTGAGAGGCATAACGCCGTATGAATGTTAGGGAGGTTTTGCTGTGAAAGAGAGAGAATTGGTTGCCGGAGGCTTTTACAGGCATTTTAAGAATAAGCTGTATCAGGTTAAATGTGTTGCGTATCACTCTGAGACAAAGGAGAAAATGGTTGTTTATCAGGCACTGTACGGTGATTTTTCCGTGTACGTGAGACCTTACGATATGTTTATGGGTGAGGTCAACCGGGTGAAATATCCGGATGCCGGACAGCGTTACAGGTTTGAGCAGGTGTTTCTGAGAGGGGAGGACAGTGACATTTCTGCTGATGCGCAGAAAAAAGAAATAACTGCGGATAATTATATGGATGCAGAAAAGCCCGGGGATAATTCAGTTATATCCGATACCGGAGCTGATGTGACGGACGGAGAGGCTGATGAAAGACTGATGAGGTTTCTTGATGCTGAGAGTTATGCTCAGAAGCTTGAGGTTCTTTCGGCATTAAAAAATAATCTTGATGACAAATTGATAGACGCAATGGCTGCGTCTATGGATGTTGAAATTCTTCCCGGAAATTCGGAAGAAAGATATGTCTCGCTGAGAAAATGTATACAGGCGCGTGCTAAATATGAGTGTACGAGGCTGCGCTGATATATTGGATTTTGTACATTGTTGCCGTATACATTCTCGATAAAATACGTATTAGGTTTTAAGACTTTAAAACAGAACAGGAGGAATTATGGATTTGGAAGGAAGAGATTTTTCACAGGTTACGCCTGAAATAGAAGAACTGTCATTAAAGTGCAGGGAAAATAACAGAATAAGCTCTGATTTATACGATAAGTACGAGGTAAAAAGAGGCTTGCGTGACCTTAACGGTAAGGGAGTGCTTACGGGACTTACCGAGATTTCTGAGGTAAAGTCAACAGAGGTGGATGAAAACGGTGTATCGCATCCATGCGACGGAAAGCTTTATTACCGTGGATATGATGTTGAGGAAATTATTGCCGGCTTCACAAAGGATAAAAGATATGGCTTTGAGGAGATTACATACCTTTTGCTTTTCGGAGAGATGCCAAATGAACAGCAGCTTAAAGATTTTACCGCGCTGCTTGGAAATTACAGGTGTATACCTCCTAATTTTGTCAGGGATATAATCATGAAAAAGCCAAGCCGGGATATTATGAATGCAGTGGCAAGAAGTGTTCTTATGCTTTATTCTTACGATGATAAAGCTGATGATACAAGCATCCCTAATGTTGTGCGCCAGTCTCTTCAGCTTATTTCTCAGTTTCCTCTGCTTGCCGTGTACAGCTATCAGGCATACAAACATTCACATATAGGGGGAAGTCTTATTATTCATGAGCCTGATCCTAATATGTCAACGGCTGAAAATATACTCCATCTTTTGAGAGACGACGGAAAGTTTACCGAGCTTGAGGCAAAGATTCTCGATATTGCGCTTGTTCTTCATGCCGAGCACGGCGGCGGAAACAACTCTACATTTACTGCTCATGTGGTAACGTCTTCGGGAACCGATACATATTCGACAATAGTATCTTCTATGGCATCACTCAAGGGACCAAAGCATGGCGGAGCTAATTTAAAGGTTGTCAAGATGTTCGAGGACATTAAGAGCAATGTAAAAAACTGGGATGATGAGGCGGAGCTCACGGCATATCTCGATGCAATTCTTAATAAACAGGCATTTGACAAGACAGGGCTTATTTATGGAATGGGTCACGCCGTATATTCGCTTTCAGATCCAAGAGCAAGAGTGTTTAAGGGATTTGTTGAGGCTCTGTCTGTTGAGAAGCACAGGGAGAAGGAATATAAGCTTATGGCTGACGTTGAGCGGATTGCCGCACAGCTTATAGCAAAGGAGAGAAAAATATATAAAGGCGTGAGCGCAAATGTGGACTTTTACAGCGGTTTCGTGTATAGTATGCTGGGTCTTCCGCATGAGCTGTATACACCTATCTTTGCTGTGGCAAGAATTTCAGGATGGAGTGCGCATCGTATTGAGGAGCTTATTAATTGCGGCAAAATTATTCGTCCTGCATACAAGAACGTATGTCCTCATAACGAATATGTTCCTTTGAAGGAGCGTTGATTTTATAAATGCGGCAAGTTGAGTGTCTTTTTAGACACTTGCCTGCTGCTATTTGAATTTTGTGGGATATATGTGCGCGTTATCTGAATTGTCTGAAAATGTGTATAACCATGTGGATATTGTGGAAAATTATTGTCTTTATATGAAAGGAATTCGTTATGAATATAGCTGTAATCGCTGGAGGAACCAGCACAGAGAGAGAGGTTTCTTTAGTTTCCAGTAAGCTTATATGTGCTTCTTTGAGGAGAAACGGCCACAGGGCAAATATTATAGATGTTTTTTTCGGGACAACAATGTACAGCGATGCGGATGCGTTTTTCAGCGATGAAAATAATCTTGAAGAGCTTACGGCAGAATTGTCAGAAAAAAGTTCAGAAATTAAAGAAACCGAAAAAAAACGTGCCGAAGCAGGTGAGGGATTTTTCGGTCCTATGGTGCTTGAGGTATGCAAGGCGGCTGATATTGTGTTTATAGGACTTCACGGTGCAAACGGTGAGGACGGCAAAATACAGGCGGCATTTGACTTAATGGGAATAAAGTATACCGGTACCGATTATCTGAGCAGCGCCATTTCTATGGATAAATATTTGACGAAAAGAATACTCGTGACAGAGGGTATACCGATGCCTAAGGGTGTAAGACTCAGAAAGGGTCACAAAATAGAGTATGTTCCTTTTCCGTGTGTTGTTAAGCCGTGCTGCGGAGGCTCAAGTGTCGGCGTTTCCATTGTTTCAAATGAAGATGAGTTTAAGGCGGCGGTTGAGCTGGCATTTTCATATGAAGATGAAATTATAGTTGAGGAATATATCAAGGGAAGAGAGTTTTCTGTTGCGGTGATTGACGGAAAGGCGCTTCCTGTTATAGAGATAGAGCCTGTCAGTGGTTTTTATGATTACAAAAACAAATATAGTGCCGGAGCCACAAAAGAGACATGTCCGGCAGATATTGACGAGGAGACGGCAAAAAAAATGATGCGCATTGCAGAGAAGGCCTGTGATGCGGTTGGAGTAAAGGCGTTTGCGCGTGTCGATGAGCTTATGAATGAAGAAGATGAAATTTTCTGTCTTGAAATCAACACACTTCCGGGAATGACGCCTACAAGCCTTGTTCCGCAGGAGGCTCAGGCTGTAGGTATGTCTTATGACCAGCTGACACAGAAACTTGTAGATTTATCTATGGAAAAATACATGTAGCGCTGCAAAGCGAAGTGGGGAGCGGATTTCTCATCGCCTCTTCGCGACAAGTCGCTCAGGAATGAGGATTATCATGAAGGGAATGACACTTAGGGCTGTGGCACAGGCATGTCATGGTATATATCACGGAGACGAAGCGTTTCTGGATAAAGAAGTTTCTTCAGTAACAACTGACAGCCGTAAAATTGAAAAGGACGGCATGTTTATCGCAATTTGCGGTGCAAGAAGCGACGGGCATGACTATATAGGAAGGTGCTTTGATGATGGAGCTGCGTGCTGCGTATCGCAGAGAGAACTGCCGGGTGAGAAAAGACCGTACATACAGGTGGAATCTTCGCTCGAGGCTCTGAAACAGATTGCCGCATTTTACAGAAGGCAGCTTGACATAAAGGTGGTTGGAATTACGGGAAGTGTCGGCAAGACCAGCACAAAGGAGACTATTGCCTCCGTGCTTTCCCGCAAATACAGAGTCAGAAAGACTCAGGGCAATTTTAACAATGAGATAGGTCTTCCTCTTACGGTATTTACTCTGCGTGAGGACGATGAGATTGCTGTGCTTGAGATGGGAATAAGCGATTTCGGGGAGATGACAAGACTGACTGCGATTGCACAGCCTGATATATGTGTAATCACGAATATAGGACTGTGCCATCTTGAAAATTTAAAGACAAGAGACGGAATTTTAAAAGCCAAGACCGAAATTTTCAAGTCGATGAATCCAAACGGGACGGTTGTACTGAACGGTGATGACGACAAACTTGTAACGATTAGAGAGGTTTACGGCAAAAAGCCGGCTTTCTTCGGCATTGAGAACAGAGAGAATATTTACGCAAAGGATATTGTTAATAACGGACTTGAAGGAATGACTGCAGTGCTGTGCAATGTCCGTGCGTCAGACGGTGTAAGTGAATTTAAAGTATCAATATCTGTTGCGGGAGAGCATATGGTGTATAATGCTATGGCTGCCGCGGCAGTAGGAGCGGAGCTTGGTCTTTCGTCGCGGGAGATTGCCGAGGGAATAGCTGAGCTTGAGACAATTTCAGGAAGAAATCATATTATTAAGACGGAAAGTCTTTTAATACTTGACGACTGTTATAATGCAAACCCTGTATCCATGAAGGCGGCTGTTGATGTGCTTGCGTCTGCAAGGGGAAGAAAGGTTGCTGTTCTGGGAAGCATGTTTGAGCTTGGAGCGGAGGAAGAGAAGCTTCATTATCAGGTAGGGGAGCATATTGCTGAAAAGAATATTGATGTTCTCTTGACGGTCGGAGCGCTTGCGAGCCATATAGCGAGGGGCGCCGAGGCTTCTTTGCAGTCTGTCGCCGGCTATTCCGATGCGGCGCATCGCTGTGAAATACATGTATTTGAGACTAAGGAGGAACTCTCAGATAAGCTTTCTTTGCTGTTGAAAAAAGGAGATAATGTTTTAGTAAAGGCTTCACACGGAATGGAATTTCCGTATATTGTAAAAAAGCTGGAGGAGCTTGAATTATAATTCAAAGGAGGAAATGCGTATGAAGTACTGTAAACGCTTTTTTGCAGCGGCTGTTGTCATCGTTCTGGTTTTTTCAACTGCTGCCTGCGGCAAAAAGACAGAGCCGTCGATTGTCGGAAGCTGGAAGGCTGACAGCGGCACAGAAACAACATATGTTTTTAATGAGGACGGTACCGGTGAGCTGTCAATGGGAGATATTTCAACATCTTTTTCATATGAACTGAGTGGCGATACTGTAAAAATTACTACCGAAATTTTAAAACAGAAAGAGGAAAAGGAGTATAAGTATACTCTTGAGAGCGATAAGCTGACGCTTGAGAGAAATTCAGAGCAGGTTTCATATACAAGACAGTAAATCATTATTGATATGCTCCCTTCCGGGCAGACAAGTGAGGTAATAAAAACTTGTCTGCCGGGGAGGGAGCATATCATTTTTTTAGTGCGGGTTCTTCTGTGATATTAAGGTTATGACTTAAATTGTATATTAGCGTAAATCACATTTTCTTGATGTTGTCATTTATTTTTAATGCTATATATGATAAATAAATTATATATTTAATATAAAAATACTTTACAAATATATTTTAATGTGATAGTATATTTATTGTAAACAATATATATTATATTTAAGGAGGTAAAGGTATGCATGATATTATTGAACATTACGGAAAGGTTGTTGTGGCTCTCGCCGGAGTTCTTGCAGCGGTGCTTCTCACAGTTGCGGTGGTGAGTATAGTCAACTCCAAGACAAAAACGGCAGTAGAAAACATATCCTACGAAAAGCAGATTACGGACGCCATAGATGGAGTTGAGCAGAATTGAGAGAAGCGCAGGTTGAAGATTTTATAGAGCATCACAGGGATGAGCTGTTTAGCGAACTAAGGGAGGAGATAGCGGATGAAGAAATTACAGATATTGAATGGGATGGATATAATCTCTGGATTACCCATTTAAAAAGAGGCAGTTATGTTTCCAAGAAGAAGCTTTCACATGCTTTTGTTGATAATTTGTCTATTCGTCTTGCCAATATTATGCTGGTATCTTTTAACAGGGCCAATCCTGTTCTTGAGGCAAACACAGAAAATTTAAGAATTTCCATATGGCATGAGGCCAGATGCGGGAGAAAAAGTGTTGCAATCAGAAAAATTCCAACTTACATAAGATTTAATCATGAGACTCTTCTTGAGAGCGGTTACGCGCCTGAGACATTAATTAATCTTCTTGAGAACTGCATCAGGGCACACATGAACTGTGTAATAGGCGGTCAGCCTCACGCGGGAAAAACAGAATTATTAAAATATATGTCAACATACATATCGGCTGACGAAAAGGTTGGCGTATATGAGGATAATCAGGAAATCCATTACAGGATGATTAATCCGGGAAAAAAGTGCGTGGAATTTTTTGTTGATGACAGATTTTCGTATTCTCAGGTTATCAGAGCCGGGCTGCGCCATAATGTTGATTGGATGCTGCTGTCGGAATCAAGGGGTGCCGAGGTTTTGGATTTGTTAAACTCTCTCTCGACAGGTGCCTGCTGTATGACAACAATGCATCTGGACAGCGTCAGGGGAATACCGGACAGAATGTATAATATGCTGGGAGAAAGCAATGTCACTGACAGATTTATAAACAGCATATATAAATATATTGACGTGGGTGTGCTGGTCACATGCGACAAGTCAGAGAGAAGAAAAATTCAGGAGGTAGCCTTTTTTAACAGAGTTGACAGAGAAAATATCTGCACCGTGATATATGAGAATTCGGAATTTACAATGCAGGAAATACCGGAGGATATAATTAAGAGATTTTGCAGTTATGGTATAGACAATCCATATGCATAGCGAAAGGGGTAACTAATGCGTTTAAGAATAAAGGACACTTACAGGAATATAGGGAAAATAAGAGACATGGCAAATGACAGCGGAAGAAAGCATGCTTTCAGGAAAAGCGTGGTGATGTCTGTCATTATGCTTACTGCTCTCGCCGTGTTATGTTCGGTATACAGGATGAATTTTGTTTGTATTGCGGCGGCAGAGCTTATGGCTCTGTTTATTGCTCCCATGGTTATATTTTATTATTTTTTACAGCTTCAGGAGGATATGAGATTTAATGACGTGGACGTTTATCTTCACCAGATGTCTTATTCATTTCAGAGAAGTCCTAAAGTTAATTCGGCGTTAAAAGATACCTCTCAGATATTGAGCGGGAAAGCAAGGAGAGTTGTGGAAAAGGCAGTACGTATACTGGAGACGGATACTTCTTCGGAGGTATATGAAGAGGCACTTGCTGTGATAGAAAAGGCCTATCCGTGTCACAAAATTAAAACACTTCACAGGCTGTTGATTTCAATAGAGGAAAAGGGTGGAAAATATCATCGCTCTCTTGATATTCTCATTGATGATTTTAACTGCTGGGTAAAGCGTGTTTATAAATATCAGGAGGATATACGTCTTGTAAGGCGAAATTCAATTATAGGCATTATTTTAAGCTGTGTGCTTGCATCGGTATCGGTTGTAATAAGTGCTGTTCTTGAAGGCTCTGCGGGAGTGTCCCTGAGTATTTCTGACAGGTGGGAATATCAGATTGCATCGCTGTTGTTTGTAATTCTTAATATTATGTATTATTTGTACGTAAATACTGCATATTGCAGAAATTGGCTGGCGAGTGATCGTACAGATAAGCGGGTTATGAAGGATTACAGGCTTGTATTTGGTGAAAGCAGCAGGAGTGTGAAAATATTTGCTGTGGTGGCATCGTTTTTAATGGCGTTGCTGGGGGTTTTGGCGCTGTTGATGAGAAATGTTATCTGGACAATAGGACTTTGGGGCTGCGCTTTGTATATAATTTCTGTGCCTTATTTTAACAGGCAGAAAGCATTTAAAAGACTTCAGGAGGACGTTTATATAGCTTTTTCCGGCTGGCTTAGGGATGTGGTTATACGCTTGCAGGATGCGCCTCTTCAAGCGGCAGTAAACGAGACATATAGTGACTGTCCTGCGGTTATGAAGGAGTCTCTTGGGAAATTTATATATGAGCTGGATGAAAATCCGTCCTCTGTAAAGCCTTATTATTCTTTTATGAATGAGTTTGAAATATTGGATATTTGTTCAACAGTCAGAACTCTTTATTCTGTCTCGGAATTGCCTTCGGATGATATTGATGAGATGATGAATACAATTATTAAGAGAAATAATGAACTGGTTGACAAGCATGAGGAAATTAAAAATCAGAGCAATATCAGCGCTATGAAGTTTGCTGAGTATATTCCCATGATTTTTGTATCGATAAAGATTGCGGCAGATATGCTTCTTGTTATCACTAGCTATCTCTAAAATTTTTAATGTGTGAAAATGGTAACAGTTCAGCCCGTGTAGCTTTCCAGCTGCTTCGCAGCTTGCTCATAATTGAGCACTCAGCGCATAAACCGTACAACAGGCAAATCATGCTTGAATGAAGCTGCTTGTCATACAGCTTATTGCTGAACTGTTACTGAAAATTATATGTAATTATATGTCGGGTGTCTGTGACAATAAACATTTATGCTGTCAGGAGGAACAAGAGATGTATGAATTAGTTGAAAATTACGGGGAACTGATTGTTGGTTTTTTGTTTATAAATTTGATGATAGGTGTATTTATGAATATTTTAGTAAATCTTACATGTTATTGAATAAATCAAGTGGTATGTGAGAGTGATATGAAGAAAAGATAATAGAGAAGCATTCCTATAGGGAATGAAATTTGAACTTTGAAAAAATAAAATCTCCCCGTATGATGTATATGAGTTTCGCGAC
>CALWKC010000004.1 GCA_944381165.1 uncultured Lachnospira sp. | reverse complement strand
ATTTTGGATTTATATATAATCCACTCGTTTCTGTAGAACATAAGCTGTCTGTTTCCGATTTCCGTCAGCTTGTAATAGCGGCGGTTTCTTCCGTTAAAGGGCTGGTCATATGTGATCAGATAATTTTCTCTCAGCAGCCTCCGCAGAACGGGATAAAGAGTTGATTCGGAAATATCGACAACCTCCTTTACACGCTGCGTCAGCGCATATCCGTATAAATCCTCATATTCGAGTGCGGACAGTACGCATGCATCCAGCAGCGCGGAGCCAATTTGAAAAACCATATTAATCTCCATTTCTGAGCGATTTGTCGCGAAGGGGCGATGAGAAATCCGCGCAGGCGTTTTCTCATCCGCCATCAGTGCTATTTGCTTTCGCTCAGGAGCAAATAGCTTGTGAATAATATTATATGATATATAGTATTGTTATGATTATATTATAATATGATTTAATGTATGTCAACCATAATTTTGGGTGGAATTATTTGCTGCGGTAATGTAAAATAAAATTCGACAAGTTTGCGTCCGGGCTGTCGATGCAAACCGGTAAGGAGCAAAAGGCAGCGAAGAAATGGGGAGAATTATGACAGCTTTAAAATCATTTGTTCTTGCGTTTTCAATGTATTCAAGAATTCCGATGCCGCATGTCAGGCTTGAGGAAAAGGATATGAAATATATATTCGGATTTTTTCCTCTGGTTGGTGCGGTGATAGGGGCGCTTGCCTCCGGATGGCTGTTACTTGCGGACAGGCTGGGCACAGGTACAATAACCGCTGTGTGCGCGGAGATTGGAATACTGCTCCTTATAACGGGCGGCATTCACACAGACGGTTATATGGACACAATGGACGCCGTTCACTCATACGGCGACAGACAAAAAAAACTGGAAATTCTTAAGGATTCCCATATAGGGGCTTTTGCGGTTATAATGCTGCTTGTATATATCATGTTTGAGGCAGCGGCATTAGCGCAGATATATGAGACTAAGAATTTAAAATATATAATTTTGACAGGCTTTGTATTTTATTTGTCAAGAATTGCGAGTGCAGCGGCGGCAGTCAATTTCAAGGCGGCTAAAAGCGACGGTATGCTTCGTCTTGCGGCTTCGGGGGCTGACAAAAGGACCGTAAATGTAATGCTCTGTTTCCATTTTGCGGTGTGCATGGCGGGAATGGCTGCTGTGAAGCCTGCTGCGGGAGCAGTGCTGGTTTTTGTTCAGCTTGCGGTGTTTATTTATTACAGGCTGTGGTCATACAAATCCTTCGGGGGAGTCACGGGAGACCTTGCGGGCTGGTTTTTGTGCGTGAGCGAGCTGTGCCAGATAATAGTGCTCGCGGTTATGTGCCTGTGAAAGGTCATTTAGATACAAAACGCCTGTTGAGAGGTTACAAGGCTTGTGACGGGACAGAGCTTAACTATTGAATAAGGGCAGAACGGAGACGGAAAAGATGGAATTATATGTCGGAGGAGCATGGCAGGGAAAACTTGAGTATGTGCTCAAAAAATATAAAAAAGAAAGAACTTCCGGGTGCAGACAGGACATCGAATGCGTCAAAGAGAGCGAGCCGGCTGTTGTGCAGGGAGAGAACTGCTGCCGGGACGATATGAAGGAAGCGGATATAATTAATCATTTTCATATATTTGTGAGGCGCGAGCTGGAAGCAGGAAGAGAGCTTGGCGGATTTGTGAGCTGGCTCTGCGGGGTAAATCCCGATGTGATTATTATATGCGACGAGGTCGGAAGCGGAATAATTCCTGCCGACAAAAATGAGCGGGATTACAGGGAGAGCGTCGGAAGGCTGCTGTGTGAGGCCGCCGGGCTGTCAGAGCATATGGAGCGCATTACAGGCGGAATAGGAATGAAGATAAAATGAAAATAAAGGATAACAGCGGGCGTTTATGAGAGTGATACTTATACGGCACGGATGTACTGCCGGAAATATGGAAAAACGATATATCGGAAGAACAGATGAGCCTCTGTGCGGCGTGGGAATACAAAGACTTGAGGATGCGGTAAGAAAAAATATTTATCCGTATGCCGATAAGGTTGTTGCCAGCCCGATGTTAAGGTGCATTGAGACGGCGAATATTATTTATCCCGGAGCTGATGTCTATACAGAGCCGCGTCTCAGAGAGTGTGATTTCGGGATTTTTGAGGGCAAAAATTTCCGTGAGCTGTCAGACAATCCTCTTTACCGTGAATGGGTTGAGAGCGGCGGAAATATGAGATTTCCCGGCGGCGAGCTCCCGGAAGCCTTTAAAGACAGATGCACGGAGGGCCTTTTTGATGTGTTAAAAAGCTGCTATGACGAAAATAAAACGCTTGCAGTGATAGCCCACGGCGGAACTGTCATGTCTGTGATGTCATATGCCTGCAAAGGCGGATATTTCGACTATTCATGCGAAAACGGCAGCGGTTACATATGTGATTTTAAAATGGGAAAAATATTTGATAATAAAGCAGCAGGGAGGCCAAAGGATGCTAAGACTCGTTATTTTTACTGTACCGATTATACTGGGCTGGGCTCTTGATTTGCTGTTTGGCGACCCGCACTGGCTCTGGCATCCGGTGAGACTTATAGGGAAATTTATCCAAACGCTTGAAAATCATTTATACAGGCAGGAGGACAGCGACAGGAAAAAATTTTATAAGGGACTGCTTCTTTCCGTCTCGGTTATAGCTGTCACAGCGGCAGTGTCAGGCCTTATTGTTTTTTTGTTTTGGAAAATTCACCCCTGCGCCGGGGCTTTGGCGGAGGGAGTTATGTGCTATCAGCTCATAGCGGTGAAGGCTCTGAAGGACGAGAGCATGAAGGTTTACAGGGAACTGAAAAATTCGGATATTGACGGCGCCAGACGCGCGGTGTCGATGATAGTCGGCAGAGACACCGACAGGCTTGACTGCACAGGCGTAGCGAAGGCGGCTGTCGAGACGGTTGCGGAAAACACGTCTGACGGTGTTGTTGCGCCGCTCTTTTATATAATGCTTTTCGGCGCGGTCGGGGGTTTTGTGTATAAGGCGATAAATACAATGGATTCAATGCTTGGCTATAAAAATGACAGGTATATATATTTCGGAAGGGCGGCGGCAAGACTTGACGATGCCGTCAATTTTATTCCGTCAAGAATAGCCGCCGTGCTTATGATTATTGCGTCGGGAGCAGCCGGAATATTTGGAGGAAGCAGCCGTTACAATATGAAAAATGCCCTTAAAATATACAGGCGCGACAGAAGAAAGCACGCAAGCCCCAATTCGGCGCAGACCGAGTCTGTGTGCGCGGGGGCGCTTGGAATTGAGCTTGCAGGCGACAGCTATTATTTCGGAAAGCTTGTAAAAAAGCCGTTTATAGGCGATGCGCAAAGACCCGTTGAGCCTGAAGATATAGTGAGAGCGAATGTTCTTTTGTATATAGCTTCGTTCTTAATGGCGGCGCTGGCGGTGATATTAAGAGCTGTATTGGCGCTTTGGAGGTGAGGAAATGCGCGGCTTTTTACATTCGGATGAAAAAATCTGTCCGACGGTTTCATGCTTCACACACGGCGGGGATATTTATAATAATGATGTCGAGCTTGACTTTTCGGTTAATATTAATCCTCTGGGGATGCCAAAAAAGGCAAGAGAGGCCTTGGTTTCGGGAGTGGAGGAGGATTCCCGTTATCCCGATATTAACTGCCTGCGTCTGGCACAGGCTGTGTCGGAGCGCGAAAATGTGAGCAGAGAGAGAATTTTATTCGGAAACGGCGCGTCTGAACTTATAATGGCGGCGGTACGCGCGGTAAAACCCGACATCTGTATCATGGCTGCGCCTACGTTTTCGGGCTATGAGCGCGCGGCGAAGGTGTGCGGCGCGAGAACGGCATTTTATGAGCTGGACGAAAAAAAGGATTTTGCGTACGATGACGGAATTTGCCGCCGGATAGAAGATATTGCGGGCGGCTGTAAAACCTGCGGTTTTGGCGGGGATGCGCGGTCCGGAAGGCTTATGGTGTTTTTGTGCAGTCCCAATAATCCTGTCGGCAGTCTGATTTCGCCTGAGCTTACGGAAAAGATTGCGTCGGTATGCAGCCGTCTTGGAGCCGTGGTCGTGGTTGACGAATGCTTTCTTAGGTTTACCGGCAGGTACGAGGAGTATAGCAGCAGGAGGCTTTTGGATTTATATGACAATCTTATCGTAATAAACGCGTTCACAAAATTTTTTGCAATGGCGGGTATAAGGCTTGGGTATGCAATGACGTTGAATACTGACTTGCTTGACAGAATGCGGTTTCAGATGCCTGAGTGGAGCGTGTCCACAGTGGCGCAGAGAACAGGGCTTGCTGCGCTTGGAGACGCTGATTATGAGCAGAGGACGGTAAATTATGTGCAAGACGAGAGAAGGTTTCTCGAAGAGGGTCTTGGCAGGCTTGGAATGAGGGTCTATGCGGGCTTTGCTGATTTTGTAGCTTTCAGGACTGAAAAAGGGAGCAATGTAAAGCTGTATGATGAGCTTCTGAAGAAAAAAATATTAATACGAAGCTGTGCGGATTACAGAAATATGCCGAAGAATAGTTTTCGCGCTGCGGTCAGGCGCAGAGAAGAAAATGAAATTTTATTAAAAGCGATGAGAGAAATACTGAATCGCTAAAAACGGAGATGGATATGGCTAAAAATCTTATGATACAGGGTACAATGTCAAACGCGGGAAAAAGTGTTGTTACGGCGGGTATTCTGCGCGTTCTGAAACAGGACGGATACAGGGGGGCGCCGTTTAAGTCACAGAATATGGCTCTGAACTCATATATCACGGAGGACGGTCTGGAAATGGGAAGAGCGCAGGTCATGCAGGCAGAGGCGGCGGGCATAGCTCCGCAGGTGTGCATGAATCCCATACTTTTAAAGCCGACAAGCGATGTCGGCTCTCAGGTGATAGTAAACGGAGCTGTAAGGGGGAATATGACGGCTGCCGATTATTTCAGATATAAGAAGGAGCTTGTGCCCGATATTCTAAGGGCGTACAAAAAGCTTGACGATGAGTATGATATTGTGGTGATAGAGGGTGCGGGAAGTCCGGCTGAGATTAATCTTAAAAATAATGACATTGTAAATATGGGGCTTGCGCGGCTGGTTGACGCTCCGGTGCTTCTTGTCGGAGACATTGACAGGGGCGGAGTGTTTGCACAGCTTGCAGGCACAATTATGCTTCTGGAGGAAGAGGAGAGGGCAAGGGTCAGGGGGCTTATCATAAATAAATTCAGGGGAGATGTAAAAATACTCGAGCCGGGGCTTAAGCAGCTTTATGATATTTGCAAAATTCCCGTGACAGGCGTTATTCCGTATATGCACCTTGATCTGGACGATGAGGACAGCCTGTCGGAAAGGCTGTCAGATAAAGAAATCGCTTCAAGAGACGTCTTCGGGGCAGATAACACAGGAGGCGCACATGTGCTTGATATTGCGGTGATAAAACTGCCGCACATCTCTAATTTTACGGATTTTAACGTGCTGGAGGCTGCCGGGGGAGTGAGACTTCGATATGTATCGAATGTAAATCATTTCGGAGTTCCGGATATGGTTATTATTCCGGGTACAAAAAATACCATAGGGGATTTGAAATGGCTCCGCCAGAACGGTCTTGAGACTATGATTTTAAAAGCCGCGTCGGAAGATAAATTTATTATGGGTATCTGCGGAGGCTATCAGATGCTGGGGGAATATATCTCCGATAAATGCGGAGCGGAAACGGGGGAGAGCATAAGAGGAATTGGACTTCTGCCTGTTGTCACCGAATTTGCTGAGGAAAAACATCAGGTGAGGGCAGAGGGAAAGGTAAATGCAGCTTACGGGATGTGGAACAGGCTTCACGGACTTGAGCTTTCGGGCTATGAGATACATATGGGTGAGACGAGGCTGCTGCCGGACAGAAAAATTGAGTCGTCGTGTTTTTCGGTGCTTTGTGATAAAAACAGTCCGCATGCGCCGAGAGAGGACGGCTGTGTGAGAGGCAGCACTGCCGGAACATACCTTCACGGAATATTTGACAGTGATGATTTTCTTAAAGGCATGCTTGAAATGCTGTGCGAAAAGAAGGGTGTGAGATATGTGCATCGGCAGATTACGTCGGCTGCGGTCAGAAAGGAACGGGAGTATGACCGGCTTGCTGATTTGATACGTGAAAATATTGATATGGATGAGATTTACAGAATTATCGAGGTAGTATGAAAAATCACGCTGAAGCGCCGATTTTTCATACAGCTATTTGTTTCTGAGCGAAAGCAAATAGCCATGATGGCAGATGAGAAACCGCCTGCGCGGATTTCTCATCGCCTCTTCGCGACAAGTCGCTCAGAAATCGAGGTAGTATGAAAAACACAGGACTTGTACATATATACACGGGTGACGGAAAGGGAAAGACGACCGCGGCGGCGGGACTGGCTGTGAGGGCTGCGGGCTGCGGCATGCGCGTGCTGTTTGCTCAGTTTATGAAAGGCAGGCAGAGCGGCGAGGTCGTTGAATTCAATAAAATTCCCGAAATTGAGGTGCTGCGCGCAGACAGGGATTACGGATTTTACCGCAGTATGTCTGAGCAGGAAAAAATTTTACAGAAAAAAGCCCATGATGAGATTACAGAGCGAGTTTTTGAGCGTGTCTGTAAATTAAGGGATGTAGAGCTCGTAGTTCTTGACGAGCTGGCGTCAGCATACGAATACGGTCAGGTTGACAGGGAAAGGATAATAAAACTGCTGCAAAATCATGAGAATGTTGAGATAGTGATTACAGGGCGCAATCCGTCGGAGGATTTGCTTGAATTTGCCGACTATATAACGGAGATGAAAAAGGTAAGGCATCCGTTTGACAGAGGAATTGCTGCCAGGGAGGGAATTGAGTACTAAAATGATGCGGTTTGTTCCGGACACACCCCGCCGATAATTGTGTTGAGTGTGCCGGGGCGTGGAGCCGGGCTTTAAAAGCGCTTGTAAAAATTATATAAATAATGTATTATATAGTGAAAGCTAAATTGAATCTACTTATAAAATAAAGAAAGCTGGGTATAAAAGACATGGATTATAAGATAACATTGATTCCGGGTGACGGAATAGGACCGGAGATTGTCAGGGAAGCCGTAAAGGTGCTGGATGCAGTCGGAAAGAAATTCGGACATAATTTTAACTATACAGAGATTTTGATGGGCGGGTGTTCTATTGACGCCTGCGGAGTGCCTCTTACAGATGAGGCTGTATCTGTGGCAAAGGCCTCGGACGCGGTGCTTCTCGGAGCTGTCGGCGGCAATGTGGGCAATTCAAGGTGGTATGATGTCGCGCCGAATCTGAGACCGGAGGCGGGGCTTTTGAAAATCCGCAAGGACTTGGAGCTCTTTGCAAATATAAGGCCTGCTTACCTGTATAACGAGTTAAAGGAGGCGTGTCCTCTTAAGGATGAGGTTATCGGTGACGGCTTTGATATGGTGATTATGAGAGAGCTTACCGGCGGATTATATTTCGGTGAGCGCTGGACGAAGCCTGTGAACGGTGTTATGACGGCTGTTGATACACTTACATATAACGAAGATGAGATAAGAAGAATTGCAGTCAAAGGTTTTGAGATTGCCATGAAAAGAAGGAAAAAGCTTGTCAGCGTCGACAAGGCGAATGTTCTTGATTCCTCAAGACTCTGGAGAAAGGTTGTCGCAGAGGTGGCAAAGGATTATCCGGAGGTTGAGGTTACTGATATGCTTGTTGACAACTGTGCAATGCAGCTTGTCATGAATCCGGGACAGTTTGACGTCGTTCTCACTGAGAATATGTTTGGCGATATATTGTCGGATGAGGCGAGCATGATTACAGGCTCAATCGGAATGCTGTCAAGCGCCAGCCTCGGAAAGACGAAGCTTGGATTATATGAGCCGAGTCACGGCTCTGCGCCTGATATTGCAGGAAAGAATGTTGCAAACCCTATTGCCACAATTCTGTCGGCTGCAATGCTGCTCAGATATTCGCTTGATTTGGACAAAGAGGCGGATGCGGTTGAGGCAGCGGTTGCGCAGGTGTTAAAGGAGAATTACAGGACTGTTGATATTATGTCTGAGGGAATGACACAGTGCGGGACGACACAGATGGGAGATTTAATAGCTGAGCGTATTTAGTCGGCGCATAATACATAAAAGAAAAAGAGAGGAGTATTATATATTTATGAAGAGTGATAACGTAAAAAAAGGAATGCAGCAGGCGCCGCATCGTTCATTGTTCAATGCTTTGGGCTTCACCAAAGAGGAGATGGATAAGCCGCTTGTCGGCATAGTAAGTTCATATAACGAAATTGTTCCGGGACATATGAATCTCGATAAGATTGTAAATGCAGTAAAGCTCGGAGTTGCAGAGGCGGGCGGCGTTCCGGTTGTATTTCCGGCTATAGCGGTCTGCGACGGTATTGCAATGGGACATATAGGCATGAAATATTCGCTTGTGACAAGAGACCTGATTGCCGATTCTACTGAGTGTATGGCAACGGCGCATCAGTTTGACGCTCTTGTAATGGTGCCTAACTGTGATAAAAATGTGCCGGGACTTTTAATGGCGGCAGCAAGAATTAACGTGCCTACTGTATTTGTCAGCGGAGGTCCGATGCTTGCAGGTCATGTCGGCGGAGGCAAGAGAAGCCTGTCGTCAATGTTTGAGGCTGTAGGCTCATATGCAGCAGGAACTATGACAGAGGAGCAGGTCAGAGAATATGAGGAAAAGGTATGTCCTACCTGCGGCTCATGCTCCGGTATGTATACAGCCAATTCCATGAACTGTCTTACAGAGGCGCTCGGCATGGGACTTCGCGGCAACGGAACTATACCTGCCGTTTACTCGGAGAGAATAAAGCTTGCAAAGCATGCCGGAATGGCTGTTATGGAGATGCTAAAAAAAGATATACGCCCGAGAGATATTATGACAAAGGATGCTATTTTAAATGCTCTTACAGTAGATATGGCTCTTGGCTGTTCAACCAACAGCATGCTTCATCTTCCTGCTATTGCGCATGAGGTGGGATTTGACTTTGATATAAAGTTTGCAAATGAGATAAGCGAAAAGACGCCTAATCTGTGCCACCTCGCACCGGCTGGACCTACATATATGGAGGACTTAAATGAGGCGGGCGGCGTCTATGCCGTTATGAAGGAGCTTGCGGATATAGGTCTTTTACATACGGACTGCATGACTGTGACAGGAAAGACAATCGGTGAAAATATTGAGAATGCCGTGAACTTAAATCATGAGGTTATCAGACCTGTTGACAATCCGTACAGCAAGACAGGCGGTCTTGCTGTGCTTTCAGGAAATCTCGCTCCTGACGGAAGCGTTGTAAAGCGCTCTGCGGTAGTTGAGGAGATGATGGTGCACGAGGGACCGGCAAGAGTATTTGACTGTGAGGAAGATGCTATTGCGGCAATCAAGGGCGGAAAGATTGTTGACGGAGATGTTGTGGTTATAAGATATGAGGGACCTAAGGGCGGACCTGGTATGAGAGAGATGTTAAATCCTACGTCTGCTATTGCCGGAATGGGACTCGGCTCAAGTGTAGCTCTTATTACGGACGGACGCTTCTCAGGAGCAAGCCGCGGAGCTTCGATAGGGCATGTGTCTCCGGAGGCTGCGGTCGGCGGTCCTATCGCGCTTGTAGAGGAAGGCGATATAATAAGCATAGATATTCCTAACTTAAAGCTTGAGCTTAATATTTCCGATGAGGAGATGGCGGCAAGAAAGGCTAAATGGCAGCCTAGAGAGCCTAAGGTGGCGACAGGATATTTGAGAAGATATGCGGCTATGGTTACGTCAGGAAACAGGGGCGCTATTTTGCAGACACCTGAGGAATAATGCGGTACGGTGCGTTTACGCACAGGTGACGTAATAAATTTTGATGGAAAGGACAAACAGCCAATGAAGTTAAATGGTTCAGAGATAATTGTTGAGTGTTTAAAGGAGCAGGGCGTTGATACTGTGTTCGGGTATCCCGGCGGAGCGATTTTAAATGTTTATGATGCACTTTACAAACATTCTGATGAGATTACACATATATTGACGTCGCATGAGCAGGGTGCTGCGCATGCGGCGGACGGGTATGCCAGAGCTACGGGAAAGGTCGGCGTGTGCTTTGCCACGTCAGGTCCGGGAGCAACCAATCTTGTGACAGGAATTGCCACCTCGTATATGGATTCTACTCCTGTTGTCGCTATCACATGTAATGTAACCGTTCCTCTGCTCGGAAAGGACAGCTTCCAGGAGGTTGACATACAGGGTATTACAATGCCTATAACAAAGCACAATTTTATTGTAAAGGATATAAATACGCTTGCCGACACTATCCGCAGGGCGTTCAGGATTGCCCAGGAGGGCAGGCCGGGACCGGTGCTTATCGATGTCACAAAGGATGTAACCGCTGCGGAGTGCGACTACATAAAAGAGACGCCTAAGCCGATTGAGAGAGTGACTGACAAAATTCTTGAGGAGGATGTTGACAGAGCTGCCGAGCTGATTTCGGCTGCAAAGAAGCCTTTTGTTTTTGTGGGCGGCGGAGTTGTGCTGTCGTATGCATCTGACGAGCTTAAGAAGTTTGTTCACAAAATAGATGCCCCGGTTGCCGATTCTCTTATGGGAAAGGGAGCGTTTGACAATTCAGACCCGCTCTATACGGGAATGCTCGGAATGCACGGAACAAAGACGTCGAATTACGGCGTTTCCGAGTGTGATTTGCTCATAGCTATCGGCGCAAGATTTTCGGACAGGGTTACCGGAAATGCTGCGAAATTCGCAAGCAAAGCCAAAATAATTCATTTTGACATTGATGCTGCTGAAATCAATAAAAATATCAAGTCGGATGTGTGCGTTGTGGGCGACGCGCTTGAGGTGCTGAAGCGTGTCAACGCAAAGCTCGGACAGCTTGACCACAGCGAGTGGATAAAGCATATACAGGAACTCAAGGAAAAGTATCCTATGCGCTACAGAAGGGACTGCCTTAACGGTCCTCTTATAATGGAAACTATAGATAAGATTACAGACAGTGACGCTATTATCGTGACCGATGTAGGACAGCATCAGATGTGGGCTGCTCAGCACTATACCTTCAAGAAGCCGAGAACTCTTATTACATCGGGAGGTCTCGGAACAATGGGATTTGGTTTGGGAGCAGCAATCGGAGCCAAGCTTGGATGCAGGGATAAGACGGTCATAAATATTGCCGGCGACGGCTGTTTCCGCATGAATATGAATGAGATTGCTACAGCCACACGCTATAACATACCTGTGATAGAAATTATATTTAACAATCATGTTCTCGGAATGGTGCGCCAGTGGCAGGATCTGTTCTACGGAAAGCGCTATTCGGCTACAGTTCTTGACGACACAGTAGACTTTGTAAAGGTTTCCGAGGGAATGGGCGCAAAGGGGTATCGTGTTTCGACCATCGAGGAGTTCAAGGCGGCGCTTACGGAGGCGATTGAGCTTAATATACCTTGTGTTATCGAATGTCAGATTGACAGAGAGGATAAGGTATTTCCTATGGTTTCTCCGGGAGCGGCAATTTCAGAGGCGTTTGACCGTCAGGACCTGGACAGTAAAAACAAAACAAATTAAAAAACAAAAGAAAATTAGGCTGCAAAACAAATTACCTAATAAAACAACAAAAGAATGTAAACATAACAGACATTGTTGACATAGTTAAAACATTGTCATAAAATGTCTATTAATTATTAAATTAAAAGTCTAATGAGGAACATATTTTTATAGTGATATTCTTTATAGGCTGAACAATAGGAGGAAGAAAGTGGCAAGAGTTTATAATTTTAGTGCAGGCCCGGCAGTTTTACCGGAGGAAGTATTGAAGGAAGCAGCAGATGAGATGCTTGATTATAAGGGAAGCGGACAGTCTGTAATGGAGATGAGCCATCGTTCTAAGGTATATGACAAAATTATCAAGGAAGCTGAGGCTGATTTGAGAGATTTGTTAAATATTCCGGACAACTACAAGGTTTTGTTTCTCCAGGGCGGTGCCTCACAGTTCTTTGCTGAAGTACCTATGAATCTTATGAAGAATAAGAAGGCTGCATATATTATTACAGGCCAGTGGGCAAAGAAAGCATATCAGGAAGCCAAGATTTACGGAGAGGCAGTTGCTGTTGCCTCATCTGAGGATAAGACATATTCGTATATTCCGGACTGTTCTGACCTTGATATTCCTGAGGATGCAGATTATGTATACATATGTGAGAACAACACTATTTACGGAACAAAGTACAAGACGCTGCCTAATACAAAGGGGCATATTCTTGTATCTGACGTTTCATCATGTTTCCTGTCAGAGCCTATGGATATTTCAAAGTACGGCGTAGTATACGGCGGCGTGCAGAAGAATATAGGACCTGCCGGTGTTGTCATTGCTATTATAAGGGAAGATTTGATAACAGACGACGTTCTTCCGGGTACTCCTACGCTGCTTAAGTGGAAGACACAGGCTGACGCCGACTCTCTCTACAACACGCCTCCTTGCTACAATATTTATATCTGCGGCAAAGTATTTAAGTGGATTAAGAAAATGGGCGGCCTTTCAGCTATGAAGGAACACAATGAAAAGAAGGCAAAGATACTTTACGATTTCCTTGATGAGAGCAAGATGTTTAAGGGAACTGTTGTAAAAGAGGACCGTTCTCTGATGAATGTTCCGTTTGTTACAGGAGATAAGGAGCTTGATGCAAAGTTTGTTGATGAAGCTGAAAAGGCGGGCTTTGTAAATCTTAAAGGACACAGAACTGTCGGCGGCATGAGAGCTTCTATCTACAATGCAATGCCTATCGAGGGCGTAGAGAAGCTTGTTGAATTTATGAAGAACTTTGAAAAGGAGAATACAAAGTAATGATTAACGTAAGTTGCTTAAATAATATTGCCTCAGTAGGACTTGATTTATTTTCTGATGACTATAACACAGAGAGCAGCTTTGAGGACGCACAGGCTGTGCTCGTGAGAAGCGCTAAGATGCACGATATGGAGCTCGGAGAAAATCTTCTTGCGATTGCAAGAGCTGGCGCGGGTGTAAACAATATTCCGCTTGACAAGTGTGCGAACGCAGGTATTGTTGTATTCAACACACCGGGCGCAAACGCTAATGCCGTTAAGGAACAGGTTATTGCTGCTATGCTTCTCGCGTCAAGAGACCTGCTCGGCGGAAACGAATGGGTTAAAGCAAATAAAGATGATGCTGATATTGCGAAGGCTACAGAGAAGGCTAAAAAAGCTTTTGCAGGTCAGGAGATTATGGGCAAGAAGCTCGGCGTTATAGGGCTTGGCGCTATTGGCCAGCTCGTTGCTAACGCGGCTATTTCGCTCGGCATGGATGTATACGGATATGACCCTTATCTTTCAGTAAATGCCGCATGGAATCTCTCAAGCAAGGTAAAGCATATTGAGAATGTTGAGGATATTTATAAAGAGTGTAATTATATTACAGTACATGTTCCTGCACTTGACAGCACGAAGGGTATGATTAATAAGGCTGCATTGGATATGATGCAGGACGGCACTGTTATCATCAACTGCGCAAGAGATATTCTTGTAGATGAGCAGGCTGTCGGAGAGGCTTTAAAGTCAGGCAGAGTCAAGAAATATGTTACGGATTTTCCTAATCCTGTTACAGCAGGGATGGAGGGAGCGATAGTACTTCCTCACCTCGGAGCTTCTACAGAGGAGGCTGAGGACAACTGTGCCGTTATGGCGGTTAAGGAGCTTCGCAATTATATAGAGAACGGAAATATAATTAATTCCGTAAATTATCCTGCATGCGATATGGGCGTATGCGCTACGGCCGGAAGAGTTGCTGTATGCCACAAGAACGTACCTGCTGTAATCAGTAAGATTACTTCTGTTATGGGTGATGCCGGCATCAATATTGAGGAGATGGCAAACAAGTCAAGAGGAGATTATGCGTACTCAATGCTTGATATAAGCGAGCCGGCTTCGGAGAGCGTTATAGATAAGCTTGCAGCTATAGACGGAGTTATTAAAGTAAGAATAGTAAAATAAAATTTTTAGCGGGCTAAAGAAACGGATGTTTGAAAGCAGGAAACTTTCTTTCATCCGTTTTTGGCATTGGATCTGCAGAAGGGAGAAAATACCTGTGAAAAGTGTTGACGACAAATTAAAAAAAGCCGGTCAGCTTGCAGCAGACATGCATGCCGGAGTAGAGAAGGCGGCAAAAAAAGAAGTTGTAAAATTAGTTGAAAAAATAGAGTCGCGCTCGGAAATGTCAAGGAGCAACAAGGTCGCAATGGTATGCCATACTGTTGAGGCAGCAGTGATTTCTGCCGCGTATATCGGGGAATTTGCGAAAGAGAGCAGGGCTCTTTGGTATGTAATTCTCACAATGGCTCTGGCGTTTATTCCTGTAGTGCTTGAGTGGGTTTTGTACAAAAAGGATCCTGATACAACAAATATAAAGCACTGCATAAGCTACGGCTTTGCGATATTTTATATTTTTATAATGCTTACGACTAATAATACGCTTGCATTTGTATATGTGATTCCTATGCTGTTTGCGATTACTGTATATAATGATTATAAGTATTCTATTCCCATAAGCATAGGCGTAATTATTGTAAATATTATTCAGGTGATTATTTTCTATTCAAACGGAACATACAGCAGTTCTGATACGGCGGCAATAGAAATACAGATTCTTCTTATGGTTGTAATTTCAGTTTTTTCAATGTATACATCCAAGACTCTTGAGATTAACAGCCGCGTAAAATTAAAGAAAATTGAAGAGCAGAGCAATAAGACCGAGCAGATATTAAACAACGCACTGACAATTTCCAAAGCAATGGTGTCTGATATTGAAAAAATCGACTCAAAGATTTCAACTCTCGGAGAGTCGGTGGACGCAACAAGAGAGGCTATGGGAGAGGTCAATACTGGCTCAACGGACACAGCCGATGCCGTTCAGAAGCAGCTTGAAATGACTGAACAGATTCAGCGCAGAGTCGAGACTGTTGAGAGCGGCGCTGAGGAAATTATTGAGAGCATTAACGAGACAAGGAAGGCTGTGGAGGACGGAAACCGCAATGTAGAGACGCTTGTGGGAAGCGTGAGAGAGTCTGTCGAATCGGGCAGAGCCGTTGCCAGACAGCTTGCTCAGCTCGATGAAGATATGGTTAAGATGAACTCAATAGTAGATATTATTACAGAGATAACGTCTCAGACAAGTCTTTTGGCGCTCAATGCAAGCATTGAGGCTGCGAGAGCCGGAGAGGCAGGAAAAGGCTTTTCGGTTGTTGCCTCAGAGATTTCCAAAATGGCGGACGGAACACAGGATGCAACTGTAAAGATAACAGAGTTGATTTCAAATGTTTCAGGTGCCATCCGTGATGTTGTGGAGGTCACGGGAAATATGATTGAGATGATTGAAGGACAGAACAAGGCTACGGAGCAGACTGCCGAGAGCTTTGTGACTATTGAGAATAATACGGAGAGCATTTTCACAAATTCAAGCAGACTTGCAGGAATTGTATCGGAGCTTGCTCAGGACAACAAAAAAATTGTTGACAGCGTATCAACTATTTCTGCCATTTCCGAGGAGGTTGCGGCTCACGCAAATGATACGTTCTCTGCGAGTGAGCAGAACAGTTCAACGGTAAGCGAGATTGTCACGCTTTCGGGAGAGCTGAGAGCGCTGGCGCATAAGTTAGAACAGTAAATTACATGGCATGGAGGATAAAACATGGCAGTTATAAAACCATTTGAGTGTGTAAGGCCGGATGTGTCTGTTGCCGACAGGGTTGCGGCATTGCCGTATGATGTGTATAACAGACAGGAGGCAGTTTCAGAAGTTGAGAGAGAGCCGTTGTCATTTCTTAAAATAGACAGGGCTGAGACGCAGTTTGATGCTTCCGTAGATACATATGCTCCTGAGGTATATGCGAAGGCTAAAGAACTTTTTGAGAGCGCGGTTTCGGACGGTACATTTGTTACAGATACCGACAGGGCATATTACATCTATGCTCTTACTATGGATAAAAGAACGCAGACGGGAATTGTAGCGTGTGCCTCAATAGACGATTATCTGAACAATGTTATCAAAAAACACGAAAATACAAGAGCCGACAAAGAGATTGACAGAATTACGCATGTCGATACGCTCAGTGCTCAGACAGGTCCGATTTTTCTCGCATACAGGGCAAATGCCGTAATTAATGAGGCGGTTGCAAAGACTAAGAAAAATGAGTGTCTCTACGATTTTGTCTCGCCTGACGGAATACGCCATCAGGTTTGGAAAATGGACGATGCAGAGCTTATTTCCCGTGTAAGGGAGGCATTTGAAAAAATAGATGCCGTATATATTGCGGACGGACATCACCGTGCGGCGTCGGCAGTCAAGGTAGGACTTAAGAGAAGGCAGGAAAATCCGGGCTATACCGGAAATGAGGAGTTTAATTACTTCCTGTCGGTACTGTTTCCTGATGAGGAGCTTATGATTCTTCCGTATAACAGGGTTGTCAGAGATTTGAACGGGCTGACATCAGAGGAGTTTATGGAGAAGGTCAAAGAGAAGTTCGATGCTGAGGAGAGCAGTGTGCCTGTAGCTCCCGAAAGTAAGGGCGAGTTCGGAATGTACCTTGACGGCAAATGGTACAGGCTCGAAGCACATAGCTGTATTAAATCAGACGACCCGGTAGACGGACTTGATGTTGCGGTTTTGCAGGACCATATTCTTGAGCCTGTGCTTGGAATAAGCGACCCTAAGACCGACAAGAGAATTGATTTTGTAGGAGGCATACGAGGACTCGGGGAGCTTGAGAGACGCTGCTCGTCCGACTGCGTACTCGCGTTTTCCATGTATCCGACTTCTATCGGAGAGCTCTTTGCGGTAGCCGATGCAGGCAGGCTTATGCCGCCTAAGTCAACATGGTTTGAGCCTAAACTGAGAAGCGGTTTGTTTATTCACAGAATATAATAGCGTCAGCAAGCTGACGCATGCAAGTTTGCTTCGCAAACTTGTTTATGGGCAGAAAGCAGCCCGAAGATATGGTATAATAGCGGGGAAACAGCGGAAGCTTTCCTGTATTAATTTTAAATGCTGCCGCACCAAGAAGAATTTTTATGACATATAGATACATTTGTGTGTTATACTGTATGTTAAGATAAATACTCTTGGTGCGGCAGCTTATTTTTCGGGTCTCTGTTTGTGCAGGAGCGTCACAGACAGATATTATCGCAGAAGGAAAATCGTTCTTGCGAAATTTTCTCTGCGTTACCTGGCAGTAAATCGCTTCGGAATGGAGGATTTTTATGATACATGAGACGACAGAGATTGATATTGATTACGGAAGATTAGGAATACGGCACAGCGGTGCAAAGGCAACAATTACGACTTATATAAAAGAAATGTATCCCGATTATCAGAATAAGTTCAAAAGACCGCTTGTGATAATCTGTCCGGGAGGAGGATACGAGCACCATTCTCCGAGAGAGGGGGAGGCTGTCGCGTTAAAAATGCTTGATTTCGGCTATAATGCGGTTGTTTTAAGGTACAGCCTCATGCCCGACGAGTTTCCGTGCGCCTTGTATGAGGCGGCTTATACGGTTGACTATGTGAGAAAAAATGCTGAAAAATGGGACGTTGATGCGGACAAAATAATAATTGCAGGCTTTTCCGCAGGAGGACATGTCGCTGCAAGTCTCGCTACAATGTACGACCAGCCGGAGCTAAAAGATTTTCTGGAGAACGGTCTTCAATGCACGCCGGATGAGGTGCGTCCGAACGGTCTTATGCTTGGATATTCTGTGCTTACGTCCGGGGATAAGGCGCACAGAAAGTCTTTTGAGAGACTTCTGGGAGAAAGATATGATGAGCTGGTTTCGTCAGTGTCGCTTGAAAAGCGCGTAAGCCCGTCTACGCCGAAAACATTTCTGTGGCATACCTTTACTGACGGAAGCGTGCCGGTTGAAAATTCCCTGCTGTTTGCGGAGGCGTTAAGGAACGCGGGAGTTCCTTTTGAACTGCATATATTTCCTTCGGGAAATCACGGGCTTGGACTCGGAACTAAGGAGACTGACACAAAGGACGGAACGCATTTCCAGCCGGAGGTATATGCGTGGACAGAACTTTTTAAGACGTGGGTGGAAAATAATATTTAAAGACGGAGGCTGTTATGGGGAAAAGATTATATGATTTAATGAATTGGCCTGAGATAGAGGGAATTGTATATTCGGAGTGTGATGCACCGAAATCTGTTCTGGGCGCGCATCAGTGCAAGGACGGGACTCTTATACAGGTGTTCAGACCTGATGCTGTTGAGATAGAAGTGCGTGCCGAGGGAAGAAAAACTCCGTATCCAATGGAGAAAATGGATGAGTCAGGTTTTTTTGCCGCATTTATACCTGTTAAGAAAAAGTTTTCGTACAAGCTTATCATAGAGGATATAAAAGGAAAAAAGAGCGAGATATATGATGCCTATTCGTTCGACAGCAACATACGAGAGCAGGATATGAAAAAGTTTCTTGCGGGAACGGCGCAGGATGCATACAGGTATATGGGAAGTCACGCAGTCAGTATAAAGGGCGTTGACGGAATGAGCTTTGCGGTGTGGGCGCCGAATGCCAGAAGAGTGAGCGTTGTGGGTGATTTCAATAACTGGGACGGAAGAATTTATCAGATGCAGAAATGCAGCGAAACAGGTATATTTACTATATTTATTCCGGGGCTTGAGCCTGACACGCCGTATTGCTATGAAGTTAAGCTGAAGGACGGTCAGATAAGCAAAAAATCGGACCCGTACTGCACGGGTGTTGTGAATGATGTGTACTATGCATCGGTTGCCGATTACGACAAAAAGTACGGCGAGTTTACGTGGACTGACGGAAAATGGAAGCATGAAAATAACAACAGTATGCCTATGTCGGTGTGTGAGGTTGATATTCTTGATTTGACGGATGATAAGCTGCCGGATAAAATTGCGGAGATGAGATTTAACTATGCGGAAATTATGAATGTTTGCCCGGTGCTTGAGGGAGCGAACGCGCAGACTATTAATTTTTACGGTGTAAATCCAAAGGTTGGAAGCGACAGGTTAAAGACCTTTATCGATGAGCTTCACAACAGAAACATAGGTGTTATACTGGACTGGAACGGCGCGTTTATGAGCCAGGAGGCATACAGCCTTGTGTATTTTGACGGAACGCATCTGTATGACACGGGAACGGTAAGACTGGACAACCACCCTGAATATAATGCCGCTACGTTTGATTTCTCAAAACCTGAGGTCAGAAGCTTTCTGTATTCTAATCTGAGATACTGGCTTGAGGAATACCATGTTGACGGTTTTAAGTTCAGCGAGGTTGCATCAATACTTTATCTGGATTACGGAAGAGACGCAGGCCAGTGGATTCCTAATATTTACGGAGGAAAGGAAAATCTTGCGGCAATAGATTTTATACGCGGCGTGCGCACAATGTTTGATACACGAAAAAATCCGCCTCTTATGATTGCGGAGGAGACAAGCGCATGGCCTCTTGTCACAGGGAAGCTTACAGAGGACGGACTGGGATTTGACTATAAATGGAATGACGGTTGGAAGAAAGAGTTTATTTCGTTTATTGGAACTGACCCGCTGTTCAGAAAAGGGTTATACGGAAGGCTTACATACAGCCTGCTGTATCAGTACAGTGAAAGATTTATGGTGGAATTTTCAAGAAACGGATACGGCTGGCAGCTTGGACTTCTGTCGGATATTGTACCTAAGACTGACAATCCGGATGATACGATACGTCATATTCAGACAGCTATTGCTTATATGTATATGCACCCGGGAAAAAAGCTTCTCAATATCAGAGAATGTATGGCTGTACCGGACTTTGTAAGGACAATGAACAGTATTTATATGGAAAATCCTGCAATGTACGAGCTTGATGATGCTCCGCAGGGGTTTGAGTGGATTGATGACGTGTCTGTCGAGGAGACCGTTTTTGCCATGCTGAGAAGAGCTGAGGACGGCGGGATTATTTTGGCGGCGATAAATTTTACGCCTGTTGAGAGAAGGCAGTTTACCCTGGGAGTACCTTTTGCAGGAAAATACAGGGATTTGCTTGATGATAACAGAGAGTACTGTTCAAATGACACCGCATGGAACGGGAGAGATAACTCTGTCAAGGTGGATTTGAAACCGCTGGGTGTATCCGTATATTCATTCACACCGTACACGGAGATTGAGCTTGAAAAGATGCGAATTAAAAGAGAGGCAAAGGAGGCTCTTGAGGTAGCCATGCGCCAGGCGGATGAGGCGAAGCGCGTGCAGGAGGAGGCAGACGAGAGGGCAAGACAGGCGAAGGAGGCTGAAAAAATTGCCCTGGCTGCGGCTGAGGAGGCGCTGGAGGCTAAAAGAATAGCGGCCAAGAAGGCTGATGAAGCGCGCAGAGCGTGTCTTAAAATAGACGAGGAGGCCAAAAGAAAGCTTGAGGAACTAAAGGACATGGAGGCTGAGAATGGACAGTAGAATATTTATGGCTCTGAGCACTGTTTCGGAAAAGACAAAAGAGGCGGAAGCGTTTTTTTCAGCTGATAATATAAAAAAGGTGTTATCGCAGGTGCTGGACTGGTCTGTCGATAAGCTTCTGCAGATTGTCGTTGCCGTTGTGGTTTATAAGATTGGCAAGCAAGTCATCAAATGGCTTATGAAGATATGTTCAAAGGCGCTTGAGCGCGCAGGCTTTGATGTAGGTGTAATAAAGTTCATCAATTCAGTTGTGAAGATTGGAAGCTATTGCGTGATTTTTCTCGTGATACTTGATATTCTGGGATTTCAGACTGCTTCGCTTATTGCCGTGTTCGGCTCCGCGGCGCTGGCTGTGAGCATGTCTCTTCAGGGAAGTCTCTCGAATTTTGCAGGCGGAATTCTTATCATGATTTTTCGTCCTTTTAAAGTGGGGGATTATATTATCTCGGGAAGCTGTGAGGGAACGGTGTCCTCGATAGATATGCTGTATACAAAGCTTAAAACAGCGGATAACCGCGTGATTATGATGCCCAACGGAACGCTTTCCAATTCCAATATAGTGAATGTCGGTGCCGAGGGAGTCCGCCGTCTTGATATGCAGATAGGAATAAGCTACGGAAGCGATGTGACTAAGGCAAAGGAGCTTCTTAGAGATATAGTGACGAATTACCCTTCAGTTGATAAGAGCAGGGAGATTAATGTTGTGGTTAAATCTCTGGATGCAAGCTGCGTGACGATTGAGACCAGAGCGTGGGTAAGCCAGGAGGCGTACTGGGATACAAAATTTATTCTGTTTGAGAAATTCAAGCAGGTATTTGACGAAAACGGAATTGAGATTCCGTACAATCAGTTGGACGTGCGGGTTAGACAGGATTAAACGTTCGCAGCTTTGAGTATCGGATTAAAAATAAATGTAAATAATAACCTTGTGTGATTTGACGGCAGTATACTTATTACTGCCGTCAAAATTTTTGCAGCAGACTTTTTTCATAATTTTTTCATAATTTTTACTTAATTTTTACATATTTTGGACACATTACAAACTTAGAATTATAGACATCAAAGGGAGATGAAAGGAGAGAAGCATGGCGATTGAAGTGTTCAACAGATGTGAAAAGAAATACCTGCTAGACAAGGAACAGTATCAGGCTGTGACATATTGTATGCAAAGCCACATGGTACCGGATTTGTACAATCGTGATAATGAATTCTATCAAATCAGCAATATTTACTATGATACATGGGATGACAGGCTGATTCGCTCTTCAATAGAAAAACCGGTTTATAAGGAGAAGCTGAGATTGAGGGCATATGGCACGCCGAAGCTTTCGGATGAAGTGTTTGTTGAGATTAAGAAAAAATATGACGGTATAGTAAACAAGAGAAGAACGGGAATGAGCCTTGAGAAGGCATATGGGTATCTTGGGGGTACTGTCTCTTCCCTTGAGCTTGAAGTTCGTGACAAAACAATAAACAGGCAGGTTATGGGAGAGATAGATTATTTTAAAAGCTTTTACGGTCTTGTTCCAAAAGTTTATCTGTCATACGACAGGATGGCATATTTTGAAAAGGATGAAGGTGATTTCAGAGTTACATTTGACACAAATATCACATCAAGAAGACATAACCTGAGGCTTGAGCTGGGAAGCTTCGGGGAAAAAATTCTGCCGCCGGACATTTATCTTATGGAAATCAAGATAAACAGAGCAGTTCCGATGTGGTTTACAAAAATTATATCAGAATTAAAAATTTATCCGGTGTCATTTTCAAAGTACGGCACAGAGTATAAGCGTTATGCAGCGCGGACAAAATCAGAGGAAGCGGAAAGAGAGGGTAAGACAATATGTTTGAATCAATTTTTACAGGTACAGCAGATAATACCATCAGCATTGGCTCATCAATGTTAGCAATCGGGGCGGCTGTTATATTAGGACTTATAATCGGAGCGGTTTATATGTATATATGCCGCAGGGACGGGTACGGAAAGAATTTCATCGTGGGACTTGTAATTCTTCCGGCTGTGGTGGCGGCTGTAATTCTTCTTATCGGCAGCAACGTGGCAAGGGCTTTCTCTATGGCAGGTGCATTTGCGCTTGTGCGCTTCAGAAGCGCTCCAGGAAATGCAAAGGATATAGCGGTTGTATTTTTTGCAATGGCGTCAGGTCTTGCATGCGGGCTTGGATATGTTACATTTGCCTGCGCGTTTGTGATTTTGATGCTCGTAGTGCTTGTAGTGCTTAATCTGCTGCATTTTGGGGACGACCGCTCGGGTTCTAAGCAGCTTAAGCTGACAGTTCCCGAAAATCTTAATTACAGCCATGTGTTTGACGAGGTTTTTGAAAAATACACCACACAGTCGACTCTCAGGAGAGTAAGGACAACAAATATGGGAACTATGTATGAGCTTACTTACAGTGTTTCTATGAAAAGAAACGCTGATGAAAAGGAGTTTATCGACCATTTGCGTATGAGAAACGGAAATCTTAACATTACTCTGGGTATGGCAGAGATTGATGCAGGAATTTTAAACTGAAAAATTATACATTCCGGATTTATTGGCAGCGGCAGACAAAATATAAGTCTGCCGCTGTTATTTTTATTCTATAGGAAAGTTCTCTGAACTTCCTATAGAATAAAAATGCTCCGCAGGATCGCAGAGGCGCGGAAAGGTAATTATTCTTATGAATCCGCGCCTCGCGAAAGAGTTCGCAAGCGAACTCTTTTTTATTTTATTGGCAAAACACTTGTTTTATAGCGAAAAGTGGTGTATCATAGATACATATACGAAAGGGACGTGAGGGAAATGGTAGATAATAATACACAATTTTTTAAGACACAGCCAGAAAAAACTATTTCTGTTGAGGGAATAATAGAGCAGGTTTATCTTGCGTTAAAGGAGAAAGGATATAATCCGGTAAATCAGATCGTAGGATATATTATGTCGGGAGACCCTACTTATATAACAAGTCATAATAATGCCAGAAGCCTTATTATGAAGGTGGAGAGGGACGAGCTTGTCGAGGAAGTTATCAAGTACTTTATCACAGGCAAGGGTCTGTAAATTATGAGAATAATCGGGTTGGATTACGGTACAAAGACTGTGGGCGTTGCAGTCAGCGATGAGCTGGGCTTAACTGCTCAGGGAGTTGAGACGATTACGCGCAAGGAGGCCAATAAGCTCAGAAAGACTTTGGCGAGAATTGAGGAGCTTATCGGGGAATACGGTGCAGAGGAGATTGTTGTAGGATTTCCTAAAAATATGAATAATACTGTCGGGGAGCGGGCGGAGCAGTGCCGTGAATTTGCGGACATGCTTGAGAGAAGGACCGGGCTTCCTGTTGTTATGTGGGATGAGAGACTGAGCTCGGTTTCAGCGGAGCAGGTGCTTATAGAGAGCGGGGTAAGAAGAGAGAACAGAAAGGCTGTGATAGATAAGATTGCAGCTTCTATTATTTTGCAGGGGTATCTTGATTACAGGGCTAATCACGCACAAATGCATATTTCTGACGGACAGGACACTGAAGAGTAGTTTATGCGGAAGGTATCTGACTGATTAGTGGTTTTATTTTGTTTATTTAAAAGAGGATTTGAATGGAAAAACTAGAGTTTGTTACAGATGATAATGAGAAGGTGTCTTTTTATATTCTTGAAGAGACAAGAGTGAACGGGTACAACTATATTCTTGTGACGGATTGTGAGGATGACGAAGACGATGAAGCGGAGGCATATATCTTAAAGGATGTCTCTGACAGTTCAAGCCCTGATGCGGCTTATGAGTTTGTGGACAACGATGAGGAGCTTGAGAGCGTGCGCAGAATTTTTGCCGAGCTTTTGGAGAATGTGGATATTGAATAATATAATTATTAATTAAAGAAACTTAATGTCGCCGCATTATAAGATGCGGCATGGAGGTATAAAATGAAAAAAGTAAATACGGGTTCTGTCAAGATTATTCCGTTGGGAGGTCTTGAGCAGATAGGAATGAACATTACTGCCATTGAGTATGATGACAGTATTGTTGTTGTGGACTGCGGTCTGTCATTTCCGGAGGAGGAGATGCTTGGAATTGATTTGGTTATTCCGGATGTGACTTATTTGAAGCAGAACATAGACAAGGTTAAGGGATTTGTCATTACTCACGGTCATGAGGACCATATAGGAGCAATTCCCTATGTGCTGAAGGACGTAAATGTTCCTATATACGCTACAAGGCTTACAATGGGACTTATTGAATCGAAGCTTAAAGAGCACAGCATGTTAAGAAGCGTAAAGAGAAAGGTTGTAAAATACGGACAGTCGATTACTCTCGGCGATTTCAGGGTTGAGTTTATACGAACAAACCACAGTATTGCAGATGCAGCGGCTCTTGCAATCTTTTCGCCGGCAGGAACGATTATACACACCGGAGATTTCAAGGTTGACTATACGCCTGTATACGGAGACCCTATTGATTTGCAGAGGCTTGGCGAGCTTGGCAAGAAAGGTGTGCTTGCGCTGATGTGCGACAGCACAAATGCTCTCCGTCCGGGATTTACGATGTCAGAGAGAACTGTCGGCGCGACATTTGATAAGATTTTTAACGACAACAAAAACAGCCGCCTGATTATAGCTACATTTGCATCAAATGTGGACAGAGTGCAGCAGATTATCAATTCTGCAGTGGCTTATGGCAGAAAGGTGTGCGTAGAGGGACGGAGCATGGTCAATATAATAGAGGTTGCAGAGGACCTCGATTACCTCAAAATTCCTGAGGGCACGCTTATAGATACCGAGGAGATGAAAAATTATACGCCTGAGCAGATTGTTCTTATAACAACAGGAAGCCAGGGAGAGTCTATGGCAGCGCTTTCGAGAATGGCGGCGTCTCTTCACAGAAAGGTGTCTATTCAGCCGGGTGACTGTGTTGTGTTTTCATCTACGCCTATTCCGGGAAATGAGAAGTCGGTAGCAAAGGTAATCAATGAGCTCGGAATGAAGGGGGCAAAAGTTATCTTCCAGGATACACATGTTTCGGGACATGCCTGTCAGGAAGAGATTAAGCTTATATACTCTCTGGTGAAGCCTAAGTATGCAATTCCTGTGCATGGCGAATACAGACATCTGTGCGCGCAGCGCGATATAGTAATGTCTCTCGGCTATGATAAGGAACATGTTTTTATAGCAAAGTCGGGCGATGTTATAGAGCTGAGTGAGGAGAGCGGAGCTATCGTAGATAAGGTGCAGACCGGAGCTGTAATGGTTGACGGACTTGGCGTCGGCGATGTGGGTAACATAGTGCTCAGAGACCGTCAGAATCTTGCCGAGAACGGTATTATTATAGTTGTTCTCACGCTGGAGAAATACACAGGCAATCTTGTTGCCGGACCTGATATTGTTACCAGAGGCTTTGTCTATGTAAGGGAGGCTGAGGAGCTTCTCGACGAGGCGAAGGGGGTTGTATGGGATTCCGTTGAGGGATGCCTTGAGAAACGTATTTCTGACTGGAGCAAGATAAAGAATATCATTAAAGATGATTTGAGTGAGTATCTCTGGAAGAAGATGAAGAGAAATCCGGTTATTCTTCCAATCATAATGGAGTCACAGGTATGAGCAGAGTAGATGAGCTTACGCAGGCGTTGACGCAGGCTATTATTGAGAGTGATGAATATAGGGAGTATAAGGAGCTTGAAGCTGATATAATGAGGCAGCCTGATTTAAAGAGGGCTGTCGATGATTTCAGACGGGAGAATTTCAGGCTTCAGTATTCCGATGATGTTGAGGATGTAATTACTTCGACGGACGAATTGAACAACAGATATATTGACGTGCGCCAGCAGCCTGCGGCAGAGCGGTTTCTGGCGGCGGAGATGGCGCTGTGCCGGATGGTGCAGGAGGTTTGTATGACTGTTGTCGGAGCCATTGATTTCAACATGGATTTTCTGCAATAACAGCAAAGAGGAGCATGACTTGAATGAACAATAAAAATGTAAGAGTAGTACTCGGTGTATCGTTTAATATAGTTCTGGTTATTGTCGGTGCGATAATCATATTTGCGGCGGGAAGCAAAGCATATACCTTCGGTCACAATATTTTTAACGAGGAGTCGGTTGATACGGAGGAAAATGCAAGACAGGTAGAGGTTGTTATTTCGGACGGTATTTCTGCAAAACAGCTCTCATCAATTCTGTATGACAAGGGGCTCTGCAGAGACAAGACAATTATGTATTTTCAGATTGTGCTTTCTGATTATAATAATAATTTTGTTGGCGGCACTTATACGCTCGACACCGCAATGAAGCCATCCGAGATGATGGAAATAATGTGCCAGGATACCGGGGAGGACAGTTAAAAATGATTGTAGAACCGCGGATTGTAGCATATATTAATTCGCTTGATACGGGCAATTCTGAGGTCTGTAACTTAATAGAGAAGGAAGCGTTATCGGACAATGTTCCTATTATAAGAAAAGAGATGGGTAATCTGTTAAAGGTGCTGATTGCTTTGAAACAGCCGGAAAATATTCTGGAGGTCGGCACGGCAGTGGGTTACTCATCTATTCTTATGAGTGAAAACATGCCGCCGGGCTGCCATATAACAACTATAGAGAATTATGACAGGAGAATTCCGATTGCAAGGGAAAATTTCAGGCGCGCGGGAAAGGAAGACAAAATAACGCTTATTGAGGGGGACGCCATGGAGGTTTTAAGAGAACTTGAGGGCCCCTTTGATTTTGTGTTTATGGATGCTGCGAAGGGACAGTATATAAATTATTTTCCGGAGATAATGAGAATACTTAAAAAGGGAGGTCTGCTTATCTCCGACAACGTGCTGCAGGAGGGAGAAATAGTGCAGTCAAAATACGGCGTAACAAGAAGAAACAGGACAATTCACGAGAGAATGAGGGACTATATCTATATGCTGACTCACTCTGAAGAGGTCGTCACAGCTGTTGTTCCTATAGGCGACGGGATTACGCTGAGCGTGAAAAGGTAAAAATATCAACCGGCAGCGGTATGTTATAAAATTTGTGTATGGAGGCGGATATGGCGGAACATATTTATAAAGGCAGAAAACTTGAACTTCTTATACCTGCAAGCAGTCTTGAAGTGTTGAAAATTGCTGTTGTATACGGAGCCGATGCGGTTTATATAGGAGGAGAAGCATTCGGACTCAGGGCAAAGGCAAAAAATTTCACTCTCGAAGAGATGAGAGAGGGGATTGAATTTGCGCATGAGAGGAACTGCAAGGTCTATGTTACTGCAAACATTCTTGCGCATAACTATGATTTGGAGGGCGCGAGAAAATATTTTGAGGAGCTTAAACAGATAGGGCCGGACGCGCTTATAATTTCGGACCCGGGCATGTTTACGATTGCAAAAGAGGTGCTTCCTGATATAGATATACATATCAGCACACAGGCAAATAACACTAATTATATGACTTATCAGTTCTGGTGGAAGCAGGGAGCCAAGCGTGTCGTATCTGCCAGAGAGCTCTCTCTTAATGAGATTAAGCAGATAAGAGAGCATATTCCCGATGAGATGGAGATAGAGACTTTTATTCACGGGGCAATGTGTATTTCCTATTCGGGGAGATGTCTGCTCAGCAGCTTTATGGCGGGAAGAGACGCAAACAGAGGGGCGTGCACGCACCCGTGCAGATGGAAATATTCAATAGTCGAGGAGTCAAGACCCGGCGAGTATATGCCTGTTTATGAGAACGAGCGGGGGACTTATATTTTTAACTCAAAGGATCTGTGCATGATTGAGCATATTCCGGAGATGCTTAACGCGGGAATTGACAGCTTTAAGATAGAGGGAAGAATGAAGACGGCTCTCTATGTGGCGACTGTCGCGAGAACATACAGGCTGGCTATCGATGAATTTATTAAGGATGAAGAACTCTACAGAAGCAGAATACCATTCTATAAATCAGAGATTTCAAAGTGTACTTACAGACAGTATACTACAGGGTTCTTTTTCGGCAAGCCGGACGAGAACACGCAGATTTACGATACAAATACTTATGTCAAGGAGTATACGTATCTCGGTATTGTTGACGGCTGCAACGACGAGGGACTGTATCATATAGAACAGCGCAATAAATTCAGCGTCGGGGAGCAGATTGAAGTCATGAGACCGGGCGGAGAGAATATAAATGTAACAGTAAGAAGGATTACGGATGAAAAGGGCTGCGATATGGAGAGCGCCCCTCATCCTAAGCAGCAGCTTTACATCGATTTGGGTGTAAGGCTTGAACGTTTTGACGTTTTGAGAAGAAAAGAAGATTAGGAAAAGCAATAAAAGGCACCTTTGCACATAAAATATATAAAATATGTGTCTGGGGTGCCTTTCTTTGAAGAGTTTTGAAAAGCCGCTTTCCGCAGATGAAGAAAAGGAAATTCTTGAGCTTTTTCGCGGAGGAGACAGCAAAGCCAGAGATATTCTGATTGAGAAGAATATGCGCCTGGTTGCACATATGACAAAAAAATACAGCACGCCGGACAGGGATATTCAGGATTTAATATCCGTCGGTACGGTCGGACTGATAAAGGCTATTAATTCGTTTAAGCCAGATAAGGGTATAAGGTTAGCCACATATGCGGCAAAATGTATTGACAATGAGCTTCTCATGATGCTAAGGGCCGAGAAGAAAAGGGCGAGAGAGGTATCTATTTATGAGCCGATAGGAACGGACAAAGAAGGCAACGAGATAAGTATTATAGAGATTGTGGGAGAGGATGAGCCGGATGTTGTCGGAGATTATATTTTCTCGCAGAGGATTTCATGTCTGAAAGAGAAAATGGATACGGTTCTGAACGAGCGGGAAAAAACTATTATCATACACAGATACGGACTTTTCGGTAATGACGAAAAGACACAGTGCGAGATGGCGAAGGAGCTTGGAATAAGCAGAAGCTATGTCAGCCGTATAGAGAAAAAGGCGCTTGAAAAACTGAAAAAACTTCTTGAGGATAACCACTTATAGGAGCGGTGAGTGCAGGGGCAGTGCATGGCATATATCTGACAGCACTGCAGCCTGTCACGCAAAAATCCGGGAAGGCTGAAAAATATATATGGAGGATATGAAAATGCCGCAGATAACAGACAGCAGGATAATAAGAGAGAGATTAAGCAAAGCAAGAGAGTGCATGACGAAGGCAGGGGTTGACGTGTATGTTGTGTGCACCGGAGACTACCATATGTCGGAATATGCAGGCGATTATTTCGGAGAGAGACAGTTCCTGTCAGGCTTTACGGGCTCTGCGGGAACTTTGGTGATAGGAAAAGACGAGGCGGTGCTTTTTACAGACGGAAGATATTTTGTACAGGCTCAGCTTCAGCTTTCGGGCACGGGAATAGAGCTTATGAAAATGGGAGTTCAGGGAGCGGTTTCTCTTACGGGGTACTGTGAGTCAGTGCTTCCTGACGGGGGAACTCTCGGACTTGATGCGAGAACGGTGGATGCTGTGCTCGGAAATGAGCTGGAGTCTGCCGTGTCGAAGAAAAACGGCAATATTGATTATAAATTTAACTGTACACAGGAGCTGTGGGAGGACAGGCCTGCATTTCCGCACAGCGCGGCGTTTGAGGCAGAAGCAGGCGAGAGCTGCAAAGACAAGCTGCGCCGTCTCAGGGAAAAAATGAAAGAACTTAAAACTGATGCGCATGTGATAACGACGCTTGACGATATATGCTGGCTGTTTAATATACGCGCAAGAGACGTAAAATGTAATCCGGTGCTTATGTCATATTCGTATATAACTATGGACAGCGCCGTTATTTATGCGGATGACGACAGGTTTTCGCAGCAGCTTAAGTCTAAGCTTTGTGATATGGGAGTGAGCATAAGGCCTTACGAGACCTTTTATGATGATTTAGGTAAGATAAAGCAGGACAGTGTTCTTGTGGATTTAAAGCGCATCAATTTTTATGTGTACAGGTTGTTGAAGAAAAGCGGAGTGCGCATGGTGACTGAGCAAAATCCCACAGTACTTATGAAGGCGGTAAAAAACGACACTGAGATAAGAAATCTGAAGGCAGTTCATATTGATGACGGTCTTGCTCTCACAAGGTTTATGTTCTGGCTCAAAAACACCGTGGGAAAAGAAGAAATTACGGAATTTGATGCTGCCGTGTATCTTGACTCTCTGAGGGCGGAGATTTACGATTTTATAGAGCCGAGCTTTGACACTATAAGCGCATACGGAGCAAATGCTGCTATGATGCACTACAGTGCCGCAATGGATAATTGCTCAGTCCTTAAACCGGAGGGAATGCTTCTGGTTGATTCGGGAGGACAGTATATGAGAGGCACTACCGACGTCACAAGAACATTTGCGCTCGGACCTGTCACAGATGAGTGCAGAAAGGCCTATACGCTTACGCTTAAAGGTATGCTGGCGCTTGCCGACGCGCATTTTCTTTATGGTTGTACAGGCTTAAATCTTGATATTCTGGCGAGAGGAGCGCTGTGGGCGGAGGGGCTTGACTATCGCTGCGGAACCGGTCACGGAGTCGGCTATCTCTTAAATGTGCATGAGGCTCCCAACAATTTCAGGTGGAAGCATGCAGCGGGGCATGGAGACACGTGCGTTATCGAGCCGGGAATGGTTACATCTGACGAGCCGGGTGTATATGTTGACGGTCAATACGGAATAAGAATTGAAAATGAAATTTTGTGCGTCAGGGACTCGGAGAATGAGTACGGAACATTTCTTAAATTTGAGATGCTGACATGCGTTCCCGTTGATTTGGAACTTGTTGACTGTTCGTATCTTGACGGAAACGATTTGAGGAGACTGAACAGCTACCATGAATGGGTGTATAAAAGCTTAAGTCCTCACATGCACGGCTCTGAGCTGGAGTTTTTAAAGAGGGCGACAAGAGCTGTGGGAAAGGATATTTAAAGAGAGAAAATCAGTATGAAAGAAATAAAATATGGCAGAACACCGCAAAAAGATGATGAGAGCAGATTTAAAAAGTTTGCGGATAAATATTTTGAAGCAGGCGAGCGTACTACGTATATTGCGGTAGCGGCAGTTATGGCGTGTCTGGTTGTGGTTATAATTGCGTGGCTGCTTGGAAGAAAGCATATTGACCCGGAGGATTTTATTGAGATTAAATACAGCGGAACAGACGGTTATGCGTCAGCGGAATGTGTTGTGGATGCCGAGAAGCTCTACAAAAGCCTTGCGGGAAAGGAAGTGAACATGGAAAAGCTCACGGCATACAGAAAGCTCGCGGAATCGTTTTCTGCTTCGGTTGAACAGAGCGATATTTCAAACGGCGACAAGCTTACGGTGTATGTGGAATATGATGAGCAGGCTGCTAAAGACGCCGGAGTTACAGTGGGGAAAAAACAGTATAATGTAAGGGCTAAAAATATCGGAAGCGGCGAAAAGATTGATTTGTTTTCAAATGTAGAGGTTGTTTTCGGGGGAATAAGCCCGGAGGCTTACGTTATCGTGACTAACAACTGGGATAATGAGTATCTTTCCCAGCTTGAATTTAAACCTGATAAGACGTCTGGAATAAAGACAGGCGACACTGTAAGGGTGAGCTGCACCGCGGATAAGTCTGATTTGTCAAGGCACGGCTACGCTGTTGATGTCACGGAGCAGACTTATATTGCCGACAGGCTGAGTTCTTATGCGAGTGATGCGGGCGACCTTGACACGGAAGTCCTGAGGGAGCTTGATACGGCATGCCGGGATACGATTGCAGCCGAGACCGAGGATATGACTTTCAGGCTTATGTACAGGGCGACAGGAGATGAAAGCTATCTGTATATGCCAAATGACGAGCATGCCGAAAATGTTTCGCTGACGGGAGTTAAGTTCCTTTCAAGAAAAAATGCTTTGGAGGGCAGTGTTGACAACTATATATATTATCTGTACAGCGCAGAGATAGTGAACGGAGATGACAGACACGAGGTTTATTTTGTGTTTGAGTTCAGCCAGGGGTATGTTACGTATGACGGTAAATTCAGGATTGCCAATGACGATTACAAAAATATTTATAAGTGTTCGACTGATTATGAGCAGCTCTTTCAGAGTTCGGTAGGAGATAAGGCTGATATGTATAATATTTTTGATGTTAATATTTAATTATTATAAAGAAGTTATTAAATGCAGACAGATAAGGAGAAAAATACAATGTTGACAGTGGAACATATGCTTGCGGCTGCAAGAGAAAAAGGAGCGTCAGACGTACTTTTGACTGCGGGTGCGCCTCCGATGGTGCGTGTGAACGGAAGTCTTGAAAAACTTGATTATCCTGAGCTTGCGCATGAAGAGCTTGACAGAATAGTCTTTTCTGTTATGGATGAGCGGCAGCTTAAAATATACAGGGAAAAGGGCGAAGCGGATTTTGCGTTATCAGTTCCGGGGGATGAAAGATACAGAGTTAATGTATTCAGACAGCGGGGCTGTGCAGCGTGTTCGATTCGTATTATTCATGAAAAGCTTCCGACGGCAGAACAGCTCGGCATTCCCGAAGCGGTAATGGATTTGTCTTACAAAAAAAGAGGTCTCGTGATTATGGCTGGAGCTTCGGGAAGCGGAAAGACCACTACTTTGGCGGCTGTTACAGATAAAATAAACAAGGAGAGGAATGTCCACATAATTACGATTGAAGACCCGATAGAATACGTGCACTGTCATGAAAAGGCTGTTGTCGATCAGAGAGAAATCGGCACAGATGCGATGTCCTGCGCCGAGGCGTTAAGGGCGGCGCTGCGCGAAGACTCTGATGTGATAGTTGTAGGGGAAATAAAGGATTTAGATACTGTCTCGGCAGCAGTCACAGCGGCGGAAACGGGACATCTCGTGCTCTCGACATTTGGAGCAGCCGGAGCTCAGTCAGTGATTGAAAGAATTATTGCTGCATATCCGCCGCATAGCCGGCAGAATATGAGGCTGCGGCTTTCAATGGTGCTTGAGGCAGTTATATCACAGCAGCTGCTTCCCGGAGAAGATAAGGCCGGACGCGTCGCCGCATTTGAAATAATGTACGCGGCAGATCCGATAAGGCGGCTTATAAAGGAAGGGGATACCGGCTGTATTTTGTCAGCGATGCGGGAATGTGAAAAAGAGGGAATGATAACAATGGATGACGCGCTGATTGCCCTCTGCTCAAAGGGAGTTATCAGTGCAAAGAGCGCTGTCGAATATGCATGGGATTCATGTTATGTAAAGGAGCATCTTTAATTTACTCCATAACGGGCAAAACACTGAGATTGTGTTTTGTCCTTTTTTTTACCTGCGTTAAATATTAAAAATATATAAAATAAATTGACAAAAATTAAAATGTAATATATATTATTGGTATATAAATGATGCTTTTGTTAATGTGAGGGATGATATATGTACAGTGAGGTTTTCAGCGTGGCGCTGGCAGGTTTGGAGGCGTGTATAGTCAGAGTGGAGACGGATTCGGGCGACGGTATTCCGTGCTTTGAGATGAGCGGGTATCTTGCGGCTCAGGTGAGGGAGGCCAAGGAGCGCGTGAGAGTTGCCATAAAGAATTCAGGCATTGTGCTCAGACCTCAAAAGCTGATGATTAATATATCTCCTGCTGATATAAGAAAGGCGGGGACGGGATTTGACCTGCCCATTGCAGCAGGTATTCTGGCAGCAAACGGACATATTGATATGAAGTCGCTCGAATCAACCGTAGTGCTTGGAGAGCTGAGTCTTGACGGAAAGATTAACGGAATTCACGGCATACTTGCATGCGTTGCAGAAGCGAGAGACAGAGGCTTTTTAAGATGCATTATCCCTGAATGTAATCTTAATGAGGGCGCATTGGTTGAGGGGATAGAGGTTATCGGAACAAGTAATGTCTCGCAGCTTATAGGTTTTTTCAAGGGAGAAGTGGAGCTGAAAAAAGCTCGGGAATACAGAGGAGCTGTTTCAAAGGTTGAACATGGAAAGCTTAGAGCAGATTATGACTTTGCGGATATATGCGGGCAGGAGGCGGCAAAAAGGGCAACGCTTACTGCTGTCTCGGGAAATCACAATATTATGTATATTGGACCGCCGGGAGGCGGAAAGACTATGATAGCAAAGAGAATTCCGGGAATAATGCCTGCCATGTCAGGCGAAGAGCAGTTTGAAGTGACAAGAATATACAGTGCCGCCGGAAAGCTTAAGGAGTGCGGTCTTATAACACAGAGACCTTTCAGGTGTCCTCATCACAGCATTTCAGAGGCAGGCTTGTTGGGAGGAGGAGCAGTGCCTGCTCCGGGTGAAATTACGCTTGCTGATAAGGGCGTTCTGTTTATGGATGAGTTCACCGAGTATTCGGGGACTTTGCTGGATGCATTGAGAATGCCGCTGGAGGAAAGAATTATTCGCATTGTCAGAAACGGCAGGGAGTATATATATCCGGCTGATTTTATGCTGGTTGCAGCGATGAATCCATGCAGGTGCGGATATTATCCGGACAGGGACAGATGCGGATGTTCTGACGCACAGGTGCGGCGTTATCTCGGGAGAATAAGCCGTCCGGTGCGGGACAGATTTGACATTTGCGTACATGTAGAGAGCGTGGGGGTTAAAGCTGTTGCCGGTCTGAAGAGTGAGACGGAGGAAAGAGGTTTATCAGACTTAAAAAATATGGCGGAATTCGGAAAAGTTTTTGGTGAACCGGATAATAACTGCCGGGAATATACATCCGAGAATATGCGTATTGTTGTTAATAGGGCAAGGGATATACAGAGACAGAGATTCAGCGGAGAGGGAATAGAGTTTAATTCTCAGATGTCGCCGCAGCAGATTAAGAAATACTGTGTTATGGGAAAAAGTGAACGAAGGATAATGGAGCTTGCCTTTGATAAGTTTAATTTTACTGTGAGGGGTTATCACAAAGTCCTAAAAACAGCGAGGACAATAGCGGATATGGAGGAGTCGGAGCACATATCGATAAGACATTTAAGCGAGGCGGTGTCTTACAGAAGCATGGAATGGGGTGATTATGGAAGATAAGGGATTTTATTGGTTTTGGCTGTGTAATATACCGGGGATTGGACGAGCAAAGCAGCGAAGTCTTATAAAAAAATTCGGGAGTGCGCAAAAGGTGTTTGAGGCTGATGCTTATATGCTGTCAGAAGCGGTTTCTATAAGTCGGAGAGACGTCTCGAATATAACTGCTGCCGCAAAAGACAGTAAGATATACGAAAATTTTGTGAAACTTAAAGAAAATAATATAAACTGGGTGCATATGGAACATCCGGATTATCCCCAAAGACTGATAAATGTTTTTGACGCTCCGCTTGGTTTATATTGTATAGGGCGTCTGCCGTGTGATGAACGGCCTTCTGTGGCGGTTGTGGGGGCCAGAGGCTGTACGTTTTACGGGAGAAAAATGGCTTTTGAGCTTGCGAGGAGCTTTGCCGAGATGGGCATACAGGTTGTGAGCGGGCTTGCATCGGGGATAGATGCGGCAGCGCACAGGGGAAGTCTTGAGGCAAAAGGTTATACGTGCGGTGTGCTCGGATGCGGTACGGATATATGTTATCCGGCAGATAATGCTGATATTTATAATAAGATGCTTGTGAGCGGAGGTGTCATATCTGAATATGCGCCGGGAACACCTCCTGATGCGTGGAGGTTTCCTGAGCGGAACAGAATAATAAGCGCGCTGTCTGATGTTGTGATTGTGGTTGAGGCAGCAGCAAGGAGCGGTGCATTGATTACGGCGGACCAGGCTCTTGAACAGAACAGAGACGTCATGGCTGTTCCGGGAAGGGCAGATGACAGAATGAGTGAGGGGTGCAATAAGTTAATTAAGGACGGAGCTATGATTATAACGGCTCCGGAAGATATTATGCAATGCAGTCCTGTGAGTCGCCTTCTTCTTAAAAATAAAGAAATACATAATAAAAATTTTTTTACAGAGAATATTAATTCGGAAAATACAGCGTCCTGCTCCGAATTGCAGGACAGAAATCTGCTTGCAAGTAAAAAAAATATGGTGTATAGTGTTCTCGGTTTGCATCCAAAAAATACGGATGAGATTATCAGTGAAACTGGATTTGATATTTCAACAGTTACAGAGGAACTTCTCATGCTGCAGTTGGAGGGGGATGTTGAGGAGGTTTCAAAAAACTGTTATATCAGGATTAAGTGATAGATTTTGGGAGGAAGTTAATAAAATGGCAAAGTATCTGGTTATTGTAGAGTCTCCTGCGAAGGTTAAGACTATTAAGAAGTTTCTTGGCTCTAATTATGAGGTAATGGCATCTCAGGGTCATATAAGAGACTTGCCTAAAAGTCAGATGGGCGTTGACATCGAAAATGACTATGAGCCGAAGTATATTACAATCAGAGGAAAGGGGGATATTCTTGCGGCGCTGAGAAAAGAGGCAAAAAAGGCAGATAAGGTTTATCTTGCGACAGACCCTGACCGCGAGGGTGAGGCGATTTCATGGCATCTTGCAAAAGCTCTTAAACTTGAGGACAAGGATATATACAGGATTACATTTAATGAGATTACCAAGAATGCAGTTAAGGCATCCATTAAAAATGCAAGAAAGATTGATATGGATTTAGTTGATGCACAGCAGTCAAGGAGAGTGCTTGACAGAATGGTTGGCTATCGCATAAGTCCTCTTCTGTGGGCAAAGATAAAAAGGGGGCTTAGCGCGGGAAGAGTACAGTCTGTGGCATTGCGTATAATATGTGACAGAGAGGATGAGATTAACTCATTTATTCCTGATGAATACTGGACAATAGACGCGGATTTGAGTGTAAAAGGCGAGAAAACAGTTGTTAAGGCAAAGTTTTACGGCGATGAGAACGGAAAAATAGAAATAAAAAACGGCGATGACGCAGAGCATATAATAAATGAAGTAAAGAATAGCAGTTTCACAGTGGAGAGCGTTAAGCACGGCGAGAGAGTGAAGAAGTCTCCTCTTCCGTTTACAACCAGTACTCTTCAGCAGGAGGCTGCAAAACAGCTCAATTTTTCCACACAGAAGACAATGCGTCTCGCGCAGCAGTTATATGAAGGCGTTGATATTGCAGGAAGAGGCACTGTCGGAATTATCACTTACCTGCGAACTGATTCTACGCGTGTGGCAGATGAAGCCGTCAATCTGGCGTCAGAATATATAAAGGAACAGTACGGAAGTGAGTATGCGGGTGAACATGCATTGTCCGGCAGGGAGGGCAAGAAGATACAGGATGCGCATGAGGCAATCAGGCCTACGGATATAAGCCTCAGTCCTGTTATGATTAAGGAATCTTTGTCCCGTGACCAGTTCAGACTCTATCAGCTTATATGGAAAAGATTTACTGCGAGTCAGATGAGCCCGGCAGTTTATGAGACTGCATCGGTAAAGATTGCGGCGGGAAAGTATCGCTTTACGGTATCTGCCTCTAAGATTAAATTTGAAGGCTTTTTGTCTGTATACAAGGAGGAAGATGAAAAATCGGAAAATAAAGCTCTGATGAACGGTATTAATGAAGATTCGCAGATTAAACTTATTGATATTAAAGGGGAGCAGCATTTTACACAGCCTCCGGCACATTTTACAGAGGCATCTCTTGTTAAGCAGCTTGAAGAGCTTGGAATCGGCAGACCGAGTACCTATGCGCCTACAATAACAACGATTATTGCAAGGCATTATGTGGCAAAGGAAAATAAAAATCTCTATGTGACAGAGCTTGGCGAGGCTGTCAACAATATTATGAAAAAGGCGTTTCCTTCGATAGTTGACGTAAACTTTACCGCAAATATGGAAGCGCTTCTCGACAGTGTAGAGGAGGGCAAGGTTAAGTGGAAGGAAGTAATCAGAAATTTCTATCCTGACCTGGATGAGGCGGTGAAGGAAGCTGAGAAAGAGCTCGAGAATGTCAAGATAGAGGATGAAGTTACTGACGTTGTATGCGAAAAGTGCGGACGAAATATGGTTATAAAATATGGTCCTCACGGGAAGTTTCTGGGCTGCCCGGGATTTCCCGAATGCCGCAATACTAAACCGTACTTTGAGAAAATAGGAGTGGCTTGTCCTAAATGCGGCAAAGATATTGTTCTTAAGAAGACCAAAAAAGGCAGAAGATATTTTGGGTGTGAGGATAATCCGGAATGCGATTTCATGAGCTGGCAGAAACCTGTGTCAAAGAAATGTCCTAAATGCGGAGGGTACATGGTAGAGAAGGGAAATAAAATTGCTTGTGCCGATGAAACGTGTGGATATGCAGAGAGTAAGATTGGTGAGAACGAGAATAAAAAAGAACGTGTATTAAAATAAGTCTGTAATTAAAAAGCAAGAATTGATAAGAATTGTGCGAAAACTGTTGTTTTTATAACTGAAATGTGCTAACATTTATAGAGATTTAATGAGTTATGAGAGTAATTGTTTCATTTCGGGCGTGTAGGAGGTACAATATGAGCGTTCAGCTGCTTGATAAGACAAGAAAAATCAATAAGTTACTGCACAATAATCATTCGCACAGAGTGGAGTTTAGTGACATTTGTGATGTTTTAAGCGGTATTCTTGAGTCGAATATTCTTGTGATAAGCAAAAAGGGAAAGGTTTTAGGAACAGGATTTTATAAGGGGGTCGATGTGATAGACGAGCTCATATATGACAGAGTCGGCGGGTTTGTCGACAATATGCTAAATGAGCGTCTTTTAAGTGTTCTCTCTACAAAAGAAAATGTTAATCTGGCGACATTAGGGTTTGCTATGGATAACGTGAAGAAGTTCCAGGCACTTATTGCACCTATAGAAATAGGCGGAGAGAGACTCGGAACACTGTTTATGTATAAAAACGACAGCTCTTATGAGATTGATGATATTATTTTATGCGAATACGGAACTACTGTTGTGGGACTTGAGATGATGCGTTCAGTCAACGAGGAAAATGCCGAGGTTGTAAGAAAGAAACAGATTGTAAAGTCTGCTATAAGTACTTTGTCAACCTCTGAGCTTGAGGCGATAAGACATATTTTTAAAGAGCTTGACGGTACTGAGGGAATTCTGGTGGCAAGTAAAATTGCTGACAGAGTTGGAATTACAAGGTCTGTAATAGTAAATGCACTCAGGAAATTTGAGAGCGCCGGAGTGATTGAGTCGCGTTCATCGGGAATGAAAGGGACTTATATTAAAGTCATAAATGAAGTAGTGTTTGATGAATTGAAAAAATATGACGAATAGTCTTTATAATTGTATTTTTTGTTATCAAAGCACAGGAATATAAATGGATTGATATTATAAAAAGGATGGAGCCTTTATACAATGTCTAATTTTTTGGTATGGGCTCTATCTTTTTTTAATTTTTGCTTTATTTTTCGTCATTTTTATTCTATAATACATATTAGGCTTAGTATGTCGAATTATGATTTGATAAAAATTATATAGGATTTATGTGCAGAATGGAGGTTTTACATGGTTACGGGAATATTTGGCTATGTGAATGTGTTAAAGGCAGCGGCAGATGCCAGTTGGACAAGAGAAGAGGTATTGACTAACAATATAGCTAATGTTGATACACCTAACTATAAGAGGCAGGATGTTGAGTTCAAGACTTATCTTAATTCTGCAATAGAGCAGGCAGGAAGCCCTGATGCATCATTGACAAAAAAGATTAACAGTGTTGATTTGTCGGATGTCACAATGAGAACTTATACGGATAACTCAACACTTTCTTACAGGCTTGACGGAAATAATGTAGACCTGTCAACTGAGAATGTTGAACTTGCATCAGAGCAGATTAATTACAATGCGCTGATTGACAGTATCAATAATGAATTTTCAAGATTTAAAACAGTTATAAAATAATTTCAGGAGGATAATGCTATGTCAATGTTTACGGCATTTAATATAAGCGCATCCGGAATGACAGCACAGCAGCTCAGAACGGATGTAATATCACAGAATATTGCAAACGCAAACACGACAAGAACTTCCGATGGAACACCTTATGTCAGAAAGGCTGTTGTATTTACGGAGAAGACGCTTTCTTCGGCAACGGCAATAACCGGGGCAAACAGCAACGGCTCGTCATTTGCAAGCGCCCTGAGGAATGCAAGCGGAGGAAGGCTTGGAGACGGTGTTAAGGTTACTTCTATATATGAGGATACATCGACGGATATGAATTTGGTTTATGACCCGTCTCATCCGGATGCAGACGAGAACGGATATGTTACATACCCGAATGTAAATGTTGTTCAGGAAATGACGGATTTGATAGACGCATCGCGTTCCTATGAGGCTAACATTTCAGCTTTTAATGCAAGCAAGACAATGGCAAATAAGGGACTTACGATAGGACAGGCATAGTTTGGCACGCGGCATGCTGTTGTGCCATGAATACATACATGGCGGCTGAAAGTGAAAGAGTTTTATAATTCTTTCGCTGACAAGTTTGTGTCTGCGTTGCCGCAGCAAACTTGATATGTGTAAAAGGCAGCGCAGAAATGAGGAATATTATGGATATAACATCAGCAATTAACAGTTTGGGGAGCGACTATGTAACAAAGGTTACAGACGCGATGAAACAGTCTGTGACACTGGGAACTAACGCGGATAAAATAGACACTGACCAGACTTTTGATTCTATTTATAACGCTGTATCCGGACTTGTGGAAAGTACAAATGATTACGTACAGCAGGCACAGCAGGCAGAGATAGATTTTGCACTCGGCAATCTTACTAACACTCATGAGTTAGGTGTGTATCAGCAGCAGGCTAACATTGCTCTTCAGTTTACGGTTGCGGTGAGAGATAAGGCTTTAGAGGCATATAAAGAAATAATGAATATGCAAATTTGATGAGTGGGAGTAATAAGGTACAATGGCTGAACGATTAAAACAGATTGTTAATCGAATAGTAGATACATGGAAGAACTGGACTGTAAAACAAAAAACCCTGATTATAAGTACGGTTGCGGTGATTGTTGTCGCTATCGCAATTATTGCATTTGCTGTGACGCGTCCGAATTATCAGGTGCTCACAACATGTGAGGATTATACAGAGTTAAACAGTGTCACATCTATTCTTACCGAGCAGGGATATGATTATCAGGTACAGGATAATACTCTTATTGTAAAGGTCAGAAAAGAGGACCTGACAAACGCTAAAATGGCGATAGCATCCGAGGATATACAGTCTGACGGATATTCTTTTGATGATGCCATGCAGAGCAGCTTTACTACAACGGAGTCGGACAAGACAAAGCAATATGCGCATTATCTTGAATCCAAGTTTGCGTCTGATTTGGAGGGAATGGATGGAATCAGGTCGGCAACCGTTACGGTTGATATTCCTGATGACAGCAGTTCGTTTTATTCTACAACATCTGAAACCTCGGTCGGTGTCGTTCTCGAAACAAGCAAAACGCTTGGAGACGACACGGCGGAGAGTATCGCTAATTTCCTGGCGACTGCCGTGGGCAACAGTACGACAAATAATATTACAATTATAGGAAACGACGGAACTACATTATTTTCGGGGCTCAGCAATTCGGGAACGGTTTCGGGTGTGAGCTATGCCGGAAAACAAAAGTACAAAGGTCAGATAGAGGCTACAACAATTAATTCGCTGAGGAAGGGACTTCTGTCAGTTGGCATGTATGATGATGTAAACCTTACTCTGAACTATGTGCTTGATTGGGATGCGGTAAATACAATAGCGACGGAGTACTCGACGCAGGGGGATGACCAGGCCATATTCGGCGAGTCGTATGACGAGGTGTCAGAGGGAACATCAGGTGCGGGCGGTACGCCGGGAACCACGTCAAACGATGACGATAATACTACATATGAAATAACTGACGGTACCGGAAGCACTTCTACATATGAGATACATAAGTATCAGTATATGCCTAATTCTCTTGTCACAACGACAACAAGAGAGCCGGGCTCAATTGTGTATGACGAGTCAAGTCTTGCCGTAACATTTATAGACAATATCATTTACAATGAAGATGAGTGCCGGGATCTTGGCTATCTTGACAATATGACTTGGGAAGAGTTCAAGAGTCAGAACACTCAGCCTGTTGCACAGACAGTAGACCAGACATGGATAGATTTAATATCTGCGGGAACAGGTATAGCGGCGGATAATATATCCGTTCTCGCTTACCAGAGACCTTATTTTGAGGACAGTCAGGGCAGCACGGTATTCAGAACGGCTACATTCTGGCTTCAGATTGCGCTTGCTGTGGTTATACTCGGCTTGCTGGCATTTGTAGTAATAAGAAGCGCAAGACCGCTCACTGTCGAGGAGACAGAGCCGGAGCTGTCTGTTGAACAGATGCTTGCTCAGACGAGAGAAAATCAGCCTGCTGTGGATGAGATTGACATGCAGGAAAAATCGGAGACTCGAAAGGCAATCGAGAAGTTTGTCGACGAAAATCCGGAAGCGGTGGCGCTGCTTTTGCGCAACTGGCTTAATGAAGGCTGGGAATAATACTCTCAACGCAATAAGTTTTTAATTACGGAGGCAAACAATGGCAAGAAGTACACAGAGCAGTGAAAAGGAGATGGACGGTGTTGAAAAGGCGGCAACCCTGCTGATTACACTCGGACCTGAAAAATCTGCCAAAATATTCAAGCATCTCAAGGAGGAGGAAATTGAACAGCTCACCCTTGAAATTGCAAATACAAGCAGTGTTTCACCTCAGACAAAGGAAAAGGTGTTAAGCGAATTTTATGAGATATGTCTTGCGCAGCAGTATATTGCTGAGGGAGGTATCGGATATGCGAAGGAACTTCTTGAGAAAGCGCTCGGGGAGGAAAAGGCTAAGGATGTTATAAGCAAGCTCACGGCAAGCCTTCAGGTTCGTCCTTTTGAGTTTATAAGAAAGACTGACCCAAGCCAGCTTCTCAATTTTATTCAGGACGAGCATCCTCAGACTATAGCGCTTATTCTCTCATATCTTCCGGCTGCGCAGTCGTCTATGGTTTTATCTGCTCTGCCGCCGGAAAAGCAGGCGGACGTGGCAAAGAGAATTGCACAGATGGACAGAACGTCGCCTGATGTTATAAAGCAGGTGGAAAAAGTTCTTGAGCGCAAGCTTTCTTCACTGGTCAATCAGGATTACACGATTGTCGGCGGCGTAGATGCTATTGTAAGCATTTTAAATTCCGTGGACAGAGGAACGGAAAAGCATATTATGGAAACTCTGGAGGTGGAAGAGCCGGAACTTGCAGACGAAATCCGCAAGAAGATGTTCGTGTTCGAGGATATTCTTACTCTCGACGACAGAGCAATTCAGCGAGTGCTGCGTGATGTTGATAATGCTGATTTGGCGCTTGCACTCAAGGGTGCAACAGAGGAAGTTCAGAATGTAATTCTGAACAACCTTTCAAAACGTCTTGCTGTAATGATAAAGGAAGATATGGAATATATGGGCCCTGTGCGTATGAAGGATGTTGAGGAGGCACAGCAGAAGATTGTTAATGTTATCAGAAAGCTGGAGGACTCTGCTGAAATCGTTATTGCCAGAGGCGGAGGTGACGAGATAATTGTCTAATTTATTGAAAAAGGGTTCAACAATAAGCAGAGATGAGCGAGTCATTGATTACAATGAGCTCATAAAAGAAAAACTTCAGGCGATTATGGAAGCAAATGCTGCCGACGGAAGGGCTGCGGGAGACGGATTTATAAACGGTCTTACAGCTGATGTGGTTGAACGGCTCACAACAGATGAGGAGGATGCCGGTCAGGAGACTGCGGTAACTGAAGAACAGATTAACATACAGATTCAGGAAATGAAAGAGGAGGCTCAGAAGCTTCTCGACAATGCAAACGAGCAGGCGCAGCAGATTATAGAACAGGCTCAGGAACAGATAAAGCATTTGGAGGAGGAAGCAAGACAGCGCGGCTATAAAGAAGGTCAGAGCGAGGCACTGACGGAGCTTGAAGACGCCAAAAAAAAGCTCCGGCAGGAATTTTGCGAGAAGAGCGAAATGCTTGAGGCTGAATACATACAGAGAAAAAAACAAATTGAGCCGGAGCTTGTAGATGTGCTGACCGGGGTGTTTGAAAAGGTTATACTCACTGTGGCCGAGGATGATAAGAGCATATTGCTTCATCTTATCAACAGCACTCTGGAAAATTCAGATAAAAGCCATGAGTTCCTGATTAAGACCTCACCTGAAGATTATAAATTTCTGATTAATAATCAGGGGAAAATATATTGTGCAATGACAAAAGAGATTACGCTTGAGATAACTCCGGATGAGACTCTTGAAAGAAATCAGTGCATTATAGAGACTGACGGAGGCGTATTTAACTGTAGCCTTGATATAGAATTGAATAATCTTATTAAGAAAATAAAAATGCTTAGCTGTATGGATTAAGGAGGAATGCGTAGTGTCGGTTATCAACAGAGCAAAATATGAGCATTTAGCGCAGGAATCCTTCTATAAAAAGCTTGGTAAAGTGTCTAAGATTGTAGGGCTGACGATTGAGTCGGTCGGACCTGACGCCAAACTTAATGATTTATGCAAAATATATTCACCGGACAAGTCTCAGACTTTGTTTGCGGAGGTTGTTGGGTTTAAGGATTCAAGGGTGCTTTTGATGCCTTTTGACAATGTTGGAGGGATTGGCCCCGGATGTATTGTCGAGAACACAGAGAGTCCTCTTGGAGTAAAGGTCGGGGACGCAATTCTCGGTCACACTCTGGACGGGCTGGGCAATCCGGTTGACGGTGTTGATTTAGGTCTGACTGAGACATATTCGGTTGAGGCGTCGCCTCCTGATCCTATGTCGAGAGTTATAATAAATCAGGTGCTTCCTTTGGGGGTAAAAGCGGTGGATGGTCTGCTTACCGTAGGAAAGGGGCAGCGTATAGGTATTTTTGCCGGAAGCGGCGTCGGAAAGAGCACGCTGCTTGGAATGTTTGCCAGAAACACAAAGGCGGATATTAATGTAATTGCTTTGATTGGAGAGCGCGGACGTGAAGTCCGTGAGTTCATTGAGAGGGATTTGGGCGAAGAGGGTATGAGAAGAAGCGTGCTCGTTGTTGCCACATCGGATAAACCTGCTCTTATAAGAAATAAAGCTGCCAAAACGGCGACCGCGATTGCGGAGTATTTCAGGGACCAGGGGAAAGACGTGCTTCTCATGATGGATTCTCTTACCAGATTTTCGATGGCACAGCGTGAAATAGGTCTTGCTTCAGGCGAGCCTCCGGTTACAAGAGGGTATCCTCCCAGTGTATACAGCGAGATGCCAAAGCTTCTGGAAAGGGCAGGTATGGCGGAAAAGGGTTCTATAACAGGGCTTTATACAGTTCTTGTTGACGGCGATGATTTCAATGAGCCTATCACAGATACAGCGAGAAGTATTCTTGACGGGCATATTATGCTTTCAAGAAAATTAGGTCATAAAAATCATTATCCTGCTATAGATGTATTACAGAGTATTTCGAGGTGCATGAGCCAGATTTCTACTAAGGAGCACAAAAAAATGGCTGGTCGTCTCAAAAATGTTCTGGCTACATACAACGAGGCGGAGGACCTTATTAACATAGGAGCTTACAAGAAGGGAAGCAACAGAAATATTGATTATGCCATATCAAAAATCGATGCGGTAAATAAGTTCCTTGTGCAGCAGACGGACGAAAAGTTTTCGTTTGAGGAGGAGATAAAGATGTTAAGCGACATCTTCAGCGATTACGATTCGTTTGAGGCGGGAAAGGCCGGCTGATAGAGTATGGCTAAATTTGTTTACAAAATGCAGAATATCCTGGATATAAAGCTGAGGCTTGAGACTCAGGTAAAGACGGAATTTGCCGAGGCGAGCGCAAAGCTTTTGCAGGAGGAAAATAAGCTCAAAAAGCTTATTCAGAGAAGAAGAGAATATGAGAATGAACTCAAAAGGCTCTCTGCCGACAGGCTTGAGCTGGGAGAGCTGAAAAAATACAACGGCTATATAGAGACGATAAAGGTGCTTATGCAGCAGCAGGCGCTTGCGGTAAGACTGGCGCAGCGCAATCTTGACAGAATCAGGGAAAAGCTCAATCAGGCTATGCAGGAGCGCAAGATTTATGAAAAGCTCAGAGAAAAGGCGTTTGAGGAATTTAAGGAAGAGCTTAACGCCGAGGAAAAGAAAGAAATTGACCAATTGGTAAGCTTTACTTATAATGATAAAAGTGAAGATTCATAGGGATAAATAATTTGACGGAAGGAACTTGGATGACATGGCAAAGAGAAAAAAGAATAAGCCGGAAGATAATCTTGGTATCGATAACGAGTTGAGTGAAGAAGAAAAGGGCGGCGGTATTACCGGAGTGCTTCTTGCTGCAGTTATTATTGTTATCTGGCTGGTGATTTTTGCACTGCTCATCAAAATGGACGTGGGCGGGGTAGGAAGCATGCTGCGGCCGTTTTTAGAGAATGTTCCTGTGATTAACCGAATACTGCCTGAAAAGAGCGATGAGGAAGTTATGGAGGAGACAGGCTACAAATATAAAAATCTGGCAGAAGCGGTAGAGAGAATAAAAGAGCTTGAGGAAGAGCTTTCGCAGTATCAGAACAGCGGTACGGAAAGTTCGGAGCGAATTGCGCAGCTGGAGGCTGAGGTCGCAAGGCTCAAGGTATATGAGGACAACCAGGAGAATTTTGAGAAGCTGAAGGAAGAGTTTGACAGGGAGGTTGTGTTTACTGACAACGCTCCTGATATAGAGGAATACAAAAAATGGTATGAGGAAATCAGTCCGGATAATGCGGCTGCTCTTTATAAGGAAGTATGCGAACAGCTTCAGTATTCACAGGAAATTCAGGATTGGGCGACAACCTATTCGTCTATGGACCCGGAGAATGCCGCTGCAATTATGGAGGAGATGACAGGAGATACGGATATATTGGCAAAGATTCTTCTTTGCATGACTCCTGACCAGAGAGCTGCAATTATGGCGGAAATGGACCCTGTATATGCAGGAAAGCTGACAAAGATTATGTTTCCTTAATTAGATTTTGTATAAAATATATTTGCGAAAAAGTTCGCAGGCTGACTCTATAATCTTTTTCTATATGAAAACATAGCTTGAAGACGGGTGAATTTACCGGGAGAATATTAAAAATTTTGATTTTTTTCCGGTAATTTACTATATAATATTTTATGAAAGGAGGATAAGATGGTTAGTGCAGCGATAAACGGAACAGGAAAAAGCGCTTCGGCGGATTCTTTGTTTCCGTCGGGCAGCGCAAAAATCACAGGCTCAAACAGTTTTGGAGATGTCATGGCAAAATCAATTGCAAACAGCGCATCAAAGACAACAACGGCGAACAGCAAAGAGCAGTTTAGCAGTGTTTCGGTCAAAACTTCATCTGACAAGACATCGAAGACTGACAGTGACGCAGGGCAAAAGACTTCAGCAGCTGAAAATGATGTTTCGGACACAGCTGTAAAGAACGCGTCAACGGAAACGGTTGATAACGGCAGCCCTGTCAGCGATGATGATGCGGCAAAGCTTGAAGAGGCGGGAAACAGAGTGCTTGAAGAAATAAAAAAGCTTCTGGGACTTACCGATGAAGAAGCTCAGGAAGTAATGACGACACTCGGACTCACTATGTCAGATTTGCTTCTGCCGGAGAATGTAACACAGTTTGTAATGCAGGCAACCGGAACAACGGATGCAATGATGCTGATTACCGATGATACTCTTTCTTCGTCAATGAAGTCTATTATGAGTTTTCTGTCAGACCAGACAGAAGTTACAGCGTCACAGCTTGGTATGACTGCCGATGAACTCAGAGCGCTGGCAGCAGCGGTTTCCGATACGGAAACAGTTCAAGGAGATGTGCAGCAGCCTGACGATGTGATTAATATGCAGCAGGATACAGAAAGTGTCAGGAATGAAACATCTGAAACAGATGTTCGGCAGAACACGCTGGAACAGGCAATCGGTGAAAAGCTGACGGCAGGTACACAGCAATCGGGCAGGGAAAGCGCAATGCAGCGAGGAAGCGGTCAGGCATTGGGAGAAAACACAGACGGCAGTGCCATGTCAGGACAGGCGGGTACGGCAAATATCAATGTGACTCAGAACATAGCCGAGAGTTTTGCGGCGGCATTTGACAGCAGTTCCAGCCAGATTAACCCGGCGGATGTTGTGAGACAGGTTGTGGATTCTATCAGGCTTACCGCAACACAGGGACTTCAGAGCATGGAAATCCAGCTCACCCCGGAAAATCTGGGCAAGGTAAATATTCTTGTGTCTGTCAGAGAAGGCGTTGTCACGGCACAGCTTAATGTTCAGAATGAGCAGGTCAAGAAAGCTCTTGAAAATCAGCTCTTGACACTCAAGGAAAATTTTGAAAGTCAGGGCATTAAAGTTGAGACAGTTGAGATAACTGTTCACACAAATGCATTTGAGAGCAATCAGAATTTTTCGGAGCAAAAAGAGCAGAGCCATAAAGCCGGCGGGACAAGAAAAATTAATCTCGATGACCTTAACTTTGATGAGGAAGAGAATTCCGAGGAACAAGAGCGCACCTATATCAATGAAAACAGCAGTGTCGAGTATTCGGCATAATTAAAGAAAGGAGGCAAAAAATGGTTTTAAACAATATTATCAACGGTGAGTATGATAATACGTCCGGCAGCATCAGCTCCACAACGAAAAACGAAAAGAGCAATTCAAGCCTTGATGTAAATGATTTCTTACAGCTTCTCGTTGCACAGATGCAGTACCAGGACCCGCTTGAGCCGACAGACAATACACAGTATATAACTCAGATGGCGACATTTACTCAGGTTGAGGCGACGACAGAGATGGGCAACAAGGTTGAGCAGCAGATGGCGTCATCGCTCGTGGGAAAAGCTGTTATTATGAAAACTAATTATAACGCTACCGGAATGATTGCGGGAAAGGTTAATTACTGGGAAGTTATCGACGGAAAGGTTTATCTCGGAATCGACGGAAAGCTTTATGATTTGGAGGATCTTGATACAGTGCTTGACGATGAGTACTATGACAAGCTGGTTAATCCTGACGGTGACGATGTGACAGATGGGACTGAAGGAACGGATGAAACCGAAGGAACTGATGGAACTGACGGAACAGAATCGGACGGAAATACAGATAATACTGAAGATAGTACCGAGAGTGCATAAAGCTTTAAAGGAGGCTGCTTATGAATAATATCATAACCGGCGGGTTTACTTCCACCTTGCAGGCAGCGGACAAATTCGGTAAAAACAGAAGCGCTGAAGCGTCAAACCAAAATATCGGAATGTCATTCCAGGATATTTTGGCAAAGCAGAAAAGCATTGCTGAGATTGTTGACGAGACAGCGCAGAGCGGCGTTAAATTTTCAAAGCATGCCGATATGAGGCTTAAGCAGAGAGATATTACGCTGACTGACGAACAGTTGTCAAGACTGAATGTGGGAACACAAAAAGCGGGGTTAAAAGGAATTAAGGAATCCCTGGTAATCATGGATGATTTAGCGTTTATTGTCAATACACAGAATAATACGGTAGTGACAGCTATGGACAAAAATAACAACGAAGAGAATATTTTTACGAATATTGACGGGGCTGTGATTATTTAGCCGGACCGATAAGGAGGCTTTGCTGTTCCCGATTGCCAGAAGGAGCACAAACAGCACGTCAGATTCATGTTCTGAAAACGGAGGACAATAATTATGATGAGGTCATTATTTTCTGCTGTGTCAGGTTTAAAGGCACATCAGACGAAAATGGACGTTATTGGTAACAATATTGCCAACGTCAACACAGTAGCTTATAAATCGCAGTCTGTAACATTCAGCGACGTTTATTATCAGACGACACAGACAGCGACAGGTCCTAACCAGACAACAGGTAAGGGCGGCACTAACGCAAAGCAGATTGGTCTCGGCTCGTCTGTGGGCGCGATTTCAACATCAATTTCTTCACAGGGCGCTTCAGAGCGTACCGACAACGCGCTGGACTTAATGATAAGCGGAGATTCGTTTTTCATTGTAAACAGCGCAGGTAATACATATTTTACAAGAGCAGGAGATTTCACACAGGATACCAACGGAGCGCTTGTTACACAGAGCGGTGCGAATGTAATGGGATGGGGAGTTGACGCTGACGGCAACGTGGTAAAGGATACAGTGCAGCCTCTCTATGTGTCAAGCCCTGAGTTTATGTATACTGCTCCATCTGTTACTACAGGAGTTACGGTTTCAGGAAATGTTGATGCCAGAGCGACAAGCGATACTACGTTCACGATTAATTTCTATGATACTCTCGGAAACGAGTACCAGGCTACGCTTGTACTGTCTTATGACAGCAAGGATGATGCTGCCGGCACTACAAGCTACAACCTTACGGGCGGGGCAGTTACAATGAACGGAGAGCCGACGGAGTTGAGCGTATCATGTGACACACAGGTTACATTCAACACAAATACCGGAGCTTCAATGGTTGGAAATGGAAATCTCTCTCTCACTATTACTGATAACAGCGCGGACGGCTCCGGAAATATTGCGAATATAGGCGTAAACAACGGCGCTACATCTACAATTACGCTTGATGCTTCAGGACTTACAATGTATGCGGACGCATCTGACATTAAGAGCACTATGGGCATTGACGGCGTCGGCGCAGGTAAGGCGGTAGGTAAAATGACGGCTTACGGAATTGACGAGGCCGGTCAGATTGTTGCCAGCTACAGCAACGGTGACACAAAAGTAATCGGTCAGATTGCTGTTACAACCTTCTCCAACCCTGCCGGTCTTGAAAAGGTAGGAGATAATCTATATGCTGCAACACTGAACTCTGGCTCGTTTGACGGCATCGGACAGGATATTACAGAAAATGACGGCTCAATTACATCCGGCTATCTTGAAATGTCCAACGTCGATTTGGCGGACCAGTTTACAAACATGATTACTACGCAGAGAGGTTATCAGGCTAATTCGAGAATTATTACTGTTTCTGACACCTTGCTTGAAGAGCTTATAAATCTTAAGAGATAAATAGAAATGTACAGGTGATAAATATAATTTTAATATGATAATTTAATAATAAACAGCAGAAACAGATGCGGGAAATTCCGAACTGTCCCTCAAATGTTAGAACAAAATCTAATAATTGGAGGCATCCGGTTTCCGTGTCTGTTTTTTTTATCTGCAATTAAATAATTATTAAATTATTATGCAGACCAAAATGTAACAAAAATGACAAGAAATTTTGAGGGTTTTATTGCAATAATTGAAGAAAAGTGTTTTAATATACATAGTGTTATCTCAGGTACTAGTTATGAAATAGTACTAAAAGCAGAGTTTTCTGTTAAGAAATTATGAATTATTATTTATTGAGGGAGATTTATGATTAGTGTGACGCGTTTTAACGATACCAAGATAGTGATTAACGCAGACATCATCCAGTCAGTGGAGGAGACGCCTGATACTGTCATAACGCTGACAACCGGAACTAAGTATATTGTCAAGGAGAGCAGCAGTGATATTGTTGACAGGGTGATAGAGTACAAAAGAAAGATATACACGAATTTGAATTGATAATAAAGTGTTAAACAATAGATAAAATAAAAGAAACGGATGGTGTTACATAGTGGATATAGCTACACTTATAGGAATGATTGCGGGCTTTGCAATGGTTGTTTTCGGAATTTTGTCAAGCGCAGATGTAAGTGCGATTATTGACAGTTTCTGGGATTTGCCTTCAGTAATTATTACGTTTGGAGGCTCGCTTGCCGGAATGCTTTGCTCATATACAATAAAAGATTTTATTACCTGTATTAAGGGGATGGGAATGGCTTTTAAGGACCCAAAGCTTGATTACGGTAACCTTATAGGGAAGATTATTGATTTGTCAAATGTGGCAAGAAAAGAAGGACTTCTTGCGCTTGAAGAGGTTGCAGGCACTCTGGATGATGAGTTTATGAAGAAGGGAATTCTGCTTATTGTGGATGGAACAGAGCCTGAACTGGTAAGGGGAATTCTTGAGACAGAGCTGGACAATATGGATGCCAGACATAAAAAGGTCTCAGGCTTCTATGATAACTGGGCGGCGCTCGGTCCGGCATGGGGTATGATAGGTACTCTTATAGGACTTATCCTGATGCTTGCGGATTTGCAGGATATGGAGTCTATCGGACCAAACATGGCTGTGGCTCTTGTTACTACATTTTATGGCTCATTGATTGCCAACTGGCTGTGCGTGCCGATTTCGAATAAGTTAAAGCTTATCAATGATAACGAGTATCAGATGAAGGAAATTATAATCGAGGGACTTTTGTCTATACAGGCGGGAGAAAACCCTAGAGTTATAGAAGAAAAGCTTAAATCATTCCTTGCGCCGGGCGCAAGAAGCAATATGTCTGAGACGGAGGCTGGAGGTGAAGCTCGATGAAAAGAAAAGCCGCACCGGAAAAGCCGGCACAGCTTTGGCTTAATACCTTTGCCGACTTGATGAATCTTCTTCTTTGCTTTTTTGTTCTTTTGTTTGCAATGTCAAATATGGACCAGCAGAAGTTTCAGGAATTATCTGCGTCTCTCTCGGCTGCGTTCAGCGTTCTCCCAAGCGGCGGCTCGGCTTTAAGCGACGAGGGTATACTTGTGGGAAGCGGCGCCAGTCAGCTTAGCGCTATCGGTGATTATTACAACAGCGTCGGGCTGAGTGCAGACGGCTCCTTTTCCCAGCCTGAGGAGCAGACAGGTCAGGATGCTTTTGAGGAGGTTGAGCGCGAGGGACTTGCCGAGTCTGAACAGATGGCTGAGGCGATAGAGAATGCTTTGGAGGAAGCCAATGTATCCGATCAGGTCGAGATAACAGCTACAAGCAAGTATGTTGAGCTTAATCTTGGAAGCGGAATTCTTTTTGATTCGGGAAGAGCCGAACTCAAAGCTGAAGCTGTTGAACTTATTGATAAGGTGGCTGATGCCATTTATGAGTATAATGATAATCTTATTATAATTGAGGGTCATACTGACAATGTGCCTATTAATACATCTGAATTTCCTGATAATATGATGCTGTCACAGAAACGTGCGTATTCTGTGTTTAAGCATCTGGTCGACAACAAGGGCTTTGACGCAACGACCATGATGTCGTCAGGCCGGGGCGAATATGTTCCGATAGCTTCAAACTCAACGGCTGAGGGAAGGGCACAGAACAGAAGAGTAGAGATAAAAATATATAATACGTTTAACAGCTAACTGCTGCGGAGGATTATGATTATGAAAAAGAGTATGCTGAATGTTATAACGCTTGCATTGGTTTTGATAAACCTTATACTGACAGTTATTTTGACATTTTCGCTTGTATCAACAAATAACAGGACTAATAATCTGATAAAGAAGGTGGGTCAGATAATTGATTTGGATTCGGCTGGAATGGCTGCCAACGGCTCTCAGACGGGAACAAGCGTTAATATCGACGATATTGAGTATATTGAAGTTACAAGCGGCGACAGCAGCAATATTACTGTTTCCTATACGGACAGCGGCAAGACGCACTATGTTGTTCTTAAGGTTACGCTCGGATTGAATAAAAAGGCTAAGGATTACTCTGCAAAATCTACAAGCATCAACAACGGTATGAAGCTTATTGTAAGCCAGATTACAACGGAGGCTTTAAAGTATTCTTACAATGACGTGACTAAGAACAAGACGGTTATTGAAAGTAATCTTCTGACAGCCCTGCAGGATCAGTTTGAGACAGAAGCAATCTGTTCCGTTACTCTTTCGGAAATACTTGTACAGTAAGATGAGACTGCATATACAATGCAGTATTGCACTGTAAAAAAGAGAAAAATCGCAGGGAGGTGAGAAGTTTGGGTGAGGTTTTATCACAAAATGAGATTGATGACCTCTTGAAAGCCTTAAGCACTGGAGAGCTTGACATTGACGAGGCAAAAAATACCGAGGAAAAACAGGTTAAGAATTATGACTTTGCAAGACCTGCAAAGTTTTCAAAAGAACATTTAAGAACATTGGAAATTATCTATGAGCATTTTGCAAGACTTATGGCTACCAATCTTCCGGCATATCTTCGTAAGTCTGTAACGGTTGATGTTGTCAATTCTGAGGTTGTTATTTATTCAGAGTTTTCAAATGCATTGTCCAATCCTGTGCTGCTTGGAGTAATAAGCATGGAGCCTTTGGCGGGAAATGTTATCATGGAAATGGCATCCAATCTGGGGTTTGCTATTGTGGACAGACTGCTGGGAGGAGCCGGACAATCGCTGGACAAGGAGAGAGACTATTCGGAGATAGAGTTGTCAATACTTGAACGTATTTTTTCAATTTGTGTAAATCTGTTTCTTGAGCCGTGGGAGAATGTTGTAAAGATTTCACCGCGGCTGGAAAGAATTGAGACTAACTCGCAGTTTGCCCAGATTATATCTCCTAGTGAAACCATTGCGATCATAACGCTTAATATTAAAATCGGTGATGTTGAGGGACTTATGAATATCTGTCTGCCATTCGACACGTTAGAGCCGGTAATTGATAAGCTCAATACAAAGTATTGGTTTTCAACAATGAGGGAAAAAGATGAGCATTCATACGAAAAAACTATCGAGAGTGCTATCAGCAGAGCTAAGATACCTATTAAGGCAGTGCTTGGAAACAGTACTATAAGCGTTGCGGATTTTGCAAATCTGCAGGTGGGAGATATTATTAAAGTCAATCGCAATGTAGACGAAGAATTGGAAGTGTATGTCGGAAATATCCGTAAATTCATGGCATTGCCAGGATATTCAGATGATAAATATGCAGTAAGGATAACAGAAGTTATCAGGGAGGAGAGTGAATAACAATGGATGGTATGCTATCACAGGATGAAATTAATGCATTACTTGCGGGGGTCAGCGGCTCTGATAATGCTGATAACAGTGCCCGGCAGGAGAACGAAAATAAACCATCGACAGAAGAACAACTGGTACTCTCTGATTCAGAGAAGGATGCAGTAGGAGAAATTTCAAATATAAGCATGGGAACTGCGGCTACTACATTGAGCTCGCTGCTCAATCAGAGGGTTGATATTACAACGCCTTCTGTATCGGTTGCCACATGGGATGAGTTGTCAGTGAAATATGACAGACCTTGTGTTATGCTGCAGATTTCATACAGAGAGGGGATTGACGGAAATAATGTCCTTATTTTAAAGGAGAGGGATGTTAAGATAATAACTGATTTAATGATGGGAGGGGAAGGTCAGGTCAACGATGACGAGCCGCTCTCGGAGCTTCATCTCAGTGCAATAGGTGAGGCGATGAACCAGATGATGGGCTCCGCTGCGACATCTATGTCATCTATGTTTAACAGAAAGATTGATATTAGTCCTCCTATCGCCAATATGATAGAAACCTACAGCGAGCCTATTGAAAATCTTCCTGTTTTCTTAAGCGGCGAGTTTGTTATGGTTGCCTTTAAAATGCAGATAGGCGATTTGATAGACAGTGAGATTATGCAGTTATATCCTATCGAGTTTGCAAAAAAGCTGCTTGGGTTATTTGCTCCTTCTGATGAGCCTGAACAGCAGAATACTGCGCCTCAGACAGCGTCTCAGCAGCCTGCGCAGCAGCCAGTATCACAGCAGCAGCCTCAGCAGGCAGCGCCTGACAACAGCGTGAATGCTCAGCAAAACGCTGCGCCTCAGGGACAGCAGATGCAGGGAATGCCTTACGGTTATCCTCCTATGGGAATGCCTTACGGTTATCCTCCAATGGGAATGCCGCAGGGGCAGCCTATGGCATACGGATATGCTCCTAACCAGCAGACAGCACAGCAGGATGTAAATGTTGCGCCTGCTTCGTTTCAGCCGTTTTCAGGGGACATCAATGCTCTTTCTCAGAAGGAAAATATTGATTTAATTATGGATGTTCCGCTGGAAGTAACTGTTGAGCTGGGAAGAACTAAAAAGTCTATCAAGGATATTCTCGAATTTGCGCCGGGAACGATTGTTGAGCTGAATAAAATCGCAGGTGAGGCGATAGACGTTCTTGTAAACGGAAAATATGTTGCAAAGGGCGAAGTAGTCGTAATCGAGGAAAGTTTTGGCGTAAGAATTACTGAGATTATTAAAGACAAATAAAAAATGTCTTAATAATATAAAGAGTGCCTAAAATGGCATGAATAAAATAAAAAAATGATAGGAAATTGCGCTGGGATGATGTATAATACAATAAAGTTATCTTAGTGAATAAAAGATAGGAGAAATAATATGGCAAATAATATTTTGATATGCGATGATGCAGCGTTTATGAGAATGATGATTAAGGATATTCTCACAAAGAACGGTTACAATATTGCAGGAGAAGCAGAAAACGGTGCTAAAGCTGTTGAAAAGTATGCCGAAGTTAAGCCGGATTTAGTTCTTATGGATATTACTATGCCTGAGATGGACGGGATTGCCGCTCTGAAAAAGATTAAAGAGTTAGATCCGAATGCATCTGTAATCATGTGTTCGGCTATGGGTCAGCAGGCTATGGTTATTGAATCAATTCAGTCGGGAGCAAAGGACTTTATTGTAAAGCCGTTCCAGGCAGACAGAGTTATTGAAGCGGTTCGGAAGGTTTTGGGATAATGCTTTTGCTTGCAGTGTCGGGCAGTCGTATAGAGGCGTTTGCTCAGCTGATTACATTGGTTTTGATTTTTGCGTTTGTGGTGGCGCTTACATATTTTGCGACAAGATGGGTGGGGAGATTTCAAAAGGAAAAAATGTCGGGGAGCAATATTATTGTGCTCGAGACGATGAAAATTTCATCCACTAAGTACATTCAAATAATAAAAATAGGTAATAAGTGCTTTGCAATAGCAGTTTGTAAAGATACTGTCACATATTTGTGTGAGGTTTGTGAGGAGGATTTAGTATACAGGGATAATTCTACCCGGGTGAAATCCGAAAGCTTTAGGGCAGTTTTAGATAAGTTTAAGAAGGACAAGCCGTAAGATTAGGCGGGAATTAAGTAAAATGTTACATTTTTTTAAGAAGTATAAAAAGAAGGTGCTAATAATATCATTGGCAATGTCGGTATTTTTTGCGTCGTGTGTGTTTTTTGTTCAGCATGTGGCTGCTGCGGATACCGACAGCGGTAATAATTTGATCAGTGTTGGAATATCTGCCGGAGACGGATCGGATATGTCGAGTGTTCTGCAGATGCTTCTTGTACTTACGGTACTTTCTGTTGCACCGTCTATTCTGATGATGCTGACTTCTTTTACGAGAATTGTAATTGTACTTCATTTTATAAGGTCTGCCATTGGCACGCAGACAGTGCCTCCTAATCAGATTATTGCGGGCTTGTCTTTATTTTTGACATTTTTTATAATGGCCCCTACATTTAACGAGGTATATACGAGCGCGTTTGTTCCTCTGAGCAACAACGAGATTTCGGCGGAGGAGGCATATGATGCCGGTGTACAGCCTATACGGGAATTTATGCTTAAACAGGTATCAACTAAGGATTTGGATACTTTTTTAAGGATTGCAGGGTTTGAGGAGGGCTCCGTGACGTCGGAGGACGATATTCCGCTTCAGGTGCTTATTCCGAGCTTTATTATAAGTGAATTGAGAATTGCGTTTATTATAGGATTTTTGATTTATCTGCCGTTTATCGTTATTGATATGGTGGTTTCATCAACATTGATGTCAATGGGTATGATGATGCTGCCGCCTACAACAATTTCAACCCCGTTTAAGATACTTTTGTTTGTTATGGCAGATGGATGGAATCTCATCATTGGAAATCTTATGTCAACATTTAATTGAGTATAACTGCAACATGTGCCTGTGCGTACAGCACAGGCACATGCTGTCTGGGAAAGAATGGAGAGTATTATGAGCAGTGCAGACGTTATAACAATAGCAAGACAGACCGTATGGGTTATCGTCAAAACTTCAGTTCCTATATTGCTTGTTTCCATGATAGTCGGATTAATAATAAGTTTATTTCAGACACTTACATCCATTCAGGAACAGACTCTCACGTTTGTTCCGAAGCTTATTGCTATTCTCATTGCAATAATGGTTATGGGAACGTGGATGTTGAATGAGATAGTTGCTTTTATTAATCAGCTTTGGGGGAATTTTTCGCAGTATATTACATAGAAAAACGGGAGAGGCACTTGACAGATGATACAGTATGAGGTTGCGCTTCAACAGTTTGAATTATTTACATTAATATTAATGCGTATTGCGTCTTTCATCTTTGTTGCGCCTTTTTTTAATACAGCCAACGTACCTGCGAGAACAAAAATCGGTCTTTCATTTTTTATCACTGTAATTGTATACAGCATCAATTCAGATATGACTTATACATACAGCGGGGTTATCGGGTATGCGGTGCTGGTGCTTCAGGAGGTAGTTGTAGGACTTATTCTTGGCGCGGCGGCATCGTTCTGCGTCCAGATAATTATGTTTGCCGGAAAAATTATCGATATGGAGACAGGTCTGGCTATGGCGCAGATTATGGATCCGACGACAAATATTCAGGTGGGTATACTCGGCAATTTTTATTACTATATACTTCTTTTGCTTCTAATTGTATCAGGAATGTATCGCTATCTTATATCGGCGATTGTTGAGACCTATAATGTAATTCCCATAGGGGGCGTGACATTTTCGGCATCTATTTACACTGAGGTGATTGGATTCATGTCAGATTATTTCGTTATAGGTTTCAGGATTGCTTTTCCTGTGTTTGCGGCAATGCTTATGCTGAACGCTATACTTGCAATTCTTGCGAGGATTGCGCCTCAGATGAATATGTTTGTTGTCGGAATGCAGCTTAAAATATTTGTCGGAATATTTGTAGTGCTTTTTACTGTAGTTATGATGCCGGCGGTGTCAACATTCATAGAGGATGAGATTAAGACGCTTCTGGCTGCTTTGGTCAGGGGGATGAGTCCATGACATATATAAATAACGCAGAACTGACTGACGGGACATGTGTTTGGCAAAGGGAAGAGACTGTCAAAAATGTATTGATTGGATATAATTTGCAGTTTTTTGCAAAGGATGGTCCCGGCGGCGAAAAGACGGAGCCGGCGACCAGCAAAAAGCTCAACGATGTCCGTAAGGAAGGACAGGTAGCAAAGAGTAAAGAGATTATAATGGCTGTCACGCTGATGGCGCTGTTTATAATAATCAAAGTGTATGTCGGCAATATGGGAGAAAAGTTCATCAGCTCCTTTAAGGAATTTTACAACAGCTTTGAGATTATAGTAAATTCAAGCAGCGAAGGACTTTCGATGAAGCTGGCGGCAGAGTCGGTCAAAAATATTTTTGTTGATACGCTTAATATTGTTCTTCCGATATTTCTGGTGGCTGTTGTCATAGCTGTTCTGGGAAATACGCTTCAGCAGAGGTGGATGGTTACATCCAAGCCGTTGGCGCCGAAATTCAGCAAATTAAACCCGATCAACGGTTTTAAAAGGCTTTTTTCGTTTAAGCAGTTATTTGAACTGATAAAATCAGTAGCAATGATGCTCGTAATTGCGTATGTTGTATACACCACAGTAAAGGATAAAATGAATCTTTTGCTGACATTTTATGATGTTACGCTTTACAGAGCGCTGGCACTTACGGGTGATGCGATTATAGACCTGGGAATTAAAATAAGCGGTATTTTTCTTGTGATTGGATTTGTTGATTTGGTTTATCAGCGTATTAAATTTAAGCAGGATACAATGATGACCAAGCAGGAGGTAAAGGACGAGTTTAAGAATACAGAGGGAGATCCGCAGGTAAAAGGTCAGATTAGGCGCAGGATGCAGGAGATTTCAAGGCGAAGGATGATGCAGCAGCTTCCGGATGCGGATGTTGTCATTACAAACCCGACGCATTTCGCGGTAGCGCTTAAGTATGAGCCGAACAGCGGAATGGCTCCTGTCGTCATAGCTAAGGGAGCCGACTATCTTGCGTTCCAGATAAGGGAAAAGGCGAAGGAATGCAATATAGAGATTGTTGAAAATAAGCCTCTTGCGAGAATTTTATATAATAATGTCGACATAGGAATGGAGATTCCTCCAGAGCTGTATCAGGCGGTTGCGGAGATTCTTGCGAGAGTTTTAAAGGCCTAAAACCAAATTAATCGGTTGAATAAGAATAAATTACATGATAAAATATTATGATGTAATTTTTTGATGAAAAATGAAAGGGAGAAGAGGCAATGAAAATCAAGAAAAATGACCTTTTTATTGGATTATATCTGCTTGCTGCGGTTGTTTTCTTTATTATTTCAATTCCGTCATGGCTGTTGGATTTTCTTCTGGCGCTTAATATTGCCGTGTCATTGATAATTCTGTTCAATGCACTGTACGCAAAAGAGGTGCTTGACATGGCTTCTTTTCCTACAATGATTCTGTTTACTACAATTTTCAGGATTTCGTTGAATGTGTCTTCCACAAAGCTGATTTTAAGTAAGGGTGATGCCGGAAAGGTTGTCGACACCTTCGGACAGTTTGTGGGAGGGGGTAACCTCGTTATCGGCGTAATCATTTTCATAGTACTTATCATTATCCAGTTTATTGTTATTAATAAAGGTAGTGAGAGAGTAGCCGAGGTTACGGCCAGATTTACGCTCGATGCCATGGCAGGCAAGCAGATGGCTATCGATTCGGATTTGAATACCGGAGCAATCACCGATAAGGAAGCTGCTGAGCGCAGAAAGAAGCTGCAGCAGGAAAACAGCTTCTTTGGCTCAATGGACGGTGCCACTAAGTATGTAAAGGGTGACGCCACTGCAGGTCTTATTATTACGGCGATTAATATTGTCGGCGGTATTATCATGGGAATGATGTACGACGGCTTAAGCATAAATGAGGCGCTTACAAAATATACAATTCTCACAATCGGTGACGGTCTCTGCAGCCAGATTCCATCTCTTTTGATTTCGCTTGCGACAGGTGTTCTTGTCACAAAGGCGTCAAGTGACGGAGAACTTGGCGACGAGATTGTCGGACAGCTTTTCTCTATCGACAAGGTGCTTATGATGGTAGGCGCGGCGCTTGCGCTTCTGGGTATTGTGACTCCGCTTCCTATTTACATATTTGTGCCTTTTGGAATACTGCTTATTGTTGCGGGAAGAAAGCTTTCCGGAAAGAATGGCGAAGCTAAGATTGAGGAGGAAGTCGAGAGAGAGGAGACAGAGGCTCAGGAGATACGAAAGCCGGAGAATGTTGTCAGCCTGCTTAATGTCGACCCTATTGAGCTTGAATTTGGATATGGAATTATTCCTCTTGCCGATGTAAATCAGGGAGGAGACTTACTTGACAGAGTCGTAATGATAAGACGTCAGATTGCGCTGGAGCTCGGTGCGGTTGTGCCTATTATTCGACTCAGGGATAATATTCAGTTGAATCCTAATCAGTATGTAATTAAGATTAAAGGTATTCAGGTCAGTGATGGAGAAATTCTCTTTGACCATTATATGGCGATGAATCCGGGTTATGTGGAGGAGGAGATTACAGGTATACCTACATTTGAGCCGTCTTTTCATCTTCCGGCTATATGGATTACCGAGAGCCAGCGCGAGCGTGCCGAGTCTCTTGGATATACGGTTGTTGATCCGCCTTCGATTATCGCTACGCATCTCACCGAGGTTATACGCCAGCATATTTCTGAGCTGCTCACAAGGCAGGATGTTCAGAATCTTATCAACAATGTTAAGGAAAATAATCCTACTCTTATCGAGGAGCTTGTTCCTAAGCTTCTCGGGGTTGGTGAAATACAGAAGGTGCTTCAGAATCTCCTTGAGGAGGGGATTTCTATAAGAGACCTTGTGACGATTTTCGAGACGCTTGCGGACCATGCGCCTGTCACGAGAGATACGGATATTCTTACAGAGTATGTCAGACAGAGCTTGAAACGCGCAATTTCAGGAAAATATTTTCCGCCTAACGAGGTCACAAACGTAGTTACACTTGACCCTGCCGTGGAGCAGGAAATTATGGGCTCTGTAAAAAATACGGAGCAGGGCTCTTATCTTACGCTTGACCCGGAGAAAATCAAAAAAATAGTCGCGAGCCTTAAGGAATCTCTTAAGAAGCTGGACGATATGGGCAAAAATCAAATTGTTATTACTTCTCCGATTGTAAGGCTTTATTTTAAGAAGCTTGTTTCGGATTACTTCAAAGATATTATTGTAATTTCATATAATGAGGTTGAGCCTAATGTGGAATTACAGTCAGTTGGGATGGTGACAGAGTAAATGATAGTTAAAAAGATTCAGGGCGCAACAGAGAAGGAAGCAATTTTAAAGGCACAGGAGGAACTTGGCAACAACGCGGTTGTGCTTAATGTAAAAACTTTAAAGCAGAGAGGGATTTTTAAACTTTTTAAGAAGGATGTTGTAGAGATTACAGCGGCTCTTGAAGAGGATGAGTATGTAAATAAAAACGTGAACAAGGATGATGTTTTTAACAAGGCGTTTGTGCAGGCAGGAACGGCTTATAAGACGGGAGGCGCGGATTCCGGCGGTGTGCCGCCTGCGGGCGGCTCCTTTTCTTCACAGTCTGCGGGAAGACTTAACATTGTTGCAGATGAGAAGTTATCTGTACCGTCTGAATCTACTGTGATTGAGCAGAAGCTGGATTCTCTTCACAGTCTTTTGCAGAGTCAGATGAATTCGGGCTCGGGCAGGATAAATGATATGAAGCGTGAAGATGATGATGAGAGAAGCAGACTTGATACAGAGCGTGATGCCGGAAGAAAAGCCGTGCAGGAACGTGAAAATTCCAACATGAAGTTTATAAAGCTTATATATAATAAGCTGATAGACAACGAGGTGGATGAAAAGTATGCCGACCAGATTATGGGGGACATTGAGAGCTCTTTAAAAAGAGAGTCAAATATTGACAGTATTCTCTCGGCTGTATATCAGAAGATTATTTTAAAGCTTGGGGAGCCTAAGCCGATAGAGCTTGGGGATAAGCCTAAGGCTGTATTTTTTATAGGACCGACAGGCGTGGGAAAGACAACGACGATTGCCAAGATAGCGTCAAAGTTCAAGCTTGAGGAGTATGCGAGAGTGGCGTTTGTGACTGCCGATACGTACAGAATTGCCGCTGTGGAGCAGCTTAATACATACGCATCTATTATTGACAGTCCGGTGAGTGTGGTTTATTCGTCTGATGAGCTCGATGAGGCTTTGAGAGAGTATAAAGATTATGATTTGATTATGATTGACACAGCCGGTCGTTCTCATAAATCAGAAGAGCAGATGGATGAATTATCGGAAATGCTTGAGAGAGCTGAAGAACTCAAGGATAATTTTGATGTGGAAATTTATCTCGTGCTCAGTACAACTACAAAATATAAAGATTTGGTAAATATAACTGAGCGTTATAAGGATGTAAAGAACTGGTCGGTTATTTTTACAAAGATTGATGAGACCTGCTGTCTCGGAAATATTTTAAATATCAGACTTTTGACGGGTGCAAGGCTTTCTTATACGACATCGGGACAGAACGTACCTAATGACATTGAACTCATTAACGAACAGGCGCTGGCAAAACAGCTGTTGGGAGGAAGTGTATGATGGACCAGGCAGAAACTTTAAGAAATATTGTAAAGCTTCAAAATCAGAAATTAGTTTCAAATGCGCGTGTTATTGCCGTTACCAGCGGAAAAGGCGGAGTGGGCAAGTCAAACACTTCTATTAACCTTGCTCTGCAGTTCAGGAAAATGGGGAAGAGAGTAGTTATTCTTGATGCGGATTTCGGACTTGCAAATGTTGAGGTTATGTTTGGGATAATACCGAAGTATAATCTAGGTGACCTTATGTTTAAGGGAATGGAGATTAAAGAGATTATTACACAGGGACCTGAGGGGGTTGGTTTTATCTCCGGAGGTTCAGGGATTGCAAAGCTTGTAAATCTTGACAAAGAGCAGGTAAAGCGTCTTGTAGGAAAGCTTTCGCAGCTTGAGGAGTTCGCCGACGTTATTATTATAGACACCGGTGCAGGAATTTCTCCTGCGGTTATGGAGTTTCTTGTTGCATGTCCGGAAACAATTCTCGTGACTACGCCTGAGCCGACGTCTGTCACGGACTCGTATGCTCTTCTTAAAGCATTGAGCATGAATGAATCATATGACGCAGAAAACAATAAAATCAAAATGATTGCAAACAGAGTTTCAAGCGAGACCGAGGGAAAAAATCTTTATGAGAAACTCAATGCTGTAGTCTCAAAATTTTTAAATATAAAGATGGAATATTTAGGAATGGTGCTGTATGATGATAATATAACCAGGGCAGTCATGAAGCAGAAGCCGATTATGCTTATGTATCCTAATTCTGCGGCTGCAAGGTGTTATCAGAATATAGCTGAGGTTCTGGAGAATGGTCATACTGTTTCTAAGAATATCGGAGTGAGAAACTTTTTCAGAAATGTTTTTTCCAGGAAAATAAAACAGTAATTGCAGCCGTTTTTTGCAGCTATATGCAGAAGCCGGCGGGATTTCGGAAAATGGTAATGGAGAAAAAGGGGGCGGCTATGTCAGATAGTGTTTTGGCAGTTGGAAACAAGATTGAGCTGAGCGTGAAGGGCGGAAAGAACATAAATGACCCTGAGCAGGCACAGGTGTATGTCAGTCAGATTGTTGATATTCGCAACGGTGAGATTATTGCAGCAATGCCGATTTTTGAGGGACATATCATACCGCTGGGAATAGGAAATATTCTTGAAACCTTTTTCTATACGAAAAAAGGAATATTTAACTGTGAATCCATAGTGGCTGACAGAGGCAGGGAAGACAATATTCATGTGATGAAGCTGGAGTTAAAGACGGAGCTGAAAAAATTTCAGCGAAGAGAGTTTTATCGTCTTCCGTGTACAATAGAGTGTTATGTGAGAAAACTGGATGAGTCAGAGTTTATAAAATATAAAAAAGAAAATATTGTGCCTGAGCTTACGCCGTCTGACCAAAAGGGCATGATAGTGGATATAAGCGGCGGCGGTATACGTATGGCGACAGAGTTTCCGTTTGAAAAAAATGATTATGTCGCACTGCGTTTTCCTATTGAGATGAATATAGGAAAACGAGATGTTGAGGCAGTCGGAAAAATTATACTCTCACTTGAATCCCCGAACAGAAGAAAAGTATATGACAGCAGAATTCAGTTCAAGGGTGTCCCCCGTGAGCTGAGAGATGCGATTGTCAAATATATATTTGAACAGCAGCGGAGGATTCAGCAAAGGGAAAGAGGTGGATATTTTGGCAAAGAAAATACTGATAATTGATGACTCTGCACTCATGAGAAGGGTAATTTCTGATATAATTAATTCAAGTAATGATTATGAAGTTGCAGCCATTGCAAAAGACGGAGTTGAGGGCTTTGATTTGATTGTTTCAAACCCTGCGATGTACAGCGCGATTATCTTGGATATTAATATGCCTAAGATGAATGGTCTTGAGCTGCTTGAGAAGCTTCAGAAAAACAGGATTGAGCAGACAGTTATTGTCGTCAGCACAGTCGCAAAAGAAGGTGCAAAGGAAACTATCAGGGCGCTTGAGCTCGGAGCATTCGATTTTGTGACAAAGCCTGAGAATTATCTGGAGACAAAAGGAGAGAAATTCAAGAAACGAATTCACGAGATGCTTGATATCGCGACGGCTCATCGTCCAAAATCAGGCGGTATATCTTCGATTTCGTCTTCAACGCATACGGTAAGGCCGCACACGGAAGTGTCAGCTCCGCCCAAAAGGCTGGAAGCGGAACATTTCAGCGGCATAAAGACAGGAAGAAAGAAACTTGTTGCTCTTTGCTGTTCTACCGGCGGACCTAAATCATTACAGCAGGTTATTCCGATGCTTCCTGCAAACCTTGATGCTCCGGTTGTGCTTGTTCAGCATATGCCGGCAGGTTTTACTTTATCTCTGGCAAACAGACTCAATGAGATGAGCATGGTTGAGGTTAAGGAGGCGCAGGACGGAGACGTATTAAAGAAAGCCACGGTGTATATAGCGCCGGGCGGCAAACACACACGCGTAGTAAAGAAGGGGTCAGAGTACTGTATTTCACTGAGTACGGAGCCCGCCATAGACGGATTGAGACCGTGTGCCAATGTTATGTATGAGTCTCTTGAGACATGTAACTATGATGAGATTACATGTGTTGTGCTTACCGGAATGGGAGCGGACGGAACTAACGGAATAAAAGGGCTGGCAGCCCGCCGCAAAAAGCTGCATGTTATCTCACAGGACGAGGATACATGCGTTGTATACGGAATGCCTAAAGCGATAGCACAGACAGGCCTCGTGGATGAGGTAGTACCTCTAGGACACGTGGCAGAAGCAATTACGAAGAACGTGGGGGTATCTTAAAATGGATGTAAGCCAATATTTAGAGATATTTATCGATGAATCAAAAGAACATTTGCAGAGCCTTAGTGACCAGCTTATGATACTTGAAAAGGAGCCGGATAACAGCGATACGATTAACGAGATTTTCCGTGCGGCTCATTCACTCAAGGGTATGGCAGGAACAATGGGCTACAAGAGAATGCAGAATCTTACCCATGACATGGAAAATGTTTTTTCTGAGGTAAGAAACGGCAATATGAAGGTCAATTCAAGTCTTGTCGATGTGTTGTTCCAGTGCCTTGACGCGCTTGAGGAATATGTTTCTAATATTCAGGAGACACAGGACGAGGGAACAAATGATAATGAGCCTATTATTAAGGCACTGAATGAATTTATAGCGTCTGAGGGCAGAGATGATGCACCGGCAGAGCAGGAAGCTTCTTCACAGAGCACGGAGGAAGAAGCAAAGCTTGAAAATAACGGCAAAATTGTTCTTGCCGATTTTGAGAAAAATGCTGTAAATGAAGCTCTTAAAAAACAGCTTCATGTTTATGAAATCAGAGTTTGTGTAGATGAGAACTGTATTCTTAAGGCAGCCAGAGCGTTTCTTGTGTTTAAAAATCTTGAGGGACACGGAGATATTATCAAATCTGAGCCGTCAGTTCAGGATATTGAGGATGAAAAGTTTGACTTTGACTTCCATATAGTTATCATTACAGAGGAAAGCTTTGAAGATATAACAAAGATTATAAAGAGCGTATCAGAGATAAAGGATGCTTCGGGATATGAGATAACAACACCTTTCGCTGAAGCAAAGGATGAGCAGCACGAGGAGGCTAAGGAATCTGAAGAGCAGACAATAGCTGAGCAGAAGGAGAAAAAAGAGGAGAGTAAGACCGCGGGTAGTGCTTCGGGAAAACCAGCTGCACAGACTAAGCCGGTAGCTTCCGGAAATGGAAATGCAAAGGCTAAACCTGTAGGACATACGGTGCGAGTTGATATTGAAAAGCTTGATGTGCTTATGAACCTCGTGAGCGAGCTTATAATTGCAAAGAACGGACTTGTCGCAAGCAGCAACGAAGAAGAAGGCGGCGTAAATCAGAGCTTTAACGAGCAGATTGAATATCTTGAACGAGTGACGACGAATCTTCACGAATCAGTAATGAAGGTAAGAATGATGCCTATTGAGAGCGTTGTGAGCAAGTTCCCTAGAATGATAAGGGATTTGAGCAAAAAGCTCAATAAGAAAATGGAGCTTTATATGTCAGGTGAGGATACAGAGCTTGACAGAACTGTTATTGATGAGATAGGCGACCCTCTTATGCACCTTTTGAGAAACTCGGCAGACCACGGCCTTGAGAGTGCAGAGGTGAGAAGAGAGAGAGGAAAGAGTGAAGTCGGCTCTATTTTCCTCGATGCATATCAGGACGGAAATAATGTTGTCATTGAGGTAAGAGACGACGGCAACGGTATTGATGTTGAAAATGTTAAAAACAAGGCTGTTTCAAAGGGAACGATTACAGAGGAGCAGGCGGCAGTTATGACCGACAAGGATGTAATTGATTTACTGTTTAAGCCAAGTTTTTCGACAGCAGATAAGGTTACGGATGTTTCGGGAAGAGGCGTAGGTCTTGACGTTGTCAAGTCAAAGATTGAAGCTCTCGGCGGCGATGTAGAAGTAAAGACCGTATATGGAGAGGGCAGCACATTTATCATAAGACTTCCTCTTACGCTTGCAATTATACAGGCGCTTATGGTTAAGCTCGGAGACGAGAAGTATGCCATTTCGCTCGGCTCAATACAGACTATTGAGGATATTCCTGTAAGCGACATAAAATATGTACATGCAAAGGAAGTTATACATTTGAGAGGAAATGTAATTCCTATTATAAGACTCAGAGAGCTTCTCGATGTGCCGGGAGAACAGCCTGAACAGGAAAATATTACTGTTGTAATTGTGAGCAAGGGTGATAAACAGGCAGGGCTTGTTGTAGATAGTCTTATTGGACAGATGGAAATTGTAATTAAGTCTTTAGGCAAGTATATCAATATCAACAAGATGATAAGCGGAGCTACTATTTTGGGCGACGGCTCAGTTGCGCTGATTATTGATGCTAATACACTTGTTTAATAAAGGTCTGGAAAGGTTAGGTGGCTATCTATGGAAGAAGTAAAGACAGTGGAAAAAATAACGGATAACGCTTCTGACTCGATGCAGTATATTGTAGTAAGCATCGGAAACGAGCAGTACGGAATTAATATTCAGTATATTGATAATATTGTAAGAAATCAGCGTATTACGAGAGTTCCTAAGACTCAGACATATTATAAAGGGGTAATTAATTTAAGAGGTGAAATAATTCCCGTTATGAGCATTCGTCTTAAGCTTGGTCTTGAGGATGATGAGTACTCAGATAAGACAAGAATAATTATTATAAAGGTTGACGGAGCTACAATCGGTGTTATCGTAGATCAGGTAAAAGAAGTGGTTACTCTTGAAACCGATGATATTGAGAATGTGGCAAGAACAGAATCTCTGGTTGCTTCCGGATATATAAACGGAATCGGCAAGAATAAGGGTGAACTTATATCGCTGCTTGATATTGTTGCGTTGATTGAGGAGGGCTGATGTCAAAGATTAATCTTGATAAACTGGAGGATGCCCAGTTTGATGTTTTAAAGGAAATAGGAAATATCGGAGCGGGTAATGCGACAACGGCGCTGGCTACTATGCTGAGTATAAAGGTTGATATGTCAGTGCCTAATGTTGCACTGCTTCCGTTTGACAGAATTTCTGAGTTTATAGGGTCTGAGGAGCAGACGGTTGTAGGAATTCTTTTGGAGATTCAGGGAGATATTGACGGGATGATGATGTTTCTGTTTGATATGAAATCTGCGCATCATCTTGTTAATTCCCTTATGATGAGAGATATTCATGAAAATGAGGATTTGACAGGTGAATTTTCTGAAATGGATATGTCTGCACTGAATGAAATAGGAAATATTGTTTCAGGCTCATATTTATCAGCTTTGTCAGGGCTTACGGGCATGAAAATGGTATCGTCGGTGCCTGCGCTGTCGATTGATATGCTTGGTGCGCTCCTGAGCGTTCCGGCTATTGAGTTTGGTAAATATGGCGATAAGTTGTTAATGATTCAGTCGCAGTTTGGTGAGGATGATTTTGTGACGGGGTATTTTCTTCTTATTCCGGAACTTGAATCCTACGATAAAATATTATCTTCACTTGGCATGTGATGCAGTTGATGTGTAATTTTTAAAGGATTGGACAGTTTTAAGATGGGAAACATGATAAAGGTTGGAATGGCCGATTTAAAGGTATGTAAATGCCCTGATGCATTGACAACTTTGGGTCTGGGTTCTTGCGTAGGAGTGGCTTTATACGACCCTGTCACAAAAATCAGCGGATTGCTGCATTGCATGCTGCCGGACAGTACACAGATAAGAAATAATTCTAATCTTGCAAAGTTTGCAGATACGGGAATTGACGAGCTGATAAGGCAGATGACGGCTCTGGGGGCAAACCGCAGCAGGCTTGTTGCAAAGATTGCAGGTGGCGCCCAGATGTTTGCAATGTCAAGCATGAATGATTCTCTGAGAGTCGGTGAGCGCAATATAATAGCAGCAAAGGAAAAGTTAAAAGAATATAATATTCGTCTTCTTGCGGAGGACTGCGGATTAAATTACGGAAGAACTGTAGAATTTTATTCCGAGACAGGGGATTATGTTATAAAGTCTGTGGGAAAACCGGTTAAGACGATTTAGGGCTGCGGGGGTATAGCTTATGAAGAAGTTTCGTAATTTTCCGGCGATTATAACACTTCTTGCCGGATTCATAACAAGCGTTGTAATGATTTTAAACAAGTATACACTGGTGAAGTTTCTTTGGGTTTTGGTGCTTGTTATGGCTGGTTTTTACATAGCGGGACTGCTTATAAGAATTCTTTTGAACAGAGTTTTTAAGGATGAGGAGAAGCAGGACGAGCAGAATGGTGAAAACGAAGCAGAAGATACACAGGAAAAAGGGAAAAAGGAAGGTCAGGATGACGTAAAAGAGGACAGCGAAGGCAAAGAGGCTGAATAATAAATTTCGGGGGCTACGGTAATGGATGAGGCAAGCAGAGACGAGCTTTGGCAGAAGTATTCAAAGACACATGACGACAATTTAAGAGATGAGCTTATTTTGGAGTATGCACAGCTTGTGAAGCTTGTAGCTGGGCGGCTGAGCATGTATCTTGGTTATAATGTCGAGTATGATGATTTGGTCGGATACGGAATATTTGGACTTATAGATGCCATTGATAAATTTGACTACGGCAAGAATGTAAAATTTGAGACGTATGCCAGTCTGCGCATAAGAGGAGCAATTTTGGACCAAATCCGTAAAATGGACTGGATACCGCGCTCACTCAGACAAAAACAAAAAAAGATTGATGCGGCAATGGCCCGCATAGAAGCACAGACAGGAAGAGCGTCAACCGACGAGGAAATTGCAAAAGAACTTGGTATAACGGTTGAGGAGCTTATAAACTGGCAGGGACAGACTAAGATGTCAAATCTCGTTTCACTTGACGAGTATACTGAGGAGGGAAGCGAAGCCGGGATAGAGGCTGTCGGGAATACAAGGTTTGAGTGTCCTGAGGATGCGGTAGAAAAAGAAGAGCTTAAGAAGAAAATTGTTGAGGCGCTTGATATGCTTACGGAGAAAGAGCGCAGTGTAGTTGTTCTTTATTATTACGAAGAGATGACGTTAAAGGAGATAAGTCTTGTTCTTGAGGTATCTGAATCGAGAGTTTCACAGCTCCACACTAAGGCGTTAAATAAAATGAGATTAAAGCTTGGGGACTATATAGGACTTTTGGCGTAAAGCAATAAAAACAGGTCGAAAAGAGGTAAATATGGGGAAGTGCAGCAAAGGCTATTTTCAGTTTGAAACAAGGCAGGACGGACTATATCTGACAGTGTACCCGCCTTCAGAGGGAGAGGCGCCCGCAGAGGCTGGGGAAGCGTTATTTTATATAGAAAAAAAGAATATTTACGGATGCGATATTGCAGAGTTTAATGAAGCCTTTAAGAAGGGCGCTACGCGTCAGACTACGGTAAAGGTTTCTGAGGAGAGAGCGTTTCCGGTATCGGAGTTCGGCAATTATACAATGAGCTACGACAATATGGTAATGGAAGCGGTATTTTATCCGCCGTTTGTTGGCGCGCATGAGCTGACTAAGGAAGAAATAAAAAAAGATATTGCGGCGCTTGGAGTTGTGAACGGCATTTCTGAGGAAGCAATAGAATTGTTTTTAAAAGAGAAAAGATATTTTGAGACATATGTTGTCGCAAGGGGAACAAAACCCCGTGAGGGCAGCGATGGCTCGATTGAATATATGTTTAACACGCAGCTTAAGCCTACGCCTAAGATGAACGATGACGGAACAGTCGATTTTCACACGCTTGAGAATGTAAATCATATAAAGGCGGGAGATGTGGTTGCTGTTCTTCATCCGGAGGACAAAGGCGACAATGGAGTGGATTTGTTCGGCAGGGCTGTTATGCCGAGGCGTGTAAAGAGAGCTGTTTTCAGATACGGAAGAAATCTTGAGGTGTCTGAGGATAAACTGAAGCTCATTTCAAAGGTCAACGGACATGTGACTCTTGAGAATGATAAGATATTTGTGTCCGATGTAATGGAGATTGTCGATGTTGACACTTCAACGGGAGACATTGACTATGACGGCAGCATTGTCATAAAAGGCAATGTACTTGCCGGTTTTTCCGTGAAGGCATCGGGAGATGTATCGGTAAGCGGTATTGTCGAGGGAGCGACTATTATAGCCGGAGGAAATATTACTTTTAACCGCGGTGTTCAGGGAATGAACAAGGCTGTGATAAAGGCGGGGGGCAATATTGTTTCAAAGTTTATTGAGAGTGCAAAGAGTGTGGAGGCCGGAGGCGATATTGAGGCTGATTCAATTCTTCACAGCAAGATGAGCGCAAGAGGCGCTGTAAAGGCATCAGGGCGAAATGGTCTGATTGTCGGAGGAGAGGTGCGCTCCATTTCTCTTGTCGAGGCTAAAAATATCGGCAATGAAATGGGTACGTCGACAGTGGTTGCCGTTGGGATTGACCCGGGAGCAAAAAGGCGGGTGGATGAGCTTAAGGTCAGTCTTCAGGAAATGGGCAACAATAAAATACAGCTTAATCAGATTATGACGGCGCTCAGGAAAAAGCAGGAGACGGACGGCTCGTTGAGTGCGGAAAAACGAGAGCTGCAGCAAAAGACGATGAGAAATCTTATTTTGCTTGAAAAGGATTTGACTGAGCAGAAAAATGAGCTGGAGATGCTCAGAAAGCAGCTCGGTGAGGACGTCAATGCAAGAGTTAAGGTGTCGGGAAATATTTATGTCGGTGTAAAGCTGATTTTCGGAGACCAGAATTATTTTATAAAGGAAAAATGTTCATACTGCTATTATATGAAGGAAAAGGCGGATATTAAGTGGCATACGCTGTAGGCTGTATAATTTATGGAGGCTGATTATGGGTGTAAGACCGGTAGATTTAATGATGGTGCCTCAGATGACGGAGGTTTCTCATATTAAGCAGACTGAAAATATGAGACCGATGGCTGAGCAGATGAATATTACAGCACAGGTTGACAAGCAGGCTGAAAACAAATCAGAGCAGGTCAGCAAGAAAGATGATGTTGAGAATGAGCCTGGTAAGTTTGACGCGAAGGAAAAGAGCGAAAACGAATATCAGGGCAGGAGCGGAAGCAGAAAGCGCACCTTTAAGGAGGGAAAGGTTTTTGTCAAAAAGTCCGGTGACGGAGGGTTTGATGTAAAGATATAGGTGCAAAGCATCGCAAGATAAAAAGTAAGGAAAGTAGAATGTGTTATGACTGCATTGGAAGTTGTATTGTTAATAGTAGGTATAGTCTGTTTTGCTGCAAGCTTTTTTGTCGGTAACAGTGAAGAAAACGAAGAAAAGACCGGCGAGTCTGTGTCTGAGAGCGGACTGACACAGGCGGAGCAGGAAATGGTGCGCAGGCAGGTTGAGGCGATGATTGAGGAGCAGCTTGGAGACGTTTCTGAGAGAACAGAGGCACAGCTCGATAAGATTTCAAACACAAAGATACTTGAGCTGAATGAGTATGCTGAGACAGTTATGGGAGAAATAAACAGAAATCACAACGAGACTGTTTTTTTGTATGATATGCTCAATGAGAAGGCTAAAGAGGTAAAGAACACCGTAAAGGATGTCAATACAGTCAAGCGTGAGCTTGACAGGGCTGCCGCCTATGTCGAGGAAAAGAAAAACGAAAAGCCTGTCAATGAGGCGGATTTGGCAAAAACAGAGCCTGCTGAGACGCTGTCGGATAATATGTCTGAAAAGGGTGCCGTACATGCAGATGACACATCAAAACAGACTGAAAGCGTCGAAGCGAGTCATAAAGATGCGCAGTCTGAAAAGACAGCCAATAATAATGAAAAAATTCTTGAACTGTTTAACAGGGGAATGAGCAATAAAGAGATTGCGAAGGAACTTGGACTTGGGATTGGAGAGGTAAGGCTGGTTGTAGATTTGTACAACAGTACCCGATAGTACAGTGACAGATAAGTTTAAAGGGGATTGTAATGAAGCTTAAATATTATTTGAGAGGTCTCGGAGCGGGACTTATTATCACAACGCTGATACTCACGATTTCTAATGTAATTCGCAATGCGGGAAACAATAATTCAAATCCGGTGCAAAATGAGAGAGAGACGGTTGGCTCGGTTATCGCATACACTACTGCGGCTGACGAAAATAATACTGACAGTGATAACGGCGGCACGAAGAATTCCGAGGAGAGCGCTTCCGGTAGCCAAAATCAGACAAGCGAAGCATCATCTGAGTCACAGGAGAACTCAACAGTTTCGGTCAGGGATGACGGAGTTGTCGTGGTTGTATTCAGAGATGTTTATTACGGGACCCAGGCTGCAGACATACTGTATGAGGCGGGAGTGATTTCCGACAGGGATGCGTTTGTGTCATATCTGTCTGACAGCGGTTATGCGTTAAGAATACGCGACGGTGAATATGAACTGACAGTGGGTGACAGTTTTGAAAATATTGCAAGGATTATAACAAAATCATAAATTGTGCTTGATTTATTTCAAAAGTATTGATATAATCATCAGCGTGTAAAAAAACATGCGGGTGGATTTCGCGGCTGGTGCCGGTTTACGCGCCGGTGGCTGCGTCAGTTGAAGCCTGCAAAAGATTAAAACCAACGGAGGTATTAAAATGAGCGTAATTTCTATGAAGCAGTTACTTGAGGCAGGTGTTCATTTCGGACATCAGACAAGAAGATGGAACCCTAAGATGGCTGAGTACATCTACACAGAGAGAAACGGTATCCATATTATTGATTTACAGAAGTCTGTAGGCAAGGTTGACGAGGCTTATAAGGCAGTAGCTGATATTGTGGCAGATGGAGGAACAATCCTTTTCGTGGGCACAAAGAAGCAGGCACAGGATGCTATCGCTTCAGAGGCAGAACGCTGCGGAATGTTCTATGTAAATGAGAGATGGCTCGGCGGTATGCTTACAAACTTTAAGACAATTCAGAGCAGAATTAACAGACTTAAGGAAATTGAGGCAATGCAGGAAGACGGAACATTTGATGTTCTTCCTAAGAAAGAAGTTATCAACTTGAAGAAGGAGCTCGAGAAGCTTCAGAAGAATCTCGGCGGTATTAAGGAGATGAAGAGACTTCCTGACGCTATTTTTATCGTAGATCCTAAGAAGGAAAGAATCTGCGTACAGGAGGCACATGCACTTGGTATTCAGTTAATCGGTATCGCAGATACTAACTGTGACCCGGATGAGCTTGACTATGTAATCCCTGGCAATGATGATGCAATCAGAGCGGTTAAGCTTATTGTATCTAAGATGGCAGACGCTGTTATCGAGGCAAATCAGGGGGCTGAGGAAGCTTACACAGAGGAAGCTGAGGAAGTTGAGCAGGCAGAGACAGAAGAGGCTTAATTTATCAGATGATTTTGCTTTTTCTTGATATAAATATGTTTGATTTAAACTGAAGTTGAAAGTGCTTCAGCCTGACAGTTACAGGTTGAAGCATTTTTTTGAAAGATTATTAAAATAATAAAACGGAGGAATGAAACAAAATGGCAGCAGTTACAGCAGGAATGGTAAAGGAATTGAGAGAGATGACAGGCGCCGGAATGATGGATTGCAAGAAGGCGCTTTCAGCTACAGACGGTGATATGGATAAGGCTGTAGAGTTTCTCAGAGAGAACGGTATGGCTAAGGCGGCAAAGAAGGCAGGCAGAATTGCAGCAGAGGGTATTGTAAAGACTCTTGTTGAGGGCAAGGATGCAGTAATCGTAGAGGTAAACTCTGAGACAGACTTCGTTGCAAAGAATGCGGATTTCAACGCGTATGTTGATGCGGTTGCAGCACAGGCACTCACAACAAAGGCATCTGATATTGATGCATTTTTGGCTGAGCCATGGGCAAAAGAGCCTTCAAAGACAGTTGCGGATGAGCTTTCAAGCCAGATTGCTGTAATCGGTGAGAACTTAAAGATAAGAAGATTTGCTCAGATTCACGCAGAGAACGGATTTATCGCTTCTTATATTCATATGGGCGGAAAGATTGGCGTTCTTGTGGATGTCGAGACAGATGTTGTAAATCCTGCAATCGAGGAGATGGCTAAGAATGTGGCAATGCAGGCAGCAGCTTTGAAGCCTATGTATACAAGCAGAGATGAGGTTGATGCTGAGTACATTGAGAAGGAGACAGAAATTCTTACAGCCGCAGCAAGAAATGAGAAGCCTGACGCAAACGATAAGATTATCGAGGGCATGGTTAAGGGACGTATCAATAAAGAGTTAAAAGAGGTTTGTCTTTTAGACCAGGTTTACGTAAAGGCAGAGGACGGAAAGCAGTCTGTATCAGCTTACGTTTCAGAGGTTGCTAAGGCTAACGGTGCCAATATTAAGATAAAGAGCTTTGTTCGTTTTGAGACAGGTGAGGGTATCGAAAAGAAGAATGAAGATTTTGCAGCAGAGGTAGCGGCACAGTTAAAGTAATTTGTGATTTGGTAATTCCCGGTGCAATCTGTATTTACAGGTGCTCCGGGAAATTTTTTTTGCAGTATGCCTCTTCTAATATTCGACATGTTGTGTTATAATTAATTGAAATTGTGACCGAAGGAGTCAAGAGCTGTGAAACAATATTCGGCACAAAAGCTAAGAGGCAATTATACTGAGGTGCGTTATGAAAAAGTTAAAAAGAGTTATACTTAAATTAAGCGGCGAGGCGCTTTCGGGAAGCAGTAAATCAGGATATGATGATGCTCTGATTGAGGACATTGCAAGACAGGTTAAGGAAATTCTTAAAAAGGGTATTGATGTCGGTGTTGTAATCGGCGGAGGCAATTATTGGCGGGGACGTTCCAATGATAATATTGACAGGACGAAGGCTGACCAGATTGGTATGCTTGCAACGGTTATGAACTGTATATATGTGTCGGAGATATTCCGTTCATGTGGAATTAATACTAATATTCTGACGCCTTTTGAGTGCGGAAGCATGACAAAGTTATTTTCAAAAGACCGTGCGAATAAGTATTTTGAAAAAGGTATGGTTGTATTTTTTGCGGGAGGAACAGGTCATCCGTATTTCTCAACAGATACGGGAATTGTTCTTCGCGCTATTGAGCTTGATGCTGACGCAATTCTGCTGGCAAAGAATATTGACGGCGTGTATGACAGCGACCCTAAGATTAATCCGGAAGCCAGGAAGTACGATAAGCTTTCTATACAGGAGGTTGTTGACAGAAAGCTGGGCGTAATAGATATGACAGCATCTGTTATGTGTATGGAAAATAAAATGCCGCTTATGATTTTCGGACTTAACGAGAAAGACAGTATTTTAAATGCGTTGTCTGATAAGTTCAGCGGTACTATAGTTACAGTATAAATAAAGGATATGGAGATGAGATGATGAGTGATATAAAAGAGTTTGAGAGCAAAATGATTAAGTCGGTTGACGCGCTTAAGGAAGAGTATTCGACTATACGTGCGGGAAGAGCTAATCCGCATATTCTTGACAAGATTAAGGTCGATTATTACGGAACTCCTACATCGCTTCAGCAGGTTGCCAATATTTCCGTGCCTGAGGCAAGAATGATACAGATTCAGCCGTGGGAGAGCAGTTTGATAAAAGATATTGAGAAGGCAATTTTGACGTCAGATTTGGGAATTACCCCGAATAATGACGGAAAGGTTATCCGCCTTGTATTTCCTGAACTTACAGAGGACAGACGTAAGGAACTTGCAAAGGATGTAAAGAAGAAGGGCGATAACGCAAAGGTAGCTGTCAGAAATATACGACGCGACGCAAATGATATTTTCAAGAAACAGAATAAGGCGGGCGAGATTTCAGACGATGAGCTTAAGCGGGCTGAGGATGATGTTCAGAAGCTCACGGACAAATATATTGCTGCTATCGACACGGCGATAGAAGACAAAACAAAAGAAATCCTTACCGTTTAAACATATGAATCCGTAGGATTTCGGCGGTCGTACTATTACAGGCCGCTGACTTCTACGGATTTCGTGTAAATATGCAGACAGGAGGAGTTCATGGATAATTTTAACGAGGAACTGGGACTTAAAATTCCGGCGCATGTTGCCGTAATTCTTGACGGTAACGGAAGGTGGGCAAAGAAACGCTTCATGCCGAGGACATACGGACATAAGGTTGGAAGCCAGGTTGTCGAGGATATGCTGAGTATAGTCGACGAGACAGGCGTAAAATATTTTACTGTGTACGCATTTTCGACTGAAAACTGGAAACGCTCTCAGGAGGAGGTTTCCATGCTCATGGGAATATTGCGCCGGTATCTGAAGGACTGTGTGAAAAAGTCTATGAAAAATAACGTGCGCTGCCGCGTTATAGGCAGAAGAGAAGAGCTTAGTCCTGATATAGTTGAGAGTATTAATAATCTTGAGGAAAAAACTAAGAATAATACAGGGCTTAATTTTACTATTGCCATTAATTACGGCGGCAGAGATGAGATTACCAGAGCTGTTAAAAAAATTGCTAAAAAAGTAGAACAGGGAGAGATGAGAGCGGAGGACATTACCGAGCAGACTATATCGGAATGTTTGGATACATGGGAGCTTCCCGACCCTGATTTGCTTATTCGCACAAGCGGAGAAGAGCGGCTGTCAAATTATCTTCCGTGGCAGCTTGCATATACGGAATTTTATTTTACGGATACCCTGTGGCCGGATTTTAACAGGGAGGAGCTGATTAAGGCGTTTGAGAAGTATAACAGACGCGAGCGCAGATTCGGCGGCGTTAAGGAGGAAAATAAGTGAAAACAAGAATTATAAGCGGGATTGTGCTGGTAATAATTGCGGGCTCGGCACTTATTACTGGCGGCTGGTATCTTTATCTGCTCTGCGCAGCAATTTCACTGATAGGATTGTTTGAACTGTACAGAGCGGCGGGAATACAAAAAAGCGCCGTTGCACTGTGCGGATATATTGCGGCTTTGGCATATTATGTCTGTATTTTAACGGATATGGAACAGCTTGACATACTTGTATTTGTCGCCGCGCTGATGGCAATTATGACAGTGTATGTGGTTTCTTTTCCAAAGCATTGCGCCGCAGATGCGATGCTTGCTTTTACAGGGATATTCTATGTTGCCGTGATGCTTTCATATATATATAAAGTGCGTGTTCTTTCGGACGGAATTTATATTATATGGCTTGTGTTTGTATCGTCTTGGGGAAATGATACCTTTGCTTATTTTACGGGAGTACTGTTCGGAAAGCATAAGATGACGCCGAAGCTGTCGCCTAAAAAGTCGTTTGAGGGCATGATTGGAGGCGTTGCGGGAGCCACAGTTCTCGGAATGATTTACGGAGGTATCGTCGGAAGCAGAATGTCGGAGTTCGCTGTTAATCCGGTGCTGACTTTCGGAATTGCGAGTCTAATCGGAGCATTTTTGTCTGTCATAGGGGATTTGGCGGCGTCCGCCATTAAGAGGAATTACAATATTAAGGATTATGGAAAGCTTATTCCGGGGCACGGCGGAATTATGGACAGATTTGACAGTGTAATATTTACGGCACCGGCTGTATACTGGGCGGTGTATATTATTAACCAGATAATGTGAGGAAAGAAAATTGAGAAGTGTATCTATACTGGGCTCGACAGGTTCTATCGGAACACAGACGCTCGATGTTATAAGAAAAAATAATGATTTAAAGGTTGTGGCTCTGGCAGCGGGAACACGGGTTGAGGAGCTTGCGCGCCAGGTAAGAGAATTTAAGCCGGAGCTTGTAAGCGTCGGGAGCGAGGAGGGCGCGAAGCAGCTAAGGCTTCTGACTGCCGATATGGATTTAAAGATTGTGTACGGCATGGAGGGACTGACCGCTGCGGCTGCACTCCCGGGAGCGGACGTTGTAGTGACAGCGGTAGTCGGAATGATGGGGATTGAGCCTACAATAGCGGCGATTAAAGCGCACAAGGATATAGCTCTCGCCAATAAGGAAACGCTTGTGACAGCAGGCCATATTATAATGAAGCTTGCCCGGGAAAACGGAGTTTCAATCTATCCTGTCGACAGTGAACATTCCGCGATTTTTCAGTGTTTAAACGGTGAAAACAGATCTGAAGTTCAAAAAATCCTTCTCACGGCGTCAGGCGGACCGTTCAGAGGCAGGACGCTGAAGGAGCTTGAAAATGTAACGCTTAACGATGCTCTTAAGCATCCAAACTGGGCTATGGGTAAAAAAATTACAATAGATTCTTCAACTATGGTAAACAAGGGGCTTGAGGTTATGGAGGCGCAGTGGCTTTTTAATGTGCCTGCTGACAGGGTGCAGGTTGTTGTCCAGCCACAGAGTATTATTCACTCTATGGTGCAGTTTGTTGACGGAAGTATAATGGCGCAGCTGGGAAGTCCGGATATGCGCCTGCCGATACAGTATGCTCTGTATTATCCGCACAGGAGACCTCTTGACACAAAGCCTGTGGATTTTTATGAGCTTGGACAGATTACATTTGAAAAGCCTGATATGGATACATTCCGGGGGCTAAAGCTGGCTTATGAGGCGGCGCGGAGAGGAGGAAATATCCCTACTGCGCTGAATGCGGCTAATGAGCTTGCTGTCAGCAAATTTCTGAACGAGGAGATTAAATATCTTGATATTCCTGAAATTATAGAATATGCAATGGAAAATGTTGAATTTATTGACAATCCTACTGTAGAGCAGATATTTGCTACGGAAAAGACCGTATACGAAATGATTGAAAGCAGGTGTTGATTTGATTTTAAATATTATCATAGCTATTTTAATGATTGGTTTGATTATTCTCATTCACGAGTTCGGTCATTTTATTGTGGCAAAGGCAAACGGCGTTGCGGTGGTAGAATTTTCTATCGGCTTTGGACCAAAGCTTTTCAGTGTAAAGAAGGGCGATACGGAGTACTGCCTGAAGCTTATTCCGTTTGGCGGAGCATGCATGATGCTGGGTGACGACATAATGGCGGAGCCTGACGAGCAGCGTAACGATGATGACGAAACCGGCAGTGAATTTGATGAAGACGCTGACAGCAGAGAAAAAACAAAAGCAGAGCGCAGAGAGGGGCTTTTAAAAGAGTATGACGCCGACAAGGCGTTTTCGGCAAAACCTGTGTGGTCAAGGATTGCGATAATTGCAGCCGGACCGCTGTTTAATTTTCTGCTGGCTTTTATTTTTGCAGTTATAATAATAGGCTCGGTAGGAACTGACCCGTGTACGGTTGATGTCGTTGAGGAAAATTCGCCGGCTTCAGAAGCAGGTCTTCAGGCGGGAGATGAGATAACTGAGATAAATAACAACGGCATCGCTTTTTCAAAGGAGTATGCGTTTTATAAATATTACCATGCCGATGAGACAATGAATATTACTTATGTGCGTGACGGTCAGAAGTATACGGCTGTTGTTGCGCCTGAGTACAGAAAAACGAGTGTATACAGGCTTGGAGTTACAATTTCAGACAATACTGTGGCGTCTGTTTCTGAGAATTCACCTGCAAGCAGCGCCGGTATAAAAAACGGTGACGTTATTGTTTCCGTAAACGGTACAGAGCCGTCTGCTTCCGTCAGTGTTCCTCAGCTTATCAATGCATCAGAGGGCAAGACTGTAGATGTTGTCGTAATGCGTGACGGACAGGAGATGACGTTAAAGGTTACACCCGCTCTGGTCGAGACAGAGGAATATTATACGGGATTTGACAGCTACGGTTACAGGGTGAAGGTAAGTCCTGCACAGACGGTTGTGTGTGCGTTTAAGGAAGTGGGCTACTGGATTGAGGCTGTTGTAAAGAGCGTGGGAATGATGTTTACGGGAAGGCTTGGAATTAATGACCTGTCAGGTCCCGTCGGCGTTATAGATTCCGTGAATACCGTTGTGGAACAGAGTAAAACAGACGGTGCATATTATGTTATGCTCAATATTTTTCAGTATATAGTTATGCTGAGCGCCAATCTGGGAGTTATGAATCTTCTTCCGCTTCCTGCGCTTGACGGAGGAAGGCTTCTGTTTATGTTTATAGAGGTGGTAAGAGGAAAACCGGTAAAAAAAGAGCGCGAGGGTATGGTGCACTTTGTCGGAATGGTGCTTTTGATGCTGCTTATGGTTTATGTAATGTTTAAGGATATTGTCAATTTGTTTTAGATAAAGCGTTTTGCAAAATTTTCTTCACGTTCCATGCGCAAAACGCTTTGGAAAAGAGGTAGTATGTACAGGGATAATACAAAAAAGATTAGAATAGGCAACTGCACAATAGGTGGAGGAAGTCCTGTTGCAATCCAGTCGATGACAAACACTAAGACGGAGGACGTAGCTGCAACAGTTGCGCAGATTTTGGAGCTTGAGGCTGCAGGCTGTGATATTGTGAGGTGTACCGTGCCGACTAAGGAAGCGGCTTTAGCGATTAGCGAGATAAAGAAAAAAATTCACATTCCTCTTGTGGCAGATATTCATTTTGATTACAGAATGGCTATTGCGGCGATAGAAAACGGAGCCGATAAAATAAGAATAAATCCGGGAAATATCGGCGGAGCTGACAGGATTAAGGCTGTTGTGGATGCCGCAAGAGACAGGAATATCCCGATTCGTGTCGGAGTCAACAGCGGCTCGCTTGAAAAGGAGCTTGTAGAGAAATATAACGGCGTAACGGCGGAGGGACTTGTGGAGAGCGCTCTCGACAAGGTTAAGATAATAGAAGATCTGGGATATGACAATCTTGTCATAAGCATTAAGTCGTCAGACGTTATGATGTGCGTTAAAGCGCATGAGCTTATAGCTGACAGAACAGACTATCCTCTTCATGTGGGAATTACGGAGTCAGGAACTGTATTTTCGGGAAGTATTAAATCGTCAATCGGACTTGGTCTGATTTTAAATCAGGGCATAGGTGATACAATAAGGGTATCTCTCACCGACAATCCCGTGCGCGAGGTTGAGGCTGCAAAGCTCATACTGCGCACACTGGGGCTTAGAAAGGGCGGCATAGAGGTTGTGTCATGCCCTACCTGCGGAAGAACTAAGATTGATTTGATTGGTCTTGCCGGTAAGGTTGAAAAGCTGGCTGCGGGATATGATTTGGATTTAAAGCTGGCGGTTATGGGCTGTGTGGTGAACGGACCAGGCGAGGCAAAAGAGGCAGATTTAGGCATTGCAGGCGGCGACGGATGCGGAGTTCTCATAAGACACGGTGAGGTTGTGCGGAAAGTTGCGGAGGATGAGCTGCTTGACACGCTTAAAGATGAGCTCGACCACTGGAATGACAGGAGATAAGCCGGGAAGTATTTAAGGGAGTGTTTTTATTGAATAAGTTTTTTGAAGTGTTCAGAACTGTAAAGGTGCCGGAGGAGATTGGCGTCTATCTTGAAGATACGGAGGTTATGCGTGTTTCAAAGACATCGACCAATTCTCTGGCACGCGTCTATTTAAAGAGCGAAAGGCTTATAAGCAAGCCGGTGATATATAAAGCTGAGGACGCGCTGAAAAAGCAGGTTTTCAGAATGAAAAATATGGACGTCCGTATTATTGACAGATATAGTCTTTCGAAGCAGTATACACCCGTAAAAATTATGGATATTTATTATGACAGCATTTTATTTGAACTTGAGAAATACTGGACTCTTGAATACAATCTCTTTAAAAATTCGGGCTGGGAGTTTGAGGGGGAGCATTGTCTTGTGCTTACATTGGAGGACGGCTTTCTGGCGAGGACGTATGCAGACACTCTTGCGGACTATTTTAAGAAAATATTTTTAAACCGTTTCGGTTTTGAGATAGATGTGGTTTATAAATATGTTAAGAAGGAGGGCAGTCACTACGAGCTTGAAAATGAGCACAGACTCAACTTAAGAATCGCAGAGATTGAAAAGAATATGCGTGCGGCTGATGCCGCAGGAGACGGAGTAAATGAGAGCGGCGCAGAGGTAAGCCTTTCTAAAGAGTCAAAAGGCGGCACGGGAATGCAGAAAAGCAGGAACGCTAAAAAAAGCGGTGACGGAAAGAGCGCGGCGGGTGGTTTGGCAGCAGCGGCAGGAGCTTCTTCAGGCAGAGCGTCAGGATTTTCAGGCGGCAAGGGTGCGGCTTCGGGCGACAGATTTTTGCGCGGAGCGGAGTACTATAAGCGAAAGCCGTCAAATCAGGATGTGCTCTACGGCAGGGATTTTGACGAGGAGCCGATTCCTATTGAGCAGGTGGATTCTGCTCTGGGCGAGATTGTAGTTGCGGGGATGATAAGAAAGGTCGATGAGCGCGAAATAAGAAACGAGCGAACTATACTTATGTTTGACCTGACTGATTTCACCGACACAATCACAGTTAAAATGTTTGCCGCCAACGCGCAGCTTCCTGAGATAAAGGAATATATCAAAAAGGGCAATTTTGTAAAGGTTAAGGGAGTAGCGGCTCTTGACAGATATGACCAGGAGATAGCGATTTCAAGCGTATGGGGAATAAGAAAATCACAGGACAACCGTGAGGTAAGAAATGACTTGGCTCTCCACAAGAGGGTGGAGCTTCACTGCCATACAAAAATGAGCGATATGGACGGAGTTTCTTCCGTTTCCGATATAATAAAGCAGGCGATACGCTGGGGGCACAAGGGAATAGCAATCACAGACCACGGAGTTGTCCAGGCGTTTACGGACGCATACCATACAATCGAGAGTATAAAGGGAGATTACAAGAAAAAGGGGAAAAAGCTCGATTTTAAGATAATCTATGGCGTTGAGGCTTATCTCGTCGACGATACGAGGCAGATAGTCACTAATTCTTACGGTCAGAGGTTTGACGAAACATTTGTGGTGTTCGATTTGGAGACAACGGGTTTTTCTGCCGAGGTTGACAGAATAATTGAAATAGGTGCGGTAAAAATTAAGGACGGAGAGATAATTGACCGTTTCAGCAGGTTTGTAAATCCTCAGATACCGATACCTTTCAGAATAGAAAATCTTACAGGCATCAGTGACGACATGGTTATGGACGCCGATACGATTGAAAAGGTATTGCCGGAGTTCCTTGATTTCTGCGGGGATGCGGTTATGGTAGCTCACAACGCCGGGTTTGATACAAGTTTTATCATAAATAACGCGGAGAGAATTGGCGTTAAATATAATCCGACGATTATAGACACTGTGCTGATGGCGCAGTTTATAATTCCTAATCTTCACAATTATAAGCTTGATACGCTGTGCAAGCATCTTGGCGTGTCGCTTGAAAATCATCACCGTGCTGTAGATGACGCCGAGGCCACAGCGCACATTTACCTTAAAATGGTCAGCATGCTTGCCGAGCGCGATATTTTTGACCTGGACAGGCTCAATGAGGTAGGGGCTCTCGATGAAGATGCGGTAAAGAAGCTTCATCAGTACCACTGTATCATACTGGCATCATCAGAGCAGGGCAGGATAAATCTCTACAGGCTTATATCGGCATCACATCTTCAGTACTTCAGCAGGTTTCCGAAAATTCCGAAAAGCCTTGTTAATAAATACAGAGAAGGGCTTATTGTAGGGAGCGCATGTGAGGCAGGAGAGCTTTTCAGGGCTATGGTAAACGGCCGTTCTGAGGCTGAGATTGCAAGAATTGTATCTTTTTATGATTATCTTGAAGTGCAGCCGATAGGAAACAACAGATTTATGATTGAAAAAGAGGACTGTTATGTAAAGGACGAGGAGGATCTGCGTGATTTAAACCGACGCATAATAGCGCTGGGAGAAAAGTTTTCAAAGCCGGTGGTCGCCACATGTGATGTGCACTTCCTCAATCCGGAGGACGAGATTTACCGCCGTATTATCATGGCTGGAAAAGGCTTTGACGACGCCGATAATCAGGCGCCGCTGTATCTTCACACAACAGAGGAGATGCTTCATGAGTTTGATTATCTCGGAAGCGATAAGGCATATGAGATAGTGGTGACTAATCCTAATAAAATTTTAAGCATGTGCGAAAATATTATTCCCGTGCGGCCGGATAAACGCCCGCCTGTAATTGAAAATTCTGACCAGATGCTGAGAAAAATATGCAATGACAGGGCGAGAGAGCTGTATGGAGACCCGCTTCCCGACATTGTAAGGGAGAGGCTTGACAGGGAGCTCAACTCCATTATCAGCAACGGCTACTCGGTTATGTACATAATAGCTCAGAAACTTGTATGGAAGTCGAATGACGACGGGTATCTTGTGGGCTCAAGAGGCTCGGTCGGCTCTTCCTTTGCCGCGACAATGGCAGGTATCACGGAGGTTAATCCTCTAAGCCCTCATTACCTGTGTCCGGAGTGCTATTATAATGACTTTTACTCCGAAGAGGTTAAGAAATTTGCCGGAGGAGCAGGCTGCGATATGCCTGATAAAATCTGTCCTAAGTGCGGGCACAAGCTGAATAAGCTCGGCTTTGACATTCCGTTTGAAACCTTCCTCGGCTTCAAGGGAAATAAAGAGCCCGACATTGACCTTAATTTTTCAAATGAGTATCAGAGTAAAGCGCATTCGTTTACTGAGGTTATTTTCGGAAAAGGTCAGACATTTAAGGCGGGAACAATCGGCACGGTTGCCGAAAAGACCGCATACGGATATGTCTTAAAGTATCTTGAGCAGAAGTCCGAGCGCGAGGGAAGACCTGTCGTCAAGCGCAGGTGCGAGATTGAGCGTATAGCCGAGGGCTGTGTCGATATAAGAAGGACAACGGGGCAGCATCCGGGAGGAATTGTAGTTCTCCCTATCGGAGATGAAATTCACTCGTTTACTCCGGTGCAGCATCCTGCAAACGACTGTACGACTAATATAGTTACAACTCATTTCGATTATCACAGCATTGACCACAACCTTTTAAAGCTCGATATTCTGGGGCACTTAGACCCTACTATGATAAGAATGCTTCAGGACCTGACGGGGATTGACCCGCTTGAGATTCCTCTCGATTCAAAGGAAGTAATGTCGCTTTTTAAGGACACGAGCGCGCTGGGAATAAGTCCGTCGGATATAGGCGGATGTAAGCTCGGTGCGCTTGGAATACCGGAGTTTGGCACCGATTTTGCAATGCAGATGCTTATTGACACCAAACCGCAGTATTTTTCGGATTTGGTGCGTATAGCAGGGCTTTCGCACGGTACCGACGTATGGCTCGGAAATGCGCAGGTATTGCTGAAGGAGGGCAAGGCGACCATATCGACTGCTATCTGCACGCGAGATGATATTATGATTTATCTTATTCAGAAAGGAATAGAGAGCGAGACCGCCTTCACTATTATGGAGAGGGTAAGAAAGGGAAAAGGGCTTTCCGAAGAGCAGGAGGCTGTTATGAGAGAGCATGATGTTCCTGACTGGTATATATGGTCGTGCAAGAAAATAAAATATATGTTTCCGAAAGCTCACGCGGCTGCCTACGTTATGATGGCATGGCGCGTCGCTTACTGCAAGGTGTTCTATCCCCTTGCATATTACTGCGCTTATTTCAGTATCCGCGCTAACGCTTTCGATTATGAGAAAATGGCGATGGGGCGTGATAAGCTGGAGTATTTTATGGAGGATTACAAAAATAAAAAATCTCTCGGAACGATAAGCAACACAGAGGAGGAAGAGCTTAAGGATATGAGGATTGTGCAGGAGATGTACGCAAGAGGCTTTGAGTTTACTCCGATTGATATATATAAGGCAAAGGCAAGGACGTTTCAGATAATTGACGGAAAGATAATGCCGTCGTTTAAGGTTATTGATAAGGTCGGTGAAGTTGCGGGAGAAGGAATTGAGATTGCTGCGGCAAACGGCGAATTTCTCTCCAAGGATGATTTGCGTGCCCGCGCCAAAGTGGGGCAGACTGTGGTTGATAAATTAAATGAACTCGGACTGCTGGGAAAAATGGCTGACAGCAATCAGCTTTCTCTCTTTGATTTATAGAGCCTGACGTAAGCTGACCGGGATATACCGGTCAGCGTATCTGTATTACGGGGCTTGATTTTTTCCTGTGTATTAGGTAAGATGTTATCGTTTGACAAAAACTCATCGAAGGGAGTAAAAAATAATTAATGTTTAAAAAGTATTTAATAGTTTTTTTGGTTTCAATGGTACCCCTGATTGAGCTCAGAGGAGCTATTCCTATTTCACAGGGATTTCAGCTTCCGCTGGTTGAATCATATATTGTCAGTGTAATAGGAAATATGGTTCCTGTTCCAATCATCTATCTTTTCGCGAGAAAAGTACTTGAATGGGGTTGCGACAAGAAGTACATAGGTAAGTTTTTTACCTACTGCATTGAGAAGGGACACAGGGGAGGCGCCAAGCTTAAGGAAAAAGCAGGCAGCGGATTATTTGTGGCTTTAATGATATTTGTCGGTATTCCTCTTCCCGGAACAGGGGCATGGACGGGAACGCTTGCTGCCAGCTTTCTCGATATGGGTTTTAAAAAGAGTGTTATCGCGGTGCTTCTGGGCGTTGTCATGGCGGGCGTAATCATGGGACTTATCAGCGCAGGATTTTTTACTGCGTTATTCAGCATATTTTAATATTTTCAGGAATTATTTTTTGTTTGCCAATATGGTTGGAAAATCGGTGCAGCCCCGTTTATTACGGGACTGCACCGATTGTACAGATAAAAATACAAAAAAAATAAAAAAAGTACTTGCATTTAATATATAAAATGTGTATTATATGAGAGTACTTGCTACGGCTTATTGGTCAAGCGGTTAAGACGCCGCCCTCTCACGGCGGAAACAGGGGTTCGATTCCCCTATAAGCTATTGTGTATATTTTTCTTGAAAGAGTGGGCAGATTTGTCCACTCTTTCATTTTTGTACTGTCTGACAGGAGGCTTGAGCAAAAATACCGGCGCTTTCAGGGACGGTGCATATGAGTGCGCTGCCTCAAGCAGTCTATACACAGATTATAACTTAACAGAAAGGTGATGAATGAATGGGCAGAAGCGAAAGCTATGAGGCAAAAACCGAGCAGTTGATTCAGCCGTTAATTGATGCAAACCATTTTGAGCTGGTCGACGTGGAATTTGTAAAAGAGGGAAGCGACTGGTATCTGCGGGTTTACATCGACAAGGAAGGCGGAATTACAGTGGATGACTGTGAGCTCATAAGCAGAGCGTTCAATGAAATTCTGGACAGGGAGGACTATATCTCTGAGCAGTATATATTTGAGGTCAGCTCACCGGGACTGATGAGACCGCTCAAAAAGGAAAAGGATTTTGAGAGAAGCATCGGAAAGCTGATAGATATAAAGCTGTTTAAGGCAGAGGATAAATGCAAAGAGTTTACGGGAGAGCTTGAGGCTTACGACAGAGACACCGTCACGATGAAAATGGACGACGGCACACAGAAGGTATTTGAGAGAAGCAATCTTGCAATGATAAGACTTGCGTTTGTATAATTTATAAAGTAAAGACATGCCGCGCGGCATAAGGAGGAAATGATGAGTAAAGAATTAATTGCAGCATTAAATGCATTGGAGAAGGAAAACGGTATAAGCAAGGAAGTAATGCTCGATACTATAGAAAAATCGCTGAAGGATGAGTTTAAAAACCAGTTCAACACTACCGAGAACTGTGAAGTGGAACTTGACAGAGTGACAGGTGAATTTCATATTTATGCGAACAGAACTGTTGTGGAGGAGATTACTCCTGCGGAGCAGCTGGAAGAAAACAAGGGAAAGAAAGAGGCTGAGAAGTTTGTGTACGGAAAAGAGATAGCTCTCGCCGATGCAAAGAAGATTAAGCCTGACTGTCAGATTGGAGATGTGTTAAAGATTGAGATTAAATCTGAAGAGTTTTCGAGAAGAGCCGCAAAGAGCGCAAAGGGAACTATAGTACAGAAAATCCGCGAGGAGGAGAAGGCTGCAATTTTTAACGAGTACCACTCAAAGGAGCATGAGATTATCACAGGTATTGTTCAGAGAATTGACGATAAGGGGAATATTCTTGTCGACATAGGCAGAACACAGACAACATTAAAGAAAAACGAGTGCGTAAAGGGAGAAAATTATCAGCGCGGTGACAGAATTAAGCTGTACGTTCTTGAGGTTTCAAACGGAAACAGAAATGCAGACTCCAAGGGAGACAAGGAGAAGTCAGGACCGCTTGTAATCAGGGTGTCAAGAAAGACTCCGCTTTTGGTAAAGCGTCTTTTCGAGGAGGAGGTATCCGAGATTAAGGACGGTATTGTAAAGATTGTAAGCATTGCAAGAGAGGAGGGCTCAAGAACTAAGATAGCCGTAAAGACAGATGTTCCTAACGTAGACCCTGTTGGGGCATGTGTTGGTATAAACGGTGCAAGAGTTAAGGCTATTGTAAATGAGCTGGGAAACGAGCAGATTGATATTATTGAGTGGGATGAAAACCCGGCACAGTATATTGTAAACGCTTTGAGTCCGGCAAAGGTTGTGTCTATTTCCGCTTATTATGATGATGAGAATGCAAAGAAGGCTACAGTTGTTGTATCTGACCAGCAGCTTTCACTTGCAATCGGTAAGGCGGGGCAGAACGTAAGACTTGCGGCTAAGCTTACAGGTTACGGTATTGATATAAAGAGTGAATCACAGATGGAAGAGGCTGAGGAAGCTCTTGGTGATGATGTCGAAGAACTTGATGATACGCTCACATTTACAGAGGATACAGACGGTGAGGAATTCGGCACGGAAGAATTGTCAGAGCAGGCGTATGATGCGGACACAGAGAGTGAGGATGATGCAGAGGCCGGCGAAATGAACGAAGAACAGTATTAATCTTTTTGTTAATCTTTTTGGACTGGGAGTGATTGGATTGGGCACAATAAAGAAAATTCCTCAGAGGCAGTGTGTCGGCTGCCGCGAAATGAAGAATAAGAAAGAGCTTATCCGCGTCTTAAAAACGGATGAGGGAATTATAATTGATGATACAGGCAAGAAAAACGGAAGAGGCGCATATATATGTCCTAATGCGGATTGTTTGAAAAAAGCGATAGACAATAAGGGACTGGAGCGTTCATTTAAGATGCCTGTTGACAAAAGGGTATATGAGGATTTGAAAAGGAGCCTGGAAAATATTGAAACAAGATAAAGCGTTGTCTATGCTGGGGTTGGCGCAGCGTGCAGGAAAAATCGCCAGCGGTGAATTCTCAACTGAGAAAGCGGTGAAATCCGGCAAGGCATTTGTCGTGGTTGTAGCGTCTGACGCGTCTGACAATACAAAGAAGATGTTTTCGGATATGTGCAGTTTTTATAAGGTGCCGATAGCGTTTTACAGCGATAAAAATACACTGGGGCATGCAATCGGAAAAGAGTTCAGGGCATCACTCGCGGTTTTAGATGAAGGATTCGGAAGGGAAATACAAAAGTACTTGGTAATTGGTTTGGAATAATCCCGGTGCGGATTATTCAGAAAAGAGGTTAAATGGCGAATATGAGAGTTTATGAGTTGGCAAAGGAATTAAATATAGCAACTAAGGATATTGCAGATTTGCTCGATAATGGAGAAAAAAGCTACAAGACAATGAGCGGGCTTAACGATGAGGAAATAGCCAGGGTACGCTCTAAATTCGGACAGAAAAACACTGCTGCGCAGCAGCCTGTAAAACAAAAGAACGAGAAAGCAAATGAGGCAAAAATGGCAGAAAATACCACAAAGAAAGATAATTCTGTACAAAACACATCAAAGCAGTCAGAGAATAAAAATAAAGCAGGGGAGAGTAAGAATTCTGCATCTGTCAGCTCAGATAAGAATGAAAACCGCGGCGGTGATAAAAAATCGCATGTGTCGCAGCTTTATTTTCCTCAGAACAGTTCAAAAGGCGGAAGAGACAACAGAAATCAGAACAACAGGGGAAATGACGGTCAGAACAGAGGCGGCTCCAACGCGAGGTCAAATGATTTCCGCAGCTCAGACAACAGAAATAACGGCTCAAGAGACGGTTTCCGCGGTGACGGCAGAAATGATGCAAGAGGCTCATATCAGGGAAACAGAAATTCCGGGCAGGGAGCAAGAGCTCAGGAGCAGGGAAACCGCAGTAATGACAGACAAAGCAGCGGTTTTAGAAATGACCGCACAGGTGGAAATTCATCAAGGCCTTCGTTTAACAGGAATGATAACAGGTCAGACAGAGGTTTTCGTGGAAATGATAACCGAGGCGGTGACAACAGAGGCTTCAGGGGAGACAGAAATGATAACCGGGGCGACAGAGGAGATTTCAGAGGCTCAGACAGAGGTTTCCGCGGAAATGACAACAGGGGAGACTCAAGAAATTCCGGCGGTCAGAGAAATGACTCAAGACAGGGAGGTTTCTCTAACCAGGGAAGAAAGAACGACCGCAGGGACGCAGCGCCAAAGGATGATTTTATTTTCGAGACAAAGCCGGATTCAAGAAGACCGGATGCAAGAAAAGATAATCACAAAAACGACCGGAAGAAGGATGTTGAGGTCAAAGAAAACCTTAAATTTGCAAACGGCCAGATGAAAAAGCCGTTAAAGAAGGAGGAGAAGGAAGAAGAGGTAATAAAGCAGCTTGTGCTTCCTGATTCTCTCACAATTAAAGAGCTTGCCGATAAGATGAAGGTACAGCCATCTGTTGTTGTGAAGAAACTTTTTATGCAGGGAAAGGTTGTAACGATTAATCAGGAAATTGATTATGATACGGCTGAGGAGATTGCGCTTGAGTTTAACTGTATCTGCGAGCATGAGGTAAAGGTTGATGTTATCGCAGAGCTGCTCAAGGAGGACGAGGAATCGGAAGAAAATATGGTGCCAAGACCTCCGGTTGTCTGTGTTATGGGACACGTTGACCACGGTAAGACATCTCTGCTTGACGCCATACGTGAGACTCATGTCACAGATAAGGAATCAGGCGGAATTACACAGAAAATCGGTGCCTATACTGTCGATGTGAACGGGCAGTCAATTACGTTTCTTGATACGCCGGGACACGAGGCGTTTACAGCTATGAGAATGAGAGGCGCTCAGGCTACAGATATTGCAATTCTTGTGGTAGCGGCAGATGACGGCGTTATGCCTCAGACTATCGAGGCCATTAACCATGCAAAAGCTGCCGGTGTTGAGATTATCGTTGCCGTAAATAAGATTGATAAGCCTAATGCCAATGTTGAAAAGGTAAAGCAGGAGCTCACGGAGTATGAGCTTATTGCTGAGGATTGGGGCGGCTCGACAATATTTGTTCCTGTTTCTGCGCATACTAAGCAGGGTATAGATGAGCTTCTCGAGATGATACTTCTCACTGCAGAGGTGCAGGAGTTAAAGGCTAATCCGAACCGTAATGCAAGAGGTATTGTAATCGAGGCTGAGCTCGACAGAGGACGCGGTCCGGTTGCTACAATACTTGTACAGAAGGGTACTCTTCACGTTGGAGATAATGTTGCTGCCGGCGCAAGCTACGGCAAAATAAGAGCTATGATTGACGATAAGGGACGAAGGGTTAAGGAGGCAGGTCCTTCTACGCCTGTTGAGATTTTAGGCCTCAATGATGTTCCGAACGCCGGAGAGATTATCATGGCTATGGACAGTGACAAAGAGGCAAGAAACGTAGCTGAGACATTTATCAGCGAGGGCAAGAAAAAGCTTCTCGATGACACTAAGCACAAGGTGTCTCTTGACGCTCTGTTTGAACAGATACAGGCGGGCAATGTAAAGGAACTCGGTCTTATCATAAAGGCTGACGTTCAGGGCTCGGTTGAGGCTGTAAAGCAGAGTCTTGTCAAGCTCTCAAATGAAGAAGTTGTCGTTAAGGTTATTCACGGCGGCGTCGGAAATATCAATGAGTCGGATGTTGTTCTCGCGTCAGCGTCAAACGCTATTATCATAGGCTTTAACGTAAAACCTGATAATCAGGCGAGAATTGTGGCTGAGCGCGAAAAGGTAGACATGAGGCTCTACACTGTTATCTACAACGCTATTGAGGATGTGGAGGCAGCTCTCAAGGGTATGCTTGAGCCTATATACGAGGAAAAGGTTATCGGTCAGGTTGAGATACGTCAGATATTTAAGGCGTCAGGTATCGGCAATATTGCCGGATGTCTCGTGACAGAGGGAAGAATTACAAGGGATTCAAAGATACGACTGATAAGAGACAAGGAACAGATTTTTGAGGGACCTATTGCTTCTCTTAAGCATTTTAAGGATGAGGTAAAAGAGGTTAAAGCCGGAACTGAATGCGGTATAGTTATAGAGAATTTTAACGACATTCAGGAGGGCGATATATTAGAGGCATATATTATGGTTGAAGTTCCAAGATAGGATAGATTTTGTGCCTCTGGAATGGAGTTATTTATGCGCAAAAACAGTGTGAAAAACACACGTATTAACGGTGAAGTGTTAAAGGAATTGAGTAACATTATACGCAGTGAAATCAAGGACCCGCGCATCAACCCGATGACTTCTGTTGTCGCGGTTGAGGTGGCGCCTGATTTAAAGACCTGCAAGGCTTATATCAGTGTTCTGGGAGATGAGATTTCACAGCAGGATACCATTAAGGGGCTGAAGAGTGCTGAAGGGTATATTAGAAGGCAGCTTGCAAGAAATATTAATCTGCGCAACACGCCGGAGATTACTTTTATTCTTGACCAGTCTATAGAGTATGGTGTCAATATGTCGAAGCTTATTGATGAGGTTACAAAGAAGGATAGAGAAAACGGTGGCATATGAAATTAAGTGAAATTTTAAACGGTGTGAGTAAGGTTGGTATAACGGGGCATATTCGTCCCGACGGAGACTGTGTTGGCTCTGTTCTCGGGCTGTATAATTATATTTCTGAAAATATGCCGGATATTAAGGCAGATGTATATCTGGAAGAGCCGGGGAGCGAGTTCGGTTACATTAAAAATATGGATGCTGTAAAAAACAGTCCTGAGGATGTTGTGTATGATGTGTTCTTTGTGCTTGACTGCAGTTCAAAAGACAGAATAGAGCCTTTTGCTCAGTGTTTTGATGCGGCAAAGAAGACTGTGTGTATAGACCATCATGTGAGCAATCAGGGATTTGCTGATATAAGCATGATTGAGCCGGAGGCGAGCTCCACATGCGAGGTACTCTATAAAACTATGGATGCTGACAGGATAAGCAGGAGTGTAGCTGAGTGCATATATACGGGAATTATACATGATACAGGCGTGTTCAAGTATAGCTGTACATCAAAGACAACTATGGCTGTTGCAGGCGAGATGATGGAAAAGGGTATTGATTACACGGACATAATTGACAACAGCTTTTATGCAAAGACCTATGTTCAAAATCAGATTCTCGGAAGAGCTCTTTTGGAGAGTGTCGTTTTTTATGACGGAAAGTGTATTTTTTCAGTTGTCACTCAGCGCGAAATGGAGTTTTACGGCGTTACGGGAAGAGAGCTTGGAGGAATTGTTGAACAGCTCAGACTTACTGACGGAGTTGAAGTGGCGATTTTCATGTATGAAGTCGGCGAGGACGAATATAAGGTCAGCATGCGCTCTAAAAAGCAAATTGACGTTGCGGCAATAGCAGCTGAATTCGGCGGAGGCGGTCATGTGCGCGCGGCAGGTTATACGGCAAGGGGGACGGTTCACCAGATTATCAACTGTATCGGTGAGCTTATTGAAAAACAGTACAATGCAATGTAAACATTTGCACAGCTGCTTGAGGCGGGTGCTTATGTAAATTTGAAAGGGATATATGGACGGTATTATAAACGTATACAAGGAGCCGGGGTTTACGTCGCACGATGTTGTGGCTAAGCTGCGCGGCATCCTTCATATGAAAAAAATCGGTCATACCGGTACACTTGACCCTGACGCTCAGGGAGTTCTGCCGGTTTGCGTGGGCAGAGCGACAAAGCTGTGCGGGATGATTACTGATTGGGGAAAGACTTATGAGGCGGTAATGCTGCTTGGAAGAAAGACAGATACTCAGGACATCTCGGGAAATATTGTTGAGCAGCGCAGGGTAAGCGTTGACGAGCGTATGGTGCTTGAAGCCGCCACATCGTTTGTGGGCGGCTATGAGCAGATCCCTCCGATGTATTCGGCTCTCAAGCATAACGGGAAAAAACTCTATGAGCTTGCAAGGCAGGGCATAGAGGTAGAGAGAGCGCCGAGACGTGTAAATATTGATTTTATACGCATAAATGAGATGAATTTGGAGGATGAGGAGAAGACAGTGACATTTACTGTCTCATGCTCTAAGGGAACTTATATCAGAACTCTTATTAACGATATAGGGGAGAAGCTCGGATGCGGGGCGTGCATGGTAAAGCTGATAAGAACCCGTGTGGGTCAGTTTGTTATTGATGAAAGTCTTACGCTCAATCAGATTTCAGCACTGGTGCTTAAAGGAACTGTTGAAGATTATATAATTTCTGCGGACGAGCTGTTCGATTATCCTAAGCTTGTTGTGAGGGAGGAATATAATAAGCTTCTATATAACGGAAACCGTTTTGCGGCAGATGCGGTTTGCGAAGAGTCCGAAATATCTCAAGGACAGGACTATATACAGGATTGCGGGCATAGTTATATACAGGAGAACGCGCGTGAATATGAACAAGGGCAGCAGTACCGTATATATGACGCTATTGGGAATTTTATCGGGATTTATGCGTATAGAGAAAGTTATTTTGTGCCTGTGAAAATTTTTTACAGCGGAGAACGTGACGAAATGTGAGGTGGAACGGGATGGAGTATATTCACGGTGTAGAGGAGTTTAGATTTGATAAAAATACAGCAGTTACACTTGGTAAGTTTGACGGTGTACATATGGGACATCAGAAGCTTATATCCATCGTGAAGGAGAAAGCGGAGGAAAAAAATCTGCTGGCTGCAGCGTTCACATTTGACAGGATACCGCTCAGTATCTGCCCGCAGAAGCAGCAGCATTTTATTACCACGAACAGTGAGCGGCGTGTAATTATGGACAAGCTTGGTCTGGACGTTGAAATTGAGTATCCGTTCACAGAGAGCCTTATGAATACGGAGCCTGAGGATTTTATTGAGAAAATTATTATAGGCAAACTTAATGCAAAGGTTGTTGTTGTGGGGACGGATTACCATTTCGGAAAGGGAAGGGGCGGAGACGCAGAAATGCTTTTAAGCCGCGGACCTGAATACGGCTTTGAGACGGTTGTTGTGGAAAAAGAAAAGTATCAGGAGCGGGAGATAAGCAGTACATATGTGAGGGAGGAGCTTATGCTTGGACATATGGAGACAGTCAATGTCCTGCTTGGACGGCCGTACTCCATAGACGGAATTGTCTGCCCTGGAAATCAGCTCGGAAGAAAGATGATGATACCTACTATGAATATATATCCGCAGGAGAGTAAGCTTCTTCCGCCAAACGGGGTATATGCTTCCTTTACTGTACTTGACGGTAAGGAATACGGCGGCGTGACAAATATTGGAGTAAAGCCGACAGTAAGCGATGAGTCTATGGTTGGAGTCGAGACTAATCTGTTCGGATATGAGGGAGATGCTTACGGGAAACAGATACAGGTGAGGCTTCTTCACTTTATTCGACCGGAAATGAAATTTGAGAATATCGAGGCACTTGCAAAGCAAATGGAGAGCGATGCGGAATTTTCAAAGAGTATGCTGATGCTTTAGTTTATGAGATTGTGCTTGCATTTGTGTGTTCGTTGTGATATATTTACAAGGTATGTGAGCCGTTATTCAGATACAGGACACTCCGACCTGTTTCTTAGTAACCGGCGCTTATCAAAAGGAGGATATAAAATGATATCAAAGGAAAAGAAAACAGAAATTATTGCAGCATACGGAAGAAAGCCTGGAGACACAGGTTCACCTGAAGTTCAGATTGCTATTCTCACAGAGAGAATCGCTGAGCTTACAGAGCATTTAAAGACTAACCAGAAGGATCATCATTCTAGAAGAGGTCTTTTAAAGATGGTTGGTAAGAGAAGAGCTCTTCTTGAGTATTTAAAGAAGACTGATATTGAAAGCTACAGAAATCTGATTGCTCGTCTTGGAATCAGAAAGTAATTTTAGGGGCGGAGTGTATTCTCCGCCCTTTTTTCGGTATTTTCAGGTGCGTTAAAGCACAAATCAGCTTTCTGTATAGCGTTGCCGCATAACGGCAGTTTTTCAAATAGGACAGAAGTGTTTAACCGAGACCGCTGAAAAATATATCTAATTTTCTGACGGTGTGTTTTTCAGTTGTTTCGGACGCTTCTGCTTATTGGAAAAAGGGTGTAAGGGTTTAAGCCCGGCGCATGTCAGTAATTACGGCGTGCGTGAAAATTCGTGTATGTCAGCGGTGTCGGCATACGGAAATATATCTGGCATGTCAGTGACGACGGCATGTGTAAAAATGTTTATGATTAAAATGTAAGAAGCGCCGCAGAAATGAGGAAAAATGTACAAGCAGTTTACTATGGAATTAGCCGGCAGACAGCTTACTGTCGATATTGGCAGAGTGTGTGCCCAGGCAAACGGTGCAGCCTTAATGCACTATGGCGACACAGTTGTTCTCTCGACTGCAACGGCATCAAAGGAGCCAAGAGAGGGAATTGATTTCTTTCCGTTAAGTGTAGAGTATGAAGAGAAGATGTATGCTGTGGGAAAAATCCCGGGAGGATTTAATAAGCGTGAGGGAAAGGCAAGCGAGAACGCGATTCTTACTTCAAGAGTTATCGACAGACCAATGAGACCTCTGTTCCCTAAGGATTACAGAAATGACGTCACTTTAAATAATATGGTTATGTCAGTTGATACAGAGTGTCGTCCTGAGCTTCTGGCAATGCTCGGAGCGTCTATCGCTACATGCATTTCAGATATTCCTTTTGACGGTCCTTGCGCTACCACACAGATTGGTATGGTAAACGGAGAGTTCGTTGTAAACCCTTCACAGGCGCAGTGGCAGGACGGAGATTTGCAGCTCACAGTTGCATCAACAAAGCAGAAGGTTATTATGATTGAGGCGGGTGCCAACGAGCTTCCTGAGGCAAAGATGATAGAGGCAATTTACATGGCACATGATATTAACCAGACAATCATTGCCTTTATAGAAAAGATTGTAGCCGAGGTTGGAAAGGAAAAGCATACATACGTAAGCTGTGCTGTTCCGGCTGAAATGTTTGAGGCTATGAAGCAGATTGTCACGCCTGAGGAAATGGAAGAAGCTGTATTTACAGACGATAAACAGACAAGAGACAAAAATATTGATGCTATAACAGAGAAAATGGCTGAGGCATTTGCCGACAACGAGGAGTGGCTTGTAGTTCTTGGCGAGGCGGTTTATCAGTATCAGAAAAAGACAGTGCGCAAGATGATTTTAAAGGATCATAAGAGACCTGACGGACGTGCTATTACGCAGATTCGTCCTCTTGCGGCTGAGGTTGACCTTATTCCTAGAGTTCACGGCTCGGCGATGTTTACGAGAGGTCAGACTCAGATTTGCGATGTTGTTACTCTTGCACCGCTGTCTGAGGCTCAGAGAGTTGACGGTCTTGATGATAATGTGACGGAGAAGAGATATATTCACCAGTATAATTTCCCTTCATATTCAGTTGGTGAGACTAAGCCTTCAAGAGGTCCGGGACGCCGTGAAATCGGTCACGGCGCATTGGCAGAGAAGGCTCTGATACCTGTCCTCCCTTCAGAGGAGGAGTTCCCGTATGCGATACGTGCGGTATCTGAGACATTCGAGTCAAACGGCTCTACATCTATGGCATCAACATGTGCATCATGTATGTCTCTGATGGCGGCAGGTGTTCCTATTAAGAGAATGGTTGCCGGTATCTCATGCGGACTTGTGACAGGCGATACAGATGACGACTATATAGTACTTACTGATATTCAGGGTCTTGAGGATTTCTTCGGAGATATGGACTTTAAGGTAACAGGTACTACTGAGGGTATCACGGCAATTCAGATGGATATTAAAATTCACGGTCTCACCAGACCTATTGTTGAGGAGGCTATCTCAAGGGCAAGAGAGGCAAGACTTTTTATCATGGACACATGCATGAAGCCGGCAATTTCCGAGCCGAGACCTACGGTAGGCAAATATGCGCCTAAGATTATCCAGACGACAATCGACCCTGCAAAAATCGGCGAGGTTGTCGGACAGCGCGGAAAGGTTATCAATGCCATTATCGAGGAGTGCGGCGTTAAGATTGATATTAACGACGACGGTTTTGTATCTGTTTGCGGTGTGGACCAGGCAGGTATGGACCAGGCTATGAAGTATATCAGAACAATCGTTGACGACTTTGAGGAAGGCAAGATTTACGAGGGTAAGGTTGTAAGCATTAAAGAATTCGGAGCATTTATAGAATTTGCCCCTGGCAAGGAAGGCATGGTGCACATTTCAAAGGTTGCAAAGGAGAGAATAGAACATGTTGAAGATGTTCTGACACTCGGAGACCATGTTAGGTGTAAGTGCATGGGTAAGGATAAAATGGGAAGAATCAGTTTTTCTATCAAGGATGCGAATTAAAGAGCGTCGGGAAAGCAACGTCAGCTAAAACAGTGCATTAAAGCCGAGCCGCCTGTATTCGCGGAAACCGGTATCAGAATGGAGGATTAAGTATGATAGATAATAATTGCGCATATTGTGTTGAAGGTGATTTAGTCGCAAAGTTTGGTATCAAGATTTGTGAGCTTGATACTTCTAAGGTTTATCTTTTTAAGGAGCAGAGCCACCCGGGAAGATGTATAGTTGCCCATAAAAAGCATGTCGGAGATATGAACGAGCTTACGGCAGAGGAAAGAGCTGCTTACTTTGAGGATGTTGCAAGGGTTGCCCGTGCAATTATGGCTGCGTTTCATCCAGATAAGGTAAACTATGGCGCATATGGCGACACAGGACATCATCTTCATTTTCACCTTTGCCCTAAGTACAAGGATGAATTTGAATGGGGCGGAGTATTCCTCATGAATCCTGACAGGAAGTATCTCACGGATGATGAATACGCTGAGATGATTGAAAAAATCAAGGCTAATCTGTAATTTCAATCCGTAAGGATTGCTGATAAGATTTTTAACTCCCTGCTTGTTCGGCTGGTTTAGGTCGGATAGGCGGGGAGTTTTGGTTAGTTAAAATTTGAATATTTTTTAAGCCGGTTATTTTTTACAATAAACAGGCTTTTTTTTACAATAGGCAAATAAGTGTAGAAATATGTTGTATAGTTTAATCAGAAAGACAATATGTAATATTAAGTATAAGCAGGGGGAGTTATGTGTTTATTTAAAAACGGATGTAAATGGGTTAAATATGATACAGAGCTGATTGAGACGGTAGAGGTTTACGGACATACAATGTGTGTAAGTTTTGTAAACGGAGAGTCAAAGCAGCTTCGTGACAGTATTTCAAGAATAGAAGACGAGCTTAAAATACATAATTTTGTTAAAATCAACAGAAGCTGTATGGTTAATATTGACCGTATAAAAAATATAAAGGGATGCCAGCTTGAACTGTACAGCGGTAAAAAAATGATTGTAAGCATGAAAAGAAAGCCCGGTGTAAGAAAAACATGGAAAGAATATTTATTATATAAATCACTTCCGGAAAAATAAAGAAATTATAGAAAATGGAGTGTTCACGCCAAAAACAGGTTGTTCGTGCCAAATGTATTGAAAATCTAGTTTTTGTGTGTTTATATTGAATATATAAAATATGGTTTTAGACTAAGACTATATAGAGGTATCGTGAATAAAAAATCATCATTATATTAATTATTTATGGCTGGGTTAATTATTTTTAAAGAGAGGAGGGCAGATTTTAAGTATAGGTCAAAAATATAAATATTGCATATAAGGAAATGTTATAAATATTAGTATAATGTTTGATGATATGCTGCAAATGTAAAGGTTTGTTTACTTGGTATGATTAGGAGGACGACATATGAAGAAAAAATTATATTTAAGAACAACTGCCGTTGCTTTGGTATTTATATTTGCAATATCTCCGATAAAAATATTTGCCGGAGAGAAAGAAGTCGAACGTGAAGAAAAATATGACAATGCCACAGCATATGAATACATACTTCCATATACGGATAATAATTATCATCTTTATTGGTTTGAAATTATTACTCCTACTGGAAGTGGAAGTGGTAAATACAGACTCCAGGAACATTATTATGATATTGAAAATTCATACGGCTATCCGCCAAGTATGACCATTGAGATGGGAACGAATGTGATATGTGATTTTATGGCAGATGTGTTTGCCACAGACCAGTGGGGGCTGGAGTATGAGTTATATGTGAGGAGAGACCAGTCATATAATTTGTATGGACAGAGAACGTTTAATGCCGTAAATACTGTATGGACATCAACAAGAGGAGAGCTTTATGTGGCAGATGACGAAGGCGAGGGATATTTCAGAGAATTAGGTGAAAAACATGAATAAAGTTTTAAAATTAATATTAAGTGAAGATATGGGGATATCGCAACATTATTGTATCTAATTATGTCAAATATACGGGTTAAGCAGAAGACTTTTTTGATATGTCAATATTCAGAGTATAATGTGAGCTTCGTGCATATTATACTCTGAAAAATGTATACCGTGCAAAAATTGGCGTGTTTTTAAGGAGGGGGAATATGAAGAAAATAATGTCATTAATTATAACCGTATTTTTAGCGTTGAATTTTGCAGGCTGTGTTTCGCAGGAAACCAAAAAAGAAACTGTATCCGAAAATGTGAGAGTGGAGGATATATGTGATACGACTGTCAGTATTGACGATATTAAATTCTCCGAATTGGAGGATTCACAGTCATACTGGAATGTGTTTACACATTCTGTGGCAAGAGGCGAGTACGGGTATTATTATGCTACTTTTGGAGGAAATGGAAGCACGCTTCTTGGGTATGTTGACGATGAGAGCTATGAGTGTATTCCGCTTTGCAATAAAGCGCAGTGTGCGCATAATGACGAGAACTGCGATGCTGTTTTTAAAGGGTATATGCAGTCGGTTTGGTATTACAAGGACTTTTTGTATCTTATAAAGTATAACAATGAAGGCAAGGCAGTTCTTGTTCAGGTTAAGCCTGACGGAACAGAGCGAAAAGACTTGTTTGAAATCGGAAATATTCCTGTTGACAGTTCTAATACATATAATTTAGCGTTCTGCAATGATTGTGTTTATATCTATGACAGAACCGGAAACTGCAGACTGAGTGAGCCCGTGCAGATAAACATAAGAAAAATATCGCTTGATAAAAAGACAGATGAAAATATAATAACAAGCGATGAGAGCAATGTAATATTTGATGCTGTAAAATCATATGGCGGCAATATATTCTTTATATATTCAAACACAGAATACAATAGAGAGACAGGACAGAACGTTACAACAAGCGACGGGCTTTATTATTATAGCGGTGATAAAATCGGAAAGATAATAGATAAAAACATCAGCGATTATTCGATAGATGTGGATAATAAAATAATCTATTATTATGTTATTAATGAAGGGTTATATAAATATGAATTACAAAGTAAAAACGACGTGCTCATTTATAAATCTGAAAAAAATTCATCACTTTGTCAGGTTTCTTTTGATGGGGAATATCTGTATCTCGATAACAGAAGATGGTGCTCTTTTGCAATGACAAGTGAGTTTGTGCCTGAATTATGGGTGCTTGATACAGAGGGAAATGTTATTAATGTATTAGATACCGGTGAAGCAAACAATACATTTTTTGGCGATAAAGATAATATTTTGTTCGAGGTTTATGGCAGGTCGGAAATTTCAGGCAGGAGCATTCACAAAATTGCGTATATAAAAAAGACCGAAATAGAGAATGCAGAGAGCTGGAGCGAGGCAGAGTGGCAGATGCAATGAAACGGAGGTCAATATGAAAATTAAAAGATATTTATTTATATGGGCTTTTTTAATGGTATTTTCATTGTCAGGCTGCGGTGGAGAGAGCGGCGATGAGACGGAGCTGGAAACAGTATCATATGTCAGATACGAAATGTATAGGACATCGTATACAGAATTGGAAGACGAAGATTTTTGCAAAAAAATAGTGGATTTTTTTGATGGAAAAACTTTTGAAGTAGGCGATAGAGTTGAAATTAAGGATATATGTGGAAAATACAGTGACAATAGAAGATTTCTGGATGCAATGCATTTGGTAGTCAGGGGATTGTTTTCGCAGCCTGGAACTCACAGCAGCGACGATACGGATTATTACAATTATATAGTCGAGTGCAAAAAGAAAATATATGTATACGCTTATTATGATGATGAAAGCTTGTATATCAATACATATACTGATAAAGTTGAGAGACCTATAATCAACATTCAATAAAAGTATTTGCAGATGGGTACGGCGTATGGAGCTGAGGAGAGTATTAAACGCAAAAAATATTATAGTAATTTTGTCAGCAGTGTTTGTCAATATAGTTATATTTTTATTTGGTATAACTTATGGCGGCAATATTAAAAGTACAGTCAGCGAAGCGGCGGAATATAAGAGAGCTGTTGAAGAATATGAAAAATATGGAACTTCTGAGGGAATTGCGCTCATAAAATCACAAAAGCTTGCAGGCACAAGCAATACATATAAAAAAATTCTTGATGAATTAAATTATATAGAAGGATATAAAAAAGAAATACAAAACATTGTAAAAAGCGCTGACAGGCTTAAGACAAACAGGATATTTGCCGATAAAAAATCTTTTTCATATAAGAATATTATAAAAACCGGTGAAGATTTCGGAAAGCTGCTGGATGTAAATCTTACGCTTGACAATAATACAGCAGTTGAGAAAATATCAGAATATTTTCAGATTAATGTTATTTCGCTTGCTGTATTATTGTATATAATAAGCTCTGTTTATGCTGAGCGTGATAATAATATGTGGCAGCTTTCATATTCTGCGCGCAAAGGCAGAGCAAATATGGCTTTGGCCAGGGTGGGAGCATTTTTGTTGATATCCTTCTGCACTCATGGCTTATTGTATTTTTCGACAGCGGCTTCAGCATTTATGATTTTTGGAGGATTAGGCGAGCTTGGAAATCCTATTCAAAATCTGAGCTCGTTCAGTCAGTGTACGCTTATTATAAATAAGGCGGAATATATTTCAGTAAATTTTTTATGCGGATATATTGCAGTACTGTCTATGGCTTCGGTTATTTATCTGCTTATGACAGTATTCAGAAACAGGAAAAATGTTGCGATAGGAGTGTCGGTATTTGCTATTGCTGAATATTTTTTATATGTCGGTATTGAGAGCCAGAGCGTGTACAGAATATTAAAATTTTTTAATGTTATTAACTTATTTAAAATCGGTGATATTTTTACAAAATATATTAATATAAATTTTTTATCAAAGGCTGTTAATATCAGAGATTTGTTGACAGTGCTGCTTATATTTTTCAGTGTATTAATGATGTCGGTTTCAGCTGCGGCATACACAAAAATGAAACCTTATGTAAAATACGGATTTATAACAAAAATAATCAATCAGATAAATTCGATGTATCAGAAGGCTTTTGAGAGAGTTCCCGGTGTCGTTAAGGAGATGCACAAAATAATATTTACATCAAAGGGAGTGTGGCTGTCTGTATTTGCTGTTTTATGTTCAGTATACTTCAGTACAACGGGATATGTCTCATTTACAGATTTGGAAAAACAGAATGACAGGCTGTATGCAGAGCATGGAGGAAGTGATTATTCTTATATACAAAATTATGTCAATTCAATAATGAAAAAATTAAGCGAGACAGAACAAAAAAGAGATGAAGCCCGGAAAAAATATGACAGCGGCGAGATTAATTTTAATGAATATTATGCGGCTTTAAGCGATTACAGCAGTGCCCAAAGTATGGCTGTATCGGCTGCTGAGCCGATGCAGAAGCTCGTGTACTTAAAAGAATTAAAACAAAATAAAGGAATAGACGGATATATTATGTCTGACAGAGGGTATGAACAGATAATCGGAAAATATAGTGTTCAGAGAGAGGTTATTATTTTCACAGTGTTGGAGCTCTCGGTGATTTTAATTACCTGCGGCTGCGTATATATTGAGAAAAAGTCCGGAATGCGGAGCCTGATAAAATCAAGCTTAGGCGGTTACAGACTTTTGCACAGAAATAAAATTATTGCGGGTGCTTTGATATTTTTAAGCCTGAGTATAATTGTAAATGCGGTTGAATATCTAAACCTGTTTAAGTATTACGGAATGCCGTATTTGGAGGCTCCTCTGCAAAGTCTTTCGTTTATGGAAAGTGTTGATTTAAATATTTCAGTAGGCGGATTTATTGTTTTGACGGCGTTATTTAAGACAGCTTTAACTTTAGCGATTTTTATAGGTGCATATATAACTTCTTCTATGTATGTTTGGTTAGTTGATAAACGGGTTGTGACAGCGCACGGAGCAGTAAGAAAAAAAGAAAATTTTTTATAACATGAGTGAGTATGTTTGCCTTGTTGTATCTCAGCTGTAGCTGTGCCGCGTATTCTCGTCTAGTAGATTATTAATAAAATAAATAGACTAATTATTCAGCTTGTGATATACTGTTTCCATAAAGATATGGAGGGCG
>CALWKC010000003.1 GCA_944381165.1 uncultured Lachnospira sp. | reverse complement strand
CGCCGCATAACTGCGGACATTACAATATCACAAATTAACCAAGAATCTCGCTTACTGACTTGCCGCGAAGTCTTGCTACTTCCTCAGGCGTCTTCATAGACTGAAGTCCTGCGATTGTCGCAAGTACTACGTTCTGCTTATTGTTAGAGCCAAGTGACTTTGTACGAATGTTCTTGATGCCTGCAAGCTCTAGTACTGAACGAGCAGGACCACCGGCGATGATACCTGTACCTTCAGGAGCTCTCTTAAGAAGTACTGTAGAGCCTCCGAACTTACCGATATAGTCATGTGGAACTGAGCCATTCTCATCAATCGGAACTTCTACTAAATGTTTCATAGCATCTTCTTTTCCCTTGCGGATTGCCTCAGGAACTTCGGCTGCCTTACCAACACCTGCACCTACGTGTCCGTTGCCGTCACCAACGATAACCAAAGCTGCGAATCTCATGTTACGTCCGCCCTTTACTACCTTAGTTACTCGTTTGATTGCTACAACATTATCATTTAACTCTAACTGACTAGCGTCAATGATTGTACGCTTCATACTGTTTCTCCCTTCCGCTTAGAATTCAAGGCCAGCTTCTCTAGCTGCCTCTGCCAATGCTTTTACTTTTCCTTCATATATAAAACCGCCTCTGTCATAGACAACAGTCGTAATACCCTTTTCTAATGCCTTCTTAGCAACTACCTTACCAACTACAGCAGCAGCCTCAATGTTATTAGTCTTTTCACATTCAGCCTTGACGTCCTTATCAAGTGTTGATGCTGAGACAAGTGTCTTACCAACTGTATCGTCAATAATCTGAGCGTACATATGATTATTGCTTCTAAACACAGCTAAACGTGGTCTTTCTGTCGTGCCACTGAAACGATTACGTAATTTTCTATGTTTATTTTCACGAACTACCGTTCTTGACTTCTTACTAACCATAATATTCACTCCTTTAATTATTTCTTACCAGTCTTACCAACCTTACGTCTAATAACCTCATCAGCATACTTGATACCTTTGCCCTTATATGGCTCCGGAGCTCTCTTTGCTCTGATTTCAGCTGCGTACTGGCCAACTTTTTCTTTGCTTATACCCTTTACAATGATGATATTCTGACCGTCCAATACAGTCTCGATACCCTCTGGGTCTTCCATCTCAACCGGATGTGAATAACCGAGTGAAAGCACAAGCTTCTTGCCCTGCTTCTGCGCTCTGTAACCAACACCGTTTACCTCAAGCTTCTTCTCATATCCTTCTGTAACACCTACAACCATATTGTTGATAAGTGTTCTTGTCAAACCGTGTAATGATTTCATCTTTTTCAAGTCGTTTGGTCTTGAAACGATAATCTCATTGTTTTCCATTTTGATGTCCATTTCAGCAGGTAAAACTCTCTCGAGTGTTCCCTTAGGACCCTTTACAGTCACTTTATTATTTTCTGCTATATCAACAGTAACTCCTGCCGGTACAGCGATAGGCATTCTTCCTATACGTGACATGCCGTGCACCTCCTAATTATAGTAGAGCATCTTTTAATGCCCGCTCATGAGTTAATATGCAGTCTTGCTGCGTACTTTTACCAAATAAACGCAAGTACCTCTCCGCCAATGCCGAGCTTTCTTGCTTCCTTATCTGTGATAACACCCTGGTTTGTTGAGATTATAGCAACACCGAGGCCTCCGAGAACCTTTGGAAGCTCTTCCTTGTTTGCATATACTCTAAGACCCGGCTTAGAAATTCTCTGAAGACCGGAAATTATTTTTTCATTTTTATCTTTACCATACTTTAATGTGATATGGATGTCCTTGAAACTACCGTTATCAACAAGTTCGTATGACTTAATATAACCCTCGTCCAAAAGGATTTTAGCGATAGCAAGCTTCATCTTTGATGATGGCACATCAACAGTGTCATGCTTTGCTGTATTCGCATTACGGATTCTTGTAAGCATATCTGCGATTGGATCTGTCATTCTAAATGTTCCTCCTTAATTAATTAACCGGTTTCCCGCATTGCAGGACTTGTGTTAATGAAACTGACGCCTCAGGCGTCATATGCAGGCTCCGCCAAAGAAACCTGCGCCCCCGGCAAAATCTTACCAAGAAGCTTTCTTAACGCCTGGGATCTGACCCTTATAAGCTAACTCACGGAAGCAAATTCTGCAGATTCCGTATTTTCTTAAATAAGCATGTGGACGGCCGCAAATTCTGCAACGAGTATACTCTCTTGTTGAGAACTTTTGTGCTCTCTGCTGCTTAATCTTCATTGAAGTTTTAGCCATTGAATTTTCCTCCTTAAATTAGTTCTTAAATGGCATGTTGAACAGTCTCAGCAATTCACGAGCTTCCTCGTCTGTCTTTGCTGTTGTTGTGATGATAACATCCATACCTCTTACCTTGTCAATCTTATCATACTCGATTTCAGGGAAGATAATCTGCTCTCTGATACCCATTGCATAATTTCCTCTTCCGTCAAATGAATCAGGGCTTACGCCTCTGAAGTCACGCACACGAGGTAATGCAAGGTTTACAAGTCTGTCAAGGAATTCATACATCTTCTCGCCGCGAAGTGTAACCTTACATCCGATTGGCATACCCTCTCTTAACTTGAAGTTAGCAATAGAATTCTTTGCTCTTGTGAGAACTGCCTTCTGGCCTGAAATAATCTCAAGCTCTTTAACTGCTGCATCGAGAAGCTTTGAATTTTCTTTTGCTTCGCCGACGCCCATATTTATTACTATCTTATCGATCTTAGGAACCATCATAGGATTCTTGTAACCGAATTTCTCTGTCATCTTTTTAGTGATTTCGTTTTCGTATAAATCTCTAAGTCTACTCAATTTTTATTGCCTCCTTCCCGTATTAGTCAATAACTTCGCCAGTTGCCTTAGCAACGCGAACCTTTTTGCCATCCTTAAAGTCATAGCCAATCTTTGTTGTCTTGCCCTTTACGGAATACATGATATTTGAAATATCGATTGGCGCTTCCTGGTGGAGAATTCCACCCTGCTGATTAGCTGCGCTTGGCTTTGCATGCTTTGTAACCATGTTCACGCCCTCAACTAATGCTGTATGGTTTTTGGCATTTACAGACAATACTTTGCCTTCCTTGCCCTTGTCTTTTCCTGCGATAACCTTAACTGTATCGCCCTTCTTAATTCTTACAGCTGACATTGTGGCACCTCCTTATAATACTTCCGGAGCTAAAGATACGATTTTCATAAACTTCTTATCTCTTAACTCTCTTGCTACTGGTCCAAAAATACGAGTTCCTCTCGGTGTCTGGTCATCTTTAATAATAACAGCAGCATTTTCATCAAATTTGATATATGAACCATCTTTACGACGTGTACCCTTAACAGTACGAACAACTACGGCCTTAACAACATCGCCCTTCTTAACAACGCCGCCTGGTGTTGCCTCTTTAACAGAAGCTACGATTACATCACCGATATTTGCATATCTTCTTGTAGAGCCGCCCATAACTCTGATGCAGAGGATTTCTTTAGCACCTGTGTTATCGGCAACCTTCAGTCTGGTTTCCTGTTGTACCATAATACTACCCCTTTCAGTAATATCCATGTCTGCTCTGACGGTATCTTCAACCGTGCCAAGCGTATCGACATATTGAATTCTTTAACAATATTATTTTGCTCTGCTGATAATCTCAACAAGTCTCCATCTCTTATCCTTTGAGAGCGGTCTTGTCTCCATTACTTTAACAGTATCGCCGATTAAACATTCGTTGTTCTCATCGTGCGCCTTTAACTTGTATGTTCTCTTGACAATCTTGTTGTAGAGCGGGTGCTTTACGTTATCCTCAACAGCAACAACGATTGTCTTATCCATTTTATTGCTTACGACTCTGCCTGTACGAGTTTTTCTAAGATTTCTCTCTTCCACAGTTCGTTCTCCTTTCTTAGGATTATTATTTATTCAATAATTCAATTAAGCATTCTTCTGTGCAATTACAGTCTGAATTCTAGCAATATTCTTTCTTACTTCCTTAATTCTGCTAGTATTGTCCAACTGGTTTGTTGCGTTCTGGAATCTTAAGTTGAAAAGTTCCTTTTTAGCAGCTACTAATTCATCATTTAACTCTGCAGCTGATTTTGCCTTTAAATCTTCTACATATTTATTAATTTTCACTGTTATCACCGCCTTCTAAGTCTGCACGTGAAACAACCTTACACTTGCAAGGAAGCTTGTGTGTTGCAAGACGCAACGCCTCTCTGGCTGTCTCTTCAGGAACGCCTGAGATTTCAAACATTACACGTCCAGGTTTAACTACTGCTACCCAGCACTCCAAGTTACCTTTACCTTTACCCATTCGAACACCGATAGGCTTGCCTGTTACCGGCTTATCTGGGAAAATCTTAATAAATACTTTACCGCCACGCTTGATGTAACGTGTCATCGCAATACGGGCAGCCTCTATCTGATTTGATTTAATCCAACATGGCTCTGCTGCAACGATACCATATTCACCGTTAGTAATCTTATTGCCTCTTGTAGCCTTACCAGCCATTGAGCCACGGAACTGTCTACGATATTTTACTCTCTTAGGTAGTAACATTATTGTTCGCTCCCTTCCTTATTAGCCTTTTTTGCAGGAAGTACCTCTCCTTCATAAATCCAAACCTTAACGCCGACCTTGCCGTATGTTGTGTCTGCCTCTGCAAAACCATAATCAATGTCAGCACGAAGTGTCTGAAGCGGAATTGTACCTTCGCTGTAGAATTCTGTACGAGCCATATCAGCACCGCCGAGACGTCCTGAGCAGCATGTCTTGATACCCTTTGCACCCTGCTTCATTGTTCTGCCCATGCATGACTTCATAGCTCTTCTGAATGAGATACGGTTTTCAAGCTGCTGAGCAATGTTTTCTGCAACAAGCTGAGCATCCTTATCCGGTCTCTTTACTTCCTTAATATCAATGCTTAACTTCTTAGCTGAAGTAAGCTTTTCAACCTGCTTCTTCAGGCTCTCGATTTCAGCGCCGCCCTTACCGATTACGACACCAGGCTTAGCTGTATGAATGATAATCTTAAGTCTGTCTGAAGCTCTCTCTGTCTCAATTCTAGAAATTCCTGCAGCATAAAGTTTTTCCTTAAGGAATTTTCTAATGTTATAATCTTCTACAAGGTTGTCAGCGAAGTTATCTTCTGCGTACCATTTAGAATCCCAGTCTTTGATAACGCCGACTCTTAAACCATGAGGATTAACTTTCTGTCCCATTTAAATCTCCTTTCTGTTCTTCAGGAAACGTCAATTTCCAAAAGCCTTTCCGGCGATGCGCATTTTCGCGCATCCGGAATTATCTTTCATTGAGTATAATAGTGATATGGCTCATTCTCTTTTCGATTCTGTAAGCTCTACCCTGTGCTCTTGGCTTAATTCTCTTCATTGTCGGTCCCTTGTTTGCATAGCACTCTTCAATATACAGCCTGCTTGGGTCCATACCGTTGTTATTCTCAGCATTTGCTGCTGCTGACTTAATTAACTTCTCTATAAGTGTTGAAGCATATCTTGGATTGTACATTACGATTGCAAGCGCCTCATCAACGCTCTTGCCTCTGATAGCATCCAATACGAAACATGCTTTCTGTACTGAAACTCTGGCATATGATAATTTTGCGCTAGGTCTTGTGTCCTTAACGGCATTTCTCTCTCTCTTTATCTGGGATCTATGTCCTTTTGCCATGGGATTACAGCCTCCTTTCAATTAATGGATATTTATCTGCTCTTCTTCTCGTCCTTGCCATGTCCTCTGTAAGTTCTTGTTGCAACGAACTCACCAAGCTTATGGCCAACCATATCCTCTGTAATATATACAGGAACATGCTTTCTTCCGTCATGAACTGCGATTGTATGTCCAACGAACTGAGGGAAAATAGTTGAACGACGTGACCATGTCTTAATAACCTGCTTGTCATTTGAAGCATTCAATGCATCTATCTTCTTAAGCAGGCTCTCGTCTGCGAATGGTCCTTTTTTAAGTGATCGAGCCATAGGTTCAAACCTCCTTATAATCTTGATTGTTTAAAGTTTAAAATAATTACTTGATAGCCCTGCCGTCTCTTCTTCTGATAATCAGCTTATTAGACTGCTTTTTCTTCTTACGAGTCTTAAGACCCATAGCAGGCTTGCCCCAAGGTGTCATAGGTGACGGACGTCCAACCGGCGCTCTTCCTTCACCACCACCGTGTGGATGGTCATTAGGGTTCATAACAGAACCACGAACTGTAGGTCTGATACCCATATGTCTCTTACGTCCTGCCTTACCAAGATTAATCAGGCTGTGATCTCCGTTTCCTACAACGCCGATTGTTGCGCGGCATACGATAGGAACCATTCTCATCTCACCGGAAGGCAGACGAAGTGTTGCATACTTACCTTCCTTAGCCATTAACTGTGCCGAATTACCTGCTGAACGAACCAGCTGTCCGCCCTTGCCAGGATATAACTCAATGTTGTGCACCTGAGTACCAACAGGAATTTCTGAAAGCGGCAGACAGTTGCCCACTCTTACCTCTGCACCAGCACCATTCTGTACTGTCATTCCGTCTGTAAGACCCTGAGGTGCAATAATATATGATTTCTCGCCGTCTGCATAGCAGATTAATGCGATGTTTGCTGTTCTGTTCGGATCATACTCGATACCGATAACCTTTGCAGGAACGCCTTCCTTATTTCTCTTGAAGTCGATAATTCTGTACTTCTGTCTGTTTCCGCCGCCGTGATGTCTCACAGTAATTTTACCCTGATTGTTGCGTCCGGCTGTCTTCTTCTTAGAAACAAGCAAAGACTTCTCAGGAGTTGTCTTTGTGATTTCTGAGAAATCAGAACCAGTCATATTTCTTCTGGAAGGTGTATATGGGTTATATGTTTTGATTCCCATTATATTCTCTCCTTTCGAGTTGTGTAATATTGTTTTCTACACTGTAGCTTATATTTTAGAGACCTTCAAAAATCTCAATATCCTTGCTGTCAGCAGTAAGCTGAACAATTGCCTTCTTTGTCTTAGCAGTCATTCCCACTGTTCTGCCTCTTCTCTTTTTCTTGCCGACGCTGTTCATTGTGTTTACGCTGGCAACCTTTGTGCCCTCAAACATCTTCTCAACAGCTTCCTTAATCATAGTCTTGTTAGCTTCCGGATGCACAAGAAATGTATATTTCTTAACAGCCATATCAGCCATTGACTTCTCTGTAATAACCGGCTTGAGGATTACATCATAATACTGTACGTTTGCCATTATGCATACACCTCCTCGAGTTTCTCTACAGCAGCCTTTGTCACAACAAGAGTGTCATACTTCAACACGTCATATGTGTTAATCTCGTTTGTTGCAGAAATCTTAACTGTAGGAATATTTCTTCCTGAAAGAACAACATTCTTGTTCTCGCCCTCGATTACCACGAGTGCCTTAGAAACCTTTAAGTTGTCCATAACTTCAACAAATTTCTTAGTCTTAACTTCATCAAGCTTGAACTCATCGAGAACAACTATCTTGCTGTCAGCAACCTTTGATGATAATGCTGAGAGAAGAGCATATCTCTTTTCCTTCTTGTTCATCTTGAATGAATAATCTCTCGGCTTCGGAGCAAATACTACACCGCCGCCGGTCCACTGCGGAGCTCTTGTAGAACCCTGTCTTGCATGACCTGTTCCCTTCTGTCTCCACGGTTTTCTTCCGCCGCCGGAAACTTCTGAACGTGTCTTTGCGCTCTGTGTTCCCTGACGATTATTTGCAAGCTGGTTTACGACAGCCATGTGTACGAGATGTTCGTTAATCTCAACACCAAATACAGCATCGTTTAACTCGATAGAGCCAACTTCCTTGCCTTCAATATTGTAAACAGATACGTTTGCCATCTGTGTGGTCCTCCTTCCTTAGCAAAAACTATTTACCAGTCTTTACTGTTTCTTTCAGTGTCACTAATGATTTCTTAGGTCCCGGAACTGCGCCCTTAACTAAGATTACGTTGTTCTCAACATCAACTCTTACTACTTCGAGATTCTGGACTGTGATTCTCTTTGATCCCATATGTCCAGGCATTCCTTTTCCCTTGAATACTCTACCAGGTGTTGTTGCTGATCCGTTTGAACCCTGATGTCTGTGGAATTTAGAACCGTGAGCCATAGGTCCTCTTGACTGGCCCAATCTCTTGATTGCACCCTGGAAACCTTTACCCTTTGAAATAGCAGTTGCGTCAACCTTGTCTCCTGCCGCAAAAATATCAGCCTTGATTTCATCTTTAACTGAGTACTCTGAAGCGTTCTCAAACTTGAACTCTCTTACAAATCTCTTGTAAGGAACCTCTGCCTTGTCAAAATGTCCTTTAACAGGCTTGCTGACAAGCTTTTCCTTAATATCAGCGAAACCTACCTGAACTGCATCGTAACCGTCGTTTTCAACAGTCTTTACTTGTGTTACAACACAAGGACCTGCCTGAAGAACAGTTACAGGTGTCAAAACACCGTCTTCGTTGAAGATTTGAGTCATTCCGACTTTTGTAGCTAAAATTGCTTTCTTCATTGATTTTCCTCCTGTTTAATCTACAGCGGACAAGATGAATATGCTCGTTTTATAACGCCCGCACAGCGCATCCTGTCATCCTAGAACAGCTAATATAAGTGGAACCCGCACCACTGTTGCAAAGTTGCTTCTATATTAAACCCTTAGGATTATTGCTCTTAAATAATGAAAAAAAGTTTAAGGGAATGATTAGTTCATAACCTTAAGATTGATGAATACACCAGCTGGCATCTCTAACTTAGATAATGCATCCACAGTCTTCTGTGAAGGTGTCAATACATCGATAAGTCTCTTGTGAGTTCTCTGCTCAAACTGCTCTCTTGAGTCCTTATACTTGTGAACAGCTCTCAAGATTGTAACAACCTCCTTCTTTGTTGGAAGAGGTACCGGACCACTAACCTGTGCTCCCGTCTTCTTTACAGTTTCGATGATTTTCTTCGCAGACTGGTCAATCAACTGATGATCATAAGCCTTCAGTGTAATTCTTATTACCTGATTTGCCATAAAAAAAGTCGCCTCCTTTTCGCACTTTATAATGTAAGTACGACAAGCGGTGACTGTACACACTCCCACGCGTATCAAAAAATACCATTTCGATAATACGTGTCATTTCTGTTCTCACAGATGATTATTTGTACAGTGACTTGTCGCCAGGTTTATACGCCGGTTTGCACCGGCCTTGACATTCGCTCCACGGAAAACCTGCCTTACGGCAGCAACCTCACGCTTCAACGCTATCAATGTCACAGCAAGAAATAGTATACATGAACGCTATTGCAAAATCAACAATAAAAATTGTTTTTTTTTTAATACATGCAACAGTTCAGCCCGCGCCATTCGCAAATCATTTCACGAAGACGCCTTATCAGCCTCAATCCTCTCAGCCAAATCATTGAGATATACCCATCTGTCCATTTTAGCTTCAAGCTTTTCTTCTAACCCAGCCTTCTCCTGCATAAGCTCGCTTAGTCTTCCGTACTGTGTCGCAGCCTCTGAAATCTGTTCGTCAAGCTCTGCAATCTTTTCCTCTAAAGCGGCAATGTCATCATCAATGCTTTCATACTCCCGCTGCTCAGAGTAAGTAAACTTAAGCCTGCCGCTCCTGTCCTTAACATACTTCTTTGCCTTTGCTTCTCCGCCGCTTCCGCCGGACTTCTGCCCACCAGTACCGCTCGCAGCGCCCTCACCGCTCAAAGCTGACTCCGCTGCATTTTTCTTTTCATAATAATCGCTGAAGCCTCCCTCGTACTGCGCAAGCTGTCCGCCGTCGCCAAACTCAAATATTCTGTCGACAGTTCTGTCAAGAAAATATCTGTCATGCGATACTACAATCACAATACCCGCAAAGCCGTCAAGATAATCCTCAAGAATTTCAAGTGTCTCTATATCCAAATCGTTTGTAGGCTCATCTAAAATAAGCACATTGGGCGCACCCATAAGGACACTGAGCAAGTACAGACGTCTCTTCTCTCCGCCTGAGAGCTTTGAAATCGGCGTCCACTGACTTTTAGGGCCAAAAAGAAACCTTTCACACATCTGCGACGCGCTTGCCTTTCCGTTTACCGTCGTCACATACTCGCCTATGCTTCTTACAAATTCAAGAACAGTCATGCTCTCGTCAAGAGGTTCATTCTCCTGCATAAAATATCCTATGCGCACGGTGTCGCCCGTTTCCACGCTGCCCCGGTCAGGCTTCGTCTGTCCGGTTATAATTTTCATAAGCGTAGACTTTCCGCAGCCGTTTCTTCCTATTATACCTATTCTGTCGTCGCGCAGAAAAATATAGCTGAAATCGTTTATAACCGTACGACCGCCAAAGCTCTTAGATATACCTTTAAGCTCAATCGTTTTTTTCCCAAGGCGCGTACTGACTGAATTCATCTCCAGAGCCCTGCTCTCAAACCCTGCTCTGGCCTGTCTGGACGCCTCTTTCATATCCTCATAGCGGTCAATTCTCGCCTGCTGCTTGGTTGAACGCGCCTTGCAGCCTCTCCTTATCCACTCAAGCTCCCTGCGCAGAATATTTGCGCGCTTCGCCTCGGTCGCCCGCTCCGCCTCCTCACGCTGCGCTTTAAGCTCAAGAAATCCGGAATAGTTTGTATCGTAGCCATAGAGTTTTCCTTTGTCGAGCTCTACAATCCTGTTAGTCACGTTATCAAGAAAATATCTGTCATGTGTGACCATAATAAGCTCGCCCTTAAATTTACGAATATAATCCTCAAGCCAGATAACCATTTCACTGTCAAGATGATTGGTCGGCTCGTCAAGAATAAGCACCTCCGCCGGCTCAACAAGCGTTCCTGCAAGAGCTATTCTTTTTCTCTGACCTCCCGACAGCGTGGAAACAGACGCATCAAAATCATTGATGCCGAGCTTTGTGAGTATAGCCTTTGCTTCAGCCTCGCTCGCGCTGCTCTTTCCTTTAAGCACATAACCCACAATCGTATCCGCAGGCGAAAAATACGGAGTTTGCGAAAGATACGAGACAGTAACTCCTTTTCCCGCGACTATCCTGCCCTCGTCCGGCTCCTCAAGTCCCGCGATAATCTTTAAAAATGTAGATTTTCCCGTTCCGTTTACGCCTATAACTCCTATCTTATCTCCCTTGTTTACACCGAGTACAATTTGGTCAAACAAAACCTTTTCTCCGTATGTCTTACTGACCTTTTCCGCATTTAAAATATTCATGATTCACTGTCTTCTCCGTGATTATAAAGTTCCTTGAGCTTTTCCGCCAGCTTGGGCTCACTCTTCTCAAGCCTCTCAATATGCTCTCTTCTCACCTGAAGCATATGTTCGTACGCCTCGGGATTTGTCTCTTTAAAGTGAAGCGCGAGCTTTCTTCTGTGCTCCTTAAGCGCTTTGATTGCGTCAGGATTTAAGTCTGCAAGCTTCTTCTCTACAATAGAACGTCTCTCTTCAATCCGCTCCTCAAGCAGCTTCGGGTCATGATTTCCGCGCTGTGCAATTTCTGACAAATGCATTTCCAAACGGTCAAGCAGCTCGTCCTCATCAAACAAGCCGATGCGCCCCCACGATACGTTCTGCTCCGCATCCCTTATAACTCCTGTACTTGTAAGATTGCTGCCGGCAACGTTTCCCGCAACCTCCAGCGCCAGCTTTTCCATTCGCTCCTCAGCCTCGTCCCCGAAAGCCCACTCAAACTCCGCCAGCTCGTCATTGCGCTCAAGTACCGTCTCCATAGGACTGACGCCGTCCCTGTCCTCAAGAGGATACGGACGCACAATGCCCGAATCCCTCAATGCCAGAGAAATCGTTCTTCTAACAGCGCCGATATCTATCAGTTCCCCGGCGCCCAGCTTTCTGAGCAAATCATTTACATAACCCACATGCTCGGTTAAATAAAATCTTATACCTTTATTTCTTAGCTTCTCCGCCATAATAACAAGCCTGTCAGCAGCTGTAATATCAATGCTTCCTATGCCGCTTGCGTCGACAATAACAAGCTTAATATCAGGTGTCACGGCATTTTCAATGTCACGCACAAAAACATTTATATTTGCAAAGAACAGAGTGCCGCTAAACCTGTAGATAACCGCACCCTTAATCGTGTGCGCATTTCTGTTCCGCTCCATATCATAAAATCCGTTCTGCCCCGGTATAACACCGAGAAACCCTCTCGGCGGAACAGAAGCCTTAATAATAACCGAAACAAATGAGAGAAGCACTCCTATAACCACGCCGTAAATTGTTCCGAATACCAGAACTCCCAGAAACGCCCCCATAAATATGGCAAATTCAACTTTATCCGTTTTCCACAGCTTTTTAGCCATTCCGAATTCAAGTATTCCTATCAGAGCCGAGATAACTATGCCTGTCAGCACAGGGACCGGCAGATACGCAATAAATCCTGTACCAAATAGCACAATAATCGCCATTGTAAGCGCGGCAACCAAAGACATAACCTGTGATTTCACACCAAACTGCTCTGCTATTCCCGTTCTCGACACACTGCCGTTAAGCGGACAGCAGCCGTTAAACGCAGCACAGAAGTTAGACATTGAATATGCAAGAATCTCACGGTTATTTTTGATTTTATAATCATTTTTTATCGCATAATTACACGCCGTCAGGAGAGTTGACGACACAATTACAAGCGCAACAGTAAGACCGAGCGTTATGATTTCGGAAGGATACTCTGTAAGAACAGAAAAATCAATCATTTTAAATTCAGGAAGCCCGGGTTCAACCTTCGGCAGAAGCTTAACTCCGTAGCTGTCCACATGAAACACGGCAGTCGAAAGTGCACCGAGCAGCATCATAATAACTGACATCGGAAATTTTCTCGATATTTTTTTGCTCACAAGAACAATGATAATTGTGCCTATCCCCATTATAAATGAAAGAAGATTAAAACTCCCGCGTTCCGAAATAATGTGACCTACGAGCTCAACTACCTCGCCTGTTCCCGCAGTTCCTCCGAAAAGCTTGGCAACCTGCATAAGTATAATCGTACAGCCGATACCGGAGATAAAACCTCCCAGCACCGGCTTTGATATATAATTTACAAGCTTTCCGGCACGCACTATGAAAAACAGCATAAGCCAGCACGCCGTAACAAACGTAATCACAGGAACAACCCGCATGGCTTCATCGCTTCCCGATGCAATTCCAAGAGACGCTATTGTTCCGCCTACGAGCGCCGCCGGCGCTGCGTCAACGCCGAAAACAAACTGCGGCGATGACGAGATAAGCCCGAAAACTATTATCGGAAAAAGCGAGCCGTAAAGTCCGTAAACCACCGGAAGCCCAGCCACCTGTGAATACCCCATAGATATAGGTATAGATATTAACGCCACAATAATTCCCGAGACAATATCCTTTGTAAGATATTCACGTCTGTAATTTTTAAACATGGAAACCTCCGTTTTTAGTCAGTAATTGCCGAAACCGCCGTGCGCATTTCAGGCGTCTTTATATGTAATTTAAGCTGTAACTCTCAAATCCGGACAAGCTCATATTCATTTGAGCCAAGACCTATCTCAACAGCATGCTCTATACATGAACGCCACTCTGTGTCAGGGTGTGTCATATGGAAATGATCCCCCTCCTCGTGGTTGTCATGCGCAGCAATGTTCTGTCCCAGTATGCTGTCCTTAACCGGAGTCATCTGATTGCACAAATCGGCGCACGCCTGGTCTAATGCGACAGGGTCAAATGAGGCGAGCATTCCCACATCAGGTATAATCGGAATATCATTTTCCGCATGACAGTCGCAATTCGGAGATACGTCGCATATAAGCGAAATATGAAAACATGGTCTGTTCTGACAGACCGCAAGGCTGTACTCTGCCATTTTATAGTTGAGCATCGCTATAGAATCGCTGAAATCAGCAGCAATGGCGTCCTTCGGACAGACTGCAAGACATCTTCCGCAGCCCACGCATTTGTCATGGTCAATGCTCGCTTTTCCATCTTTTATAATCGGGGCTCCATGTGCACATATACGGTCGCAGGCGCCGCACCCTACACACAAATCCTGATCCACGCTCGGCTTACCGTCACAATGCTGCTCCATCTTTCCGGCTCTTGAGCCGCAGCCCATTCCTATGTTTTTAAGCGCTCCTCCGAAGCCAGCCATCTCATGCCCCTTAAAATGCGTAAGAGAGATAAAAACATCCGCATCCATAATAGCCTGACCGATTTTTGCTTCTTTTACATATTTGCCGTTTACAGGCACAACAGCCTCATCAGTTCCCTTAAGACCGTCGCCGATAATCACGTGACACCCTGTCTGATACGGAGAAAAGCCGTTGACATACGCTGTCTCCAAATGGTCAATCGCATTCTTTCTGCTTCCGACATACAGCGTGTTGCAGTCCGTAAGGAAAGGCTTACCTCCGAGCTCCTTTACATAGTCGGCAACAACGCGCGCATAGTTCGGACGAAGGAATGCCAGATTGCCGTACTCGCCGAAATGAATTTTTATCGCCGCGTACTTATCTTTAAAATCAATATTCTCAAATCCTGCAGTTTTCATAAGCCTATGAAGCTTCTGCAAAAGATTTTCACTTCCTGTCGTCTTAAATGTTGTAAAATACACGTTAGATTTTTTCATATTATCCTCCATTCCAAAGCGTTTTACTCAAAAAAACGTGAAGAAAAATTCGTGAAGTCACTTTTTCTTGTGCGATAATACCTGTTTGTGACGCTCCGGCTCAAACAGGCAGCCTCAGTCCTGCCAATAGCTTTATACGCAGTTTGGCTTTAGTTTTTATATTATATCAATTTGTTGTTCTTGTCTGCAATATTTTTATAAAAAATCGGCATTGTAAATGTGGAATTGTTAATATCAGCATGCTATACTTACTTTGAATATTTTATGAAAGGTTTACAACACAATGTTTATTGCAGACAACTGGAAAGATTATGAAGTTATAGATACATCATGCAAGGAAAAACTCGAGCGCTGGGGAGATTATATTCTCGTTAGACCTGACCCTCAGGTAATATGGAATACTCCAAAGACGGCTAAGGGCTGGAAGCACATGAATGCCCACTATCACAGAAGCGCAAAAGGAGGCGGCGACTGGGAGTTTTTCGATTTGCCCGAACAGTGGCAGATTTCGTATAAAAGCCCGTCCTTTGACACAACGCTCAAATTCAACCTTAAGCCGTTCAGCTTCAAGCACACCGGACTTTTTCCGGAACAGGCAGCAAACTGGGACTGGTTTGGGAAAATAATTTCCGATGCAAAAAAAGCCTCTCCGGAACGCACAATAAAGGTGCTTAACCTGTTTGCATATACAGGCGGTGCGACTCTTGCCTGTGCTGCTGCCGGAGCCGCCGTCACACACGTTGACGCCGCAAAGGGTATGGTTGCATGGGCAAAAGAAAACGCTGCCTCAAGCGGTCTTTCCGATAAGCCTATACGCTGGATTGTCGATGACTGCGTAAAATTTGTTGAGCGTGAGATAAGAAGAGGAAACCGCTATGACGCCGTTATAATGGATCCTCCTTCTTACGGAAGAGGTCCAAAGGGTGAAATCTGGAAAATCGAGGACGCTATACACCCTCTTGTAGCAAAGTGCGCTCAGCTTCTTAATGAAAGACCTCTGTTTTTCCTCATAAATTCCTATACCACAGGACTTCAGCCCGCTGTCCTAAGTTATCTTCTGGGCACAGAGCTGAAAGCCTTCAGCGGACATATTGACTCGCAGGAAGTCGGGCTTCCCGTGAGCTCAAACGGACTTATACTCCCTTGCGGAGCATCCGGCCGTTTTTCAGGAATAAATTAATGCAATGACCTCCATACGCATCATCTCATTCAAGCGTATGGAGGTCATATTTTTCAGCTTTCCGGCAGGCATATAGAACAAAGAGTTCGCAAGCGAACTCTTTCGCGAGGCGCGGATTCATAAGAATAATTACCTTTCCGCGCCTCTGCAATCCTGCGGAGCATTTTTATTCTATAGGAAGTTCAGAGAACTTTCCTATAGAATAAAAAGCCCTGCCTGTATAAATCTGTTTATAACTCAGCCACTATATTAATAGTTCTCTGCATGTACTTCAAAATAGCTCTGCGGATGGTTGCAGGTCGGACAAACCTCAGGTGCGTTTGTTCCCACAACAATATGGCCGCAGTTACGGCACTCCCAAACCTTAACCTCGCTCTTGGCAAAAACCTCTGCCATTTCTACATTATTGAGAAGTGTGCGGTAGCGTTCCTCATGATGCTTCTCAATGGCCGCAACCAGACGGAACTTTTCCGCAAGCTCGTGGAAGCCTTCCTCATCTGCTGTCTTTGCAAAGCTGTCATACATGTCGGTCCACTCATAATTTTCACCCTCTGCCGCAGCTGCAAGATTTTCTGATGTATTGCCTATACCGGCAAGTTCCTTAAACCACATTTTGGCATGCTCTTTCTCGTTGTCTGCCGTCTTAAGAAATAACGCAGCAATCTGCTCATAGCCTTCCTTCTTTGCAACCGAAGCAAAATATGTATATTTATTTCTCGCCTGTGACTCGCCTGCAAAAGCCGCCTGTAAATTCTTTTCTGTCTGTGTTCCTTCGTATTTACTCATGTTTATTCTCCTTTAATTTGTTTTTGCATTCTGAACATATATAATTTATTTTTAAATCGTATGATAAAATTTTTCCGCCTGTCTGCCGCTCTATCATTTGAGTCATGTCCTGAATTGTAATGTCGGACAAAGCGCCGCATTTCATACAAATCATATGGTCATGTCTCGTTGTTCTGTCATAACGGTCAGGCGAGCCTTCAATGCTTATCCTGCGAAGCTTTCCCTCAGAGACAAGCATATTCAGGTTATTGTAAATTGTAGCTAAAACCACCTTCGGATAAGTCTTTTTCATCTCCAAAAAAACCTGTTCGGCAGTCAAATGTTCGCGTGAGTTAAGGACAATCTCCACAATTTTATCCGCATACTTTGACAACGTTATTCCCCGCTTTAATAATTAGCCGCGTGCACTTCAAAATAGCTCTGTGGATGACTGCAGGTCGGACAAACCTCAGGAGCCTTTGTTCCCACAACAATATGGCCGCAGTTACGGCACTCCCAAACCTTAATCTCACTCTTTTCAAATACAGCAGCTGTCTCAACATTTTTGAGAAGCGCTCTGTACCGTTCCTCATGATGGCGCTCAATCTCAGCTACCAGACGGAATTTAGCTGCAAGTTCAGGAAATCCTTCCTCATCAGCTGTTTTTGCAAAGCCGTCATACATATCAGTCCACTCATAATTCTCACCCTCTGCTGCCGCAGCCAGATTATGCGCGGTGTCACCGATACCGTTAAGCTCCTTAAACCAGAGCTTTGCATGTTCCTTCTCATTATTTGCCGTTGTCAGAAAGAGAGCTGCAATCTGCTCATAGCCTTCCTTTTTTGCAACCGAGGCAAAATATGTATATTTATTTCTCGCTTCCGATTCACCGGCAAACGCAGCCATAAGATTTTTCTCACTCTGTGTGCCTGCGTATCTGTTTACTGTACTGCCGCTTGTCTTTTCCGCCTTTGCCTCGTCAGGCGAAGCCGCGCTTGGTGAAGCGCCGTAATCAACCTTGACAAACACAGATGCAGGCTGCTTACAGACCGGACATACAAAATTCTCCGGAAGACTTTCGCCTTCATAGATATATCCGCATACACTGCATTTCCATTTAATCATGTTGTTCTCCTTTCAAAATTAAATTTAGAATAATTCTAAATTAATATAAACATATCTTTTCACTTTTGTCAACACCAAAAACATAAAAACTTATTTTTTCCATATCAGTTCAGCCACAGCGGGCGGCTTTGCGAATGGCGCGGGCTGAACTGTTACATTTTTCCACTACAAAGGACGGCATAAAACCGGAACTGTTCTTCCGGTTTTATGCCGCCCGCACGGATTATCTATTGAATACGCATATTTGGATATATCCTCTCTATAAATTTATCGCTGTAAATGCTGTCGCACAGGTGCTCTATAGGCGTAGACGCCTCAACCCCTGATTTTCTCGACACATAACGGCTGATTGCCGCTCCGGAAACCGCCATATTCAAAACCATGAAAACAACTATAATCCATGTCATTATTTTCCCTGCCACAGGAGGAATTTTTTCCAGAAGAAAACTTGCCGCCGGATATATAAGCTTAACCCATGCAATAGCCGCAACTCCCCAGTAAACACAGAATAAAAGATTTACACGCCCGTTTATATTATAAGGAAGATGACTGTAATCCCAAAACACCGTGCCGAATACATACTCAGTGAACACCGAACAGCTATACTCATAAACACCTCCGAGCACAAAGCCTCCCGCAAAAATAATAAGCGGATTTTTGTCCTTAACAGGATACAGCAGCGCCGTAGCAAGAGCTCCCCCAAGCCCCCATACAATACTGAAGGTACCGTACAGAAGACTGCTTCGGCTCATAAACTCTCCCGCTGTCAGCCAGACAAACACTGTTTCCACCCAGTCTCCCAGCAGAGCGCTCACAAAGAAAATCCACACCAGCTTATCAAAGCAAAGTCCCTTCGCAAACACACGGTCTTTTGTTTTTCCAAATCCAACCTCATCATTTTTCTCCTGCCCCTCAAGCTCAGGAAATGCTTTATACATACGCTTTGACACCCATTGAAATGTTTTCTGTCCGAGATGTATCTTGGTCTTCTCGAGTGTCTTTGCGACGTTTCCGTAAATGCCTCCCGAAAAATGCCACTTCAGCATTGTGGCCGCAGTAACAAACAAATCTATCAGAAATATTACAATCGCTGCAATTTCCAATATCTTAATTATACTTAGCGGTATGAGCGCATAAATTATACAGACAAGCGGATGAATAAGCCATGCTGTAGCTGCTGCCGCAAGTCCCCAGCCGATAATGCTGAAAGCGCATGTATACCCTCCGATATTAAATTTTAAATGCGAATAATCCCAAAACCTTCGTCCGGTAATTTTTTTGAGCATCGCCCCCGAAACATATTCTGTCACAAACACAATAACCATACATGTAATAAGCTGGTACAGAGGATGTTCCCACAAATCATTTATATCAAGAAGAACTACAATCATTATAATTCCATAATGAACACACAGAGGCCCGTTTAAAAATCCTCTGTTTGCAACTTTTCCATATCGGATTGCCTCTGCCGTCATATCAAAAATCCAGCCCAAAAACGAATATACAAAAAAGAAAAAAATTAACTGGTGAATGGTATACTGCATAATGTCTCTCCGTTCCTTAATTAGTTTTTTTAATAGTATCATAGATTATATAATAAAAATATTATTTACTCAACATATATAAAAAATTTATCAAAAAATCTCACACATGTGTAAATGTATTTTATTTACAACTGTCTTGTCACATGTAAAGTCTTGTGCTATAATTTCACGTAATATTTTCAAAATACACTAAAGGAGACTGTCCCCGGCTTTGGGACTTTACATTTACTATGAGTATTATCGATGAAATCAATGATTTAAAAAAGAAAAAAAATGCCGTTATTCTTTCTCACTACTATGTTAATGACGAAATAAAGGCTGTTTCCGATTATACCGGAGATTCGTATTACCTGAGCAAAATTGCGAGAGACACAGATGCAGATATTATTGTTCTCTGCGGTGTGTCGTTTATGGGTGAGAGCGCCAAGCTCTTAAATCCTGACAAGAAAGTACTTCTGCCGGACATTACAGCAGACTGTCCTATGGCTCATATGGCATCGGTGGATTATATTGAAAAAGTGCGCAGCCGGTACGACGACCTTGCGGTTGTCTGTTATATAAATTCGACCTTACTTCTGAAATGCAGCTCGGACGTATGTGTGACCTCAGCCAACGCGCTCAAGGTCGTAAGCACGCTTCCGAATAAAAATATTTTATTTATTCCCGACGAAAATCTGGGCAGATATGTGGCAGAGCAGCTTCCCGATAAAAACTTTATTTTTAATCCGGGCTTCTGCCCTATACATAAAAATATAACAGCAGCTGAGCTTGCCGAATGTAAAATTAAACATCCTGACGCCGAGGTGCTTTCACATCCTGAATGTACTCCTGACGTCCTGGCAATATCCGATTACATAGGAAGCACCTCAGGCATTTTGAAATACGCAGGTGAAAGCACCAGCAAATCATTTATTATATGTACGGAATGCGGAATTTTGTACGAGCTGCGGGAAAAATATCCCGACAAGACGTTTTATACGGTCGGAGCTCCTACCTGTGCAGACATGAAAAAAGTTACGCCCGAAAAGGTGCTTGATGTGCTCCGCAACGAAAAAAATGAGGTCTTCGTCGATGATGCACTAAAACAAAAAGCCCTCGCAGCTCTTGACAAAATGCTTGAGCTTGCAAAATAACGGTTAAAACACGCTCTTTAAGACGCAGAAACGGAGATTTTATGAATAAACAGATAAATCGCGTAAATACCGATGTAATCATTGTGGGAACAGGTGTTGCCGGGCTCTATGCAGCCCTAAGTCTCCCTGCAGATAAAAATATTTTAATGATTACAAAATCAAAAATCGAGGAAAGTGACTCATTTCTTGCACAGGGTGGCATCTGCATGCTGAAAAGCGACGACGATTATGACAGCTATTTTGAGGATACCATGCGCGCCGGACACTATGAAAATAATCCCGAAGCAGTTGAAATCATGATTAAATCATCCAGAGACACAATAGACAGTCTTATCGGTTACGGCGTTGATTTTCGCCGTGATAATGAAGGAAATCTTGCATTTACTCGTGAGGGTGCTCACTCCACCCCAAGAATTGTGTTCCACGAAGATATTACGGGAAAGGAAATATCTTCAAAACTCCTGGCGCGCGTAAGAGAACTTCCAAATGTAACTATATGGGAAAACACTGCGATGCTCGATATACTGGCAACAGACAACACCTGTTACGGAATTATCGCCGTATCATCCTCTGACAGCCTTTATGCTATAACCGCCCCTTACACACTCTGGGCGTGCGGAGGAATCGGCGGTCTGTACACACACTCGACCAATTTCAGACATCTTACAGGCGACGCTCTGGCAGTCGCGCTCAACCACAACATTGAAATTGAACACGCCGACTACGTTCAGATCCATCCTACTACGCTATATTCCGATAAACCCGGAAGACGGTTTTTAATTTCCGAATCTGTGCGAGGCGAGGGCGCTGTGCTTCTGAACGGCAAGGGCGAGCGGTTTGTGGACGAGCTGCTCCCAAGAGACATTGTTGCCGCCGCCATATTTAAAGAAATGGAAAAAGAGGGCAGCAGCCATGTCTGGCTGTCAATGTCACCGATTGACGAGAGCGTTATAAAATCACATTTTCCTAATATATATGAACACTGTCTTGAAGAGGGCTTTGACGTCACAAAAGAGCCTATTCCGGTAGTACCGGCACAGCACTATTTTATGGGAGGCGTTAAGGTTGACATGAACAGCCAGACCTCCATGAATAATCTCTACGCCGCAGGCGAGACAAGCTGCAACGGCGTACACGGAGCAAACCGTCTCGCAAGCAACTCACTTCTTGAGAGCCTTATTTTCGCAAAACGTGCCGCGAAATGTATGGATTTTTCCAATGTTACGGAGTGTCCCGACAGTCTGCTTGACGGCATCAATACAGAGTATTACGATAATAAAAATGCACTTTTCTCACGCTACCGCAGCCAGGTGCTCTCGGAAATTGAGCGTGCAAAAAAAGAAACAGAAATAAGACGCAAAACTGTTATGTGCAGAACAGGTGCGCAGAAATGAGGATAATATGAATTCTATAACTATGAAATTAAACGCAGACCATTTGATAATGCAGGCTCTCTCAGAGGATATAACAAGCGAGGACATCACAACAAACTCGGTTATGCCTCATGCCCGGCAGGGGGAAGTCGAGCTTATATGCAAGCAGGACGGAGTTATATGCGGTCTTAATGTATTTATGCGGGTATTTACCCTTCTTGATGAAAAAACAACCTTTGAGATGAAAGTATCTGACGGAGATACTGTCACAAAGGGACAGCTGATGGGAATAGTAAGAGGCGACATCCGGGTGCTCCTGTCAGGCGAGCGCACGGCGCTCAACTATCTTCAGCGTATGAGCGGTATTGCAACATATACAAGAAGCATCGCCGACCTCCTGAAGGGCTCCTCAACAAAGCTGCTTGACACAAGAAAGACGACGCCGAACAACCGCATTTTTGAAAAATACGCCGTGACTGTCGGCGGCGGCTGCAATCACCGCTACAATCTATCGGACGGCATACTTCTCAAGGACAATCACATCGGTGCTGCCGGCGGCGTAAAGGAAGCCGTTCAAATGGCCCGTGAGTACGCTCCGTTTGTCCGCAAAATTGAGGTTGAAGTTGAAAATCTTGATATGGTAAAGGAAGCTGTTGAGGCGGGCGCCGACATTATTATGCTCGACAACATGACGCCGGAACAGATGAGGGAAGCTGTTAAATTAATAGACGGACGCGCCAAAACGGAATGCTCAGGAAACGTCACAAAGGAAAACATTGACAGACTTATCAATATCGGCGTAGACTATATTTCAAGCGGTGCGCTTACTCATTCGGCGCCTATTATGGATATTTCACTTAAAAATCTTCACAAGACGGAGGAATAACATGAACGGCGAAGAAAGACGCTGTAAAATTATTGAATATATCGGCAAAAGCCCAACACCCGTCTCCGGAACAGCTCTCGCCGAACATTTTAACGTGAGCCGTCAGGCAGTCGTTCAGGATATAGCGCTCCTGCGGGCATCGGGAAATGAAATTCTGTCTACTAACCGGGGATATATTCTGTCCGCCGTACCAAGAAAAAGCCGGAGGACATTCAAGGTATGCCACACAGACAGCCAGACGGAGGATGAGCTCTCTCTCATAGTCGATTTGGGCGGCAGGGTTCTCAACGTATTTGTAGACCACAATATCTATGGGCGCTTTGAGGCTGAACTTAATATTTCCTCCAGAAGAGACGTCCGAAACTTTATTAAAACCGTTGAAAATAAAAGCTCTTCACTTCTTAAAAATGTTACGGGAAACGAACATTTTCATACAGTGGAGGCCGCAAGCGAAGAAATACTTGACGAAATAGAGCAGGCGCTCAAAGACAAAAATTTTCTTTGCTGACAGCCTCCGGAAGCTCGCGCAATATTTTTATTTTTCCGGCTTTTTTGCAGGAATTTTTTTGTCCATTTTTAAAATATGATTTTTAAGCCACTCAAGCAGAAAGTCAATCAGCTCAAACAGATATTCCTGCTGGCTGTCATCAACTGCATCCATATCAATCCCTGCCAGCCTGTCAACAAAAGCTTCATGTGCGAGCTTCTGAGCCTCAAGCCCCTCATACCCTATTTCTTCCATGTATCTTTCCTCATCGCTGAAGTGAAGCTTTGTATATTCTTTAAGCTGTTCTATAATACTCACAATCTGGTCATATTTATCCGCCAGAAACTGAGCGTTAATGACATCATAGGTATGCTCGATAATCTCAAAAAGCTTCCTGTGCTCCTCATCAACAAAATCAATATTTGTCTTATACTCGTCCGTAAACTCAAACATGCCTTTATTTTCCGGTTTTACAGCAGGCATTTTTCCAATAATAATGTCGCTGCCGAGAATATGATGATAAAGCCATTTTGCCAGATAGACTAACAAATCCTCAAGCACCTTCCTGCCTTCCTCATCATTCATTTCATCAAGCTTAACATTATTGACTTTTTCGGTAAATTCAGCGTGTTCCTTCTTCTGGCGCCCAAGCTCAGGATCTCCTATTTTTTCCATATATGCCTCTTCATGGTCAAAATGCTGCTCAGCATATCTCTTCAGATGCAATACAAGATTTTTTGCCGCTGCCGCCGTTGCTGTTTCCTCTTCAAGCATAGCCTGCGCTCCGTTAATAATTCTGAAGAGCTCACGATGCTCATTATCTATTTCCTCTATCCCTGTGAGACAGTCCTCTGTAAATTTGTACATATCAGCCTCCGTTTGTTGTATAAAATGTTTTTTTACATTATAATCCATTTATAAAAATAAGAAAAGCAGGAAATTTATTATGTACGAAAATATGATTGCGATAACCAACCGAAAACTTTGTCCGAATCAAGCCTACTTAGAACAGCTCAGCTTTATAGCTTCGCTTCACCCGAAGGCTGTTGTGCTTCGGGAAAAGGATTTATCTCCCGAATCGTATTTAAAACTGGCAGAGAAAGCCGTTTCAATATGCCAAAAATATGAAACTCCGCTTATTCTGCACAACTTTGCAGATGCCGCAATAAAGCTCTCACACCCATATATCCATATGCCGCTTTACGCGCTTAGGGATTTCCAGCTCAAAAATGGCTCAAAGCCATGCTCCGTATTTAAAAAAACTGGCACCTCCGTTCACTCTGTCGAAGATGCCAAAGCTGCCTGCAAACTCGGCGCAAGCTATTTATTTGCCGGAAATATCTACGAGACAGAATGTAAGCCCGGGCTTTCCGGGCGCGGACTTGAATTTCTCCGTGAGATTGTCTCGTCTGTAAATATTCCCGTATATGCAATAGGCGGAATTACCCCCGAAAAAATGTCAGATGTTATGAAAACAGGCGCAGCCGGAGCATGTATGATGTCAGGCTTCATGACAATGAAACCGCACTGAAAACTGCTGTTCTGTAAGCAGCGACAGCGCATCAATCAAATTTATATGATATGTTCCAAGTCCTCCCCTGCTGTCTGCAAGCTCACCGCTTATGCCAAGCGAAGCCGCAGCGAGCACAGCGGCTGTCACAGCGTCAGTCACCGACAAAAATGCCGCCGTTATGCAGTTGAGCATACAGCCCGTTCCCGTAACGCGTGCCATAAGCGGCGAGCCGTTTTCAATATAATACGTTTTCTTTCCGTCGCTTATAATATCTGTCTCGCCGGTTGCCATAACAACACTTCCGGTATTCTCCGCAAGTTTTTTGACCACCGACGTCATGTATTCAAGCGCCGCTCTGTTTTCACGGCTGACTCTGTCATTCTCGCTCACATCTATACCGGAGACGCTGAAATCAACTCCGGCAAGCGCTTTTATCTCAGAGACATTTCCCTTTATAACAGACGGGCGGCACTCGCTTATAAACTGCTCCGCAAGCGCCTTCCTGAACTGACTGCACGTAACGCCGACAGCGTCAAGCACGGACGGAATTCCCGAATCAAGAGCTGCCTTTCCTGAAATCATCATAGACTCGGCTCTCACATCTGTAATATTTGCAAGACTCACACCGAGCGCCCGGGCTGATTTTGTCACGCCCTCAACTTCCTTGGGATGCTCAGCCATAATCGGCTTAGCTCCAAGCGCAAGCACGACATTGGCGCAGTCATTTATAGCAATAGGGCTTGTTATACAGTGGATAAGCGGGTTTTTAATATTGAGCTTCTCCTTTGCATCCATCCATGCCTTTTTCATAGCTGTCCTCATCTCTCATTTTATTTTATTTCCAAACCTCAAACCACAAGTTTCCTTATGCCGCAGGCGCTTCCTTTTTTGGTCTCTTAACCAGCCAGAATATAAGCGCCGCAGCCATAAATGCTGCCAAAACTATGTATTTTATGCTGGCTGTAAAAGCATCCTGTGTTTTCACAAAATTATTTACGATTACAACAGTCGCAAGATATGCGATAAATCCCAGAAACGCAATACCCAGCGCATCGTTTAAAACCACATCTGTGCCCTCGTATACATTTGAGCCGAGAGCTGTCTGGAATTTTGAAAGCATGTTGGACTTCTGTATCTGTTTTAAGAAAATAAACGCAATACTTCCTCCGATAAGCGTTCCAGCGATAAAGGACGGCACATAGAAAAACCATGTAAGCCCTGTTTTACCCCACAGTAATGTCATTACAGGATAAGATACAATGGCTCCTATAATTCCTGTTCCTATTACCTCCCCAAGAAACGCGCACACAAGTTTTCCTTTTGAAAGGCGGTATAGCATTCCCGATAAAAACGCACCAAATACCGCACCAGTCAGTGCAAGAGGCGGAATTCCCATAAATGCCATGCGGATTATTCCGATAAGAAGCGCGCATACAAACGCATACCACGGTCCAAGCATAACGGCGCAGGTCACATTTATAAAATGCGCCATAGGGCACATTCCCTCAACCCTCAAAATCGGCGAAATAACAACGCCGATTGCCACCATCATAGCAAGGAAAATCAGTTTAATTAATTTTTGACTTTTGTTCATGTCTATTCTCCTCTTTTCCGCTGTCCGGCAAAAACGGCACGCCTTAAGGCGCGCCGCTCTGTCTGTCATATAATATTAATTACAGCAAAAATATTCAGCAGTAAATATAAATACAAATTAATATACAGTACAGCAAAAGTTTTCCGCCAAAACAGCTATTTATTTTTGGCGGTCGATGCTTAAACTGCATCCTCTCAATCCGAAACACGGACTCCCATCGCTATACTTTTCATACACGATACCAGGGCGCTCCCCCTCATACCGCTTCTGCACTTATATATCAATGCACATACAAAAAGTCTTTTATTATTATACTTATATAAAACCGTTTGTCAAGCTGCCCGGACTAATTACGGCTGAACAGCGGCGTCGACAGATACCTGTCTCCTGAGTCCGGAAGCAATACAACTATTGTCTTTCCCTCATTTTCCGGTCTTGACGCCAGAATCGCCGCCGCCTTAAGCGCAGCTCCGGAAGAGATCCCGACAAGAATACCCTCGCTTGTGGCAAATAACCTTCCCTCTGTAAACGCATCTTCGTTTTCAACAGGAATAATTTCATCATATATCTCTGTATTTAATATACTTGGAACAAAACCGGCGCCTATACCCTGAATTTTATGAGCACCTGCCGTTCCCTTAGACAGCACGGGACTATCCGACGGCTCAACCGCAACTATTTTCACCTGCGGATTTTTTGATTTGAGATACTCGCCAACACCGGTAATAGTTCCGCCCGTACCTACTCCCGCAACAAATATATCAACCTTTCCCTCTGTCTGCTCCCAGATTTCCGGTCCGGTAGAAGCTTTATGCACTGCCGGGTTTGCAGGATTATCAAACTGTCCTAAAATTATTGATCCGGGAATTGACTTGTTGAGTTCCTCCGCTTTGGCTATCGCCCCTTTCATTCCCTTCGCCCCATCTGTGAGAACAAGCTCGGCGCCATAGGCAGCCAAAAGGTTTCTTCTCTCAACACTCATCGTGTCAGGCAGTGTAAGAATTGCCTTATACCCCTTTGCAACTGCTGCCGCCGCAAGCCCGATACCCGTGTTGCCTGACGTCGGCTCAATAATCGTCGCTCCTGGCTTTAAAGTTCCCTTCTTTTCCGCATCCTCAATCATTGAAAGTGCAACACGGTCTTTTACGGAGCCCGCCGGATTTAAATACTCAAGCTTTACTAAAATATCCGCGCCCTGCACGCCTGCTTTGGCTGCATACCTGCTTGCCCTCATAAGAGGTGTATTTCCGATTAACTCCAGACTGCTTTCCACGATTTTACTCATTAATCTTTCCTCCGTTTTAAATAAGTTTAATTTCTAAAACACATTTTATTATATGTTCTTTGAAAATAAGAAGAAAAACACGCCTATATTTCCTACTTATTTTGTATGATTTCTATGTTATGCATTATATCTATATAATTCCTACTTGTCAAGTAGGTTTATAGACTTTTTGACTCTTTTCTACTTAAAATACTGTTCCATATCTGTACTTTCCTTCATACCACATCTCATAGACACTGTATTCCTCTCCTGAGACATCTATAAGTGCATTTAATGAATCCTCTGTCCCTGCTATTACCTTTGTAGCCGAAGTTGTAAAATACATCTTTATCATCGGTATACCATCGCAATAAACTACCGATGTTTCATAATTTTTAACCTCTAATTTGGTCATTTCTTCCTTCTCAATATGTTTAACAGTATAAAATTTGTTGTTATACCACTCGTTAATTATATTTACCATTTCATCTCTTACTTTATCTGTAAATATATCCTCTATGCTCGATATACCATTTTCAGTTTCGATTACTTTTTTCAGCAAATCATCGGCATTCGCCTCATCGCTTTCCGAAACCTCAGTGTATGAAGGAACTTTTTCCCAAATATAGCTTTCCTGCTCTTCTATCTCCTCAGGCGACCTCGTATTATTAATAACCTCATCTATGGTTTCCGTGCAGCCTGTCAATAAAAACAGCGCAGCAGCACACAAAATACACATTAATTTTTTCATAATACCCCTCCATTCCGAAGCAATTTATCGCACATTCTTCAAAATCTTACTTTTAACGCCTCTCCACTTCCAGTATGCTCTCATGTACAAAGCAGCACCCGCAGCGATTATCACTGCAGGCAATATAAACCCGGCAGCGCTGTTTCCAAACCTTAACCAATATCTGTTAAAGTCAAGAGATATTACAGCCGACAGGTAATACATAAACGGTATATCAAATATATACAGCACATGCGGAAGCAGCAAAACTACAGACAGCGCGACAGAGCGTTTATAATCCATATAAAACGAAATGCCTGATACGATAAAGCTTATCATACAGAGCAAAAACAGTCTCACAAGCTGACATAAAACTATATATCCGGCAATACTCACCCGAAGCGGAAAATCAGCAAATTCAGACAGGCTTTGAACTGGCGCCGACAAATCGTTAAAATCATACAGTGACGTAACATTAAGCCAGTTTATCAGAAATGAAATCCCCCACATTGCCGCGGCTGTAAGAAGAAGCTTTTGTGTCTTATTCCGCCATGTTAGCTCTCTTCGCTTCGCAGTTCTTCCAAGTACATACATACCACTGTTTCTTTCAAAAGAGAAATCACCTGAGAGAATTAAAATAACAGCAATAATGCACACCAGATTAATATTTTCCTGATTCGCATAATTTCTCTCTCCAAGTATATCATTATATGTATCAGGCTTTACAATTACCGCATTTATACCTTTTTCGTCGCGCATTTTATTTACATGCTCGACCACAGTATTCATCGCAGACAGTGCCGATGACATATCCTCGGCGTTTTTTCTCTGAATATATGTAGGATTTTCTATTTTTTTTAAATTGTCAAGCTCTGCCTTAAAATTATTAAGATATTCCTCACACGCCTCATCTGGCGCTTTCCCCGAAAATTCCTCATAGAAATCAACAAGATAAAAGCTGCTTTGCGAATAGTCAACGCCTCTGTACAGCTTACAGTTTGCGAAAAGATATACCGCAATCACAAGTATCAGAAGCCCCTTTTGTATGACAAAAGTCTTATACAGCTCCATAAAAAGAGAATTTGTCCTGTAAAATATCTTCTGCCATAATAATATTATTTTATCGTATATTCTGTCTAAAACTCTTTCTCTCCTGTCAGGATATAAAAAACACCCCGCAAGCACAACTCCGGCAAAACTTAAAGCTCCTGTTACTGATGTAATTATATAAGTCGAGGTTGAAATATCCGTTATAAATCCGTTATAACCCCAGTTCTCATAAATTACATATGATGTTCCCGGCAGAAGAATATTTATCAGATTTACGTACTTAAAAATACATAGTGCGCTGTTTGCTTCTATATTTTCATATAATATGAATTCGCACAGAAATATTGCAAGCAGCAGTACAATCGCAATCTTATAGTTTTTAAAAAAACTGATAAATAAATAAAAAAGCATACCCAATACAGACATGGCAAGCGCAAAAACGAGACAGTACAGACAAAAAAACTGCCCGACGCTGATTTTCATCGGAAACATTGAGAACATTTCCGAGCTCTGAACAGCATTTCCCAAATCATCGCTTCCGCCGTATACATAGAGATATATCCCATACACAGCCATATTGAAAATAAATGAATATACAATACTGAAAGCTATAATTATCATGTTTCTTTTGAGTGCAAGCACAGACCGTCCTCTGCCTGATGACCTGACAATCATAATTACACCGTTATCTCTCTCCTCGACAAACGCAATTATAAATATAATCATCATAACTGCAAAAAGCACCGGAATTTCCCTGAACTCCATCAGCTTTTCAATAGCCGTCGTATTGCCGAGTGTGACATTTACATCAGAAAGCGCCGACATATCCTCTGCATATTTTAAGGCATTAATTCTTCCGAAATCATTCTGCCCTGAATACAGGCTGCTGTTCAATATTTTTTCGTAATCTGAAGTAATCTGAAGCGTATTTTTATAATTATCCGTATAATTAATTTTTTCCGTCAGAAGCTGCATAGCGGACTGCCTGTATTCGGTGTTTTCATCATCTTCTTTTTTCTTTCCGAAAACAGCCTTCTGTGCACTTTCCTTTGAAGACACCGCAAGCTGCTCCTTATATTCGCCAATCATCTGCTTATAAAACTTATAAACCTGACTGTCGCTGCTGTTGTGAATTTTAAAAAGGCATACCCCTATAATTGCTGTGAAAATAATCAGCGCAGCAACCCATGTTTTTTTTAAAACCCTCAAAAATTCCATATAAAACTCCATTCCCCAGCGGCTCCTCAACCGGAGACAAGCCCCTTTTGCCGGACTGCCGTCTCAGTTAAGGCGTTATATTAATCCACTCAAACTCTCCAGTTCCAATCTGTTTCTTGTCAAGTACTCCTACAACACATACATTAGGCATTTTCATCTGACTAATTCCTTTTGTGTACTCCTCTTTATATTTATCTATATCCTCCTGTGACATTTCAATTCCTCTTACACAGTAATTGCTAAAATCAACCAGTAAATATCTGCTGTCACCTCCCTTAAGCGACACACTGACACTGGCAGAAACTGCGGAAATATTATTTTCTTCCGCATATTCCGTATTTTTAGTCAGCATAATAGTATCTGCAAGCTTTCCTTCAGTATCAATTATGTAAAAATAATTTCCCAGCTCATAATTCTGTCTGTTTTCTTTTACAGAAAAATCTACACTTTCATATACATAAAGATACTTGCCGTCAAAACCGCATAAATCAATATAGTCTTCTCTTGAGCCCGTATCTTCCGAAATGTCAATTGTGTATATCTCTGTATTTTCTTTCGTCTCAAGATTTAATTTATTGACAAAGTATGCCTCATCTGAGATGGATGTAAAATAAAAATTCCCCTCTGCATCATAGCACGCCTGTATTTCCCAACCATCAATATCGCCGCGTACTGACGCGCCGTCAGACATATAATCAAACTTTCTCACCGGCTCTCCATCCGAAATATCAAGACATTCAATTATATAATTATTTGTATCACTCGTTATACCGCTCACCAGTGTTATATAAACCCGGTCTTCTATTGCATAAAGTGTAAGAGTTTCCCTTATCTCATACTCACTTGTATATTCCTTTATAAGCCTCGGGGTATCCGTTCCTGTAAGAGGCACCGCATATAAGAACTGTGATTTTTCCCCGGCAAGCATATAGTACAGTTTTCCATGGCTTACACAAGCCCTGTTCTGACTCTGTATAACCGACCTTCCGTCAACTGACAAATCAGCGACATTTTTTTTATCTCTGCCCGTTTTATCATATGAAACCAATCTATCTTTCTCGTCGCTTCTCTCAATCATATATATACGCTGGTTATAGTACCATATATTTGACGAAAGGCACTCTTCGGCTGACAGATATGCGTCGCAGCTCTCGTCATTATGCTCACAGTTAAGCTTTGTACACAGCGGCATTGAGTTTTTATTTACCATATCAAAGTAATATAAAAATTTATATGAGGTTGTATAAACAGGCGAGTTTGCTATATAATAATATCCTGTCTCTGCAGCGGCTGCATTATCGCTCATATAATACTGCGCTTCGTTATTGTCAAATACGTAATCACTATACTCATAGTCAGCGCTTGCGGCCCCGTTATCCTTCCCGCCGCAGCCTGAAAATACAGAAAAAATCAGAGCTGCGCACAGCAGAATAGCTTTTAAGCTCTTGCTTTTTTGCACAGTATCACCCCCTTCTAAATTATGCATTATAAAACAATAGTCAATAAATATTTAACTTTGTCTTTTTATTAAGCTGCCTCATATGTAATCCAGCCGCTCAAATCTCCCCATTCATCACAGTTAAAATTAATAGTTATGTACCCTCTGTATTCCTCTCCTTTAAAGTAATATTTTATCCAATACGTTGCTGACCCATATTGGGAGTCATCATATTTATACAATATATCTATATTTACATCATTACTTCCAACCCCGCTGTCTTCAGTCATCGTTACATTGGTAATCCAGCCATAGACACCTTCGTCATACGAGTATTCCACATATGCATTAACATATATGTGTATTGAATCACTTGAATTAAGACTCACCTCTTTTTCAAGTATCATGTTTTGTCCGCCGGACTGTGTTGCATATGCGCTTGTCGGATTAAAAACCAGTATGCATACCAGAATTGAAGCTGCCAAAATAAATAATTTACGTATTTTTTTATATCCCATAATAACCCTCATTTCTGCACACATTTTCTCTCTAACAGGTTTGTGCCAAGTGTGCACAGACACAAATCCCGCGTGTAAAAATTATTATAATTTTTATACTTATAATTACATAACTTCATAATTATGGCGTTATCTTAATCCACTGAAACTCACCTGTGCCAATATTCTTCTTGTCAAGTACACCAACAACGCATACTTCCGGCATTTTTTGAATTCTTGGACCATTTATATATGCCTCTTTATACTTCTCTATGTTTTCGTGTGACAATTCCAGTCCCGTTACAGCATAATCACCAAGTATCAGCATTAAATACCTGCTGTCGCCGCCTAAAAATTTTATTGTTATACCTACTGATTTTTCCGGAAGATTATTTTCCTCTATGTACTGTTTATTTAATGCCATGCTGACAGTATCGACCAACTGCCCGTCTGTATCAATAATATAAATATAATTCATCTGTTCATAATTAAAAGCTTTATCGTCTACGGTAATATCTACACGTTCGTACAAATAAAGATACTTGCTGTCAATTCCCTGTAAGTTTATATAGTTCTCTCTTGAGCCTGTGTCTTCGGAAAGGTCGATTGTATATATTTCAGTATTTTCCTTTGTATCAAGATTTAACTTATTAAGGCAATATGCCTGGTCTGAAATTGATACAAAATAAAAATTACGATTTTCATCATAAAAAGAATTAAATCCCCATGAGTAAATCATTCCCTGCAGCTGTATGCCGTCCGACATATACCCAAACTCTGATACCAGCCTATCCTCCAAAACATTATAGCTTTCAATAATATAATCATTTGTGTTATCTTTAAATATTTTTACAATAGTTATATATAAATAATCTCCTATCCCATACAACATAATCGTGTCTGATTTTCTGTTCTCACTCTTATACTCCTTTAAAAGTTTTGGTGTCTCTTTTTTATCAATCGACACCTCGTATATAAATTTAGAACTCTCACTGTAAAGTATATAGTAAAGCTTTTCGTGAATAACACAAGCGTTATTATTACCACCGCTAATAGACCTTCCGTCAACAGACAAAACATTTTCCTGCCTTTTATCCCTTCCGGTCCTGTCATACGAAACAAGAATGTCTTTCTCGGCAGTACGTTCAATCATATATATACGCTTGTTATAGTACCATATATTACGTCCAACGCATTCATCATCCGACAGATATGCGTCACAGCTCTCGTCATTATGCTCACAGTTAAGCTTTGTACACAGCGGCATTGAGTTTTTATTTATCATATCAAAGTAATATAAAAATTTATATGAGGTTGTATAAACAGGCGAGTTTGCTATATAATAATATCCTGTCTCAGCGGCGGCCGAATTATTGCTCATATAATACTGCGCTTCGTCATTGTCAAATACGTAATCACTATACTCATAGTCAGCGTTTGCGGCTCCGTTTTCCTTCCCGCCGCAGCCTGAGAGTGCCGAAAGCAGAATGACTGTGCACATCAGCATAACTTTTAAGTTCTTGCTTTTTTTCATAGTATCACCCCCATCTACATACATACCCTGATACACTGCTTACCTTAATAATTAAAATAGATAAGAGCATTGCCCCTTTATGGGGTAAAAACTATATACACAAAACAAATAGAGACAATGCTCAATAAATATTTAACTTTTACTCTACACTTTCATTAGACAAATAATCATATGTAATCCAACCGCTCAAGTCTCCCCACTCATCGCAGTTAAAATAGATATTTATATATCCTCTATAATCTTCTAAAAAGGAATGACCACAAAATAAATATCTTATCCAATAAGTCGAATAACCGGTCTCATCACCATCCACTGCCTGTAATGTTTCAACATTTACCTCATTACTTACAACCCCGCTGTCATCAGATATAGTTATGTTATTAATCCATCCATACACACCTTCGTCATACGAGTACTCCACATATGCATTAACATATATGTGTATTGAATGACTTGAATCAAGACTCACATCCTTTTCAAGTATCATGTTTCTTCCACCGGACTGTGTTGCATATGCGCTTATCGGATTGAAAACCAGTATGCATGCCAGAATAGCAGCTGCTGAAATAAATAATTTACGTATTTTTTTATATCCCATAATAACCCTCATTTCTGCACACATTTTCTCTCTAACAGGTTTGTGCCAAGTGTGCACAGACACAAATCCCGCGTGTAAAAATTATTATAATTTTTCAAACTAACCCCATGCCTTCTTTAACCCTATTTAATGGCTGATCTACAATTCTAAGCAAATTCCCCCTATCTATCAATTTTGCTTGTATATATAAACTTTTTGCCCCTAACATATATAAAACTGCATATTCATGGCGTTATGCTAATCCACTGAAATGTATCTCATCTGCTGCTTAATTGCCTCGTCATAATTAAATACGTAATCGCAGCACTTATAGTCTTCAGGAGCAAAATTTTTAATTAATTTCCCCTATGTCTCTATACTTTGCTGTACTTCCCGAAAATATCAAATACATCGCCCCTTCTGCTTTGGCTCACAGGCAGAGTCGTCTTGTCTGTAAGCTCGACATGATTATATCTCACATGATCTATATACATTCCGTTCACAAGATACGACTGATGCACTCTTATAAAGCTTGAATTGCACAGCTCCTTTTCTATATCATTAAGCCTGCCGTAAAATTCGGCAGTTCTTCCGTTACTAAAAATAATACTAATCTTTCTCAGATTGCTTGCAAAATACATAATCTCATTTATAGGCGCGATATTTATATTCTTTTCAAACGTATAAACAAATTTATAATTAGTCACGTTCATCAGCTTTGATGTATTAATAACAGCCTTTTTAACATAATCCTCTTCAATCGGCTTTACAAAAAAATCCAGTGTCCTGAATCTGAAAACCTCCATCACACGCTCAGTGCTATCCGAAAAAAACACTATCTGTAATCTCTGACCGTTTTTATGCCCGCGAATATAATCAGCAACCTCAATTCCGCTTATGTACTTGTTTTCAATATTCAAAAAACAAAGATCCCATTTATCTTCGACCTCAATACTGTCATAAAATTCCTGCGCGTCATTAAATATAAATGTTCTTATATATATCTTTGTCTCTTTAGATATATTAAAAATCATTCGCTTTATACGGCGGCAGAAGGCTTCATCCTCATTAATAACTGCAATATTCATTTAACATTCCCCCCAACTGAAAAATTATTCATTTTGGCTCACAATACTATGTTATTAATATAACATATATCGAAATGCCCTTCTATACTGATGTAAAAACATGCATTTTAATTGTAATAATTAGTCAGTTTAATGCGCTTCTTACGGCTTTGTTCCGTGCTCATACAAAAAAATTTTCTTCAGAACCACTACAAACGCATCCACAATAAATATTGCCGTAGCAATCGCCCCTGCTGCACCGATTGTGTTGACAAGGCTCGGAATTGCCTGCTCCATATCTGACAGGAACAGGTAATACACAGTCTGATACATTCCTGCTCCCGGAACAATAGTCAGTATCGCCGGAATAAGTACTGTCGTGACAGGCGTTTTTAAAATTCTGGCAAGAATATGGGCAGCCACAGCGAGAACAAGAGCCGACACAAATGTTGCCGCAAGCATCGCAGAGATTGCTTCGATCAGGAGATATACAGCCCAGCCCAGCATTCCGAGTACGCCGTTTACAAACAGACATTTTTTTGGAGCTTCGATTATAATAGAAAATCCGATAATAGCACAAAACGCAAAAATACACTGTAATACCATATTCAGTCTATACCTCCCGTAATAAGCAGTCCCGCATACACTCCCAGAGCAATCATTGCCGCCTTAACAAACGCCTCAAGTATCTTGGCATTTCCTGCCGCATAGTCGCCGTGAAGAGTATCGCGTATGGCATTTGTGATAATCGCCCCGGGAACAAGAAGCATTATTGAGCCGGTAATAATAAGATTCAGATGAAGCTGCGGGTTGAAACGCACAAGAAATGCAGCAAGAACAGAAATCAGCACTGATGAGAGCAAATCCCTTATCAGTGAATTGAGACCTATTCTCTTTACAATATGAAACCAGCCGGCAAGACACAGTCCCACTATTCCTGTAAAAACCATGTCCTGCCAGCCTCCGCCAAACATTCCCGTAAAAAATATAACCACCAGAACAGTACAAATATCCTTGAGCCACCACGGATACAGCTGTCTGTCAATATGCTTTATCTGATAAAATGCTTCCTCCAAAGAAATCTGACCTTTATAAAAACGCCTCGATATATCGTTGACCTTTGCCACGACATTTAAGTTTATAGCGCTGCCGTTGACTCTGCGGACAACAGTGAGCGCGTCAATATCAGGGTTATCAAGCGAAATCATAAGACCTGTTGAAACTACAAAAGCCTCTGTCGTCTTTAACCCTGAAACCTTTAAAATATAATTAATTGTCTCCTCAACACGGTAAATCTCGGCGCCGTTTTCAAGCATAATTGTGCCTGCCAGCGCCGCCGTATCAATAAGTAGTTTATAATCCATTGTATTTTTACCGCTCAAAACCTTCCTCTTTTCTTCACTCAGCAATAAGCCGAAATAACTATATTATTATACGCGGTATTTGAAAAACTCTGTCACTTCCGTATATTAAAAGTATTCACTCCCGGATATACCGCATTTTCTCCCAGTTCCTCCTCGATACGCAAAAGCTGGTTATATTTTGCGACACGCTCGCTCCGGCTCGGAGCTCCTGTCTTTATCTGTCCTGCATTCAGCGCAACTGCCAAATCAGCTATGGTAGTATCCTCCGTCTCTCCCGAACGGTGAGAGACTATAGCCGTGTAGCCTGCCTTGTGAGCCATTTTAACCGCCTCGATAGTCTCTGAAAGCGAGCCTATCTGGTTAAGCTTAATTAAAATAGAATTTCCGCAGCCCTGCGAAATTCCCTTTGAAAGCCTGTGAGTATTAGTGACAAACAAATCATCTCCGACAAGCTGACATTTATTTTTAAGACGCTCCGTGAGCATCTTCCAGCCTTCCCAGTCCTCCTCGTCAAGCGCATCCTCAATGGATACGATAGGGTAGCGTGATATGAGCTGTTCCCAGTGAACAATCAGCTCCTCTGACGTAAAAGCGGTCTTTGCCTTAGGAAGAAAATACTCTCCGCGCGCATCACCCTTCCACTCGCTGGCAGCAGCGTCAATGGCAATCACAAAATCCTTTCCCGGCTCATAGCCAGCTCTCTCAACAGCCTTAATAATATATGAGACAGCCTCCTCGTCACTTGACAAATCCGGCGCAAAGCCACCCTCATCACCGACTGATGTCGCCAATCCGTTTTCCTTCAGCAGAGCTTTAAGGTTATGAAAGACCTCGGCACACATACGCAGCGCTTCTCTGAAACAGCACGCGCCGACAGGCATAATCATAAATTCCTGAACATCAAGAGTATTCGCAGCGTGCGCCCCTCCGTTTAAAATATTCATCATTGGAACAGGCATGGTATTGCCGGCAATTCCTCCGAGAAATCTATACAGCGGTATACAAAGCGATGCCGCAGCAGCGCGCGCCGCTGCAATAGACACCGCAAGAATAGCATTGGCTCCAAGGTTTGATTTGTCCGCAGTTCCGTCAACGGCAATCAAAGCTGTGTCAACCGCATAAATGTCAAGCGCAGACATACCGTGCAGCGTATCATTGATAACAGTATTTACATTTTTGACAGCCTCGGTTACGCCCTTTCCAAGATACCTCTTATTATCGTTGTCTCGAAGCTCCAGAGCCTCATAGATACCGGTTGAAGCTCCGCTGGGAGCCATACCTCGTCCGACGCTGCCGTCCGCCAGTATTACATTTGCCTCAACAGTAGGATTTCCCCTCGAATCAAGAATTTCCCTTGCCGTCACCTTTTCAATAATAGTTTTCTTACTGCAATACATACAACTAATCCTTCCTTTCGGCTTCATATTTTTAATTGTAGTATTGCCTCATAATATTTCTTCCATACTTAATCCTTCACTTCACTTGAAAACACGACATAATCAATCCAGCTCCGCCTTTCCGGTGTATAGCTCATAATATCTGCCCCTCTGCTCAAGAAGCTGCTGATGCGTACCGCGCTCTATAATCTCGCCGTGCTCGAGCACCATAATCGCATTGGCATTGCGTATTGTCGAGAGACGGTGGGCAATGACAAACGTAGTTCTGTCAGACATCAGTCTGTCCATGCCGTCCTGTATCTGTCTTTCCGTGATAGTGTCAACAGAGCTTGTAGCCTCATCCATAATAAGGATAGGCGCTCGGGAGAGCGCAGCACGCGCAATATTTAAAAGCTGCCTCTGACCCTGGCTTAAGTTTGCTCCGTCGCCCTCAAGCACCGTATTGTAGCCGTCAGACAAATGCCTGATAAAATAATCTGCGTTAGCCGTCTTAGCAGCCGCTATAACCTCCTCATCGGTGGCGTCAAGCCGGCCGTATCGTATATTTTCCATTACTGTTCCCGTGAAAAGATGTGTGTCCTGAAGTACGAGAGCAATATTGCTTCGGAGACTTTCCATATTAAAAGAACGTATATCCCTGCCGTCCAGTCTGATAGTTCCCTCCCAGATTTCATAAAATCTTGTAAGAAGATTTGTAACCGTGGTTTTTCCGGCTCCTGTAGAGCCGACAAACGCTATCTTTTGTCCCTTCTTTGCGTACAGGCTTATATCCCGAAGAACAGGGGTATCGCGTCTGTATCCGAAAGTCACATGCTCCATTACAATCTCTCCCCTGACGTCTGATAACTCCTCGCCGGAAATATCCTCAACCTCCATATCACATATATCAAACACGCGCTCCGCGCCGGCAAGCGCCGAAAATATCGTATTCATCTGCATGGTAATCTCATTTATCGGTCTTGAGAACTGTCTCGCATAAGTGACAAAAATAGTCAGACCTCCCACATCAAAGCCTCTGAGCACACACAATATGCCGCCAATCATGGCAGTCAGCGCATAATTCACCTGTCCGAGATTACCCACAACAGGCCCCATAATACCCCCGAAAAATTGTGCTTTAATCTGTTTATCCTTCAAATCATAGTTATATTTTCTGAACGACTCGACAGCCTGCTGCTCGTGACAGAACACCTTCACCACGCGCTGTCCGCTTATAGTCTCTTCAATGCAGCCGTTTAGAGCTCCCAGAGACTGCTGCTGCGCAGTGTAATATTTTCTGCTCCTTGAAACAAGAAAACGCCCCGAATAAATAATAACGGGAGACATCACAAACGTAATGATTGACAGCCATATATTTGTGTAAATCATCATTCCCAGCGTCCCGACAAGTGTCATCACGCCTGACAAAAGCTGCACCGCCGTGCTGTTCAGCATCTCTCCTACCACATCCACATCGTTGGTATACCTGCTCATCAAATCGCCCTTGCTGTTTTTGTCAAAAAACGATACCGGAAGTTTCTGCATATGTACAAATAAATCTCTTCTGAGCTCAAAAAGCGCCTTTTGAGATACATATAGCATCAGCTTTGCCTGAAAATAAGTCGCCAGAACACCAAACAGATAAACCGCAAGCATGGCAATCAGTGCAAGCGCAAGCCCCTTTGCGCCACCGTTCTCATTGAAGCCTATAATATGATTATTTATTACCGGCCTCAGCATATATGACGCAGCCAGATTGCTGACCGTACTTACGACAACACACAAAAGCGCTCCTGCAAGTGCAGCTTTAGCGTCGCTCATGTAAGAGAAAAGACGCATCACAGTATTTTTTAAATTTTTTGGCTTTTCTTTACCGCTGCCCATATTTATCCGGCTGCCCTTCATGGCACCGGTAACTCCTCCCATCGGCGGCATATCAGCTCACCTCCCTGCTTATCTGAACATCATAAATTTCTTTATACAGTGGACAGCTTAAAAGCAGCTCATCATGATTTCCAAAGCCGCAAATCTGTCCGTTGTCCATAACGAGAATCTCATCAGCCTCCATTACAGAGCTTATTCTCTGGGCAATAATAATCTTTGTCATACCGGAATATTTAGTGTAAAGCGTCTCTCTTATATAACGCTCCGTTGCGGTGTCAACCGCGCTTGTCGAATCGTCAAGAATAAGTATTTTAGGATTTTTAAGGAGCGCTCTGGCTATACAAAGTCTCTGCTTCTGTCCGCCTGAGACATTTGCTCCGCCCTGACCGAGCTGTGTATTATATCCTTCCTTAAAGCTCCTGACAAATTTATCTGCCTGAGCGGCACACGCAGCCTCACGGACAGTTTCATCATCCGCATTCTCATCGCCCCAGCGCAGATTTTCATAAATATCTCCCGAAAACAGAGTATTTTTCTGAAGCACCATTCCTATCCCGTTTCTTAAATTTTCAAGGGAATAATCTCTCACATTCACACCGTCAACCAAAACCTCGCCTCTGTCGGCATCATACAGTCTCGGTATAAGAGATACAAGCGTAGTCTTGCCGCTTCCTGTAGGCCCGATAATTCCGAGCGTCTGTCCCGGTTTGACCTTAAAGCTTATATCCGACAGCACAAGCTGGTCCGTTCCCTTATAATACTGAAAAGATACATTTTTAAACTCTATGCTTCCCTCACACACCTTGCGCTGCTTATCCCGCGCCGTATCATCTGTCAGATCAATCTCCTCATCAAGCACCTCTCTCACGCGCCGAAACGACGCCACCGCTCTCGCCCAGTTTAAAAATACAATAGACAGCATCGTCAGACTTCCCATAATCTGCACAATATAATTAGTAAACGCCGTCAGGTCGCCCACCTGCATTTTCCCGCCTATAATCATATTTCCGCCAAACCACACTACTGCGACTGTTGTCAGATTAAGCGCAAGCGTCATAATCGGCTGATATTTAATCATGATATTCATTGCCCTGATATTTTTATCCATTAAATCATAATTGTGTTCTTCAAACCGCTTCTCCTCATAATCCTTTCTGACAAACGATTTAATCAGACGTATATTTACAAGCCCCTCCTGAACACAGGAATTGAGCTTGTCTAGGCTTACCTGAAGAGCTTTAAATCTCGGAAACGCCATTTTCATAATCACAACGATTGAAACCACAAGCACAGGAACCGCAACTATGAACACAAGCGCAAGCTTCGGGCTTATGACAAACGCCATTATAATCGCCCCGATAAGTATTCCGGGAGAGCGCATGCATGAACGAAGCGTCTGCATAATCATATTCTGAATCTGCGTTATATCGTTTGTGAGCCTCGTAATCAGAGAGCCTGTGGAAAACTTATCTATATTGTTAAAAGAAAATTCCTGAATTTTCTCGAACAAATCCATCCTCAAATCAGCTCCGAAGCTCATAGCAGCGTTTGAGGCAAACCACGCTCCGAGCACACCTCCGACTGCCATGAGAACTGCCGTCGCCGCCATAAGAGCGCCAACCCGTATGATATAGCCGACATCATGTGTCGCAACGCCGTTATTTATTATTTTTGAGAGCAGCCACGGCAGAACAATCTCGCCTGCCACCTCTACCATCATAAACACCGGTCCAAGAATATAGTAATAAAAATAGGGCTTTATATATTTTACAAACTGCTTCATAATCTGACGTATACCGCTCCTTCCGTGCACTTTTTGACCACCTTATCATACTGACAAAATCATCTTATTTAAGAATATCTTATAATATTTATAAAAGTCAATCAGATAAAATTTATAATTTTTATCATTCCTTTACAGCACAGTCATTGTTTGGACATATTTTCCAGTTATAATACAAACATCAAAAGGAGCTGATTTAGTTTTGATTTAGCAGCGTATAATGCATGGCACACAGATTGGGGTTAAAACAGTTCCGTCTAAAAATAACGCCGCAGGACAGATTCCTGCAGCGCTGACATAAATTCTTCATGAATGTGCACAGTGCACACAAAACCTCTTTATACTTTTTCCGGGCAGAAATGCCCACAGCATCATACGCAGGTATGATGCTGTACCTTTTTTCCTTATGAGCGGGCGGCGATGCCGCCCACTTTTTCTTTACAAAATTCCATTTGCAGTAACACCGCATTTATGATACTATACCAACGAGCGTTATTCTTAAGGAAAATGCATCAGATAAATCAATCTTTTTTCCCCAATTCATAAAATGATACTTTAGGACCGACCAGACAGGCGGTCACGAAATGTATATCATTTTATTTTCTGGTGTTCAAACTTTCGCAGTTTACGTTCATTTTTATCCCAATTTATAACTTAAAATTTAATTGTAAAAAACGGAGGAAATGAAAATGCAATTCAAATCTCAGAGAAACACAAAATTTATGGTTGAGCTGGCTCTGATGGTAGCTATTATTGTCGTAATGTCTCTGACGCCGCTCGGCTACATCCGAACTCCCGGACTTTCCATTACGCTTCTGACTATACCTGTCGCAGTAGGCGCTGTGCTTTTGGGTCCATTAGGCGGAGCAATATGCGGAGCCGCGTTCGGTCTTACGAGCTTTTACCAGTGCTTTGGTCTCACAGCATTCGGAACTGTACTCCTCAGCATAAATCCAATAGGAACATTTATTACAACAGTAGTAATGAGAATTCTTGTAGGCTGGCTTACAGGACTTATTTTTAAAGCTGTACACAGTTCAGCCCGGCTTTCCAAGCTGTCGTATTATATAGCATGCCTTTGCTGTCCGCTGTTGAATACACTTCTTTTTATGAGCTCACTTGTGATTTTCTTTTATAATACTGAATACATTCAGGGCTTTGCTTCGGCGCTCGGCGCAGCAAACCCTCTCACATTTGTACTGGCATTTGTCGGCATTCAGGGCGCTGTTGAAGCGGTAATCTGTTTTCTCATAGCAAGCATATTGACGAGAACTCTGTATAAGGCATTAAAAGTGGGAGGTTTACATGCAAAAGCTGATTAGAGAAATAAAATTAGAGGAAGCCACCAACGGCTCCCTCGGATTTCAAATAGGACACTCACAGAATGACACCGCCAAGACAGGCGTCACTGTAATATACTTTCCATCCGGCGCAAAGGTCGGCTGCGACATAAGCGGCGGCGGTCCCGCTTCACGCGAGACCCCTCTGACGCTTCCTGAGACTGCAGACAATCCTGTCAACGCCATTGTTCTCTCAGGAGGCTCCGCCTACGGTCTTGCCGCCTCCGACGGGGTGATGAGATGTCTTGAGGATAACGGTATCGGCTATAACACGGGCTGCGCGCTTGTTCCTCTTGTATGCCAGTCCTGTATCTATGATTTGTCATATGGAAGTGCAAAATTACGCCCTGACGCCGACATGGGGTACAGGGCTTGTCTCAGTGCGCTGGGCAGCGCCAAAGCTCCCGATGTCGGAAATGTCGGCGCCGGAACGGGCGCTACGGTCGGAAAAATCGGAGGTATGAGGCTTGCACAGAAATCAGGTCTTGGAATACACTCTGTCAGGCTCGGAGAGCTCACAGTAACGGCCATTGTTGTCGTAAACGCTCTCGGAGACATTATAAATCCCGAAAACGGACAAAAAATCGCAGGACTGCACACTCCGGACCGAAAAGCATTTGAGGACACCCGCTCCATAATGTATAAAAGCCTTGCTCCCAAAGACCTTTTTACGGGAAATACCACTATCGGGGCAGTCATTACAAACGCGGCATTTTCAAAAGCTGAGATGAATAAAATTGCTTCTATGGCTGCAAATGCATACGCAAGATGTATCTATCCCGTGGGAACTATGGCGGACGGGGATACGGTATATGCCGCAAGCACCCCAAACGCCGGAACCGGCTCAGAAAGAAATACCGCCGCAGACAGCGACGGTTTTGTGTATGCTGATATAAATGCCGTCGGAACACTCGCCGCCGATGTTATGGCTAAAGCCATTATTACGGCTGTAAACGCGTCGCAAATCAGCAACGAAGAGTTTCTTGCAGCGGTCACATAATTCCTTTTTAACAAATCATCATCCAATAAAAAACAGACAAATATTTCATTATATGAATTCCAATTAAGTCTAAGATATAAGGGACAAAAAACAGCGAACATAAAAACACACCATTTTTATATGATGTTTTCACCGAAATACAAAATCCAGTCAATGCAGTCAACAGCATTAAAATAAAACGCAACAGATTTTTTATTACAAAAAACATACCGATTGAAATTTTAAGCGGATATGACTGCATTGTCATGATACTCTGTATAGAATACTGCAAATCGTGAATATTTATATTGTATACCTTGAGCAGATTTATGAAATTTAATCCATATATGATTATCCAGAATATAAATGTTATAATGATTAATGAAAATATTTTTTTAACCAGATACCTTCTATAACCTGTTTTTGAGCTTCTTATTAAACCTATCATATGCGTTTTTTTCTCATATGAAACTATACCATATGTGACTATTATAACTGAAATAACCGCAATCAGCGCATTCTTTTCCTCATAAGAATACATTCTTTCACCGGTAACAGACTGAAACTCCTGCTGAGGAACAACCCCGCACACAATTTTATTTTCCAGAAGCTGCTGCCTGTACTGCCTCTGCTTAACAATCTCATCTTCCACCTGTCTTTGAATATTAATTTCTTCACTTAAAATTTGAATTTGATATATATTATTATCCTCTTGGTATGCCAAAAGCTCATTTTCTGCATTAATAAGCCATTCATCTATTTTTCTTAAATACTCTTCTGTAAATTCTTCCTGATTTTCAACATATCTGACTTCATTATAATATCGTTCTAATTCCGCCTGCACCTCATTATGCGCAGCGCCGACAGAAATTCTCGACTGAAAAAATATAAATACCGCAATAACCAATATGAACAGCCCGTGCTGTACGCTGAATTGCTTATATACTTCCGTCAAAACAAGCGGCAGACGGCTCAAAATATCTCCCTTCAATTTATAAATAAACTGTTGTACTGACAATACAATCTTAGGCTGCTTTCCGGCAGTATCGCTTTTGTTATATTTTAAAATCAACAAAATCAAAAGCAATAATATACTGATAACAGAAAAGGCTGATATAATTACAGAGGTTTCCGTAATCAGGTTAAAAATCCCATAATTTGAGTATGTAAATAAATATTCCTTTAAATTAAATACAGCTAAAAGGTTGCAGTATTTTAAAATATTAAAAATGCTCTGGTTTCGAATAATATTATATAAAAGCAGCTCAAATGCACAGATACCAAAAAAACATAGTATAATAATATTCTTTTTAAATATAATTTCCGTCAATAGCCAGAACAGCATACAAAAAAGCATGACAATAATAATATCAGCAAGAATGCACAGCATAAGCATTTCGAATAAATTAATATGCAGTATACATTGCCCAAATTCCGGCATTGACTGAACGGGCTTTAAATAATCGCCCAAACTGTCATGAAACATTCCTGCACTAATAGCATATGCAGATGTTTCATATAGAAATACGATAAATGCACAGCTGAATAAAAGTATCAAAAAACGCCTGATTACTAAATTATACCGACCGTTTTTTGATGCGTGCAAAATCAAAAAGAAATCGTTCTTTTTTTCCTCAGCAAAAGAACTTATAATAACGAGCACAGACGCCATACAAAAAAATATACCCAGACTATAATCATATGCTTTCATAAACCCAAAAGTATTGGTAGTGCTTACAGGTATTTTTTTTAACTGAATAAAATCATATCTTGTTTTCAATAAATTATTTTCAACAAACGCACTGCTGTTTTTCAGCAAGTCAGATTCCAGTATTGTTTCCGAAGCATCTATTACCTCCTGTATGCCCGCTTCATACAGCAAGACATATTCCTTCTGTTTATCATAATAATTTTTTATTTCAGCCTCTTCAATGCTGTCATACGATTTATAAAAACAAAAGCAGTTTACAAACCATAATAAAAATATAATCCCCAGTCTTCTTTTGCCGAATATTTTTCTAATTTCCATATAAAATCACCCAAGTTTTTTCCACTCCGCCTGAATACTATTGTCTGTAGGATTTACCGGCATGTAAATATACGTTTCTATTGTCCTTCCCACCTTAATTGCAGTTATAATTCTTCCGTTAAACCCTGCGAGACCATATTGCTGCGCGGGAATTTCCTTTATACACGTTCCGTTATAATCATATATTTTATATACATGACTTATTTCTTTCTGCTCATAATAACCATAAGCTGTTTCCATTTCATTATCCAGCAAAATATAATCTTCCGCGCATATTATATTATTGTAATAAGACGCGTACCCGCCGTCCTTGTCCGTATCAATTATTTTTTTTGCCTCCTGCGCAACAACATCATAAGAAATAATATCCTCTGGACTTTCCGGGTCCGGATATAATATCCTGCTTCCGTCCAATCCAAAATATACAATTTTCTCACTAACAGAATAATCTTTTTTCTCTTCCAGGTTTACTGCATGTATGCTCTGAGTGCTTTCGCTTTCATCGGAAAAACGCAGAGCAAAGGCTGCGAAACCTTCAGACACATAAAAATCATACGCATTAACTCTTTTGTTTTCCTCCTCGTACGAGCATATAACCTGAGGTTTTGCCGCTGCGTTTAAATCTATAGAGCACAGTGTAACTGTTTTGTAATCCTCATTGACCAAATAATAAAGCCTTCCTCCGTACATTCTTGCACAGCCCGTGGTAAGAAGTGTCTCATCGTCCAAAACATAAGAATTTTTATCCCACAGCTTTCCTATCGTGATATGCCTGCTCCCGTCCATGCTGTACTGCTCCAGATACGCGGCGTTTTCAGCCTTTGAAAGCTTATAAATATGTTCATTATAATAAAATAAATACTTTGACAGATATTCGTCCTCTCCCATATATCCGCAGCACTCTTTATTATCATGATTGCAGTTTGCGACCGTACACCAATTCATGCTTTTTTGAGTGTTAAAACTATAATAAAAAATTTTATTATCCTGAACGTAATACAGACCGTCGCCGCTGACAGCCTGATTAGTGCACACGCCCGACAAAGCGATCTCGTCATCTGTCGCCGAAACGAACGAACTGTCAATATCCGTTTCCTTTGAAATTTCATACTCTTTCTTGTAATCCCTGCACCCGCACATATATGCCGAGCATACGAGCAATGATAAAATTACGACCGCTTTGAATTTCATTAAAATCCCCCTCCCTGTGCCTCTTAAAATAAATCGGAACTATTCAGAGGTGTAAATTACACCAGCAATATTTTATTTAGTATAATCCTGTACAGCTCTGAATAGTTTCCAATTCACTGAGAAATTTCTCTTAACAGCTAAAATACGTTACCGACTAATATAATATCTGCCATTCTCAATTTCAGAATAACAAGAACAGCTGGTATAAGCAACTCCTTTTACCAATCTGTCACCTACAATCGCCTGAAATACAGAATGGGCGTAGGCATCTGTGCCTGAATTATAATATGATTCTGAAGGAACATAGTTTATAAAATCCCCTTCACCCATCCAAATACTATAATCGTCAATCACAGCATACGAGCCGTCTGCCACAGTTAAATCAACCGAATGCGCTCCATATCCGCCATACTCTCCGTATATGTTATACAACAGCACTGCCGATGCCTCTGAATATTTATCTGCAGCATATGCCGAACTTACCGGAGACAATATAGTGACTAGCATTGCAGCAAGCACGACACTTATAAATTTCTTTTTATGTTTCATAATCTTCACCCCCCATTCCCATAAATAGTTTGAATCTTCTCAAGCGCTTTTTAATATAGAAGATATATATATTTTACCATATAAATATTCATTTTTTTATTTAAGGGCATATTTTGCACACTTTAAGGCATATTTTGCATTTTATTATCAAAAAAGGTCCTCACTATATACGAAAGTCATAGTTTTTATATTTTAGCAAACATAAAAATTTTTAAGATGTTTACGAGCAAAACCGATTAGAGAAAGTCAAAACCGAGGACGCCGCTGACGGCTCCCTCGGTTTTCAAAATTCATTTTATTTCCCAGCCTATATGTTTTAAAAAATCCTTAATCTGCTCATCGAGAGTATCGCCTCCGTCTTTATACACACAGATTGGCTCCGTCACCTCGGCGTGAGGGCAGATTTTTTGAATATCCTCGCGTACCGTTCCCGCGTTTCCCCCGTCATGCGACACAAAGGGTATAATTGTCTTTTGGGTAAAGCTGTAATTTTTAAGAAACGAAGCAAGCGGAGGCGCTATGGTGCCGCACCAATTCGGCGTTCCTGCAAATAAATACTTACAGTATTTAATATAACAGCTGCATACGGGAAGCAGCGCCGGGTATTTTTTAGATTTTATCTCGCTCTCAACCTGCTTAAGCATAATCTGCTCATCACGCGGATACGGCTGCGCCGGAAATATTTCCAGAATTTTACCGCCTGTTATACTTTGTATAACTCTCGCTATATGATTTGTATTTCCGGAATTTGAATAGCCGGCAATTAAAATTTCTTTACACATAACAATCTCCAATTAACCATTTATTGACTTTATTATAGACAGCACCATCGTTTATTGCTAATACTTATATCCTATTATCTTCCATGCCTTATAAACATGTTTATGTTCTGAATAAAAAGCGAGGTTGCGGCATTCACCATTCTGTTTTTCTTCCAGACGAGAACGCTCTCTGTGGTCTTTTCAGGCCATATGGGAACAAATTTCAGATTTTTATTCTGCACGGCTAATGCTCCGTCAAGAGTGACAGCATAGCCCATTCCGCGCTCCACAAGAAGCGACGCATTTGATAATAACGTATGCGTCTCAACTATATCAAGCTTTGACGCCTCTGGTCCGAACCAGCTTAAAACTTCATTATGTACTGTTGTCCTGCCCGGAATCATCATAGGGACTTTGAGCAAATCCTCTATTGTCACCGACTCTTTCTGCGCAAGCGGCGAATCGGCGCGCATAAGCACTCCGTACGTCTCCTTCTGGTTAAGCTTTATATACTCATATCTGCTTATCTCAACCGGCTCCACTAAAAGTCCCATATCCAGAAGACCCCTGTCGATGCGTTCTTTTATATCGTCAGAATACCCGTTGTATAAATTAAACTGCACCTTCGGGTATTTTTCGTGAAACTCACATATAAAATCAGCCAAAACCCGACTGCCAAGCGTCTCCACACATCCCAGAACAATATTTCCCTCTATCTGCTCAGTGCGCTGCGCAAACTCATGCTCAGCCTTATCCACAAGCTCTACTATTTCCTGAGCGCGCTGTCTGAACAATGTTCCGTCATCTGTCAGCGTAATCTCACGTTTTCCCCTGATAAAAAGCTTTGTTCCAAGCTCTTCCTCCAAATCCATAATCTGACGGCTGAGCGTCGGCTGTGTAACATGAAGCATATCCGCAGCCCTTGAAATATTCCCCTCTGATGCCACTGTCAAAAAATATCTGAGTACTCTCAGTTCCAAATTTATACCTCCCACAGCTCCTTATTTTTTATTATTATAAAAATTATACCCTTTTTGCCTCTGGTTTTTCAACAGTAATGACTATATAATAGATTTAATATGTAATGCGGAGCTGCTTGATATGAATTTAAAAAATCTCACAAGACAACTGATTTACAATAAAAATAATACAGACACACCTGAAATTTATCAGAAATTCGGCATAGTATGCCCCGAATATTCAGAGCATGAGGTTGAGATAAAGGAATACCCCATGCCGGATGAGGAGCTGCTGTTTGCGCTTCTCTGGGACATCCCCGACAACAGTCATCTGTCCGCAACTATTGTTCCGTGCCGTACGCCGTTTACATACAGCTGCAATTTTACTCCCGGCACACGCACACAGATGCACTCACACGAATACATGGAGCTGTTCTACATAGTTGACGGGGAATACCGCCAGAAAATTCTTGGCAGCGAATTTACATTTCACAAGGGAGAATTATGTCTCATCGACAAAAACTGTCAGCACCAGGAAATTCTTGACAGTTCCGGAGCCACGGTTTTGTTTTTGGGAATAACCAACTTTATGTTTGATGATATTGTAAAGCATCCCGTTACCACCGAGCGTATATCGTCATTTTTAAGCACCGCTCTGCTTGAGCAGAAAACATTGCAGCAGTACCTGCATTTCAAGCCGCATTCCGGAGGCGACACAATTATGGAGCAAACTCTTGTAAGTCTCGTGGAAGAACTTGCGCGCCATGATGAGGCTACGCCTTTTATATGTCAGGGACTTCTGATAAGGGTTTTTCACATTTTGAGCACCCAATATGATTTCTCACTCTCAAAACAGCTGAGAAAGCAAATGAATTCGATTTTATTTGAGGAGATTACCGATTATATAAACCGCAACCTCAATAATATTTCAATCTCACAGCTTTCCGGAGAATTTCATTTTCAGGAGGATTACTTTAACAGGCTTCTGAAATCACAAACCGGACTCACATATACCGAATACGTGCAGTCGCTTCGCTTAAAGAAGGCAAAAATGCTTCTGCTTACAACTAATCTCACAGTTGACAGTATAGCTCGTGAGGTTGGTTATCAGAATAAGGGATATTTTTATAAAATATTTACAGAGCGGTACCGCCTCACCCCTGCACAGTTGAGAAAGAAAAATAAAAGAAACGGCAGTATTCTGTGACGCCTGTCCGTTACCGGACACACCGCAGCTAATGAATACCGCCGTTTTAAATATTTTTAATTAAATACTTATGTTAAAACATATAATTTCCGGTTTTCCGACTTTTTTATAAATCCCATTTCCAGTCTCTTATCTCAGGCATGTCAATTCCATACTCATGAATGTACTGCTTGTGCTCCACAAGTTTATCGTTCATCTTCTGGATAAGATATGAGCCCTTGTTTCCAAGCTGCGGAAGATATTTAACAGCGTTCTTTACAAGGTGGAAACGGTCTATCTCATTCTGTACGCGCATATCAAAAGGCGTTGTGATTGTTCCCTCCTCCTGATAGCCGTATACATGAATATTTCTGTTAGTTCTTCTGTATGTCAGCTCATGGATAAGCGTGTGGTATCCGTGAAAGGCAAATATAATAGGCTTGTCCTTTGTAAACAGAGCGTCATAGTCGGCGTCGCCAAGACCGTGAGGATGCTTTGACTTAGGCTCGAGCTTCATCAAATCCACAACATTTATAACACGGATTTTAATTTCCGGAAGAGCCTCTCTTAATATTGTAACCGCTGCCAGAGTCTCAAGCGTAGGAGTATCGCCGCAGCATGCCATCACAATATCCGGCTCGCTTCCCTGGTCGTTGCTTGCCCAATCCCAGATGCCTATTCCCTGCGTGCAGTGCTTTACAGCCTGCTCCATTGTAAGCCACTGCTGTCTAGGATGCTTTGAAGTCACAAGCACGTTTACGTAGTTACGGCTTCTGATGCAGTGGTCGAAGCATGAGAGCAGACAGTTAGTGTCAGGCGGCAGATAAAGACGAACTACGTCAGCCTTTTTGTTTGCAATATGGTCAAGAAATCCCGGGTCCTGATGAGTAAATCCGTTGTGGTCCTGCTGCCATACGTTAGAACTCAAAATCAGGTTAAGCGAAGCAATAGACGCTCTCCACGGAAGCTGGCTGCAGACCTTTAACCATTTTGCATGCTGCGCGCACATTGAGTCCACCACTCTTATAAACGCCTCATAGCTGGCGAAAAATCCGTGACGGCCGGTTAAAAGATAACCCTCAAGCCAGCCCTCGCACATATGCTCGCTCAGCATTGAATCCATGACGCGCCCGTCGGCAGCCAGAAACTCGTCGGTGTCATATTTTTCGCTGTTCCAGTCACGGTTTGTAACCTCAAACACCTTGCCGAGCCTGTTTGACATTGTCTCGTCCGGTCCGAAGATACGAAAATTCTTCGACTCCTCGTTCAGCTTGAAAATATCTCTGACAAATCCGCCCAGCTCTACCATATCCTGTGCCTCAACCGCTCCCGGTTTCGGAACTTCAATTCCGTACTCTCTGAAATCCGGCAGGCGCAGGTCTCTCAAAAGCTTGCCCCCGTTTGCATGAGGATTTGCGCCTATTCTTCTGTCTCCCTCAGGAGCCAGAGCCTTGAGTTCAGGAATAAGCCTTCCGTTTTCGTCAAAAAGCTCCTCTGGGTGATAGCTCTCAAGCCATTCCTTTAACATGTCGAGATGCTCCGGTTTATCCATCATAATCGGAACCTGATGCGCCCTGAAAGATCCCTCAATCTTATTTCCGTCAACCTCCTTAGGACCTGTCCAGCCCTTAGGCGTGCGCAGCACAATCATAGGCCACTTAGGTCTTTCGGTATCATTGTTTTCCCTTGCGTTTTTCTGGATTGCCTTTATATCATCCATTGCAGCATCAAGCGCCTCAGCCATTTTGCGATGCATGTCCATAGGCTCGCTACCCTCTACAAAGTAAGGCTTCCAGCCGCAGCCGTCAAAGAAATGCTCAGTCTCCTCATGTGAGATGCGTGCAAACACAGTAGGATTGCTGATTTTATAGCCATTAAGATGAAGAATAGGAAGCACAGCGCCGTCATTTTTAGGATTTAAAAATTTGTTGCACTGCCAAGACGTAGCCAGAGGTCCGGTCTCTGCCTCTCCGTCTCCCACGATACACGCAGCAATCAAATCGGGATTGTCAAATACAGCGCCGAATGCGTGCGCAAGCGAATATCCGAGCTCACCGCCCTCGTTGATTGAGCCCGGCGTCTCCGGAGCCACATGGCTTGAAATACCGCCCGGGAATGAAAACTGTTTACAGAGCTTCTTAAGTCCGTCCATATCCTCTCCGATATTCGGATATACCTCGCTGTAAGTTCCCTCAAGATATGTATTTGCCACAAAAAAATTTCCGCCGTGCCCCGGACCTGAAATTAAAATCATATCCTGGTCATACTTTTTGATAACCCTGTTTAAGTGAACGTATACAAAATTCTGACCCGGCACCGTTCCCCAGTGTCCCACAATTTTTTTCTTGACATGTTCCATTGTGAGCGGCTCACGCATAAGCGGATTATCCAGAAGATACAACTGTGCAGCGCCCAGATAATTTGCAGCGCGCCAGTAAGCATCCATTTTTTTGAGATATTCTTCTGTCACAGGCTGTTTTTCAACTGTATTCTGTTCTGACATGTGGTTTTCCTCCTAAGTTCTTCATTATATTGTTTATTTTTCTTTGTCATATTTTAGACAAACTGATTTGTCAAAACAATTCCCCCTTCCTATCAGTTTTTTAAAAAGTTACCTGAGACGACTTTAAGATTTATGTTACATATTAATTGTAACAGTTCAGCCCGCGCCATTCGCAAAGCCGCGCCAGAGGCGCTTTCCCGCTGCTTCGCAGCTAACTTTGCTCATAATCGGGCGCTCAGCTCATAAGCTGCACAACAGGCAAATTCATGCAAGCATGATTTGCTTGTTATACAGCTTATGGCCGAACTGTTACATATTAATATTATTGTTTTTATTGTTGTACATTTGTATTTTTGTTATAATGAAAATAAATAAATATAAAATATCAAGGAGGACTACAAATGAGTAAAAAAACACAAGTTTATCAGCAGCTTGCGTCTGAACTTCGTATGCGCTATGACTATGGGCACAGTGTCATTTTCGGCACATGGAACGGCTTCGAGGTTATTCTGTATCCGGCTGATGCAAGATACCCTTTTATGCTGACAGCATCAATATCCGCAAGAAATCCTGACTCTATTATGTTTACGAAGGATGAGCTGACTCAGTTCTGCAAGGATAACAAGCCAGTCAATTTTCTGCGTCAGAACGGAAACATGATTGCAATGGGATTTAAAAACAATCCTAACCCGCAGAAACTTCAGGAAGCTGTGTCTTCCTCTCTCAATGTGCTGACAAATATGCTTCAGAACAGGGGTTACGCTCCATGCTGTCAGCTCTGCGGCCAGTACACAGGCACTTCAAATTACATTGCGAACAGCCAGTATTTACAGGTTTGTTCAGACTGCGCCGGCAAAATTCATCAGGATATGTCAATGGCTGTCCATGCAAATCAGAATAAATCCGAAAACATTCTCGGCGGTATTGTCGGAGCGCTTATCGGCTCTGTTATCGGCATCATATGCATCATTATTTTCGGTCAGCTCGGAAGGGTTGCAGCCATATCGGGAATCGTCATGGCAATATGCACGCTTAAGGGCTATGAGCTTCTCGGCGGAAAGCTCACAAAGAAAGGAATTGTAATAGGATGTATTGTGATGATTGTCATGACATATGTGGGCAACCGTATGGATTTGGCAATCCTTGTTGTGCGTGAGCTTAATCAGTACATAGACGTGGATTTCTTCTCTGCTTTCCGCGCTGTTCCCGAACTGGTTAAGCAGAATTATATTGACCAGGGAGCATACATGAGCAATCTTGTACTTTTATATATTTTTACAGTTGTGGGCATTGTACCGACGATTATTTCCGTTGTAAAAAACCGCAAAAATGAAGGCAAGATTGAGCAAATCGGTTAATTATTCAACATCAGATGTTTACTGGCACGGCAAAATGCGTCAGGCAACATACATCAAATTTCAAACAGGAGGTATTATTATGGCAAACAGAATTGTATTGAATGAGACTTCTTACCACGGCGCCGGAGCTATTAACTCCATACCTGCCGAGGTAAAAGTCCGCGGGTTTAAAAAGGCATTTGTCTGCTCCGACCCGGACCTTATTAAGTTTAATGTGACTAAGAAGGTCACGGATGTTCTGGATAAAGCAGGCCTTGCCTATGAAATTTATTCAAATATTAAACCCAATCCTACTATTGAGAACGTACAGACAGGAGTTGAGGCGTTTAAAGCTTCGGGAGCAGATTACATAATCGCAATAGGCGGCGGCTCTTCAATGGACACGGCAAAGGCTGTCGGCATTATAATAACAAACCCTGAATTTGCCGACGTCAGAAGTCTTGAGGGTGTTGCTCCTACAAAGAAGCCATGCGTTCCTATTATTGCGGTTCCTACTACCGCCGGAACTGCCGCTGAGGTTACTATCAACTATGTCATAACCGATGTTGAAAAAAAGCGCAAATTTGTGTGTGTTGACACCCACGATATTCCGATTATCGCTGTCATTGACCCGGATATGATGTCAAGCATGCCAAAGAGTTTAACTGCCGCTACCGGTATGGACGCTCTTACTCATGCCATTGAGGGATATACAACTAAAGCCGCATGGGAAATGACTGATATGTTCCACCTGAAAGCTATTGAAATTATCTCCAATTCTCTTCGCGGTGCAGTCGAAAATACTCCTGAAGGACGCGACGGAATGGCTTTGGGGCAGTATATTGCAGGAATGGGCTTCTCCAACGTAGGTCTGGGAATTGTCCACTCTATGGCTCACGCACTCGGCGCAGTTTATGACACGCCGCACGGTGTAGCAAACGCAATACTTCTTCCTACTGTTATGGAATACAACGCGCCTTTTACCGGCGATAAGTACAAATATATAGCAAAGGCTATGGGTGTTGAGGGAGTTGACGATATGAGCCAGGAAGAATACCGCCAGGCTGCCGTTGACGCAGTCAGAAAACTTTCTGCCGATGTGGGAATTCCTGCTGATTTGAAGGAAATCGTCAAGGACGAGGACGTTGCATTCCTCTCTGAATCCGCATATGCAGACGCATGCCGTCCCGGAAATCCAAGAGACACTTCAGTTGAAGAAATCGAGCAGCTTTACCGCTCACTTATGTAAATGTCAAAAAAACGGACGCCGTTTCAAAACAGCGTCCGTTTATTTATGATAGCAGCAAACCAATAAAAAATACTTTATATTATTATCATTCTTTCATTCCAAGCGCCTTTGCGACCTTTTCATAAACCGGAACAGAGACGTTATATTTTCTTCCGAGCCTCACGACCTCGTATACAAGTCCGTCAATCTCGGATTTGCGTCCTGCCGTGACGTCGCGCTGCATAGATGTAGTTGTCTCTGGTGCAAGCCCGGACAATATTTTAAGATTAACCTCGACATAATCCTTTTCAAAGGGATATCCCATCGCCTCCGCAAGCGCCGTAATTTCCCTTATCATCGCCTTAAACAGCTCTCTCGGCTCACCCTCCCTTTGAAAATCCTGTGCGCATGCATTGCAGTAAAGTCCTGCTGCCCCGATAGGTGAAACATAAGAAAACTTCTCAAGCGCATCTCTTTGTATGTTATCTGAAAGTTCGCCTGAAATTCCGCTCTCAGCAAAATCCCTCTGTATTTCTTTGAGTTCAGGCCGGAATTCCTCCGGGTTTCTCACACCGAATACAACTCGCAGAATTTCGCCGTGCATAAGAAGTACTCCCGGCTTCTCGATATTTGCAGAGACATAGATACAGCCGTCAAGCACGAGAAGCTCCTGCAGCTTTTCCTGCATTTTTGCCCCCGTTCCGTATATATTAAGAACTGGTATAACTATTGTCTCGGGTTTTGCCGCCCTCCTGATAAAAGGTATTGTACTGTCAAGCGAATACCCCTTTACACATACAATAATAACATCGGGCTTATCCTCGTTTGACGCGCAAAATTGTGCCTCATAGCTCTCCATATCTGCCGCCTTAACCTGACAGTATTCTACGGTATCGTTCCACATGCGGTGTATTCCGAGCCCGTTTTTATTAATCTCTGTCAGATGCTCATTTCTTGCAATAAGCGTTACGTCCTTTCCCGCCTTTGCCATAAAAAAACCCAGCACTCCGCCGGTGCCTCCGGCTCCTATAATTAAATACTTCATTTTTCCTCCAAAAGATTTCTGCCCATAAGCACGCCCATAACCGACGCCATCATCAGTCCTCTGGTCCAGCCGCTCGAATCCCCGAGGCAGTACAGATGCGCCACATTCGTCTTTAAATTAGGCTCCATTTTTACCTTATTGCTGTAAAACTTTAATTCAGGTGAGTACAGAAGCGTCTCCGTGCTCGCAAAACCCGGAACTACGTTGTCAACCGCCTGAATGAAGTTAATAATATTCACCATTGCGCGGTATGGCATCGCAGCCGTTATGTCGCCCGCAACGGCGTCCGGAAGCGTCGGCTTTACATTTGCCTGCGCAAGCTCCTTCTGCCATGTTCTCTTTCCGTCAAGAATATCTCCGTAGCGCTGAACTAAAATCTGACCTGCCCCGAGCATATTGGTAAGCTCCCCTACCTTCTTCGCGTACTCGATAGGCTGGTTAAACGGCTCTGTAAAATTGTGCGAGCACAAAATTGCAAGATTTGTATTGTCAGATTTTAAATCCTTGTAGGAATGACCGTTTACCACTGCCAGATTGTCGTCATAATTTTCCTGGCTCACAAAGCCTCCCGGATTTTGACAGAATGTCCTCACCTTGTTCTTGAACGGTCTCGGATAACCGATAAGCTTAGACTCATAGAGAACATTATTTACGTCCTCCATAATCTCGTTGCGCACCTCTACGCGTACTCCGATGTCAACCGTTCCCGGCTTGTGCATAATATCGTACTTGGAGCATAGCTTCTCCAGCCATTCTGCTCCTCTTCTGCCGGTAGCAATGATAATATCCTCGCCGTAAACAGCAGTCTCGTCGCTGTTTCCTGAGGTCTTTTTAATTCGTATGCCTACGCAGCGGTTATTTTCAAGAATAATGTCGTTGCAGGTATATCCGAACATCATCTCAACTCCGCGCTCCACGAGATAATCCTCAATGCTTGCGTAAATCTGCTGAGCCCTCTCCGTACCCAGATGCCTGATTGGGCAGTCAACCAGCTTAAGCCCCGACTGTATAGCTCTCTTCCGTATCTCCTTTACCTTATCGCCCTGATTAATTCCCTCTACATGGCTGTCCGCACCAAATTCGAGATAAATTTTGTCAGTGTAGTCAATAAGACTCTGTGCAAAATCCTCACCTATCAGGCTTGGCAAATCTCCGCCTACCTCATATGACAGCGAAAGCTTTCCGTCCGAAAATGCTCCTGCTCCCGAAAAGCCCGTAGTGATATTACACGGCTCACAGTTTACACATTTTTTAGTTATGCTCTTCGGACACTTTCTCTTATGAATACTGCTTCCCTTCTCAACCATAATAATCTTTTTGGAACTTCCGTTTTTAAGCAGCTCAAGCGCCGTAAAAATCCCCGCAGGTCCCGTTCCGACAATCACAACATCAGCCTTCATAAAATATCCCCGTTTCCGCGCACGCTGTACCGCAACACAGGCTTTTGTCAGGTGCGCTGTGACTAAAGCCCCGGCGTTCAAATACCCCGCAGTATGCTGCGGGGTATATAAACTCTTATAATATTATTATACTTATTTTACTGCCATTCGGCAAGCGCGCGGGCAACAAAACTTTCCCACATATCATCAAAATTATTCCTTATTATATTTTCATTTGTCTGACCGCAGCCGTTGGTCTGATAATAATAGTACGCCGTATAAACCATAGCCTTTATCTGTCCCAAATCCAAGTCCATTGCCATATACGCAGACCAAAAATCATACGATACGCCCGGATTTCCGAAAAGCTGCGGATCATCGTTTGCTATGCAGCAGGCAATGCCGCTTCTCATAAGGCTGCACGCCGGGTGAGTTCTCAAGTCCGGATGATAACCGAGAAGCTGATTGCTTATGGGACATATCTCAAGAACAGGCTCGCGCACATCGGAATTTATAGTGCCTCCATTGGTGGCAACAGCCCTCACAGTGCCCGGATGATTAACCATATTAAAACCGTGCCCTATTCTCTTTCTGCATATTATCGAAGCGCCAGACACATTAAAATTATTATTCCATGTGCTCTCTCCGTCATGCAAATAAAAATCAATAAGTTCTATACGCGGACCGCTCACTCCGTTTTCGGCTTCTTGCTGAATCAGCTCTCCCAGCTTTTCCTTCTCTTCAGCCGACAGAACATCCTCATATCCCGTGCCGAAGCTGCCGTATATAATATCTTCAGCATATGCGTCTGTTATCTGTCCCCTGTCCTCCTCGCTGACAAAGTCAAAGCCTAAAATAATATCTTTATACCTCACGGTATTTTTCAGAACAATCGCGGTGTCAAGTTTTTTCAGCAGCTTAGCCCTGTCCTCTTTTTTATAAGGGCTTAAATCACGTCTTGCACACAATATAATCTTTACAATGAATTTCTCACCTGACTTTGAGTACGATTCATTTACTGCATCGCGTGCCTTCAATATTATGTCGAGAAAATAAGAATCAAGCGGATTGTCCCACGGCGAAATCTCAATCGCCATATCTTTTTTATATACATAATTTTTTGCATTGCAGTCAGACTTCTCTCCAAGACGCTCTTCCAAACTGCTCTGTACCTTATCTGTGAACTCCTCATATCCGCACCTGAGCTCTACATAATATATATTGTCCTCAATGCATTCTTTGAAAAATTCAATGTGATACACATAATAAAATACTGAATTCATAAACAACCTTGACGTTCTTGAAAATATAGTGTTAAATTCATCCCATTTATAGGTGAACTGCTCTGCTCTGTCGGAGGAGAAAGACAAAAGCTCTTTAAGCCACTGCTCGTTCCCCTCCTCCTTTAAAAATGCATCCAGCGGCTCTACATATCCCTCAACTCCGGCTTCCTTAACCTGACAGGCATACAAGAGCGTACCCGAGGCTACCTTTGTCTGATTTATATCCTGTATTGTGACAATCATTATTTTATAATCAGTATTTTGTATATTCTGCCATGCCTTAAGCAGCATCAGGAGCCGCTCCACCGACAGACCTGCCGTACTGTGAACATGAAGAAGCCCTCCCTTTGGCATTTTTTTAAATACCTTCGTGTAGAGTTCACTTTTTTCCGCCATACTCTTAACCTTATAGAAGGGCTGCACAGACGGGTAAGGTCTTTGCATTGTCTCATAGCGTTTTTTGTACTGCTGTCTGATTCTCCACATTTTTTTCTGAAGCTCTATTTCATTGACTGTCAAATCATTCATCTTCAGTCTTCCGGTGACGCCGTCTTTCTGGTCGCTTCTGATTAATTCAAAATTTTCATTCAAATAATCCTTAAATTGTGTTCTGTATGTTATATTTTCCATTCTGCCTCCTTTCCGTGCCTCTGCGAGCCTGCGGAGCATTTTCATTCTGTAGGAAGTTCAGAGAAATTTCCTATAGAATAAAAATATGGAGGAGAGATTTCTCCCTCCTCCGCCCTTTCTCCGATAAATATATGCATTTTATATACTCAGATGCATATCAATATCAGCTCTCCCTGTAAAAGCCTGTCTCCTTGTTGTAAGCGATTGTATGCTCTGTCTCGTTCTCCTCGTACTCTACCGTGAGAGGCACTGATGAGACATGGCTTATTACAGTTCCGTCATTTATGTCGCTCCTGAGATAAATATCAACCTTCTCGATAGGCGTCATGGATATTGACTGCTCATATGGAACAAATACGGCGTTGATAGGATTTTTTGCCATACCTATTCCGTTTACCTGAACGTCCTGAGCAAGTCCGAAGGTGAGTCCGTCATAGTCTGCCATATCGTTCTTAACCGCATATGTATTTTTCCCAAGCGACGGAACAATTTCCGGCTTCTGGAAAACACCCTGCTCGAAGTTGTACATAACCTTTGTTGTGGCAGCCAAATCTGAGAGCTTATTGATAACCGCACCATGCTGTACCTCCGTGTTTGAAGCGTAAACCGCAAAATTATTCTCCCAGTCAACGGTATTGTTCATAAATGGTTTAAAGCTTACCCATGCAACCTGAGAGTCGGCATTTCCTGCTGTGTGCTTAACAATCACAATCTGCTCGTTGGCCTTGTAAATTGTTTTTAAATCCTGGTCGTTAATCTTAATGTTTAATCTGTACTTTGACATAAAAAATCTCCTTTTTTAAATTTTATTTTTTTTGGTCCGGCATTTAAAACAGTTGAAATTTCATTTTTACGGCCGTTCTGTTTTGCATGTCCCTGACCTGTAATCATAATACAATATTATGTTAAGATGACTTTTCCGAAGAAATGGCGTTTAAAAGCTGTTTTCATATAAATCATATACAATTAAATAACTGCGGGTCTGCAAGTCCTGAAACATAATCAAACTAAAAAAATTATTCCTGTCCGCCTGTTTGCCGGTTTTTATAAAAATAATCCGCAAAAAAATTTTAAAAATTTTTTTAATTTGCTGTTGACAATATAAACTTAATATTGTATTAAGTTCAGTTTATTTTAAATTATACGGGGTATTAATTTTATTTTAATAATCGTGTCAGGATTTATTTTATAGAAATGTTAAGATGGTCTCTGACCTTTCAGAACAATTTGTGGAATTTTGAGAAAGCCAGCCTGCTGCTGCAAAAGCCTTTCAAGCTCTGCTTAACTTATAAAATCTCTATGAATAGAGTTTATTTAACCTCTTTCTTTTTTCTTCCTTAGTAGTCATAGTGTAAATTCTGGTAATTTCAATAGAGCTGTGTCCGAGTATATCTGCAAGCTCCGAAATATTTTTATAACGGCTCATATACTCTATTGCCATCATGTGCCTGAAGCTGTGAGGATGGACATGAGACTTGGGTATACCTGTCATATCCGCCATTTTCATAAGCATCTGCCATACCGCGCCTCTGCTTATAGGCTTTCGTGTACTTCCGGTAAAAATCGTTCCCGATTTTATCCCCTCGTTTTTGCAGTACAGCTCAAGCCCCGTCTGCAGTTCTTCTGATATATAAATCTCTCTGCTTCTTCCCTTGCTGCATATAACCACATTTCCGCTGCGCACATTTTCAACAGTTATAAATTTAAGCTCTCCTATCCTTATTCCGGTACATGCAAGCACCTTAATGATATAATAATATTTATCCCGGTGAGTATCTTTGGCATATTTAAGCAGCTCCTTGTATTGCGCGACTGTTATAATATTTTCAAGGCTCCTTTTGACAGACAAACGCTTAGTCTTAATACACAGACTTTCTGATTTCAAAAATCTTAAATAACTGTTGAACGCCACACTGTACAAATTTGCGGTTGAGCGGCTGTAATTCTGTATCAGACTCAGCTCAAACTGCTTTACATTTTCAGAATCGGGCGAAGCCCCTTTGCTTACTTCATAAAAATACTTCACAGCCCTTATATATACGTTTACCGTATTTACACTTAAATTATTTTCTTCGAGATGTCTCTTAAACTCCATTATATTGTCTGTTTCCATTTGTATTCCCCCGTATCGAATGTAATTGAAATCTAAATCTACGTTTGATTCCACCTCTATCAGACGCATACATCCGGTAGGAGCACGAACAAAGACCAACTTAAGGCATCCCCCCTCTCAGATTGGACTGTCACAAGCCTCGAAACTGTATAGACAAATTATATACCAGTAGTTTTAATTTATATTATTATTGTAAAAAACAACAGTTTTTTTGTAAAAAAAAGCAGCTCAAAGCCCTTCATATATTCGCAGAATTTCGCGCCCGCTAGCTATACATGTATAATATTATTGTGCATTTTTGTCTTTAGATGAGACATGCTCGCTCTCTGCACACGTTTAATTATATTTATAAACACGTGCCTATTTCTTATGGTTTTTAAGTATTTCTGTAAATTTTTATATAAATATAAGCTTTTATATATACCACCTTGACAATTAAAATGGCGCCGAATAAAATTATACATATATAAAATTAAACTATATGGAGAACGGAGGAAAGGAAAATGAAAGCATTGATTTATACAGGACACCCGGCATGGAAGGAAAGCCTTAACCCTGAAATACAGTCAAGATGGGAAGAACACCTGAAAAAACTTTCTGTGATTGACAGTTACCGTCTCTACAGTGTATACCGGAAATCTGAGCAGGAACTTGAGGAAAGCATAGAGGATGAAGAAATTTTAATCGGTTTTTATATAGGAAGCTATCTGAATGAAGATTTTTACAGACGCCATCCAAACGTGCGCTATATCGCGACCCTTGCAATGGGCTATGCTCCGTTTGACCGTTCCGCCGCAAAGCGGCACGGCGTAACCCTTACCAACACGGTGTACGGAGCTCAGACCATAGCGCAGTTTACTATGGCCCTGCTTTTGGACATATGCCACAACGTCCGGGGCAACAGCGATTTTATTAAAAATGCACCTGACGGGGTGTTGTCAGACGGAGCGTTTTTCAATCCGATTAGCCGTCAGATTGAACTTTACGGAAAGACTATGGGAATTATAGGTCTTGGACATGTCGGCTTATGGGTTGCCAGAATGGCTCAGAGCTTCGGAATGAATGTTATCGCCTCAAGCCGGCACAAAAAGGAGGGTCCTGAATATGAATTTATAGAACAGGTAAGCTCGGACGAAGTCCTGGCGCGAGCAGATGTCATATCTCTCAACTGCTCAGCCAACCCTTCTACTGAACACATTATTAACGCCGACAGCATTAATAAAATGAAGGACGGCGCTATTATCATCAACCCTTCACGCGGCAGTCTCATTGACGAAGCTGCGCTTGCCGACGCCCTAAAAAGCGGTAAACTTTATGCCGCCGGGCTTGACGCAACCACCGCCGACAACACCCACAGGCATATTCCGCTTATGGACTGCCCTAACGCAGTCATAACGCCTCATATAGCATGGGCTCCGTTTGAGGCTCAGCTCAGAGCCGTCGACATAGCTATGGATAATCTAAGGGCATGGATTGAAGGACACCCAAAGAGTGTCGTGTAGCATTTTCTTCCCTGTCAGCGGTTATCTACCCTCTCCGGATACATATCGTGATTAGCCATTCGCTGCCATGCAACCTCCTCCCATTTTGTCCCCGGTTTGCTGTAATTGCAGTATGGGTCAATGGAAATTCCGCCTCTTGGCGTAAATTTCCCCCATACTTCAATATATTTCGGCTCCAAAAGTTTAATCAGGTCTTTCATAATTATATTGACACAATCCTCATGAAAATCTCCGTGGTTTCGAAAACTGAACAGATACAATTTTAATGACTTGCTCTCCACCATTTTCTCTCCGGGCACATATGAGATTGTAATTGACGCAAAATCCGGCTGTCCTGTAATCGGACAGAGACTCGTAAATTCCGGACAGTTAAACTTAACAAAATAATCATTTTCAGGATGCTTATTTAAAAAGCTCTCTAAAATATCCGGCGCATAATTATCGGGATATTTCACATTGTTATTTCCAAGAAGGCTTATTCCCTCTTTTTCCAAATTTTCTCTGCTCATATAAATCCTCATTATTTATGTATGTTAAATATTTATATTTGTGCTGCGGGGTCACAGACTCCGTTTAATCTGAACGCCTCTTTTCTGTCGATACAGGTGCCGCAGACTCCGCACGGCTTCTCGCCGCCCTCATAACAGCTCCATGTCAGATGATACGGAACTTTTAATTCCAGTCCCTTTTTTACAACCTGTGCCTTTGTCCAGCCGACAAAAGGCGCCTCTACACGAAGCTGATTTCCGCTGCCAAGATAAATCGCCTCATTAATCGCCTTGTGAAACGCGCTGCTGCAGTCGGGGTAAGCATTTCCGGCAGAATCGTCTGCATGCGCCCCGTAATAAATCACACCGCATTCCTTAGAAAGCGCAATACTGGCCGCGGACGACAAAAACAATCCGTTTCTGAACGGAACATAAGTTGAAACCGGCTTGCCATTTGTCCCCTCCAACTGCCCGGCATAACTTTCGTGCGGAATTTCCCTGTCCGAATGCTCAAGCAGAGAACAATTACTGTATTTAAAAACAGGCATCAAATCAAGATAAACATGTTCTGTTCCGTAATAAGCGGCAACCTTTTTGGATGCCTCAAGCTCCTTTTTATGCTTTTGTCCGTAAATTATTGACAGCGCGATAACATTTTCCTTTCCGTACAGTTCAACTGCGATTCCAAGACATGTTGTGGAATCTACGCCTCCGCTCGATAATACAAGTGCTTTCATTTTTAATATTCACCTCGTCTCAACTGATAAAATAAACTTGTCTGCAAAGCAGGGTCTTCTTTAAATCTTCCCCGCATAGTCATCGTTGACGTCACTGCATTATTTTTCTTAATTCCCCTCGCCGTCATACAGCTGTGACATCCCTCTATCACAACGGTAATATCCTCAGAGCCAGTCGCCATTTCCATTATATCGGCAATATCTGTTCCTATTCGTTCCTGAAGCTGAAGCCTCTTTCCGACCATATCGGCAATTCTTGCAATCTTGCTCAGGCCAAGCACCTTTCCTTTTGGAATATACGCAACGCTTACTTTCATATCGTACATTAACGCAAGGTGATGCTCGCAATAGCTGAATATCTCAATATCCTTAACTACAACCATATCCTGTGAATTTATATTTGTATCCTGCACAAAATTCTTGCAGAACATCCCGGCAATTTCTTCATTTGTATACAGCATTCCCTCGAATACTTCCTCATACATCTTTGCAACACGCTGCGGAGTTTCTTTTAATCCCTCTCTGTCGGGATTATCGCCCAACGCTGTCAGAATACCGCGCACATGCTTCTCAATCGCCTGCGTGTCTATTTTTTTATCAGCCATTTTCCGCCTCCGCATCCTTTCTCATGCATTCTTTCTCATATTTCAAATTCCGCCGTACAGCAGATTTTTCAGAGCTTATACTCTCCTCTTGTCGGGCTCCCAGATAACCTTATGCATCTGTATCTGGACTCTCATATCGTTTAACTTATTTTCCGCCAAAAAATTCACAAGCTCAGCCGGCTCAATCCTTCCGAACACAGGGCTGAAATATATTGCGGTGCGCCCTTGCAGATTATATTTCTCTGTTACCTCAAGAGCCCTCTCCATGTCGGCTCTGCTTCCAACGACAAATTTTACCGTATCCCGTTTAGTAAGCTTTTCCAAATTATCCGTAAGCATTTTATCCTCCATTCCGCTTCCCGGCAATTTGTAATCCATTGTAAAGGCAGGTCTTTCAGGCAGTAAAACATACGGCGTCAAATCCACGCTGCCGTTTGTCTCAATCTCAACCCTGTAAAAAGGGTCCTCCAAAATAGCTGAAATCAGCTCAGGCATTCCCTCCCTTAAAAGCGGCTCGCCGCCCGTAAGCGTTATATTTTTTACTCCCGTATTTCTTATGTAGTCAAGGAGCTCCTCTTTTGACAGCTCTTCGCTCTCACATTCAGCCTCATTTGCCCACGCGGTATCGCAATAACCGCAGTTTAAATTACATCCCTTAAATCTGATAAAAACCGCAAGTTCTCCCGCGCGCTGCCCTTCTCCGTTGATACTCACAAACTTCTCAGCCACCTGATATTTATTCATAACACTTATCCTTTCAGCACAAAATCCGCACCCTTTATCCGTCCGCTCTCCTTAACTTCCGGCGGTTTTATTCTTCATCGCAGTAAACGGCACAGTTGCCAGGTGTCTCATAAACAACGGCGCATTTTACGTTATAGCCCTTTTTAACCATTTCATCATAAAAATATTTTGAAAAATTCTCGGCAGTAGGACGGAAATCCGTTTCAATCAGACGAAATCCCTCCTCGTTTAACGCCTCAACCGTCTTCTGCCTTAAAGTGTCCTTTTCGTAAATCAGTGCGTGGTCAAGGTAATCCGCCAATTCCTTTAAATCTTTTTTCAGGTCGCCGAAATCTGTTATCATTCCGCGAAGCTGACCGCTTTCTTCGAGCTTATTTCTTTTTATTTCCACTTCTACATGCCAGCGGTGACCGTGAATATTAGAACATTTCCCGTTGTAACCGGATAAAAAATGCGCAGAGTCAAAATCTGCCGATGTCTTTAATTTATACATAGTAACCCTCAAAAAAAGCAGACTCACAAGGAGTCTGCTCATATAATCACAAATATTTTATAATATGCTTTAGCCCTGGTTTTATTTATAGACAGGATGGTACAAACGAACTGTCTTTTATATTTGATTTTGTTTATTATCTGCTTCTTGAATTATTTAATCTTAGCTTTATAATTCAAAAACCAACATTATTTTAGTAGCTATTTAACAGAATGTCAATGATTTTTGAAATTCACGCTGTGAAGATGTAACAGTTCAGCCCGCGCCATTCGCAAAGCCGGCTCAATGCTCCTTACATGACCATTCTGTCACCGTCATTTTAATAACGGCAACTCCGTTTACCCTGTGCTCGTCAAACTCCCATTCACTTTTATCCGAATAATGAGACATAATAGCTCTCAAACCTCTTACTTTGTCATTATAGTCATCAACCAGCTCTATTTTTCCATTGCCTGTGATGCTCTGATACATATAAGTATAATCGCAGGCTGTTTCACCGCCGACAAGCTCGTGTTTAGTGTCAAGCTCAAAGCCTGCCAGCGGCTTATTTTTTATAAGCTCAATTTTCCTGCCCTCTTTTGCCCCGTGAAAATACAATTCCAGCCCCTCATCTTCCTGCACATACCCAAAATTAAGCGGAACAATATATACTCCTTCTTCGCATTTAAATCCGATACGGCAGCAATCGCATTTATCAAGTATTTCAAGCATTTTATTATAATCTGTTATCTCTCTGTCCTTCCTTCTCAAAATCTGCCTCCTTTTACCTGTCAATAAAATTAATTTTATAAAATCTGTTTTTTCCCATTTTTAAAACGGCTTCGCTTTTTAAAAAACCAATAGTTTTAATATCAGTCACCTTTTCTGCGTTAATCTGCGCGCCTCCCTGGGCAAAAACACGCCTTGCCTCACTTTTTGATTTATATGCGCCTGAATTTACAAGCCAGTCAACAATCTGCTCCCCGGCAGGAAGATCAGAGCCTCTGTCCAGGTCAATTACCGGAGCATCGTCAGGAACCTGGTTTTTCTGAAAAACAGTCTTAAAATGCTGCTCAGCCCTGTCTGCCTCGTCAGCTCCGCAGTACAGCTCTGTAATTTCATGAGCCAGAAGCATTTTAATATCGCGCGGATTTTCTCCGTTGTCCAGTCTCTGCTCAAGCTCCTTTACATCTCTTGGATGAACGTCGGTGCAGAGATTGTAATATTTGATTATAAGCTCATCCGGAATTTTCATTGTCTTTTCATAAATAACCTCCGGCTCTTCGCTTATGCCGATATAATTGCCGAGGCTCTTGCTCATTTTTTCAATTCCGTCTATCCCCTCCAGAAGCGGCATAAACAATGTAAGCTGGGGCTCAAGTCCGTAATCCCGCTGAATATTTCTCCCCAGAAGTATATTGAAGGTCTGGTCTGTTCCCCCAAGCTCAATATCTGCCTTTATAGCGACAGAATCATACGCCTGCATCAGCGGGTAAAAAAATTCGTGCAGTGACAGCGGAAGATGATTTGTGTACCTGTTGTTAAAATCATCTCTCTCCATAATTCTGGCTACGGTACATTTTGACGCCAGCTCAATTACATCTCCAAAATTCATTTTTCCAAGCCACTCACTGTTATAATAAACCTCCGTCCTGCTTCTGTCTATAATTTTAAAAATCTGCTCCATGTATGTATCTGCGTTTTTTTCGACCTCCTCTCTGCTAAGCTGTTTTCTCGTCTTTGACTTTCCGCTGGGGTCGCCAATCATCCCTGTGTAATCTCCTATAATAATGACTGCCTGGTGTCCCATTTCCTGAAGCTGACGTATTTTTCTCAGCACCACAGAATGTCCTATATGAATATCAGGCGCCGACGGGTCAAGCCCCAGTTTTATCCTCAGCGGTCTTCCCTCCTTTTTTGCGTCCGTCAGTTTTTTTCTGATTTCAGATACATCTGTATGCTGGGCAACCCCCTTGAGCATAATCTCAATCTGATTTTCAACTTCATTTTCTAAACACATAGTCTGCCTCCGTTTCCGCGGGCTTTACACCGCAAATTATTTTTTATTTTGAGAGAGCAACAAAAAATCCGCCTGCGGAATTTCCTGTATAATGAAAAAGCTGCACCCGACATGCTATATGTCCGATGCAGCTATAAAATAAATAACGCAGCTATATGTCAATCTGTCGTCTACATTTTATTTATGCACAGACATATAAGACCTATCGGCTCATAACTGTGCACTCAAAGCTCAAGTTACAAGCAGATACGTCTGTAATAATAGCTGTATAAATAAAGTGTAGACTTAAAATTCTGATTCATTATATATTCTCCCAAATTTTTTATGATATTAACATTGTTTTTCTTTATTGTCAAATATTTTTTTCTGCGGACACAAAATCTCTTACAATCTTTGTCGCCTCTGTCATATTGCCTGTATCCGCAACTGCTACAACATATCTCAACTGCTGCAATGTCACACTCTTGACGCCCCTTCTTTTATTTTTTTAATTATATCTTTGCTGTAAAACATTCAAAATTAATACTTATTATTTATACAAATTCTCTTATTAATAACGTACACAATTCGCGACTTTCTAGTTGAGTGTCATTGTTGTTATCTCTTTTATAAAACAGATAGAAAAAATCATCTCTATCTTTAACTCTTGCGTTCAATGATGATACAATCTTGCCAACCTTTGCGACTTTCTCTTCACCATTCCCCATAGGAAAAACAATATTCGTGTCCGAAAAATCTGTTTTTCCAAATCCACTATTAAATTGTGTAGACTTGATTATAATAAAATCATATTCAATATTTTTTTCGAGAGCATATCTCTGCAAACAATTAACCACTTTTAAAATTTTTTCTTTATCCCTTTTTTGCACAGTTTTAGACATTTCATCTAAATCTTGATTATCAATTTCTTGAAGTTCTGATTTTATCGTATTTACCAGTTCTTCATTAATATGCCAAATATCTGAGCGCCCGCTTATATATTTTGCAGTAGCCGCCATTGCAGTTTCAAACTCTTTAAGGATTTCGCCGCCTGATGTCTTTTCTAAGAAAAAAGCCTTGTACTCTGCTTCTGACTTCCATACCGGATGACGTCTGTCAATACGTCTGAAATATTCAGAACTCAACTCATTAGGAAAAACATTCTTCATTAAATAAATAATATCGTCATCGCTCATAAGACTTACTTTAACATTTTCCTTAAATTCCTGTCCCTCAGTCAGCAGAGATTCCATGCAAAAAAGTTTTTTCCCAAGTGCACTTATCTGTTCACACAAATGAGCTATAATATGCTGTAAAATGTATGTTTCATATATAATAATCGGGTGGCTTTGTATCCATTTACGCTCTGCATCCCGAGCATATACCACATTTTCAATTACACTTATAGCATTTTTATAATAAGCCAGTTCATAGCCGCCATTTTGCTTTACAACAGTTAATGCCCCCAGCAGCCTTTCATAATCTATGCTTACAGTATCAAAGCCGGTTATATACGCATCCCTTATTAAATAATCTAATTTGTCGACATCTATTACATTTGAATTAAGCAACTGAATAAAACAATTACGAATATCATTCTCTTCACTTTTTTCAGAATATCTATATCCTGTAATACATCTCGCAAAAAATTCTCGTTCACTTTCATCTGAAAATAAATCCGGAAATGATATGATGCCAACAATTGAACTCATAATTTCATGTGGGGCTGCCGCTGCTGTTTTCTCCTTAGGAACATCAACGTCAAAATTTTTTGATGAAACAACCGCTATCAATTCATTGTGAATTTCTGTAAATTCTTTATCGCTATTCAGAAAAAATTCCTCTCCCGTATGAGAAAACGGAGCGTGTCCAACATCATGCAGTAAACATGCGATCTTAAAAACCTCTCCTAATCTTTCTATGTTAAAATTTGGTTCAATTTTCCTTTGTATTTCAGCAATAATTTGATTAGCTGCAATTTCCCCCAAATGAAATACTCCCATAGAATGAACAAATCTATTATGTACTGCCGATGAATAAAGAGGAGAATAACTTGTCTGTATTATTCTGCGCAATCTTTGAAAACAAGCAGTATCAATAACTTTATTCATATACTTTATTGGTATACTTATATACCCATAAACAGGGTCTTTCAACCTTTTATATTCCTTCAAATTCTGATTATACCCCCAATGCCTGAACAGAATTATCATTTACAAATGCCATCAAAACATCTAAAGCTAAATATCCCCTAAATTGAGTTATCAATTTTTCTAAAGTAACCCCTTTCTTTAATTCAATACCCATTTCACCATTAACAATTTTCTCTTGAAAAAAATCCGAATAATTCCTAAACAAAGCAGTTGTGCTCTCTCTGGACAAAATCAAAACTGCTTTTTCTCCTTTTTCACTCAAGAGTTTTATAACTCTTGAGCCGTAATTTTCTATCTCTTTATATGTCAAAAAATTTTTATTCATTCTACGCATTGATTCTATTAAAGCATTCGCTGCCAAATCTTCAATTCCGATATTAAAACTCATGCGCTTCCCCTTTCAATAAAATATATTTGTTACTTAATATATTATAACACTTTACAATATATTATTCAATATTCAATTATATTTTATTCCTCACTCACAATATGTTCTTAATTTTGCAAAAATTCAGGTTAAATTTATGCACGAAAAAGAGCTTTCAAGAAAAATCTTGAAACACGTTAAGTGCCCGCGACGACAATAAAATAGGGACTTCCAATTTTACTTGAAAGTCCCTGTTTTATCGCCTTAATTGACGCTTATTTTATTGCTTTCGCACAAATTACTCAATAATAGTAGCAACAGCACCTGAACCTACTGTACGTCCGCCTTCACGAATAGCGAAACGTAAGCCCTGCTCCATAGCTACTCTATGGATAAGCTCAACTGTCATCTCTACGTTATCGCCAGGCATGCACATCTCTGTACCTGCTGGGAGCTCGCAAATACCAGTAACGTCTGTTGTTCTGAAGTAGAACTGTGGTCTGTAGTTGTTGAAGAATGGTGTATGACGACCACCCTCGTCTTTTGTAAGAACGTAAACCTGAGCTGTAAACTTCTTGTGAGGTGTAACTGAACCTGGCTTGCAGAGAACCTGTCCTCTTTCGATTTCATCTCTCTGAACACCTCTCAAGAGAGCACCAATGTTATCACCTGGCATAGCCTCGTCAAGGAGCTTACGGAACATCTCGATACCTGTAACAACAACCTTGCGTGTCTCATCAGAAATACCAACGATTTCAACTTCCTCGTTAACGTGGAGAACACCTCTCTCTACTCTACCTGTAGCAACTGTACCACGACCTGTGATAGAGAAAACGTCCTCAACAGGCATAAGGAATGGCTTGTCTGTCTCTCTCTGTGGGTCTGGAACATACTCATCAATAGTATGCATAAGCTCCAAAATCTTATCGCCCCACTCGCTGTTAGGATCCTCAAGAGCCTTAAGTGCTGAGCCCTGGATAATTGGTGTATCATCGCCCGGGAAGCCGTACTCGTTAAGGAGCTCTCTGATTTCCATATCAACAAGCTCAAGAAGCTCCGGATCGTCAACCATATCACACTTGTTCATGAATACAACGATATATGGAACACCTACCTGACGAGCAAGAAGGATGTGCTCTCTTGTCTGAGCCATAACACCATCAGTAGCAGCAACAACAAGGATACCGGCATCCATCTGAGCTGCACCTGTAATCATGTTCTTAACGTAGTCAGCATGACCCGGGCAGTCAACGTGTGCATAGTGTCTCTTCTCTGTCTCGTACTCAACGTGAGCAGTAGAAATTGTGATACCTCTTTCTCTCTCCTCTGGTGCCTTATCAATATTCTCGAAAGCAACAGCCTCACCTGTACCAAGTCTCTCATGAAGAGTCTTTGTGATTGCAGCTGTAAGTGTAGTCTTACCATGATCTACGTGTCCAATAGTACCAATGTTACAATGTGGTTTGGTTCTTTCAAATTTAGCCTTTGCCATTGTTTAAAATCCTCCTTAAAATATAACCTAATTGGTTTTCTCATAGCTGACATCTATTATATTTCATTTTGAAATATTTTTCAACTATATTTTTATTTTATAATTACTTGCCTTTTGCAGCAATAACCTTCTCCTGAACTGACTTTGGAGCCTGCTCATACTTATCAAAGAACATAGAGTAGTTACCACGTCCCTGTGTCTTAGAACGAAGGTCTGTTGCATATCCGAACATCTCTGAAAGCGGAACAAATGCCTTAACCATTTTACCGCCACTTATATCTTCCATGCCCTCAATGCGTCCTCTACGTGAGTTAATGTCGCCGATAACATCACCCATATACTCTTCCGGCATTGTAACCTCGACCTTCATAATAGGCTCGAGAAGCGCCGGGTTAGCCTTAGCCATAGCATCCTTGAACGCCATAGATCCGGCAATATGGAATGCCATTTCTGAAGAATCGACCTCATGATATGAGCCGTCATATACTGTAGCCTTAACTCCAAGTACAGGGAAGCCTGCAAGAATACCTGCCTGAGCTGCCTCCTCAATACCTTCTCCGACAGCCGGAATATATTCCTTAGGAATAGCGCCGCCGACTACCTCTGAATTGAAGATAAACTGCTCTTCACCGTTAGGATCCATAGGCTCAAAGCGTACCTTACAGTGACCATACTGACCACGTCCGCCTGACTGCTTAGCATACTTGCTGTCAACATCTACAGCCTTTGTAAAGCACTCTCTGTAAGCAACCTGAGGAGCACCTACGTTAGCTTCTACCTTAAACTCACGAAGAAGTCTGTCTACGATAATATCAAGATGAAGCTCACCCATACCTGCGATAATAGTCTGACCTGTCTCCTGGTCTGTGTGTGCACGGAATGTAGGATCTTCTTCGGCAAGCTTTGCCAAAGCCTCTCCCATCTTGCCCTGGTCATTCTTTGTCTTAGGCTCGATAGCAAGCTCAATAACCGGCTCCGGGAACTCCATAGACTCTAAGATTACAGGATGCTGCTCGTCGCAGATAGTATCGCCTGTAACTGTAAACTTAAGACCTACAGCAGCAGCAATATCTCCTGAGTAAACCTTATCTATTTCTTTTCTGTTGTTAGCATGCATCTGAAGGATACGACCAACTCTCTCCTTCTTATTCTTGTTAGAGTTGAGCACATATGAACCTGAGTTCAATGTACCTGAATATACTCTGAAGAATGCGAGCTTACCTACAAATGGGTCAGTCATAATCTTAAATGCAAGCGCCGAGAACGGCTCGTCATCTGATGACTTTCTCTCCACTTCGTTTCCGTCCTCATCTACGCCTGTAATGTCAGGAATATCTGTAGGAGCCGGCATATATTCAAGAACTGCATCCAAAAGCTTCTGAACACCTTTATTCTTGTAAGCCGAGCCGCAAAGACACGGAATAGCGTCACCTGCGATTGTACCTTTTCTTAAGGCAGCCTTTAATTCTTCAACAGAAAGCTCTTCTCCCTCAAGATACTTATCCATGAGCTCCTCATCAAGCTCAACACACTGCTCAACGAGCTTATCATGATACTCCTGAGCCTGTTCCTTTAAATCATCAGGGATTTCACCTACTGTGATGTTATCTCCCTTATCATCATTAAATATATAAGCCTGCATCTCAAAGAGATCTACAAGCCCCTGGTAGTAATCTTCCTTACCAATAGGAATCTGTACAAGTACAGGATTCTTACCAAGCTTTGTCTTGAGCTGATTGCATGAACCATAGAAATCAGCGCCAAGCTTATCCATCTTGTTCATGAATGCCATACGTGGTACGTTATACTTATCAGCCTGACGCCATACATTCTCTGACTGAGGCTCAACACCATTCTGTGCATCAAATACACCTACAGCTCCGTCAAGAACTCTAAGTGAACGCTCAACCTCAACAGTAAAATCCACGTGACCCGGAGTATCAATGATATTGATACGATATTCCGGTGCGCCCGGAAGCGGCTTGGCATCTTTTTCAAGCGTCCAGTGGCAAGTCGTAGCAGCTGAAGTAATTGTGATACCTCTCTCCTGCTCCTGGGCCATCCAGTCCATGGTAGCAGTACCGTCATGAGTATCACCAATCTTGTGATTAACACCAGTATAATAAAGTATACGCTCTGTCAATGTTGTCTTACCAGCATCAATGTGAGCCATAATACCAATATTTCTGGTTCTCTCCAATGGATATTCTCTTCCAGCCATCGGTAATTCCTCCTATATTATTAGAATCTGTAATGAGCAAAAGCCTTGTTTGCCTCTGCCATTTTGTGCATATCTTCTTTCTTCTTTACAGAAGCTCCTGTATTATTTGCAGCATCCATAATCTCATTAGCGAGTCTTTCTTCCATAGTCTTCTCGCCTCTTGCACGAGAGTATGATGTCATCCAACGAAGCGCTAAAGCCTGTCTTCTGTCCGGCTTTACTTCAATAGGTACCTGATATGTGGCACCACCGATACGTCTTGCCTTAACTTCGAGGACCGGCATGATATTATTCATTGCCTCTTCAAATACTTCGATAGCTGGTCTCTCAGTCTTTGCTGCGACTCTGTCAAACGCTCTGTATACAATCTTCTGAGCTACCCCTCTCTTACCATCAAGCATAATATTGTTGATAAGCTTAGTAACCACTTTATTATTGTATATAGGGTCTGCTAATACATCTCTTTTTTGAGTATGTCCTTTACGTGGCACGGTTCTTCCCTCCTTAACATATTCATTAATTCATCGGTACTCACAAATATTCTGTGTGTTCGTGCTTAAGTATATATTAAACCTGCAACCTTCGGATTAATCTAACTCCGGCACTGTCTTAAATATTATTGTGAATAAATCTGCGCTTAAAAGCTGTGACCGGATCCTAATTACTTAGCATCCTTAGGTCTCTTTGCACCGTACTTAGAACGGGCCTGTCTTCTCTTTGCTACACCTGCTGTATCAAGTGTACCTCTGATAATGTGGTATCTTGTACCTGGTAAATCCTTAACTCTTCCGCCTCTGATAAGAACAACGCTGTGCTCCTGAAGATTATGTCCCTCACCTGGGATATAAGATGTTACTTCGATACCGTTTGAAAGACGAACTCTGGCAATCTTTCTAAGAGCTGAGTTAGGCTTCTTAGGTGTTGCAGTCTTAACCGCTGTACAAACACCTCTCTTCTGTGGTGCAGATACGTCTGTAGCTTTCTTCTGAAGAGAATTGTAACCTTTCTGAAGAGCTGGTGCTGTTGACTTCTTAACAGCAGACTTTCTTCCCTGTCTTACTAACTGATTAAATGTAGGCATTCCTTTTTCACCTCCCGGAATTAGAATAATGAATGGTTGCATATCCAGTAAACTCTGAATAGCGCCGCAAACAGACGCCGCAAAGCGCAATACGTCCATTGGCACGCTTTAATAGTATATAATCTGTGTTTTTTTATGTCAAGTATTTTTTATCATAATAAAAAAGAGTTCGCCTGCGAACTCTTTCGCGAGGCGCGGATTCGTAAGAATAACTACCTTTCCGCGCCTCTGCGAGCCTGCGGAGCATTTTTATTCTATAGGAAAGTTCAGAGAACTTTCCTATAGAATAAAATTAAAACAACCGGACATATTCCCTAAGAACGTGTCCGGCTGTATTTTTCTTCGATATAATTATATTACTCAATTACTCCTCTGTAACTGATATAACCTCTTCTTCGCTTTCCTCGGTAATATTGATTTCAGCATCATCCGCATCATCAATATTATCCGTATTCTCAGCGCTATCCTCTGCGGATGTATCTTCCTCTTCATCATTTTCAATATACTGAGTTTCGTCAAATACAATACCGGTATCAAGCTGTACATTCTGATAGCGCTTCATACCTGTACCAGCAGGAATAAGCTTACCGATAATTACATTTTCCTTAAGACCGATAAGCGGGTCAACCTTTCCGTTAATAGCCGCATCGGTAAGTACCTTTGTTGTCTCCTGGAAAGACGCAGCCGACATAAACGAATTAGTGGCAAGTGAAGCCTTAGTGATACCGAGAATGATAGGAGTTCCTGTAGCAGGCTGTTTTCCTTCTTCCTCAAGCCTCTCGTTTACCTCTGTAAACTCGATCGTATCGACCTGTGAGCCCGGAAGGAAATCAGAATCACCGGCAGAATCAATGACAATTTTCTTTAACATCTGGCGAACAATAAGCTCGATATGCTTGTCATTGATTTCAACACCCTGAATACGGTAAACCTTCTGTACCTCGCGTATCATATAATCCTGTACGGCACGCACGCCGAGAATTCTGACAATATCATGAGGATTTTCTGAGCCCTCTGTAATTTCCTCACCCTTCTCAACTATCTGGCCTTCGCTGACCTTAACCCTGGTGTCTCTCGATACAGGATAAGCCTTTGAATTGCCCTCGTCATCAGTAATGACAATATCCGTCTTTTTCTCAGACCTTGCAAAGCTTACAACACCGCCAAACTCAGCAAGCACAGCGAGTGTCTTCGGCTTTCTGGCCTCGAAAAGCTCCTCTACTCTAGGAAGACCCTGTGTAATATTATCACCGGCAACACCACCTGTATGGAAAGTTCTCATAGTAAGCTGTGTACCCGGCTCACCGATAGACTGAGCCGCGATAATACCTACTGCCTCGCCAACCTGTACCGTCTGACCGGTAGCCATGTTCGATCCGTAGCACTTAGCGCATACGCCGATGTGTGAACGGCATGTGAGTATAGTTCTAATCTTAACGCGCTCTACGCCTGTCTTTACAATGGCCTCCGCACGCTTAGGCGTAACGAGATGATTTGCGGCAAGAATAACCTCGCCCGTAGCCGGATCAACAATATCCTCAGCAAGGAAACGTCCTGTGATACGCTCCTGAAGCGACTCGAGAACATCCGCCTTTGCATCGCTGTCGGCTGTAGCCTTCTCGTTTACAAACTCATATACATACATGCCAGGAATGCTCTTTCCTTCGCTGCAGTCGTTTTCACGAATAACCAAATCCTGTGAAACGTCAACAAGTCGTCTTGTAAGATAACCTGAGTCGGCTGTACGAAGCGCTGTATCTGACAGACCCTTACGAGCGCCGTGAGCTGAAATAAAGTATTCCAGTACGTCAAGACCTTCACGGAAATTTGACTTGATAGGAAGCTCGATAGTGTTGCCTGACGTATCAGCCATCAAACCACGCATACCGGCAAGCTGCTTAATCTGCTGATTAGAGCCTCGGGCACCTGAGTCAGCCATCATGAAAATATTGTTATATTTATCAAGTCCGGCAAGAAGCGCATCCTTGAGACGCTCATCTGTTTCCTGCCATACCTTAATTACATTCTTATGACGCTCTTCATCAGTAGAACGTCCTCTGTAATAGTTCTGAGTAATCTGCTCAACCTTCTTCTCGGCATTTGCGATAAGCTCCTTCTTGATAGGCGGCACTGTCATCTCTGAAATAGAAACCGTCATGGCTGCCCTTGTAGAATACTTATAGCCGGTCGCCTTAATGTCATCAAGCACCTCGGCAGTAGTAGTCGTGCCGTGAGTATTGATTACATGCTGCAGAATATCCTTTAACTGCTTTTTGCCCACATGGAAATCAACCTCAGGAACAAGAGCGTTTTCAGGCTTGCTTCTGTCAACAAAGCCCAAATCCTGCGGAAGAATCTCATTGAAAATAAATCTTCCGAGTGTAGACTCAACGTTGCCTGAAACCGTCTGTCCGTTAATCTCCTTCGTTACATGGACCATAATCTTTGAGTGGAGTGTGATAACTCCGTTCTCATACGCGAGAATAGCTTCGCTTATATCCTTAAAGCGCTTGCCCTCACCCTTTGCACCAGGTCTTTCCTGTGTCAGATAATAAATACCCAATACCATATCCTGTGAAGGAACGGCAACAGGACCGCCGTCAGAAGGCTTTAACAGGTTGTTAGGAGAGAGAAGCATAAAGCGGCACTCTGCCTGCGCCTCAACCGAAAGCGGAAGATGCACAGCCATCTGGTCGCCGTCGAAATCGGCGTTGAACGCTGTACAAACCAGCGGATGAAGCTTTATAGCCTTACCTTCTACAAGGATAGGCTCGAATGCCTGAATACCAAGTCTGTGAAGTGTAGGTGCACGGTTAAGCATAACCGGATGCTCCTTGATTACGTCCTCAAGTACATCCCACACATCATTTTCAAGATGCTCAACGCTCTTCTTAGCCTTCTTTATATTCTCCGCAAGACCGCGCCTTACAAGCTCTCTCATAACAAACGGCTTGAAAAGCTCGATTGCCATCTCCTTCGGAAGACCGCACTGGTAAATCTTAAGCTCCGGGCCTACAACGATAACTGAACGTCCCGAATAGTCAACTCGCTTACCGAGAAGGTTCTGACGGAAACGTCCCTGTTTTCCCTTGAGCAGGTCAGAAAGCGACTTGAGCGCTCTGTTGCCCGGTCCCGTAACAGGACGGCCGTTTCTTCTTCCGTTATCAATCAGAGCGTCAACCGCCTCCTGAAGCATTCTCTTCTCGTTGCGCACGATAATCTCCGGAGCGCCGAGCTCCATAAGACGTGCAAGACGGTTATTTCTGTTGATAATTCTTCTATATAAATCATTTAAGTCAGAGGTTGCAAATCTTCCGCCATCAAGCTGTACCATAGGTCTTAAATCAGGCGGAATTACAGGTACTTCTGTCAAAATCATCCACTCAGGCTTTGTTCCGGCGTTGATAAATGCCTCGATAACCTCGATACGCTTTATAAGCCTTGCAGCCTTCTGAGAAGTCGTATTGGCGAGCTCCTCCTTAAGCTTTTCAGCCTCCTCCTCAAGGTTGACATTCTTTAACAGTTCAAGAATAGCCTCAGCTCCCATGCCTACACGGAAAGCATTTCCGTACTGGTCATAGAGTTCCCTGTACTCCTGCTCTGTCAGAATTTTCTTAAAAGGAATATCTGTTGTACCCGGATCAAGCACAATATATGCCGCAAAATAAAGCACCTTCTCAAGATTCTTAGGACCTATGTCAAGAATCAAATCCATTCTGCTTGGTATTCCCTTGAAATACCAGATATGTGATACAGGAGCTGCCAAATGGATATGACCCATACGGTCTCTTCGCACGCTTGACTTTGTTACCTCAACGCCGCACTTATCGCAGACAATTCCCTTGTCCTTGATTTTCTTATATTTGCCGCAGTGGCATTCCCAGTCCTTACTAGGTCCGAAAATCCTCTCACAGAACAAACCGTCGCGCTCCGGCTTTAATGTTCTGTAATTGATAGTCTCCGGCTTTGTAACCTCGCCGTGAGACCACTCTAAAATATTTTCCGGAGAAGCAAGTTTTATCTGAATCTTGTCAAACTTCATTGAATTGTTTGATGTCTGCTTGTTTGATTCTTCTGTCATTTTCGTGCTCCCTTCTAAATTAATACTGTTCTGAATTGCCGTCGCCATAGTCCTCGTCAGCATCGAAAATCTCATCCAGCTCGCTGTCTTCATCTTCGTACTGAGCTTCGCCGTTATCATCGACAGTCTGCGTCATATAACCTGAGCTCTTAAGCTCATTCTCGTCATCCTTGCTGTTTCTGTGGTATCCACCGTCATCAAGCACCTTCTTGAAATCTGTAACCTCATAATCAGCGCTCTCAAGAAGCTTAACCTCGTTATTATTCTGGTCAAGAACGCGGACATCAAGAGCAAGTGACTGAAGCTCCTTCAAAAGCACCTTAAAGGACTCAGGAATACCCGGCTCCGGAATATTTTCACCCTTGATAATCGCCTCATATGTCTTAACACGGCCTACTACGTCATCGGACTTAACCGTAAGAATTTCCTGAAGCGTGTATGAAGCGCCATAAGCCTCAAGCGCCCAAACCTCCATCTCACCGAAACGCTGTCCGCCGAACTGAGCTTTACCGCCGAGAGGCTGCTGAGTGACAAGTGAGTAAGGACCTGTTGAACGCGCATGAATTTTATCGTCAACAAGGTGGTGCAGCTTCAGATAGTGCATGAAGCCGATTGTAACAGGATTGTCAAAATACTCGCCTGTACGTCCGTCACGCAGTCTTACCTTGCCGTCGCGTCCAATCTTAACGCCTTTCCACTCTGCTCTGTGTGCTTTATTTCTGTCAAGGAAATCAAACACCTCAGGGACAAGCTGATCTTTATACTTGTCTGCAAACTCTTCCCACTCAAGATTAGCGTAGTCATTTGCCAAATCAAGAGTATCCATAATATCGTTCTCATCCGCACCGTCAAATACAGGCGTAGAAATATTAAATCCAAGCACCTTCGCAGCCAGGCTCAGATGTATCTCAAGCACCTGACCGATGTTCATACGAGAAGGAACGCCCAGCGGGTTAAGAACTATATCGAGAGGACGTCCGTTCGGAAGGAACGGCATATCTTCAACAGGAAGAACTCTCGAAACGACACCCTTGTTTCCGTGACGTCCTGCCATCTTATCACCGACTGAAATCTTTCTCTTCTGAGCTATATAAATTCGAACTGATTTGTTGACGCCAGGCGCCAGCTCATCTCCGTTCTCTCTTGTAAATGTCTTTACGGCAACTACAATACCATACTCACCGTGAGGAACTTTAAGCGAAGTATCTCTCACCTCTCTTGCCTTCTCGCCGAAAATAGCGCGCAGAAGCCTCTCCTCTGCCGTCAGCTCCGTCTCTCCCTTAGGAGTAACCTTTCCTACAAGAACATCTCCCGCACGTACCTCTGCACCGATACGGATAATACCGTTCTCGTCGAGGTCCTTAATTGCCTCATTTGCAACGGAAGGAATATCTCTTGTGATTTCCTCAGGTCCGAGCTTAGTATCTCTGGCCTCTGTCTCATATTCCTCAATATGAATAGAAGTATATACGTCATCTCTCACGAGACGCTCGCTCAAAAGAACGGCATCCTCGTAGTTGTAGCCTTCCCATGTCATGAAACCTATCAGCGGGTTTTTGCCCAAAGCGATTTCACCGTTTGAAGTAGACGGGCCGTCAGCGATAACGTCTCCCGCCTCAACTCTGTCGCCCTTAAATACGATAGGACGCTGATTATAACAGTTGCTCTGATTGCTTCGCGCAAACTTTGTGAGCTTATACTCGCGCACATTGCCGTCGTCCTCTTTTACTGTAATCTTATCAGATTCAGAAGAGAGAACTGTTCCGCCTGCCTCTGCAATAACGCACACGCCTGAGTCGATTGCCGCCTTATTTTCGATACCCGTACCGATTACAGGAGCCTCTGTAGTTAACAGCGGAACTGCCTGACGCTGCATGTTTGAGCCCATGAGCGCACGGTTGGCGTCATCATTCTGAAGGAACGGAATCATCGACGTAGCCACAGAGAATACCATCTTTGGAGACACATCCATAAGGTCAATAAGACTCTTGTCAAACGCAGACGTCTCCTCTCTGTAACGTCCGGAAACCGTATTGTTTACAAAATATCCGTTTTCATCAATCTCGGCGTTAGCCTGAGCTACATGATAATCGTCTTCCTCGTCTGCCGTAAAATAGCGCACCTCGTCGGTAACACGCGGATTTTTAGGGTCAGACTTGTCTACAATTCGATACGGAGCTTCCACGAAGCCGTATTCGTTAATTCTCGCATACGACGCAAGAGAGTTAATCAAACCGATATTCGGACCTTCAGGAGTCTCGATAGGACACATTCTTCCGTAATGTGTGTAGTGTACGTCTCGTACCTCGAAACCGGCACGGTCTCTTGAAAGACCGCCAGGACCGAGAGCTGAAAGTCTTCTCTTATGAGTAAGCTCACCCAGAGGGTTATTCTGATCCATGAACTGAGAGAGCTGAGAGCTTCCGAAGAACTCCTTAATTGCCGCCGTCACCGGTTTAATATTAATGAGTGACTGAGGAGAAATTCCGCTCAAATCCTGAGTTGACATTCTCTCGCGGACAACACGCTCCATTCTCGATATACCTATTCTGAACTGGTTCTGCAAAAGCTCGCCCACGGCACGGATACGTCTGTTTCCGAGGTGGTCGATGTCATCCTTTGTTCCTACTCCGTACTCGAGATGCATATTATAATTGATAGAAGCCAGAATATCTTCAACGGTAATATGCTTAGGAATTAAATCTCCGATGTTTTTGTGAATAGCTTCCTTAATATCATCAAGGCTGCTGTTCTCGGCTAAAATCTGGCTGAGCACAGGATAAAACACCTTCTCTGTAACTCCGAGTTCCTTAGCCTCCTCCTTGCTTATATCAACCCACTTTGTCAGATCGACAGCCATATTTGAGAGAACTTTAACACGTCTGTTTGTAATGACGCCGTCATTTCCTTTAACCTCAACATTTAAAAACACTGCAGGAACTGCCGCATCCTGAATTTTTTCCGCCGTTTCCCTGTCAAGCTTATCGCCTGCCTTTGCGATGACTTCGCCGTTTACAACAACGTCATCTGCAAGAATCTGTCCCGCAATTCTGTATTTAAAAGAAAGCTTCTTATTAAACTTATATCTTCCTACCTTCGCAAGGTCATATCTTCTAGGGTCAAAAAACATTCCGGAAATAAGCGACTCTGCGCTGTCTACTGACAGAGGCTCACCCGGTCTCAATTTCTTATAGAGTTCAAGAATACCCTCCTGATAATTAGTTGAGGTATCTTTCTCCATTGTAGCTAAGAGCTTTGGCTCCTCGCCGAATATATCAATAATCTCTGCATTAGTTCCAAAACCAAGCGCCCTAATTAACACTGTAACAGGCACCTTTTTATTTCTGTCAACCTTTACATAGAATACATCATTCGCATCTGTCTCATATTCAAGCCATGCACCACGGTTAGGAATAACCTGGCTGCTGTACAGGAAAATCTTGCCATATTTATCCTTCTGTATATCATAATAAATACCAGGTGAACGCACCAACTGACTAACAATAACTCTCTCAGCGCCATTGATTACAAACGTACCGGTCTTTGTCATAAGAGGAAGATCGCCCATGAAAATTTCATGTTCGCTGATATCTTCGCTTTCCTTGTTGTGAAGTCTTACTCTGACTTTAAGAGGTGCCGCATATGTAGCATCCCTCTCCTTACACTCCTCAATAGAATACTTGACTTCATCCTCACATAACGCGAAATCTACAAATTCCAGACTGAGTCTTCCGTTATAGTCTGCAATTGGAGAGATGTCATCAAAAACTTCTTTTAAACCTTCATCCAAAAACCACTGGTAAGAGTCCTTCTGCACCTCAATGAGGTTAGGCATTTCAAGAACTTCCTTCTGTCTTGAATAGCTCATTCTGACGCTTTTACCCGACTTCACTGGACGTATTCTGTTTTTTTCCATTGACGTTTCACCCCTTGTGTTTATTTTTGCTATAATTATTACATTATTAATATGCATGCTAGGACTAAGCACAACATACCACAATAGTGCATTGTCCATAATACCATAACATGCCAAACCTGTCAACAAATTTCATGAATAATTTTTGTCCGCACAGCACACTGCTTTTCGCGCGTTTTCCCCGACGAAGCCGGGCGCCTCGCAGTCTCGTCCTATACAGCCAAACAAAAAGACTCTGGGAAACGCAAAAGTTTCCCAGAGCCCTTTTATTCATTTAACCGTGCACTGCGCTTTCCGCGCAGTTCCCCTCGGCTTTGCCGAGGCCCGCGCTGGCGCGCTCTATACAGCCAAACAAAAGAACTCTTCAGAATGCAAGCATTCTCAGAGTTCTTTCGTCTAACCGTGCACTGCGCTTGTAGTTCGCGTGATTACTTAAGTGTAACCTTTGCGCCCTCTGCCTCAAGCTTCTTCTGGATATCTTCAGCCTCTTCCTTAGAAACAGCTTCCTTAACAACCTTTGGTGCGCTGTCAACTACTTCCTTAGCTTCCTTCAAGCCAAGTCCTGTAATCTCACGTACAACCTTGATAACCTTAACCTTGTTTGCGCCAGCCTCTGTAAGCTCTACGTCAAACTCTGTCTTCTCCTCAGCTGCTGCTGCACCTGCGCCGCCTGCTGCTGCAACTACAACGCCTGCTGCTGCAGAAACGCCGAACTCTTCTTCACATGCCTTAACCAAATCGTTAAGCTCTAATACTGATAAACCCTTAATAACCTCAATGATTTCCTGTGTAGTCATTGTAATAATCTCCTTTTTCTTAAATTCTGATTGTCACGCCGGTATTCCGGCTGCAAATAAATTAACCCTCTGTCTTGCCGGGAAATTAAGCAACCTCTTCGTTCTTCTCCGCAATCTGCTTAATAACACGAGCAAAGTTTGTAATAGGTGACTGGATGCTTCCGAGAAGCTTAGAGATAAGCTCGTCTCTTGAAGGAATATTTGCGATAGCAGCAATTCCCGCAGCATCATAGTATGTGCCCTCAACAACGCCGCACTTTAACTCAAGCGCATCTGCAGTCTTAGCAAAATTGCTGAGAATTCTTGCAGGAGCTGTTGCGTCTGTTGCACTGATTGCTATCGCGTTAGGTCCATCGAGCTGTTCAGTCATTCCCTCAAACTCTGTACCGGCAATAGCTCTCTTAACCAAAGTATTCTTATAAACCTTGTAAACGACGCCCGCTTCTCTTAACTGCTTGCGCAGCTGTGTATCCTGCTCAACAGATAAGCCGCGATAGTCAACTAAAACAACGCCTGCCGCGCCGTTTAAGTAACCTGAAATCTCGTCTACGATTGGCTGTTTAAGCTCTACCTTTGCCATGAATAATTTACCTCCTGTTAGATTTGTAACCTCTGCCCAAAAGGAATTCCGTATAATCTAAAAGTCCTTCCGTCTTTTGCAGGACAGAAGGACTGATTAAACATAATCATCACATCATATACAATGTGCGTTAATCCTCGGTAGGCGTTTTACCTTTAACCCTTGCGGGACCATACTGTCTTAGGCAAAATATAATGCATGTAAGATTGTGGCTCAAAGACGGAACAGCCGAAAATCAATCCCGGAAGCCTGCTTTAAATACACTTATCTTTAACATACGTGTGATAGTATACTATCAAATATATAGGTTGTCAATCATTTTTTAGCCAACATACTTAGATGTGTTTACCTTTACGCTTGGGCCCATAGTAGATGTGAGCGCGATGCTTCTCAAATACTGACCCTTAAGAGATGCCGGCTTAGCCTTAACGATTGCATCCATAACAGCCTGGAAGTTGTCTGCTAACTGGTCTTCAGAGAATGAAGCCTTACCAATTGGCACGTGAATGATATTTGTCTTGTCAAGTCTGTACTCGATTTTACCAGCCTTGATGTCATTAACAGCTTTTGTTACATCCATAGTAACTGTACCAGCCTTAGGGTTTGGCATTAAGCCCTTAGGTCCGAGTACACGTCCCAAACGACCTACGACGCCCATCATATCAGGTGTAGCAACAACAACATCGAACTCAAACCAGTTGTCATTCTGGATTTTAGGAATAAGCTCTTCTCCGCCTACGAAATCTGCTCCTGCTGCCTCAGCCTCCTCAGCCTTTGCACCCTTAGCAAACACAAGAACTCTAACCTTCTTGCCTGTTCCGTGCGGAAGAACAACTGCTCCTCTAATCTGCTGCTCAGCGTGACGTCCGTCACAGCCTGTTCTGATATGTGCCTCAATAGTTTCGTCAAACTTGGCAACAGCGCTCTGCTTTACAAGCGCAACTGCGTCTGCTGCTTCGTATAATGTCTGGCGGTCAATTTTCTTGGCTGCCTCAACGTATTTCTTTCCTCTTTTCATTATAAAAAACCTCCTAGTGGTATTATCGGAAGGGTTTGACTTTCCTCCCACGTTTTACGATTAAAAAGAGCTGCAAGCAACTCCTTTGAACGCGCCTTATGCGGCGCGATTTCACATAAGGTAAAATAATTATTGTAAAATTAATCCTCTACAACAATGCCCATACTCTTAGCAGTTCCCTCAATCATAGAAGTTGCAGCCTCGATAGTTGCAGCATTCAGATCCGGCATCTTGAGCTCAGCAATCTTCTGAACCTCTGCTCTCTTAATAGTAGCAACCTTTGTCTTATTAGGCGCGCCTGAGCCTGACTTAATGTTGCACGCCTTCTTAAGAAGAACTGCTGCCGGAGGAGTCTTTGTTATGAAACTAAAGCTTCTGTCCGCATATACAGTAATTACAACAGGAATGATTAAATCGCCCTGATCTGCTGTCTTTGCGTTAAACTGCTTTGTGAACTCTACAATATTTACACCGTGCTGTCCGAGTGCAGGACCAACCGGTGGAGCTGGTGTTGCCTTACCAGCAGGAATCTGTAATTTGATATAACCTGTTACTTTCTTTGCCATTTTAGGCACCTCCTAAATATAAATGTGGTAATTGGCGACCACTATTTCTTCATATTAAAATGGTCTCCCACGTCCGTATCTCACGAACCTTCTTCTTTTACATCAGCTTTACGTCTGTAAAACCGATTTCGACCGGAGTTTCACGGCCGAACATCTCGACACTAATAGTAAGACACTGCTTGCCCTCATTAATGCCCTTGATTTCCCCAACAGTATTTTCCCAGGCACCCGTGAGAATCATAACCTGGTCACCGACCTTGCCGTCGAATTTAATAACCGGTTTAACCTCCTGTTCACTGCCTGGAAGTGCAATACCGAGCGCCTTGATTTCTGTCGGAGTAAGCGGTACTGGTTTTGAGCCGGGACCAACAAATCCCGTAACGCCTCTGGTATTACGAACTACATACCAACTGTCATCATTCATGACCATATTGATTAACACATAGCCAGGAAACATTTTTTTCTGAGAAGACTTTTTTGCCCCGTTCTTGACCTCTACAACGGTTTCAAGCGGTACAACAACCTCAAGGACCTGGTCCTGAAGATTTCTGTTTGCAACGGTTTTCTCAATGTCTACCTTGACCTTATTTTCGTAACCCGAATAAGTATGCACTACATACCATTTTGCTTCGTCCATCTAATCACCTTTTCCTTACTTTACTAAGAATTCAATACCAATACGTGCAATAAAATCCACGATTGCTATTATTACACCTAATAATACGGATACAAATACAACAGCAATGGTCTCTTTGGTAAGGGACTTACGGTCAGGCCAGATGATTTTCTTAAACTCTGCTTTAAGACCTTTGAACCAGCTTTTTTTCTGTTTCTTCTGCTTTGTCTCTTTAACAGTTTCACCCATTGTCTTTACCTCACTGTCTTGGATTACTTTGTTTCCTTGTGTAATGTGTGTGATTTACAGAACTTACAATACTTCTTTGTTTCCATTCTGTCAGGATGTGTTTTCTTATCCTTCGTCATGTTGTAATTACGCTGTTTACATTCTGTACATGCCAATGTTATCTTAACGCGCACAACTTCCACCTCCAATTTTTTTGTTTTTTGCAGGTGTATAAATACACCAATTGGCTTTTTTAGGCATAAAAAAAAGACCGCTTCCATAGCCAGTCTAATATAGCACAGTAACAAAGAGTGCGTCAACACTTTTTTCATTAACTGCACCCTTCTGCGCTCAATTTTATATTTTCTATAAAAATCTTTTTCTTAAATTTTCCGGCAGATACTTTGCCAGTTCCTCCACCAGCTCATACACCTTAGTTCCCGGTGCAATTTCGGCAGGTGTCTTACCATACCCTTCTTTAATAATTCTCTTAGCATAACGAATTGCTAATTTGGGATTACCATTTTTCATAAGAATATCAAAAATATCTTCCATATTCTTTTCATACTTTCCAAGTCCCAACTCTTTGAATTTATCGTTCAGAAAAGATATATACTCCGTCCTGTCATTGTTAGATGTATAATAAGCAAAATGAAGCAGAAACCAAAATTCGATACACTCATTGCTCCATGCTGCGTGATAATGCAATTCAGAATTTTCTTTATTCAAATTCTCCGCTCTTCTGACTACAAAATTAAAATCTTCTGACGGAAAACTATCTTTGTCATATACACACCATACCTGCCCCTTTTTAATATCATTTTTCGCCACATACTTTTCAGCCGCACTGATAACCCTCATAGTTTCTGCTGCACACGGCTCTATTTCAATCATAACCATATCACGATATATAGGATTATCCTCTATCATGCTCTTAAAACCTGTAAAGTATTGCGGCTCTGTTTTTTGCCCTTCACAAAAAATATAATATCTGTATCTTTTCTTCTCCAAATAATCTTGAAGACGCTTTTTCTTCCATTCTTCCGTTTTGGCTTTTTTAGCCATTTAATGCCCCCCAATCTATAATTTTTCTCAGATATGGGTCTGCACCGTACTTTCCCTCCAAATACTGCTTATCAAACCTGGCGTCTTTTCGTACAGTTTCACCTTTATCATTCTTAAACTCCACCAATGAATATAATTTAGAATTCTGACTTCTACCCTTTGCCACAAACCATATTTCATCACGGCGAAACATTTCACTGTTCATTGTAGATAAATCATGTGATGTAAAAATCAACTGCCCTCCTTTTCTGTTAATATTCAAATCAGTAAATCTCTCAATTATATTTCTCAGCAGCAAAGGATGAATTTTTGCGTCCAACTCATCAATAATCAACGTAGTTCCATACACCAAACTTTTTGCAATAAAAGGCAGCAATCCAAATATTTTTTTTGTTCCGCTTGATTCTTCTGATAATGTAATTTCCGCACTGTAACCATCCACAACATGTTTCGTATATACTTCGATACGTTCGTTGTCCCTTTCTTCAATTCTGAAATCTTCAATATCCAAATCCATTTCGCGTATCATATTTAAAACCAAATCTTTTATTTTCTCTGATTTTGCCACAGCCGTTCTTAATTCCTGATATGGATTGCCATAATTCAGGAAATCAATCGAGTCCTCAAACCAATCCAGAACATCATTTACAATTTCATTTTTCTTATAAGTAATTCCAAGGTAAGATAAAAGCGGCAAAGTTGCCGATAACTCATCACTTATTTTAAATTTTCCAAAAACCCCCTTCAAACCTACTTCAGCACTGCTTCTGGTAAATAGTGCCGAGCGCCGTCCTGTTTCCAGCTTTATTCTATCCAGACTTTCATATACAACCTCGTCTTTTTTTATTTTTAAAATATATCGGTATTCCGCAAGTTGCGTCCTGAAAAAAACTTCAAATTCCGTAGGCTCATTTTTGCTCTCTTCAGAAAACGCAAACGTTTCCACGGGAATTTTACGCACCTTATAATTGCAGTCATTCTTATCACAGGCAGCACATAATGGTCTTAAAACCTTTGACGCCAAAGTATGCAGCGCCTCTAACACATTTGATTTACCGCCTCCGTTTGGACCATAAATAACCGAAACAGGTAAATATAATTCTCCGTCTATGTCTCTAATAACTCTATCTTCATGCTCTGAAATAGCTGTTGCCTGCATATCAAACGTAACTTCATCACGTATACTTTTATAATTTTTAACTGTAAACTGACATAACATATCAATCCTCATTTCCGCGCACTTTTTGTACATAATGATTTTGTGTCAAGTGTGCGCAGACACAAATCTATCATATATCTCTATCATACTCAAAAATCCAGCTTTGTAAACATTATTTGAGTTTTTTTCTCATATTTTTTATTAAGAATTAAGTTTTTGCAACATAACTGTACCCATTTTATTATTTATTTCATTATATATGCCGCTGTCCATAACAAAAACATTTATATTTAAGGTTAAGTTTTTGTCATTAAATCCCGAAATATATAATGATATTTCTTCAAATATACATTTTGTAAGATAAAAAAATTTGTTAGTGACGCCAGAATAATTCTAATATATAATATATGTATAAGAATATATCTGTGTATTCTTATGCGGAAAACGGATTTTCCATATTCTAAATAAACCGGAATATTATTGACAGACAAGGAGGTGACTGTTGATGATTAGCAGCGCATACAGCTATTATGTGTCGCAATACGGACGTAAGACCAACTCTAAATATGATACCCATACCAGAACACAGCTAAAGGCTTCATACATTCGTGTCCTGAAAGCCAACAGTCAGGCTCCCACTTATAAGATAGATTTTTCGGAGGCCGCGCAGAAGTATGCCATTGACTTAAAGGAGCACGCGCGTCAGCTTTGCTATATAACAAGAGACTTATCTGATGATGCCAGCGGCGAGATGATATTTAAAAAATCAGCCCAGTCAAGCAGACCCGATGCCGTCAGCGCAGAATTTATAGGAGACAGCAGCACTCCGGATACAAGCTCTGTTGATATTTATGTAAAGCAGCTTGCATCGCAGCAGGTCAACACCGGCAATTTTCTGCAGCCTAAACAAAGGCTGTTAAAACCCGGTACTTATACATTTGAATTAAATATTAACAATCTCACCTACGAATTTGAGTTTGATGTATCTGACAGCGAAAATAACAGCGATATACAGAACAAAATTTCCAGACTTATTAACCGCTCCGATATAGGCGTGTCATGCGAAATACTCACCGACAGTCTCGGGAATACAGCCGCACAGGTCACATCGTCCCAGACGGGTATAACAGCGATTAAGCCGACAATTTTCAACATCCGCTCCGATAATCAGGAGCTTATGGAAACACTTGGGCTCGACCGCGTGAGCAGCTACCCGTCCAACGCGCTGTATTCAGTAAACGGCAAGGAACAGTATTCCCCGTCAAACGAGTTTATCCTTAACAATTCGTTTAAGATAACACTCAAAAATACAACCCCCGGCGGACCGGCTGCTATAAGCCTGAACACTGACGATAATTCTATCGCTGACAGCATCGAGGAATTGATTTCTGGCTACAACAGTCTCATAGCTGTGACAGCCAGCGACAATCATAAAATTTTTGAGGGAAACGACCGTCTGAAGCAGGAATTTTCAAGAATATCCCAGACCTACAAAACCACTCTCAACGATAACGGTCTTCACATTGAGGAGGACGGCTCGGTAAGCATAGACCGCTCTTCTGTTATTGACGCCGCCCACAGAGGTACTCTCGGAAATGTGTTTAAAGAATTAAACAATTTTAAAAAGGCGCTTCAGCGAAAGGCTGAGGATATTTCAACAAATCCTATGAACTATGTAAACAATAAAATAGTAGCCTACAAAAATCCTCACCACCCTGTGACTGATCCATATAACCTGTCAGCATACAGCGGCATGATGTTTAATGATTACTGCTGATATTTGAAATCGCGTTATGCGCTGCTAAGACATAATCATGACATATGAAAAAAGAGTTCGCAGGCGAACTCTTTTTTATACTGCGGCAAAGACGTCCCAAGACGCCCTTCTATACCGTATCTGATGTAAGTTTCAGCGCCGCTGCTCTGAAATCGTCAACAAACTCCCTGAGGCCCTTAAACGCCTCAGCCATCTTTGCGTCATCCGATGCCGACTTTGCCTCATTGAGCGCTTTCACACAGTCATTGACAGCATCCTTGTCTATAACCTTGTCATTCTGATTAACCAGATCTCTTGTTCCGTTATATACTTCGACAATCCAGTTCAATCCGTTTATAATGCTTGTCATATATTCGTCAGTGTCCTGCTGTCTGTTACCGCTGAGTTCCTCTATGAGATTGCCGATAGCTCTGCTTATCTTTTCGCAGTACGGAGCGGCTGCTTCAAGCGCTTCGAGCTGCTGTGAACGTAAATCTTCCATGATATAACTCTCCTTAGTTCATTATAATTATTCACAGTTCTTTTATAACCGCAAATTTTCCACTTAGTAGGTTTATCGGCAAAAAGACTGACATTCTTAACACCTGTTTCAGGAATCGCTCTCGTCAATCAATGTCTCAAGCGCTTTTTCGTCCACACTTCCGTCCTCATTTCTCGGAAGCTTTGAAGCGCACATGACAACGCGCTGTATCTCCCAGCGATAACCCTTTTTATCATTATATTTATCAATTTTTCTCTTAAATCTGTCGGCTTTTGCCGTTTTATCGATGGCAGCAATCACAGCAGTCAGCTTGTCGTCATAATACATAATATAACTTTCAGCTACTCCGTTAACAGCTGTAATCTCATCATTTATGACGCTTCTGCACACACGCTCTCCCGTAGGCAGAATAATAATTTCAGGATTTCTTTTAGTTATCACAAGACGTTTAGTTCTGTTTAAACGCCCGTAATCACCGGTATGCAGATAACCGTCCCTCAGCTTCTCGTCTGTTGCAGCCTTATCGTTATCATACCCCGACATGACGCAGCTACCCTTGAGAAGAATTTCACCGTCGTCCGAAAGCGTGATTGTTCCGTCCTCAAACGGTTCATATGCCCCGTCCTCCGCATAATTAACAGCTATGCAGCCGGTGCCCTCAGCGCTCCCGTATACCGTACACACGTTAATATCTCTGTCCCTCAGGGCTTCATACAAATGATACGGACACGGTGCTCCGCCGATTATTATGCTTCTCAGCTCGCTGTTAAAGCCCTTTATCTTCTTTAAATACTCTGCCAGCGACGGATTAGCCGGCAAAATAGTAGGATTATAATAATATGCATCAGAATCTATATGCCTCAGCCCTCTGCCTACACAAACGCATGCGCCTGTTCCCAGAGGCCACATGAGACTGTACACAAAGCCGAAAACATTGCTGAGCTCAATCTGTGCAAGAACTCTGTCATTCTCGCCGCACCTGCATCGGCTGCTTATATTGAAAATTGCGCTTAAAATATTTTCTGTTGTCAAAACAACAGCCTTGTCACATTCGTCCTGAGTAGCAGTAAAAAATAAAATTCTGCCCTCTTTCGCCGCGTCAGGCTTAAACTCAAGGCCTTCAACATCATCATTCTCCGCACCCTCTATTATAATGCCCTTATTATCTGACAAAATATATTGGTTTGTCGAACAAAGCACGTAATCAACATCTATTTTTTCAAGCATTTTAAAGCGAATGTCATGCGGAATAAAAAAATCAACCACAACCGCATCCTTGCCTGCAAGAACAGTTCCGAACAGGTTGACTATCCACCTGTAAGACGCCGGTCCGTACACGGCAATTCTGTCACCGTTAAAATGCTGCAGATGCAAAGCCTTTTTTACCGAATCCTCAAAAAGCTTTCTGTAGCTCACCTCAAAGGTATCATATAAAACAGCAGTTTTGTCGTTATATTTTTTCGCTGTACTCTCAAGAAAATTATAAAAAGATGTATATTTCTGCATTCCGTCCATGCCCCTTTCTCCCGCCTGCTACACTATTATAGCATCAGCCGGTGATTTTGCAAATATCTGCTCCAGCCGCTTTTCAAACGTGCACAGCCTTTTCACCTTGTCAAAGCCGTTTTTGGCTATGCGCTCCCTCTCTTCATCGTGCTTCAGATACCACATAACCTTTGTAACCAAATCCGTCATATTTTCATATACAACCAAATCATTTCCCGGCTCAAACACCTCCGCTATCTCGGGCTGATAGTTAGTTATCAGAAAACCTCCGCTTGCGAGCACGTCAAACACCCGAAGCGGAATTCCGGACTCAATCAGCTTCAGCGAAATATTAAGATTAACTCTGCTTGTCCTGAACACCTTCGGCATCTGCGTATAGTAATCAACATATCCCGGCTGTGTAATGTTTTCTAACCTTTCATCCAAGTCCGAAGAATACAGCCTCACACTGCACCTGTTTTGCAGAAGCGCAAGAGCCATGTATCTTTCACGCCCTGTGATTTCTGTTCCGACAGCATATCGCATCTCCTCGCGTGATACGCTGAACTTTCCTTTTGACGCTTCAAGATACTGTGAATTCAGACGGTCAAGAAATTTATCATCAAGGCACTCATCAATAAAACAGCCGCCGTAAACACATTTCTGCGCCTCTACAACTCCCTCAAGGTAGCCTCTCGAGTACTCGTCAAGAGGAGTGCACAGATATGCGTAATCCGAGCGGTAGAGCTTTCCGACCAGCGATACATCACAGCTGTACTCCGCCGGCTTTCGCCGGACGAAAACGCCCTCGGGGCAAAATGATTCCACATCCGCCGCAAGCGGCATATGATAAGCATGCACGCCGTCTTTCCTGTAACGCTCTGTCTGAATTCTGTCAAAGAAAAAAACAGTATTGCAGGAATTTTTAAGAGCGTCTGTATTCCTTATATGAAGAGGCGCGTCATAAACCCACGAAATATATGGGAGTCCCAGCTCCTCGCACACCTCGGAAATAACCGGCGCAAAATTAACCGAAAACACTGCCTCATAGCTGCTCTGTACAAGTTTATTTCTGAACTTTATCTTAAATTCCTCATCGTTATCCCAGTTTTTAAATATATAATAAAACACATCATACTCGATATTCAGCCGCTCAAGCGCGCGCTCAATACCCTTCTGCATAAATGCGTTCCACTGAAAAAACAGTATTCTGGAAATCATTTTATACCTCCTCCGCCAGAGTGCAGTCAGGAAGCCCCTGCACCGACGCCAGCACCAGTGTGCGAAGCTCCGGATTGGTAATCTTCAGCTGAAATGTAGCAAAATACGTATTGTCACTATCCCTCGTAATCTCCAGATCCAGTACCTGATACCCGCTCTTTTTGGCAAAAGAAATAAGCTCCCTTATAAAACGCTTTGAATTATACTCCGTATAAAAATTCATATATTTATTATATTTTATAAAGTTCCTGTCAACATAAGAGAACACGCGAAGGCTAATGACAACCATAACTCCGGCGATAATTGCCCCATAGTAAAACCCCGCTCCTACAGCTATCCCCACAGCAGCGCAGCACCAGAGCCCTGCCGCCGTCGTAAGCCCTTTGACCTGATGCACTTTGGTGACAAGTATAGTTCCCGCGCCAAGAAAACCTATTCCGCTCACAATCTGCGCCGGTATTCTTGACGGGTCCGTTCCCGGATACAATGTACAGATATACACATTAGTAACCGCCGCAAGCGCCGCTCCGAGGCACACAAGCGTATATGTTCTTATTCCGGCAGGCCTTTGCTTCCGCTCTCTCTCAATACCCAGAAGAGCCCCCAGAACAATAGCCAGCAGAAGCCTTACAATTACCGAAAAGGCATTAAATTCATTTAAAATTTTAAGTTCCTCCATTATCATAAATTTCCTCTTTTCCGCGCTCTCTTTAACCGCTAAAGTCACTTTGCCAAGGTTGCCACTTCTTTTTTGTTCTGATAAAATGTTAATAATTTAAATCAATCGGAGATGTTAAAATACCATGAAAATATTTTTTTACCGTTACGGAAGTATATGCGAGCCCGATATAATAGATACATTCAGGCGAATAGGCTTCACCGTAGAAGAAGAGACTATCGAGATATACAATAAATCCCTTACACCGTCACAGTGTGTAAACGCCGTGTCGCAAAAGCTTGTTGACGGCGGCTTTTCATTTGTGTTTACCGTCAATTTCTTCCCGTGGCTTTCTGATTTATGCCGGATTATCAAGCTTAAATATCTCTGTCTTATCGTGGACAGCCCTGTGCTTGAGCTATATTCAAATGCGCTCGCAAACGACTGTAACCGCATTTTTTTATTTGACCGGGCTCTGTTTGAAGAATTTTCGCCTCAGAATCCGGGGCATATTTTTCATATGCCGCTGGCGGCAAACACTGAGCGTATCGAAAAAGTAATAAACTCGGCTCCCCAGTCAAAGCTTTTGGAATTTTCAAGCGATATATCCTTTATAGGCTCTACCTACGCCGAAAAATGTCCTTTCAACCAAAGCCGCTTAAACGATTATGACAGGGGCTTCGCCGACGGCATAATTGAGGCGCAGCTCAAGGTATACGGCTATAATTTCATCGAAGAATTAATCACTGAAGACTTTGCAAAGCGATTTCTTGAATCCACGGTCGGCTCATACCGTTTCCCTCCGGGATACCGGGAAAATCCCCGTGCTCTTGTCGCACAGCATTATATAAGTGTTAAGGTTGCCGAGCAGGAGAGGCTTCGCGCCCTTAAAATGCTGTCTGACGAATTTAACGTCGATATTTATACAGGCAGCGACACCTCTTCAATGCCGAACATACATAACCGCGGCTTAGCAAACTCACTTGAAGAAATGCCTCTGATTTTTAACCGAAGCAAAATCAACTTAAACATTACAGCCAAATCAATACGCTCGGGACTTTCCCTTCGCATATTTGACGTGCTTGCCGCAGGCGGTTTTCTGATTACCAACTATCAAGCCGAAATACCGGACTTCTTTGAAATCGGAAAAGACCTCGTAGTCTACGACAGTCTTGAAAATCTAAAAGAGCTGTGCGCTTACTATCTCTCGCATGAGGATGAGCGCGCCATGATTGCACGGCACGGCAATGAAACAGTAAAACGGCTTCACACATATGACCGCAGGCTGATGCAGATGCTTGATTTGGCTTTCCCGGAATAAAGCCGGTGCTTCACAGAATATATGCAATTAATAATCTGCATTTTAATTATATATTAACTATATCATTATTTTGATTTAGAAAAAAGGCAGAAAAGGGGAAAAAGTGAAAGTTTTAATTTTTGAATGGAAAAATTTCGGGATTGAAGATGTGTGCGAAGCTTTGGACAAGCTTAGTGTTTCCCACCGCCTTATAAGCACTCAGCTTGTAAGAGAGCGGAAGAGCACGGAATTTGACAGCCTTTTTGAGGACGCGCTGACAGAACGGTACGACTGCGTATTTACCTTCAATTACAGTCCTGTGGTGTCAAACTGCTGCCGCAGACACAATCTGCCTTACATTGCGTTTATTTACGACAGCCCGCTTGTCTCCCTGTATTCATATACGGTTATCAATCCCTGCAACTATATATTTATTTTTGACAAGACACTGTATCTTGAGCTGAAAAATCAGGGCATCAGCACAGTGTACTACGCACCGCTCGCCGTCAACACCTCGAGAATAAAAAGACAGCTCTCTGTCAATGAAACAAACGGCGCGGCTGAAGCGCACGCACCGGATTTTTCGGCTGAAGTCGCATTTGTAGGCTCCATGTATAACGAAAAGCACAATCTCTTCGACCGCTTTAAGAATCTGCCTCCGTACGTCTCCGGCTATCTCGATGCGATTATGCAGGCGCAGCTAAAGGTGTACGGCTATTACTTTATAGAAGAACTTCTGACCCCGAACATAATTGACGAGCTTAAAAAAAGCGTTCCGCTGGAGCCTAACAAAGACGGTGTCGAAACCGTCTCTTATCTGTATGCATATTACTTTATTGCAAGAAAACTTGCAGAGCTTGAGCGAAAAGACCTGCTTAATGCAGTTTCAGAGCGTTTCAGCACGCACCTTTACACCCAAAACCCCACGCCTGAGCTTCCAAAGGTAAAAAACTGCGGTCCAATCGACTACTATAACCATATGCCGTATATATTTTCACAGAGCAAAATCAACCTGAATATCACTCTGCGCTCAATCCGCTCGGGTATACCGCTGCGCGCTATGGATATAATGGGCTGCGGCGGCTTTCTTTTATCCAACTATCAGGCAGATTTCTATGACTTCTTCGTGCCCGGCGAGGAGCTCGTCTTATTTGAGTCCAAAGACGACCTGCTCGACAAGTGCGCCTACTATTTAAGCCATGAAAAGGAGCGCTGCCAGATTGCAGCCAACGGGCTGGGGCGCATACAGGAGAGCCACACCTACGAAATCCGTCTTAAGCAGATGTTTGAAACAGTGTTTAACTGACAATCCCCAGCATCATGCATATCCCCCACAAAACCAGCAGATGCGCCGGATAAAATATATAAAACAGCCATTTTGCGCCCGCGCCTCTGCTGCCGTCGTAAAAATATACCGGAATAACCGAAAGAAACGCCGGCAGTTCAAACAGTGTGTACACAGACAGCACGAGCGATACTGCCGCAAGTCCCGCGCACCGTCTTTTCCTCATCGCATACATAACCACAACCGCCAAAACGCCTATTCCCGAATAATCCGTTCTCATAAACATCGATAATACAATGCCTGCCGCCGCAACAAAGACGCTCAGACAAAATTTTACGGCGTTTTCTGCGGCAGCTGCAAAAGCTTTTTTTTCGGACGCGGTTTTACCCTCTTTTTCCACAGCGGCAAATAAAAATATCCGCTTTTTCCACAAAAACTCAATAATTATAACCACCAGCAGTCCTATGGAGAGCGTAAAAAATACATTCTGATATGAAAACTCAAGTATTCTGCCTCTACGCACATTATACCTGTTAATATTGAACGCCAAATCAAACGGTATCTCCGAAATTACGGCAAACAAAAGCATACGCCCTAAATATTTCTGTTTGCTGCGCGTGTGAAGCACTCCCTCAACCAAAAGGAACACAAAAAGAGGAAACGCAATCCTTCCTATTGCCCTCATATAAATGTAAAGCCGGGTCAGCAGTGAATTTACGGACTCCGCCATGCCGCTGTCAATAAGCCTTGATAAGAATACAGCCGCGAAATGGTCTGTAAACATAGCGCATAACGCTATAATTTTTATTGCACTTCCGCTCAGGGAAAAACGCCTATTTAGCTGCCGGTACATTTTCGTTTTCTACCTCATTATTTTCTATCTCATCTAAGATATCCAGAAACTGTCTGGCTCTCACATTCCATGTATGCTCTTTTTCCGCCTTTTCAAACGCTTTTACAGCAATTTTGTTAAGGCCTTCTCTGTTTTCAGGGCTCAGAAGAGCTTTAAGCCTTTTCGGGAGAGCTTCAATATTGTCGAGCTCAAACGTAATAATATTTTCTCCGTCCGTAAAATTTCTGTTAATGTAAGTTGTCTCATCTGTAACGCAGACAGATCCGTTGAGCATAGAATTGGCAACTCTCTCAGTCATTCCGCCCTTGTGCCATGTCATCACATTTAAAGAAATACGACTTTCAGCCATCACATCAAGTCCCTCTTCAAAGCTCACATCTCCGTGAATACGAAGATTTAGATTGTCTGCATACGGAGAGCGTCTCCACGCATCTCCAAATACATCAATCTTAAGCCCGGCGTCAAGCAGCACCTTAACTATCTTTTCCCTGTAATAAAATGATACTGCCCTTACCGCCTCGCATGATTTATGCAAAAGAACTACGAACTCGCGCGGCGTGACATCACGACAATTTTTTTCAAGCACACAGCTAAGAGCCTCCTCAGCGCTCTGCTTAGGATTATTTTTAAGCTGGTTAATCATCTGCCATGACAGGCGTCTTATATCTGCGGGGAGCGTCCTTATAAACGCCATACGCTCGCGGTAATCATTATACGTAGCCACAAACGAAATATCCATAGTCTTTTTAAGGCTTCTAAACACTGCATTAAAATCCAAATTCATATCACCCGAAGCCTCCCCGGCGGCACTCTCCACACCGGCGTGACAGCCTGCAGCAAGCGCCTCCCGCATGCGTCTGCCTATTATTCCCGCCGGCGGGAAGTGCCAGACATTCCTGACCTGCGGATAATATTTTCTTATATAAGCCGCATAAGTTTCGTCCTGCTGAAGCACATAAAAATCATTTACAGGCAGCATTAGAAAGTAGCTCACATACAGCGGATGGTCAAATATATAATTAAACTTAGGACACTTAAAAATATTTCCCGCAAGTCCGCCGTTTTCAAGCTGCTCCGTAAAAAATGACGTCTGAAAGCCTATGACAGCTCTATATTCTCTTAATATTGCGGACTTAAGCCCGCAAACAGAGTCCCCGTCAAGAGCTATTATTTGCACATTCAGACCGTTTTTTCTAAGCGCGCTTCCAAGCCCCAATGCAAATGAATACAGTGTGCCGCTGCATTCATTTTTATATGTAAAAATAAGTATAGGTCTTGTATCCGCATCAACCGAATCAAAAACAGGTTGCCTGCCAATCATTTTCTTCACACAGTCTTCATAATAATCCGCTATCCCATACTGCCTGGCTTCAACATACCATTTTGAAAAAACTCCGTCAAATATATTCATACTTTTAAGCTTACGGACATATTTTCCAAGCATATACGCATATGTAAAATAATTTTCCTTAAAAATAAGCGGCGGCAGTTCTGACGCAACAGCACAAAAACCCTCAATACAGTTAAAGTCACACGCCCTGAGCAACAATTCATAATCCTCAGCGCAAGGCAGCTTTTCATTCCATCCCCCGATAACGCCAAAGCTCTCACGATTGACAACTACATATGAAGCAGATTGTACTCCTTCAAGAAAATATTTTTTAAACTGTCCATCCGCGTATTCGCCGGAATTGCACGCTTCGCCGCCATCACCATATGTCCCGCTGCCGGAATAACATATTTCTCCGCTTAAGCCCGCAAGACACCTGTCCAAAATCCCGTCCTCCAAAATCCGGTCCGTAGTCAGAATAAGCACATGCTTGCATGAGGCCATCTTAACCGCTTCATTTTTAACCTGAGCCATATTTTCGTATATTTTTTGGCTTATATCAAAAAAAGCAATTTCTTCCGGTACAAATGCACGCAGCTGTCCATCGACAGCATCGGCAGCAATATACTCAACCCTGTCGTCTTTCTGTGCAAGAACACTCTCAATACACGCTGTAAAATCAGACATCTCGTCACATCTTATTAATATTACGCTCAGTTTAAAATCCATATTTTTCAAAGCTTATCTCCGTAAATTCAAACCTTACCATTTTTTATCCTTAAATATCCTCAATGCATCTTCTACAAATCGTTCTTTTTCTGACATAATCATATTTCTATACTCTTCAAAATCTTTAAAATATAAATCGTAATTATCAAAAATACATCTGATAAGTGCTATTATTTCGTCAGTACTCTCCGATACATTCTCAAACTTATATCTCTCAGGTATCGGCACATCTTTATAATAAGCAGCCGCGCCTTTTTTATTTGTAATAACACAGCAACCACTTATAGCAGCCTCCCTTGGAATTCTGTCTTTTCCCGGATGATGTCCGAAATCAACATAGACTTTTGCAATACTCATATATGCGCGCACTTTATTTGGCGTCATATTATAAATTGGAAGCCACATGATTTCATTTCTGCTTTTTTCAATCAAAGGCTTTAGCTCATCATAACCTTTTTAAGGATTAAACAACACAATGTTTTCTCTTTTTATATTTGATAAATCCAACTGCTCAAGATACAAATCATTAATGTAGTCAGAAAGATATTCAACGCGCTGCCGCGATATTTCCATTTTATTAATAACAAAATCGCTTGCATACTCTGACTGTACCAAATGAAAAATATCTTTTCTTTCAGATATGCCATAATAATCAAATTCTTTAGTATAACCAGTATTATAATCCGTGATGCCTTTTAAATAAATCATAGACCTCACATATCCATCAACGCTTAACCACCATATAATTTTTTTGCACTTTGACAGTCTGTCAAGTGTAAACAATGCTGTTTCCGGTATCACTGCAACATTTTTCTCTGAATTAATAACATCTAAATTCTCTTCGACACTAACATTATATTTGTTGTATTGTTCCGGCGTTTCAGCTCTTACAAATTCTCCATTCTCCCTAGAGTAATAAATCGTCTTCGCAGGCACACCCATAAGCCCCAGCACAAAAGCCAGTTGATGCAGAAGTTCCGGTCCTCCCGACGTATAATCAGCTGGTGTTATTATGTAAATCATCTTATCCCCCAATTCATTTTAAAATTTTTCCATAATACGTATCTCTGCCAACAATATTTTTCTCTCTGTACTGTTGATTTTTATCTAATTTAAACATCCATGTATCCTTCACAATTTTGCTCCACACATTCCCATCAAATAATCTGCACGCGTTATGTCTGAAGAAATTCACATCCGAGTTATTGACTTCTACGCTGTCAACGGCATTTCTTACAGTCTCAAGCTTTTCATATGCAATATCAATAAAAAAATCAATTATAGAATATTTAACAAGCTCATCTTTATATCTGTAATACTCGTCAAACGCCTCCATGACAAAGCCGAACAGGGGGAATCCCGCGTCTCCCTTTATAAAATCACCTGCCTGCAGCAATTTTACAATATCATCATCACATCCGAAAGCGCTGTTTTTTAAACAATAAAAGCCCTCTTTGTCGATAACATCATTGATCCTGTCATCATATACAAAATATGAAGCGTCAATCCACACTCCTCCGTACCTGTATAAAAGTTCCATGCGAAGCCTCTCCGACAGTGTGTCCAAATTGATTTTACCGGCATTAAATTTATCGATAATCTCAGGTGAAAATGCTGCATATTCCTGACAGTTGCCAAGAGTAATAATATGAAGCTCGCATTTTTGAGTATCAATATTATTTCTCACGCTTTCTATACATCTTCTGACAGTTTCCGGCTCGTTATCCTCGCCGTTCCAGCTGCATATCCACACAGGCGTCCTGCCGTCAGAGCATACATTCTGTTTAATCGGCGGTAAAATCTGCTGCCTTCCGTCTCTGTATTTTTGTAAAATATTTCTGGTTATTTTTAATAATAAATCTCGCACAAGTTCTTTTAGTTTAATATGCTTGTCTATCTCGTCAGAATCCATCATCTCGACTTCCTGTTCCTTGACACAGTACTTATTTTTCAGCAGCCACACTTTAATCAGCCTCTCAGACAGAAATCCAAATACTCTTTTCTGATAATCATCTCTGTCCGAAATGTCGATGCGCTTCTCTGCCTCAAACAATATGTCAAACAGCCAGCTGCAGTACGCATCGTAAACCTCTTTTTTGGCAACCAGCATATTGCAGAAATTCATAAGCTTTGAATTCTGCATATATTCAAATGCCTCCGAGTAATCGGGATATTTTTCAAGAATAACCTGACGGCAGACCTCTAAATCAGCGCCTACATGTCTGTCAGCATAATGCTCTTTTACAGTATCACAATTCACGGCGCCGTTTGCCGGAATTATTATATCGTAGTTCTCAAGAGTTTTTTCTATATATTCTTTTGTGAGCATTCTCCCGTTATTGACGAAAAAACGCCTGTAATGGCATATCCCGATAATATCACACTCATGGTTTTTCCAGAGCCAGTAAAGCCCCGTAAGCTCGCAATAGCTTTTATTTTTAGATGAAATATTATCGCCCGTATTATCCCCCTGATACCCCAAATCACCGGAAAGCGCCCTTCCTACATGAAGTGTTTTGTATATATCATCCTTTACCCCGGGATAATTTTTATGTGTTATGACCCACATCTCAGTTTTCACGCTATCAGTCCTTTCCCAAACACTGCCAGCACGCAGCTGTCTTCCCCTATCTTTAAGCTCTTAATATCCGACGCCGTTTCCAAAAAAGTCACGTCGTCCTCATACGTAAGCAAATACGAGCAGCTTTCTGATACGCGTCTTATAAATTTTTCCCTGTCCGCTTTTACGACCGCGTCGCTCAGCATTACAGCCAGATCAAAATCAATTTCATTAAGCCCGTCAAAGTCCTTCTCGTCTATAATTTTATCATAAATTGTTCCGTATACGCCGAGAGTTTTCGCTTTATCCGTGCAGACGCCCTCTATAAAACAGCTCTCCGGAACTTCCTTATTCAGTATTCTTCTTGAAACACCGCCGACAGACTTATAAAACATGCCTATATCCAAAACCTTTTTCGGCTCAAGCTGCTCCATAATCTCGCAGTATATGTACAAAATATTAGAGCTTGTAATCATAATCTCCCTCGTTTCCGCACTGCTTTATGCACATTCCAAATTTTACACTCCGGTCTTTCTGCATATCTCCATAACCTGAAAAAATTGCTGTCTGTTAATATCAGCGTCAAGCAGGCTGACAAGTAGTCTTTGCATCTCTGTCAATTCGCCTTTTAAATATTTATTAGCTTGGGCATTCGGTATAATTTGATTTACATAAGACTTAAGCTCGCAGTACGCCTTATATGAGGGCTCCTCATACCTCAGCGCAAGCATCTTTATAACTCCGAGCCAGCACGTAATAAGCATATCAAATTCAGCCTCATCCCGAAAATCATATAAAGCACCACGATTGACATACTCCTGGTATTTTAATTTGTTTACCGTGAGCATATCGCTGCTGTATGCATTGTTCTTTTTTAGCACTGTCGATTCAGTATTTACGAAATAGTGATAATACTTTTTATCAATAAGCGAAACCTTTCCTGCATAGAGATACAAAAGCGAGCCCCAGCATATATCCTCATAGGCAAGTCTCTCCGGAAAGCTTATATTATTATCTGTGAGCAGCGCTTTTCTGACAACCTTATCCCAGCACCCATAACCGATACAGTTTGAGATAATAAAGTTCTTTCTCTTATCGTCAGTATCAATGCAAAGCCTGTCAATCCTTCCGCTCCCCGCATCAATATGCCTGCGCGGATTATGCATATCGGTATTTACCTGCATGTTATCCGCTGGTCTCCCCGCATCTCTTATAAATCCGCACCGCACAATATCAGCGTCGTAATATGTAATTTCATTGAGCATATTTTCATACATATCACGCTCAACCCAGTCGTCGCTGTCAACATACCCCACATATACTCCTTCGGCATAACCAAGACCGATATTCCTCGCCCTGCCCTGTCTGCCGTTCTCACCGCAGCGAACAGCCTTGAGCATATCTGGATATTTTTTTTCATATTCGCAGATAATATTCCACGTAGAGTCTGCAGAGCAGTCATCAACAAGAATTATCTCATACCTGCTTTTATCAAGCGTCTGGTTTACCAAGGAATCAACACATCTTGATATATATTTTTCTGCGTTGTAACAAGGAACTATAATGCTAAGTTGTATCATATCAGCCTTTCATTAATCAGACCCTTAAGCTTGGTTGAGCTTGTGCTCTTTGTATACGGAAAAAACACCATGGTTGAGCCATTCTTCTCCAAAAACTCTTTTTCCGCAAGCCATCCTGGGTCATTTTCATAATCACTTCCAGAAAACTGTACGTCAAAATGATAAACCCTGAACATATCGCGAGTTCCACAGCAGTTAAGAGACAGTTTGACAGCCTCGTCCACATATCTGCATGATCGTATCATCTCGATTCTCTCATCGAAAGGCACAAATGGCTCTGCCTGTTTATTCAGTCTTACGCCCTCGTCTGATACAACTCCGACAATCAAATAATTACAAAGCTCTTTCGCTCTTTTAAACATATTTAAATGTCCAACATGAAATAAATCAAATACTCCTGCTATATATCCAATATTATAAGGCTTAAGAACACTCGTCTCCTCCAGTTGCAGTGACGTATCATTAGTATTCATTCTTATTTCATATGACTTGCGTTTTAAGGTATAATCATTACCAGGGTCATATATATAATATTTTTCTATCCCCATGCTCTCCAATTGTCTGGCAACTCCAAAATAATTTTTTATACATATAATCACATGCAACTCTTTAGGATTAATATATTTTATGATATCCGGCGAATTGATAGGAATCCCTTCAATATTGTCTCCCCATTTTTTGCTGTTATTATCTATAATCGAATAGATATAATAATCTTTCGCAAACTGTGTCAAAAATCTGCTGGTAAACACTCCTGAGCCAAAAAGTATAATCTTTTTATTAATACCCTTATCACGAGCCTCTTCTATACCATCGAAAATATTTACAAATATTCTGTTATAATCTACCGCACTGTAATTTATCTTTTCTCTATTTGTATACAAGATTCCCGGATCACAGCACTTATTATAATAATACGGTGCCATCTCCCTCTGATTGCGCAGCTCCGAATTAAATCTCATGGACATGCATTCCCAGATATCCATGCACTCAAACAATCCATATCTCTCAAAGAAAAATTCCTTAGGAACTAACGCTTCAAACTCATTATCTGTATTGTCGTAAATTATAATTATCGAACGATAAATAATTGCATTTGCCGGACAGTTTTCCCAATAAAACTCCTGGTCATAATACACAAATCTATGTAGGGGATTATCGTATTCTTCCACATAGAAACAGTTAAGGGGAACCATATCTATATATCCCTTTTCGAGTATAATCCCCAAATCCCTGCCGTTTGCACTATTCATATCTTTTTCAGATATAATATCCGTATGATCCGATGACATAAGAATAAGCTCCCTCATATCATCCATTGCTTGTATAAATTTACTGCAATCCCTTTTTGCAAGAGCCTTAAGCTCATTCATAGCAATGGGTGCATCAATATACGGCATAACCAAAAAATCGCCTTTTACTTCTGCATCAACCACATTAATTCCACGTCTGCGCAAATCAAGCAGATTTTGTTTTATATTTTCCAGTTTACCAACACCCTCTCTATATATGGCTTTCTTATATACATGCTTAACTGTATCTCCGCATATCTTTGTCACCATGGCGTTTTTCCTTCCTCTGTCAAGAGAAATAGTCGCATGGAGAATGCTTTCAAATTCACCATACATTTTACATTCAATAATGTACGAATTTGCCATAGTATGAAACATACCATTTTTTATCAAATCAGTATAAAGAAACTGCTCATTTAAAAAAACGCTATCTGGATAATTATACATAGGAAAATATCTCATCGACAGCTCCTCAACCGGAATATAATTCTGTGCATATACAAGTTGCGCATTATTTAAATCAGGAAACACCGAATAAAACTTACTATCAAACCCACATGACCCCAGCATTTCTTTTAATTCTGCACCCGAATAGCACCTACCCCGCATACTCTTTTTATCCTGTACAGATAGTCTGTGATAATTTTCAATTCCGTCAAAGCTGTGATTTGTGTATGGATCCCTGTCTCCGCAAAAATATTTTAAACCTAATCTGTTTTGTGCACCAACTAAAAGCTTTCCATCACTTTTAAGTATTGATTTAAGAGCGGCTAACAGGCACTTTGGAGACTCACTTATCTCTAATAATCCTATCACCACTATATAATCATAACATATATCAAAAGCATTATCTTCTGCTACCATGCCAGTTATTTTGGAAGCCTTATTATTCATCACTGCGGAAACAGAAACAACATTCACCACTCCATTCCCCGCCTTTTCCCTCAGCAGTTCCGTCAAAGCCACATTTTCACATATGTCATATATATATAATATATCTGCATCATGCTTAAAATCGTACCAGACCAACAAGGCTTTAGGAAATTCCCTTATTATTTCCTCCATACTCATTTATTACTCCCATACTAAAATATCTTTTTCTTTAATATTTAAATCTACAAGCTGCTGCTTCATATCTGATGAATTATTTTTATTTGCCACAATATACACAGCTCCAGAATATTTTTGTACCGCTTTTTGAGGCGACATGACTTCAACCCCGCCTACAGTGCCTCCCCATTTTTTAGCACAATTATCAGCAAAAGCGCCTACACGTATATTTTTGCCGTCAAGAAATAGCAAAACCTCCATACCACATTTTCCGCAGCCAAAAATAACAATACTTCTTCCATGTAAATATTCAATGTATTGGCATACAGCAGCCTTCCTGCTTTTAGCTTTTTCTACATAACTATCTTCAAACTCTTTATAGTTATAAATAAAATCCCCCAGACTCTTTACCGATTCATTAGAAAAATCATCAACTGCTATGGTTTTATCCTCAATAAGACGCTTAATAATATCTCTTATCCAATCCACGTCTCCGTAGTAATCCTTTGGCAGCGCCATATTATATTCTATAACCTTACTGTACTCCCAGCAAAATGCATCAAACATTCTCACAACAATATTTTTTAACTGCTCTTTTCCAAACATATCGTTAATATACTGTTTTTGGAACAGTATTTCATATTCCTGAGCAAGATATTTCAATCCCTTCGTGCAATTCGATGATGAATTTTCATTATCCCTTCTATATCTGTAATAGGATTCGGGAATATACATCATACGCTGCACATAAGCCATTGAAATATGATGAAAACATATATCCTGATACGCAGCGCCAAGTGTCTCGTTGAAAAAAATATCATTATTGATTAAGAAAGCTCTTCTATAAGCACCTTTCCACACACTTATATCAAACCTATGTATCTCAGGAAGCGCTTCTGCCGAGACAACTTTATTATACCACTCTTTTCTCTTTCCTGAAAACGACTTTACTCTCTCAAATATCCTGATTCCATTTTTTTGCGTCCAAAAACAATCATAATCCGCCTTAATTATATCAAGTCTGTATTTATCCATAATTCTGACAAGATTCTCATACATGTTATCAGCAATATAGTCATCAGTCTCCAATATAGCGATATACTTTCCATGTGCAGCTTTTATACCCATATTCACCTGATGTCCATAGCTTTTAACATCACTGTGAATTATGCGTATGCGCGTATCTTTCAATGCATACTTTTGAAGTATTTCAATAGTTCCATCTGTTGAGCCAGCATCAACACATATAATTTCAATGTCTTTCATTGACTGTCCTATGGCGCTTTGGATACACTCTTCAATATACACACTTACATTAAGAGACGGCATAATAACAGTTAATTCCGGCATATATCTCCTCTCTATACTTTCTTATTTATTTTGCACAAAAAAGCCTTCATTTTAGCCATTTGTACAATGGTTTACAAAGTTACAAACAATGATAAGCATTCATTAATGGGCGAAAACTGTGTCATCTCAGCTTCAATGCACATACGTTTCCAGTCAGAAAGGTACACGAAATAAAACGTCATCCTTTTTTATGAAGGCGAATCTGTGTCCCATTCTTCCCTATGGCTGCTAACCTCTCATGTCTAACAGGATCATCCTCTACTACAAGGGTCCTAAATTCCTTCGTCCAGCCTACCCATAGTGGGATGCCGCTTCTGCTCCTTATCAGGATCATGCCCTATAAAATATGTCTTAGCGGCTTCGCTCTGCTTTGTCATTGCTAGAGAGCACTCCTGTAATCCAACACCAATTGAATTCTTGGCGGACGTTATCTGCTACAGTGTGTGCTTTTATATTAGGCTGCCTCCGGCCTGATGATGTCCTTTCGGAACTTCTCCTCATCAAAGTCACAGCCTGTTTGTAATACTACGTAGAAAATTCTGACTGCTTTACATGCAACTGCTATCTTTGCCTGCATTCCTCCAAGTGGATTCTTCTGCCTGTTCCTGTAATAAAGGAACACATCCTGAAATGCCGGATTCTAGGTCATCAGTGCACGTGCTGATTCATACATAATTCTTAGCTGTCCTTTCTTCTTGCCGGAACTCTTTTTGACTATCTCCAGTCCCGCAAGTTTCTGTATCTGCTTTGGGTCAGTGAAGCGTCCGATATCACCAACCTCTGCGACAAAGCCAATCACAGTGCTCATCTCTACTCCTTTAATGGCGAGCAGTTTCTCCACATTTGGTACTTCTTTTACTCTTTCTTGCAGGTATTCATCAAGTCTTTTCAGCTGTTCTGCTTTCAGGATGTAGTCATTTACAAGTACCCAGATTTCAAGTCTTGCAGCCTCACCAGCTTCCAGTCCTACACTGTTCTGTGCAGCTTCTACCATGGTCTGTGCCCTCTTTATTCCTGCCGCACGCACCTTTGCATCACGCCATATCTGATTGATTCCGCCTACATTCATTTTTAGCATATCCTGTGGCAGTGGTGCCTCTTTCAAAAGCATAAGTCCACTTGTGGAATCCCAATCGGCATAACACTCAAAATACTCTGGGAAGAACTTCTGCAGCCATCCCTGTATCTGATTTGACAGACGTACATGCTGTTTCATGATCTGCTCTCTGCAAACAGAAGCCTCCCTGATTTCAGCATACACTCCTCTCGGAAGATAAGAAGTGGAATACCTTCCGTCTTTTACAAGTAACGCGATGGTCTTCGGATCCTTTAAATCACTTTTCTCAGGACTGTTATCATCCAGTTCCTTGCTTCTGTTGACCGTAAATGGATTTACAGTTACAAGCTGGATGTCGTGATCCTGTAAAAATTTCTGAAAAGTAAGCCAGTAGCAACTGGTAGGCTCGCAGCCAACAATAATCTTCTTCATTTCAGTCTTATTCATGAGTTCCTCTGTCCACCTGAGGAATGTAAGGAATCCCATTCCGGTGTTGCTAAACTTAAACACTCTTCTTGAAAGTTCAACCCCCCTCCAGTCAAACGCTCTGCAGAAGTGAGTTTGTGATCCAACATCAACTCCTACAATTAAAGTGTCACTTGTTACTTGCTTAAGTCTGTCATTCTGTGTTAAATTCATTATTAGAAACCTCCAGTATTCTTAAAGTGTTTTTATTCATCCTGCCAAGATGAACACCTTAATTGTACTTCGAGGTTTTCTTTTATTCAATTGGCATTATTTCTGAATTACAGGAATGCTCCTTAATTTACTTCTCTAATATGTTAAGCAAATTTACTGCAAACGCTTCCATTGAAAAATACTTTTCATAAGTCTTCCTGGCGCACTCCCTAATATTATCTACTATGCCTTCACCATTAATTATATTTTCCATAATATTACTCAACTCTTCGCTATCCTCAGTCTTAAATATATAACCATTTATGCCATTGTCTATATAATCACAACTTCCTGTCACATCGGATACAACACATATTTTTGATCGCATCATAGCTTCAGTGATAGCTATAGGCAGCGAATCTACACGCGACGGACAAACAACCACGTCAACAGTAGAATATAACTCATCAATCTGTGCCTGATTTAGCTCACCACAAAATTCAACACTTCCAAACCTGATGTTTAAAGCTTCAATTTTTTTCTTAAAACAGTCATCCTCACATTTTCCGACCACTATAAACCTTGCTTTATTCCTATATTCCGTTTTCATTATATTTACAGCTTCAACGAATATATCCTGTCCCTTAAAACTACAAATATTACCTATAACAGCAAACACCATTTTACTATTTGATTCGGATATATATGATGCATTTTTATCTGGTATACCATATGGAATAATCCTCTTAATCAATCCCGGATAATACTCCCCGCACATATTTGCCGAAACACCGCTTACTGCACACGCATTTATATCAATATATTTTTCCTCATCCGCAAGCTCCTCATATTCGCTTACGCTTCTGACAAAAAGTTCCCTGACGGATTCATGCACCCACAAAACAACACGAAGCGTTTTTTTTAAAATATACGCCGAATATATCATCAATAAAGTATTTACGATAATATAATCAAACTGCCCAAAAAAATACATATCTTCTTCATTTATGTATGGAAGCGAGGGAATTTCTAAAAATGTAATTCTTCTGTCTCCAAACTCATCAATATATGCTCTATCAGCTTTCGGAGCCGCAATCGCCACCTCAAAACCTTTTCCCCTCAAAGCCATAGCCGCATACAGCAGAGCCATCGGAGCTCCGGAATAATCTATTGAATGTGAAATAAGCAGAAGCTTTTTGCCACGGGCCTCACTTAAATAATTAAAATTTAATATATTGATTATCCCCACCCTTGTCTTCCCATAGTACATCCACCAGTTCTGAATTTTTGCTTCATCCACTCCCAAAAGGATAAGCTGTCTGCGCATTGCAGTCGCATGTATACTGCAAAGAATAACAACATCATACTCCAATGAACTTATTTTTTCAGGACTATAAACCATTATTCCATCAATTTTTCTGCCAATTTTATTTATGTTACTGTCTATAAACGCAACAATCTCGGTTTTATTATCAATATATGCCCTTCTGTTGCGATAATACATTCCTGTGCCGAAAATTACTACCTTCAAACAATTTCCTCCCCAATTTCCCACACTGCCTACGGCTTAGGATACTCTGTTCCGCCGGCAATATCCTGTAGTGACAAATCCTCCCACTTAATCAAATCAAGATTCTTTTCCTCAACTTTTCTTCCCAAAAATTCAGAATGACAATACAAATCTTCTACTATTTTTCCCTGAAGATATTTTGAAGCCCTATCAGAAAATTTTCCTTCTATCAAATTGGAACAGCCTTTTTTGAGACATTTAATTCCAAACGCCTCTGGAAATAAAACATTAAGAGCATTTTCACTAAATTGAAAAAAATGCCATGGTCTCTCGTGACTTGAGAAGGAATAGTGCGTCTCCGCAAAAATACACCCTCCAGTTTTCAGACATTTAATAATCTCTCTTGAGGCTATCCACGGCATTGCAAGGTGTTCTAGTACAGCACTTGAAAAAATAAGATCAAATTTTTCGGTAAAGTAGCTGCTAAGCTTATGAACATCTCCAACTATATCGACATTTTCCCCCTCATAATAATCAAATCCTATATAATCTGCATGATTAAACAATTCTCTATTTCTTGTTCCCGTCACAACCCTCGAGCCAATTTCTAAAACCCTTGCCCCCCTTTTATCAAACATATCAACAATATATTTTACCCAGTTTTCATGTGATATATCTTTATCATATCTTACTGTTCCAGTCTCATATACCTCTGACGGTACAATGTAATTTAAAATTCCTTTCTCCCTAAGCAGCTGTTCTATTACATCAGGCTTTGATACGGTTATCCAAATTTTAGTTCCATTATAACTTTTTATATACTCGTCAATATTAATTACCGGCACTCCATAAAATGTTTTCCCAATATTTGCATTATTATCTATCACTGCTACAATCTCTACTGACGATGTGTCATAGACTCTTTTCCCTATTCGTCCTGCTCCAAATAAAACCACTTTTTCTCTCTTCATTTTTTTCACCCTTCACCCTGTCCAAAAATCATTTAGAAACTTTAAACTTTGCTAAACAACTTATATACTTTCAATTTAATTTACCAATAATATATAACCTTTTTCCAATCAATAATCTTTTTTAATTTTTGACAATTCTCATATCCCAAAGTAACTATCATAATTGTGTCATCATCCTCTTTTGCCCCGTAATATGAAATCACATTAATACCATTTATTTTTTGTGTGTCATAATGGCTGTCAGAGACCACAAATTCTATGTTTTTATCAGGCATTGCTTTAGACAGCTCAATTCCACAAACCGTTATTCCATAAATTTTAACATTTGAATAAGCCTTAACCGCTGTCTTTATTTGCTGCAGAGTTATATTACTCAAATATTTTTTAGGATTTTCTCTTCCAAGCGTATATATATCGATTATACCTTGATTATTCTTCAAATCATCAGAAATAAAGTCAAGAGAATAATCTGCTTTTGTCTCTATATAATCAAATAACCTTCTTAATTCTTCCTTACTTACCGCTGCCGAAAACAACGCTTTTCTTTTCAGGACAGGACATTTTTTTTCACACACTAATTCCACACAGTCGTTGTATACATCATTATTATCCGCAGTTATATATGCCCCGCATGAAAACCCCATACTCTCGAAGTAGCTTGTGAGACCTATTTCAAAGTTTGAAATTATAACATTTATATTTTTTGTTTCTGTAAACAGGCATTTCCAAAAATTCATAAAAACATGAGATGTCAGCACTTTCTTTGTAAAAACCATGAAATATGACTGTAAATGCCTTCTCACTCTCGGATCATTGTTCTGTGTTATCCCCCATATATCATACCCTTTTTGACGCATGGTATTGAATACTTCTTTTATATTATTATTAATCCAATAAAATGTATCATTAAACAACAACAGCTCGTCAATTTCATTCAAATGAATCAGTCCTGAGAGTATAATATCTTTGTAAGCACCAGCATCAAACCCCACATTTTTCCGTTTAATGATTTTATCTGTATAATTTTTCAGTTGTGCATATGATTTCTCCGATATATCTGAATTACTGACAATAACAATATCATCTAATACTCCTGTAACTACATCCAATAATCTATATATATATCTGCCCGCTCTGCCATTAAGATTATAAAAACAAAAAATGCCTATCCTTCTTATATGTTCTTTTGACATACTAAATATACCACCTGTTATATTTTACAATATTTCTTCTATCGACATAATTCTACAACTATATTTTTCTTTGATTTTATTTCGAATTGACCCATAATCAAAAACAGGAGTTACAATAATTGCATCTACACTTCCTCCTGTTTTTTCCGGCTGTATTACTGGAATTCCAATATCCTTAACATCCGCCCTGCTGTCTATTGCATACTCAATATTTATATTGCTATCCTTCAATATATTCAAAAGCCACTTCCCATATAAACCCACACCATATATAGCAATTTTTTTAATTTCTTTTTCAAGTAGTCTTTTTTCAACATCTTGTCTTTGCGTTATTTCAATAATCCGGTTTAATTTTTCATACATATCATATTTTGAAATTTTTTCAAGCATCTTTTTGTCTAATGCTACCCTTGACTTTTCATCCATAAATTTTAATTTTAAAATACGGTCTCTTACATCCTGAATTGACAATGACATCTCTTTGTAATTCAAAGAAGAATTGCTTCCATCCTCTTCGTGAATATAGACAGGCACATTATTTACGGATACCTTAACACCATACAGCATCATGAGTACCCATAGGTATAAATCATCACAGCCATTGTGCTTAAGAGGGTTAGTCAGCCACTCATTTGGAATTGCCTGTCTTTTTATCATTAACTGCCCTAACGAAACCAGCGGATAGCCTTCGTTCAAATACCGCTCAAAATTATAATTCCCCTTAAGCTGATTTGACTGTGAAAATATAAGCTCACCCTCCCTCCAGTATCCGTTGCAAATAACAGCCTCTCTATCACCTATATTATTTAACTGCAGATTCATATAATCCTGCATAAGCGTATCATCCTGATCAAGAAAAACTATATAATTTCCTTTTGCAATAGAACAACCTATAATTCTGGACTCATGTATTCCAACATTGCACTCATTATTATGGATTTGAATCAAGGCTGCGCTATGATTTTCATAGTCTTCGTCATATAATGCCTCTTCGGGATAATCATTTACAAAAATAATTTCCAACTCAACCCCTGCTGTTTTCCACGCAGCACTCATATCTATTATTTTTTTAATATATTTTTTGCCTTTGTATAGTGGTATAATAACACTTATCATCATATTTTTATTACCTTCTATCACCGAACAATATTCCCAAACCACTTTCACGCTTTTAAGCGCGAAAATATATACTCACCGTTATATTTTGCACATTTTAACAACTCCCGTGGATTATCAATATATTTTTGTTCAACCCACAATATCTTGTCTTCCGGCACACCCTCTTTTTTCAGCCATTCTTTAGCACTTTTTACAGCGCCCTCGCTGAATATAGCAATAATCACATAGTCAAAGTCAATATTTATAATATCCTGCGGAGCGCTTACTTCCAATTCACTTTTTAAGCTATTATAATTGCGATCTACCCAATATACTATATTTCCACCAACCGATTTTACATAATCATGTATGTTAATTCCTACCACACCTGCGCCATAAATTATAATTTTATCTTTTTTACTTATTTTTCCATAAGGTGTTAGATAATTATCAGAGCCAACATCATCAAATACATACATTGATTTCGCCATCAATAAATACATATAAAAATATGACATCTGTATATTTATGAAATCTCCCGGCTTACTGCCAATAAATCTGAGCTCATCATTTTTATATATCTTTTTAACTTTTTGAGGTATATCAGTTCTTAATGTATGTTTTGCTGAATCATTTCTTATTCGATAATGATAAAAACAGTCATGAGTTATATAAATAGAACGCATATAAAATACTGCCGGAAATGTACACAGCACATCATCTGTAATATTGTCAGAAAAATCTTCCAACATCTGAAACTGTACAAATTTTTCTCTTTTAAATAACTTGGTCACCAGATAACACTGTATCCCAAATCTAAAAAAATGTCCAGAATAAATACCATATGGAGCAATCTTTTTATCAAATTCTTCTCCCTTATAGCACCCCTCTTCAAAAAAAGGTTTTCTAATTTCGAATACACTGTCTATACTATCAATAACTCCGGATTCTACAATATCAACATCATTTTTTTCTGCCAAATACAACAATTTCTTATACATATCCGGTTCTATCCAATCATCCCCATCAACATATCCCACATACTCACCACTAGCAACCAATATCCCTGCTTTTCTTGCAGAATCTGCTCCGCCATTTTTTTTATGTATAACTTTTACCCTTTCGTCCTTCTCTGCATATTCATCACATATTGCAGCACAAGCGTCATTTGAGCCGTCGTCTACAAGGATAATTTCCAAATTTTTATATGTTTGCTTAATGATACTATTAACACATACCCTCAGATATTTTTCAACATTATATACAGGCACTATTATGCTTATCAACTTTTCCATAAATCATAATTCTCCTTTATGCATTTTAACCGATTACATTCAATAAATCTTTGTTATCTGCACAGCGTTCAAATAAATTTATTGAAATAAGCCTTTACGGTATCATCAAATGTAAACTGAATTTCTTTTGAAGGCAATGTGTTAAGAAGCTCTCTCACTCTTCTATCATTTATACTTTCCTCAGAAACCAGCTTAACTATCTCTGCAACAGCTTTCATTGATTCCAAAGGCCAATTATATCTTGCTATCTCCTGCGTTCCCAGACGTATACCGCAACCTCTGAATAGTTTTTTGTCCTTTTTATTAAGCGTAATTCCATATTTTATACTATTGTTAAAGATTCTGTCCATCTGCTCCTTTGTTGTTCTGATAAATACCTGGTGCGTCTTGGAATATACCCCCTTCTCAGCTTCAACAACGTCCATTCCAAGTAATGCAAGCTGCTTTCCCAACTCATCGGCAAGCTCTATAATATGAGACTGATATGAATTTCCAAAGCTTTCAAATTCAATTAAAGAAAACAGCAAGCTCACCTTCTGATGCATCTGGGTGTGCCTTATATATATAGGATTAATCGCAACTTCAAGTTTTTTATGTAACTCATCATTATTTGTCATAATCAAACCGCATGCTGGTCCTGGAAAGGTTTTATGCGTACCTCCGAATATTACTATATTACCAGTAAAATCAAGAGGATTTTCTACCAATCCTGCTCCGATAAGTCCTAACAACTGACTTACATCATAAAGAAGAACCGTATCTCCCAACTCAAGCTTTGACACATCAAGCGGTTTTATAATGTCTGATGGGGCAAGAAGAATAAATTTGAGACTTTTCTTCTCAATAATTTCATTAATGGCCTGATAATTTAAATCAAGCTCATCATAACTATACGGAGCCACACAAACATCAAGTCCAAGCCTTTCGCAAATAGGCATAACAGAAGCATGTCCTCCGCTATCTCCACCAAGAATCATTATTTTATCGCCAATCTGAGACAGCGACATAAGTACAATCATAAGGCAGTTCATACCTGTTAAGGTTCTTGCATCTGTATATTTTGCGCGAAATATTTTTTTACACTCATCTGATATCATTTCATAGAACGGCAACAGATAATTGCTTCCAATAAAATTGTTGTCCTCAAGATAAGAATATGTATTTCCGACTATATATCTTTCCTGAAAGCCCATCAATAACGGCATTTTCCCAAAATCTGAGATAACATTCTCTGCCGCACACAAAGGCAGTGTTTTATTATAATACGATGTAAAGCTTTCTGTAATATTTACAAGCTCCTGAATCTCATCATCATATCTGCGGATTTCTGTAATCTCAAGATTTTTATCTATCTTACAGATATATTTTTTCTGTTCAAACGAAAAAGTGAAGCCTTTCTGCAAATCCTCTTTTGTAATAGGGAAAAATTTTGAAAGTTTTTTTTCTGTTGTATTAAGGCTATCTGCGATTTTTTTCATCAGCTCAGAGTGCGAATCGACAAGATACTGCTCATCAAATTGTCTAAGCTCCTCCAGACAATCAAACTCAAAAATGATATTCCCTTTGCATCTTTTCGCATCCATATAAAGCCTGTCTAAATGTTGATCTTGTATGTCAGCCCAAAACTTTGATATTGTTTCTGGATTATCATATTCTTTCGCCAGTATTTCAATGAAATTATCAGAAAATCTTTTATTAAAATATGCATATCCTAAGGTAACCCAAACATCATTTGCACCATAATATGTTCTTGTTATACGATCATATAAATCCGTTTCTATCGCGCGCTCCTCTGTTCTGCCCTCTTTATAAACAGTACAGTAATATGCATCAAGAGCATATTTCTGAAAAATGTTCTCGTTAAAATATAAATCCGAAGATGAAATTATCGTATTTCCTAGAATATTTCTCGCAGCCCAAATGCTTGCATGATTATTTCTCACTTTGTAATCCGAAGTCTCTATAATTCTTACACCGAATTTTTCCTGAAGATAATAAAATTTTTCTTTCATAAATCCGACTACCACTGAAATATCATCTATACCAATCTCTTTTAACTGCCTAATTTGGCGCTCTATCAAAACTTCCCCTCTAACAGTCAGAAGTCCTTTAGGTTTCTCAAAGCACAGTGGTACAAATCTTGAAGATACTCCTGCAGCAAGAATCACAGCATTTTCTATACGGTGTTGCTCTAAAAATCCTTTTCCTTTCTGAGTTATCTTATAATCATCCGCATATCCTTCATTCACCAGTTGCATGTATTCTTCCTCAATTACTGAGTATGGTTTATACAGATTTTTTGCAAAATTTTTAGGATTATATTGGTCATAATCCAATAGACGCAAAATATCAAACATTATTTTATTCATAGTATTCTTTGTGTGATGTTTATAGAAGCTCAAACACCATATCTCCTCGTATTATAAAGTAGTAGTGTTTATAGTCCCTCTCCAAGGACCGTTTGCTATATTATTGTAGATACTGTGAATTGTTTAATTTCTCCCACCACTCCATGATTTAGGACGGGATACAACCACAGTCTCTTTGTATATTTGTTAATTAGACAATATGTAATAACCTCCACATTATAGTTTCGTGGATTTACCTGTATACTAAAGTTTGTCAAGAACAACGGTAACAGGGATTACCGCATACAAAGAGCGGTCATCAAATGAATTATAACACAGTTCACGTAGGAATGGATGTACATAAAAAAAAATTTACACTTTGCGCCTACACAATTGAAGCAGAGAAAGTTTCTCAATTCCAGAGGACAGACGCAGATTACAAAAATGTTATAAAATATTTGGAGTTTCTTCGTACCGTCTACGGAAACGATGCTAACTTCATATGCGGTTATGAGGCTGGTTACCTCGGTTATACTTTATACCATCAATTAACAGAACAACATGCTAACTGTGTGATACTTGCTCCAACTACCATGCTTGAGCAGCGTAGCAAAAAAGATTCCCGACTGACAAGCGTGATGCTGAGATAATATGAAAATGTCTCGCACAGCATAATTATAGTCCTGTTCATATCCCTACAGCAACAAATGATGAAACAAAAGCACTTCTTCGTATGAGGGATGATCATAAACTAGCACTGAAAAAGGTCAAGCATCAGATTCCGGCGTTTTGTCTTCGCCACAACTATCGCTATGATGCAAACAGTCACCGAACAGCAACACACATCAAATGGCTTAAGTCATTGAGCCCTGAGACACTTTACAAAGAAATCCTCAACGAATATCTGCACCTATACTACCCTTAGCGATAAGCTTGAACGCTTGAATAAGCGCATTGAGGAACTTGCTTCCAACGAATGAATATAGGAAGTCTGTCAAAAAACTCTGCTGTTTCATTGGCATCAAGACGCACACCGCATTATCCGCACTTGTTGAAGTTGGAGATTTTCAGCGTTTTGACATAACTATGTTGGCACGGGTAACTGTGATCCACGCTTTTAGACGGTAGAGCTCATGGCGTACCATTGACCTGTAGGTAACCAATCCACGTATATCAGAGTGTCCAATGCCGGGAACTGATACCCCGAGGCTCTTTCCGGGTGCCTGCAGACAATTAAATAAAATTTTGTGGTGATTTCTGTTAATTTGCACTTGACAAGAGGTCATTACATATCAGTTATTTAGAACAGTAAAATTCCGATACCGGATGAACTTTCCTGTCATTTTCAGGCGGAAGCTTATTATAATCTCCGTATAAAAACTTTAAATATTCATCGTATTTTTTGCTTCCCTTAAATATTTTCCCTTCAAACTGCAAATCACATGTGTCCACATACCATTCCTTTTTATAACCATACGTTCTGTTGCATGCTGGAAATGTCAAACACTTAACTGTTTTTGTGGGTTTTTTGTTTCTAAAATGCACATATCGATTAAAACTTTTTTTCAAATTTTTTTCAGGAATTTTATATAACAGTTTAAAAATATATTTTTTTATCCCCTCTGAATATTTTCTACCCACTGCAGACCAAAATATTTTCCTGTAAATATAACAGTGAAAATTGCAAATACATCTCATTAAATAATTATCCGGAACATAATCACACGGAAAAATATCCATAAAAATCCCCTGTTCATACGGCATATGCTCTTGACCTAATCTAACAAACCTAGTATTTTTCTTCCTAAGTTTTCCGTATCCCCAACGATATCCTTCTGTATTATCCATATCCTGAAAATAAAATTCTGCACTATTCAATTCTTTTTTGCATACTGCTTTAAACTTGTTATATTCACTGCGAAGCATAATAACATCCGCGTCATCGTCCCACGGAATAAACCCCCCATGTCTTACCGCCCCCAAAAGCGTACCACCGTCAATACTGTAATTAATTTTATACTTCTTACATATTCTACTAAATTCATCCAACAATTCAAGTTCAGTTTTATGTAAACTGTGCATATCCTCATCTGACAAAATATATTGCTTGTCGCTACTCCTACAATTCATATCTCATATCCTCATATCTTCTTAATTGTGCTCTTATCCACATTAATTAGTCATCAACCACCAGTTCAACTGGTGGTTTGCCATTAGCTCTCCAAAGGGCTATATTACTGCTCTCCCCAAAGGTCGGTATCGCAAGCACTTTTACTGGTCCGCTATAAAGCGGTACTATTAGAGTCTTCTTTCCTTGATTCTTCCGCTTGCTCCTTTATATACTTTTGTACTGCTTCATCAGTGATATTACCAATTGTTTCAACATAATATCCTTGCACAAAATGCCTTATCCCATTTACTTTGAGGTGCTATAATATAGTTGTAACACCATTGGCTTATTGATTATAATAAAAATAACAAAGGAGAGATCAATATGTCACGAAAGTATGAACCCGAATTCAAACGCAAAATTGTCCGTCTGCATTTAGAAAAAGGACAAACCTACAAGAGCATCTCAACAGAATATGGCGTATCCAAAACAGCAATCCAGCGCTGGTGTGATGAATTCAGCAAAGAGTGCCCAGCCATTAGCCAGACCAATCCGACTGCTGTAAATGAGGCAAATCTTATGAAAGATAACCTGCGTCTTTGCAGAGAACTTGAAGAGATAAAAAAGGAAAATCTCTTCCTAAAAAAGTGTCTTCGACACTTCAACCCCCTGTCCCCCATTCATGGGGGAATTAGGGGTTTCTTTTTGCTCCATTT
>CALWKC010000002.1 GCA_944381165.1 uncultured Lachnospira sp. | reverse complement strand
GACACAATGGCCAAGTGCCGGATAGGAACGGCAAAATTTTTTACACTTCTATTGCTTCTTTATCGCACACAAGCAAATACTCAGGAAGTAATTGAAAATTCACATTATGAACCGCTGAGAGATACTCTTAATCCTTCTTCATCCGTCTTCTGTTCTCACGGAGCAGGTACAGTTGTTGAATGGGATGAAGTTTTTTCACACATGCACTTGGCAAGCGTGCTTGAAGAAAAGGGCAAAGGTGTTTCAGATAATCAAAGCCATAGTTTAAGAGAAAGGAATATGAGCAGTCTTGAAAGAAGCCGCACTGTATCAGACGACCCTATAGGAACAGATGAAATAGATGCAATTTTAAGACAGACATATTACGCTAACAGCAGCAGGGACAACGACTTCCGCAAAAGGAACATGTCCCGAAAAGCAGATTCCCCCAAAAAATATGTTTACAAGGGTACTGAAACCGTGCAAAATCAAGGAAATTCATATCTTCTGGTTGACGGATACAATATTATATTTGCGTGGAAGGAATTGAAAGAATTAGCAGCAGTAAATCTTGACAGCGCCCGAGGACGGCTTCTTGATATTCTATGCAACTATCAGGCAATGAAAAAATGCAGTCTCATAGTTGTATTCGATGCATACCGTGTACAGGGACATGATACAGAAACGCTTGACTACCACAATATACATGTAGTTTTTACAAAAGAAGCTGAGACAGCCGACCACTATATAGAAAAATTCGCACACGAGCACGGACGAAAAGATTATGTAAGAGTTGCCACATCTGACGGTCTCGAGCAGGTAATCATTATCGGTCAGGGCTGCCATCTCGTGTCCGCCCGTGAATTTGAACAGGAAGTACATGATATGGAAGCCCATATACGCAATGAATATTTAAACAAATCTTTTTAAAGTATCATCAGCTATACCGAAACATTTTTGCTGCTCCATTGTCTGCCGAGTTTTCGGCGGACAATCAGCCAGCATATTACATGCGCCGAAAGTGTAATAATCCAGCTCCATGTATATGTAAGATAAAGCGATGTAACATTATGAAATCTCTCCATGCGGAAAAATGTAAAAATCCACAGGAGTCTGAGACCACATGCTCCTATAAGAGATACAATCATTGGCATAACGGAATATCCCAGACCTCTTAAGGCACCTACCATAACATCCATCATACCGCACAGAGCATATGTCCTCGCAATTATATTTAACCGCTTCATTCCGGCATCTATCACTTCCGAACTGCCCGAGTAAACTGACAGAAGCTGTCTTCCAAAAAACAGCGCCGAATTTCCGAGCACCAGACCGACCACTATAACGCATAGCTGTGCCGTATATAAAATCTTATTTATTCTCTCATATTTTCCGGCGCCAACATTCTGGCTCGTAAAAGATATCGTTGCCTGATAAAGCGAATTCATTGACACATAAACAAAGCCTTCTATATTCGCTGCTGCAGAATTTCCGGCAACCGTAATTTCCCCAAAAAGATTAACCGAAGACTGAATAACAACATTTGAAAGAGAAAAAATAACGCCCTGAAGGCTTGCAGGCAAACCAATCTGTGCAATTTTAAGAAATTTACTTTTATTAATGCTTAATTTTCTTAAATCGAGTTTTATACTTCCTGTTTCATGCATAAGACATCTCAATATTAAAACAGCCGAGATACACTGTGATATAACTGTCGCAATAGCAACCCCCATTACACTCAATCTAAAAATTATTACAAAAACAAGATTTAAAACTACATTGACTACTCCGGCAACTACCAGATAATATAGCGGTCTTCTTGTATCACCTACAGCTCGGAGTATCGCGCTTCCGAAATTGTAAATCATTGTCGCGGTCATACCCAGAAAGTATATTCTTAGGTAAACAGCAGCCAAATCAAGCACTGCTTCCGGCGTCTTCATCCATATTAAAATCTGCTTTGCACATAAGACGCCAACGACAGTCAGAATAATTCCGCTGTATATACTTAGCAGCATAGATGTATGTATTGTTTCAACCAAATCTTTATCCTGCTTTGCTCCATAATATCTTGCGACAAGAACATTTGCTCCTATTGAAAGTCCCATAAAAAAATTTGTAAGAAGATTTATAAGCGCAGTGTTTGAGCCTACGGCTGCAAGAGCATTGTCGCCTGAAAATCTTCCCACAACAATAATATCGGCAGCATTAAATAAAAGCTGCAGCACACTTGACGCCATCAGCGGAAGTGAAAACAAAAGCATTTTCTTTAAAATAGAGCCGGTACACATATCCATTTCATATGATTTTGTTTTTGACTTTTGTAACATAATATCCTATTCTTCCTTCCTGTAGAATAAAAACAATAATTATTTCATTTATTTACATCATCTATGATTTTCTTATTTTTTACATTTTTAAGAAGCATGTTGTTTAATGAATAATTCCAGAGCTCCTTTGAGCCAAGTTCTGTATTCTTGTTACGCTCTAAAATCTGGCTCAGATGAACTCCTCTCTCCAACCAGCTCTTTCCGTTTGTCATATCATTTAACAACGTAGGCTGAAAATTATCCATTGTATGCGCAAACTTAGCCTCCGGCGTTTTGCCTGCCTCAAATTCCTCCCATAAACCTCTGAACTTATCCCTTTGGTCATCAGGGAGAATACCGAATATCCTGTCTGCTGCGGCTGTCTCTCGCTGATGCTGCGTCTTTTTTGCCTCCTCATCATAAGCATATGTATCCCCCGCATCAATTTCAACAATATCATGAATAAGCAGCATGGTAATCGTCTTTAATACATCAATCTTTTCATTGGCATACTCGCTTAAAAGCACCGTCATCACAGCCATATGCCACGCATGTTCGGCATCATTTTCCTTACGTTCTCCGTCCGATAAATAAGTCTGCCTCCCTATAAACTTTTCCTTATCAATCTCTCTGCAAAATTCAAGCTGTCTTTGCAGACGGTCGCTGACCTTCAGCTCTTTACTCTCCATTATTTCCCTCATTTCTGCTCTGCCTTAGCCTGCTCCCAAGCGGCAGCTCAAGCCCGTTTTCTTCCAGAAGCTGTCTGTTATTTAATATTTCATCGGCGCTTCCCTCTCTGACAAAACGACCATTATTCATTAAGACAACGCGCGTACAGGTATCCTGTATCATATCCAAATCATGTGAAGCTATAATTCTCAGCTGTGAAAAAGAATTAATTACTCTTATAAGATTTTTTCTGTTACGAGGGTCCAGAGCTATTGTTGGCTCATCCATTAATATAATCTCCGGAGTCATGGAAATAATTGACGCAATGGCAGCAAGCTTTTTCTGTCCTCCTGAAAGCATAAAAGTATGCCTGTCCCGCAAATCCTCTATTCCCATCTGGGACAACGCCATATTTACCCGCTCCTCCGTCTGCTGCGGAGAATAACCGTAATTTTGAGGCGCAAATGCCACATCCTCATATACGGTCGACATAAAAAGCTGGTTTTCTGAATCCTGGAAAACATAACCTGTCATACGGCGTATATCGGAAAGATTTTTTTTATTTAATTCCAGTCCGCCTATGTTTATTTTGCCGTCAAAACCATCTAAAAGACCAACAAGAATTTTCAAAAAGGTTGACTTCCCAACGCCGTTAGCGCCAATAATTCCTACACACTCTCCCTTATGGGCGTGAAAATCAATACCGTACAGTGTCCTTCCCGAATGCCCGCCGTCATTCCGGTATGAGAAAGACAACCCTTTTACATCAATTTCAAAAAATCTGTCGTTTTCATTCTGCCCCGGATTTGCTTTGAACTCTGTTCTGAGATTTTGTATTTCGCACACTGTTTCTCCTCCACACAGCCGTCTGTCTCTTAGCTGTTCACGACTGATATACTATCACATTAAAATACGAATTGCCACAAGAATTGCACACCAGCCACCAAAAAATAAATAATCTTTTTTATTTATTTTTTGATTTTTCATATCATTGAATTCGCCCTGAAATCCGCGCAGCAGCATACTCTCATAGACTATCTGTGCACGGTCGATACTTCTTATCAGTAAAAGACCGGCAAACGAGCCCCATACCTTAGGATTTACCCCCTTATGCCCCGGAGCTCTCAGCGAATACGCCTGACTCATTTTTCTTACCTCTGATGACAACAGCGAAGCATATCTGTAAATGAGCAGGACAACCGTCACAAGTATTTTAGGGACATGCAGCATCCTGAGAGCACTGCATATTTTGTCAATAGTAGTGGTGGCTACAAGTAAATATGCTGCTAAAACAGTTAAAATACCTTTAAGCATCAGCGTAAACATAGAAATCACTCCGGAAGTGACTGCAATCCTGCCTGTAAATGAAAATCCTTCTATATAAAAAATTACTTCTCTGTCAAAAAAAGGATTAAAAATCCCGATAAAACACACCAGAGGAAGCACTATCCTCAGCCTGTAAAGCCCTTCTGTCACAGATATTTCTCCAAGCATAAACAGGACTATCGGATATACGCACATACCCAATAGTCCATTCAAATCATATCGGTGAACAGAAACAACCAATACAATATAAAGCATTGTCACAAGAAATTTGCATAGCGGATGAATTCTGTTAAGCCAACTGTCCTTCTCAGCCAAAAGCTCAATCTGCCTCATCTGCCCCGATGCCGATTTAAAGCGTCTCTTACTTTTCACTTTTTCTCACCCTTTAATCCGGACTGTCCGGAATGTCTGAAAAACCTAAACACATAGCATGCCGCAACGCATACGGCTATAACCGCCACACCGCCTGCTACTCCCGATACAGACGTTCCTGCCGGGCTATCGGAATTCTTAAATGAATAATCCGGAAGCACCGCAGTTGTGTCCTGAAGTTTTTCCGCAGTATCATAGACTCCGCCTTCCGCTTCAATCTCTGTGCTGCCCGTAAGTCTTTCAATAGACCACTCAAGTCCGTCCGGATGCGATGATGCAAACAGCGAAACAACTCCTGCAATCACCAAAGCTGATACCGAAAGAACAACAAGTGTCTTTTTAAAGGTCAGACGACCCCGTGCTGACACTGTGTCGCCTCCGACGCCCCATAAAATATCCGGTCTTGCCTCATATACGAAACATAGAACACATGCCGTTATTATACCCTCCACAAGTCCAATCGCAAGATGAATAGGCTGCATCACCGAAACAAACGAAATAAATGAAAGGCTTGTAATTCCGGAAGCCAAAGTCTCAAGCGTAACCGAAAATGCTCCTAACTGAAGCGTTACAATACAGCCTGTAATCGACGCCGCTGTAATCTTTTTCCTGGACGCACCTTTACGCATAATATTTTTCCATATAAGCATTGAGCCTATAAAACACCCGTAAAATGCCATATTCCACACATTGCAGCCCAATGCCAAAAGTCCCCCGTCCGCAAACATAAGGCATTGAATTAAGAGCACTCCAATCATTGAAAGAAAACCTGCGTATGGTCCCAAAAGCGCTGAAAGAAGCATACCTCCGCATAAATGCCCTGACGAACCTGTTCCCGGAATTGTAAAATTAATCATCTGAGCCGCAAAAACAAACGCTCCCATAACCCCCATAACAGGTATTTTTGATGAGTCGCTCTCCCTGCGCACCTTATAAATTGAATATCCCGCCGCCGCTGCCGACACCGCATACATTGTTCCCGCAACTGCCGGTGATACCAGCGCATCTGCCATATGCATAAACAATTCCTCCACTGTAATTTTTGATAATTATAATAAAAAACAACCTCCCGGACAAGCTACCCGGGGGGTTGCGCAGAGCATATGTTACTGCCATTTATTCTCGAGCAGCTTGTCCTTGATAATATGAATAAACTGCACCACATCTATCGGCTTGGAAATATGTCCGTCCATTCCGCTATTAATAGCGTTCCTCTTATCCTCGTCAAACGCGTTAGCGGTCATGGCAATTATCGGCACATGATTTCCCTTTCTGCTGTCAATCTCTCTGATGCGCCTTGTTGCCTCATAACCATCCATTACAGGCATCCTTATATCCATTAAAATCATATCATATGTAAAATCATTCTGCTCTCCTACGCTTACCTTTTTAACAGCCTCCTCTCCGTTGCACGCGTACTCAACCTTAAATCCGGCATTACTTAAAAGCTCCTGTTCAATCTCACGGTTCATATCGTTGTCGTCAACAAGTAAAATCTGTTTATTTTTATACCAGTTTTCGTCCAACTTAACACAGTCAAAATTCTTCTTATTTTCATCAGCTGTATGTTTGCCGGAGCTTTTTGTGGTAAGCGTCCCCTGCCTTACCATATTTTGAACAATACTTTCAGGCACCTTCCGAAAATCAAGATGAACAGTAAATTCAGTCCCCTTGCCGACCTCGCTTTCGACGCTGATTTCACCTCCCATCATATCTACAATTCCCTTAGTTATAGCCATTCCAAGTCCTGTTCCTGAACTCTTCGTTCCTTTCTCCCTCTCAAACGGCTCAAAAATATTATCAATAAAAGCCTTGCCGATTCCTATACCCGTATCAGACACCTTTATTTCATATGAAAAATATCCGTTTGGTGAATGTCTCTTCTGACAGACACCCAGCTTAATTTTCCCTCCGGCGTCTGTAAACTTTACAGCGTTGCCCAACAGATTTAGCAGCACCTGATTAAATTTAACCTTATCGCAATAGACATACTCGTTACCTATATTTCCCATATCCACATAAAAATCAAGAGCTTTTTCTTCCGCCTGAGGCTCAATCATGTCACCGATTTCCTCCAAAAGTACGCGAAAATTACACGGCTCCTCCTCAAGACTGAGTTTTCCGCTCTCAATTCTTGACACGTCTAAAATATTATTTATAAGCCGCAAAAGGTGTGTACCTGAAAGCTTTATTTTCTCAAGGTATTCCGAAACCTTCTCAGTATCATTTATCACAGAAAGCGCAAGTCCCGTATAACCGATAATCGCATTAAGCGGTGTTCTTATATCATGCGACATATTTGACAAAAATGTGCTCTTAGCCTGATTAGCTACGTTTGCCTGATGAAGACTGTCAATTAAAATACGCTTTTCCTCCTCCTCAAGCTTCATAATCCATTCAACGCTTCGTATTGTCATAATAGCCGAACATGGAATACCGTTTTTTCTCTCGCGCACAGTTACACAGGTAAGACAATTTTCCGGATCACCGCTTTCCGAACGCCTGCGGTACTTATATTCTGTACTGTTTTGTCTGGCAAGTACCTCTCTCAAATTCTCAATAGAAAGAAACTTTCGAACATTCTCCTCGTCATCTCTCATTATTTTACCGTTTTCAAAATGGATATTTATGGCATCCGAATATTTCCCAAGTTCCTCCATTTTACGTACATCAGTATAAATCATCTGATAACTGTCATTCTCAAAATCAATATAATAAATCTCTTTATATCCGTAAATTGTGCTTTTCATTAACTTTTCAACTTCATCTGCACCTGCCATATATACCTCCGAAACATTTTGGTATATTGTAGCAGACAAGTCGTGTTTTCACAGAAAAATATATTGATAATTTATGACAATTTTTGACATTCAAGCTCCATTTGGAAAAATAACTGATAAACATTCCACGTTTTATTTGTAGGCGTAAGCACCGCTTTGTGTTTAATTGACAATTTCTGTCTTCTTATCTCAAAAAGCAATTTATCCATATGTTTATCCGAAACATCGGCAAATACTAAAAGACTCCCCTCCAGCGGCTTATTCAGGCTCTCATCAGTTTTTGTCATACTGCAAACTTTACCCTCTGCCAATTCTCCTACTTTATATGAATATAATTCCTGAGGTATACTTTCGACTTTTATCCTCATGTTTCCCGAAATTTTTTCAATTATTTTCCTGTCCGGCTCACTAACCTGAAATAACAAAATTTTCTCCATATTAATCTTCCATTCCCTCCGTCCCGACACTGCTGCCGTTTCTTCACCCCACTATGTAATTTAACGATTTTTTGGCTCACCGGCTTTCCATGTATCGGAAGGTGAACAATTCCATGTTATATTGATTCCGTCCGTAACCGCAACTACTGTACCCTGCTCATCTGTCCTGAACACCTGTATGCCCCTGTATCTGAGCTCATTCATAGTCTGCGCATGCGGATGTCCGTAGCTGTTCCCCTCACCGCAGCTTATAACGGCATACGCCGGACTCGCGGCATTGAGCAGCAGTTCGGATGAGGATGTACTGCTTCCGTGATGACCGACATGATATACGTCGCAGTCTATCGAAATCCCTGTATCTACAATGTCCTTTTCCGCTTTCTCCTCCGCATCGCCGGTAAACAAAAAGCTTCTGTCACCATATCTCAGTATTATCCCGATAGAATTGTTGTTGGCGTCATCATATTTTTGAGACGGCGCAATAACCGTAAATACAGCCTCGCCAAGAGTATACTGCCGCCCTGCCACAGGAAGAGTATTGGTATAATTCTTGCTTTTCATCGCAGAGAGCACATCTCTGTAAGTATTTGTATCCTTTGAATAATCCGGCAGCATAACATTTTCGCAGTCGAATTTATATATAATGACATCCAAACCTCCTATATGGTCACTGTCCGGGTGCGTTCCTATAACATAATCCAACTTAGTAACTCCCTGACTCTCCAGATATGCCTGCACTTTCGTTCCGCAGTCATTTTCTCCCGCGTCAATCAGCATCGCATGATTTCCGCACTTAATCAAAGTACTGTCTCCCTGTCCGATGTCAATAAAATGTACTGACATCTCACCCTCAGGCATCTGCCCTCCGGTATTGTTATGAGTAAAAATTGAGCCCGCCGCACCAACCGCAATTATCACGGTCAGAAATAATGCGGTAAGCCACGATTTCTTCCTGATAAATCTAAATTTTCTATTCTTTTTCATTTTTCTTAATCGTCTCTAATACCCGAAATTTTAAACAACACAATAAGACTGGTAAGCGCAGCCACAATAGCCAGCACCCCCAGTATTAATTTAAATGTTCTATGATACAAAACTTTTCCACGACGCTTTATACATGTGCAATCTCCGTGCAGCATAAAAAGTCATTTTTTAAGCAATTTTTTCAAAAAGCCTTTAACTGCCGCTGCGGTCTTAGCAATAGGTCTTCTAACAGGACGAAACATCAGCCATATATTAGAAAGTATTTTGTATACAGGATTATCAACGGAAATTTCTTTACCATTTCTTTCTATGGCAATAAGCTTACCCCGTATCTGAATTGGCTCAATAGGCCCCTCCACCTCGCTCTGATTATCTCCAACCATATAAAACCCGGCTGAACAAATCTTCCATATACGATGTAAAACCAGAATTCCACTGCCGTCAAAGCGCCTGTACAGCACAACATCCCCTCTTTTCAGACTGCCCGGCTCTGCACTTGATATAATTGCATAATCTCTGCCCGGAATAAATAAGGGATACATACTGTATCCCTTAGGTTTAATTTTTATATTATTATTCTCCAGCTCTCTGATTAATATACTTTGTTCATCAAGCTCTCTGTATGGATTATTCGGCATCGAATTATTCTGCTGTGTTTTCAGGTGCTCCATATGGACATCCCTTGTAATCTGACCTGAATGCCTGGCCTGATGTTTCCTTGCCGTCTGTCTTTGAACAAATCTGGCAAATATCAGCGCCTGCTGAAGCCTCCTGTCTTCCATAAGGACATACGCCTCTGTTTACCTCTCCGCTTGCCAGATAAACGCCTTCTGCAGTCCCCTCTGCTGTCTCCACTACTGGTTTTTCATACTTAACCATAACCAACCTCCTATATGTAATGCTACATATTATATATTATAATCTCAATTACAAATTACTGTCAATAAAAATGCATCCGTTTTGCATACTTTTACAAAACTATTATATTCCTATTTTATAAATAATTTCATTTCCTTAGTAAGACGGCTCCTCTTTCCCGCACTTTTTAAAATACCGCTTATCGTTGTATTGCGCACTCTCCTGTTATTCCTTATAAAGACAGTTAACGTCTTAATCCAAAGATATGGCCAGAGCAGTTTATTCTGCGAACCCGACGGATTATTAATTCTCATCTGGTGATGAAACTCTCTGAAATAGTCTCTTATGCCTGTTCCCCTCATTGCAACCATTCTGTTATTATTTGCGTCTCCAAACTCCTCCGCCTCTATAATATCCTTAAGAAAAGCAGTTGTGTCAACACGCACATCGGACTTCATCATAAAATCTACTTTCGAAGCATCCATCCCCAGCCGCTCTATACATATTATATTTACAGCGCCGACAAACCCGGTTATTCCAAGCTTTTCAATCATTTCGCCAAAAATGTTCTTCTGCCCGACGGGTATATCTCTGTTCCAGAAAACCGTCCAGTCGCACAACAGCTTAAGTCCGAAACCTGCTCTCAGAAAATGATGCAGCATATGTATTACAAGGCTTAGCGCATCCCACGCGTCCTCAAGACACAATATCTTCTTACCGTTCAAGTATTTTAAGACAACATGATTACTCATATCCTGTGTATAAATTTTAAGCATTCTGTTTACACGGGTGTCATCAAACTGTTCCGCCAATGAATGGTGAAGCTCAACAATAACACCATTGTCTCCCCTCATTTCCTCATGATAGTTGGCATGCTGCTCTTCCACACGCTTAAGTCCTTCAGCCTTCAAAATATCCAAAGCCCTGTCAAACTGCCCGCTGTCGGTAATCAAAATATCAATATCACCTGATTTTCTGAGCTCCCCGATTGGATAAAGCGAAGCAGTACCGGCTCCCTTGAGCAAAATTGCGGTTATTTTCTCGCTTTCCAGAAGTCTTATATAATATGCGCTGAGCTCCAAAAGCCTGTTATTCTGCAAAACTATTCTCCTTGCTTTGTTCATACTGTATCTCAGAACGCTGTCCGGTATATCGGGGATAAATTTAAGCTCGTCGGCAATCAGCGAAAGCACTCCGTGCCTGTCCGCACACTGCACAAGTTTCTCCCAGTCAGCACCCATCCCAACACGGTCAATGCCGCGTGCGCTTACCGCGTTTTTTATCGCCTGCTCCACTAAAAAAGCATCCGTCTGACCGCTCTTTACAGGCAGTGTCAGAGCAGTTTTTAGCATATCAAGCAGCATTTTTTCATATTTTTCTAAGCCGTCATATGATTTAGTCATTTCACCTCTCCGTTTCTGCTCTGTTTTCTGTCTTTTAAAAGCCTTATAAATTTTCCCCATAAAAATGCAAAATTTTCACTTCTTATATTAAAAATTATATATATTAAATTTACCGTTACAGTTACAATAACAAGTCTTAATGCCATAAGAGATATAGTTCCGGTTATCCCCAAAATGTGCTGCGCTTCCACGCACAGGAAGTGTGCCGCTCCCCATGCCGCAGCCGTCTGCACAAAATAAAAAAACATATTTAAATAATACGGGTATACCGGCTCCTTAAAGTGATATTTATAAATAACATAAGGCTCCACCCATAAAGTAGTCATAACTGTGCTGACGAATGTTCCCAAAAATATGCCAAAAACTCCTAAGCTGCGCACCAGCAGCAGAGAAGCCACAAGATTAATAACCGCCTCTATAATGGCTTTGTAGCGATCATACCAAAAAAGTCCAAGAGAATTATGAAATATCTTTGATGTTTTTGTTATTCCGTATATATAAAAATTTACACACAATATAAAAACAACATTCATCTCAAACAGATATTTTTCTCCGAAACTTAACTCCACAAAAGGATTTAAAAGCTCAAACAGACAGACTGCCGCAAATCCAAACGCCCAGTGGTTAAAAAGAGCCGCCGCGTTAAATATTTTGCGTACACGCGATGCATCCTCCGTAACCCCTAGATTTCCTACACTTGCAGTAATTCCGTCGACAGCGTCACTCATAACCTGTCGAATTGAGCCGATAAGAAGATAATAATTTGAATATTTTCCGACGCTTACAATCCCCACAAAAGCCGAAATCAAAAGATTATCAGTATTATTGACTATAACATTTCCCACCTGATGCATCATCATAGCCTTAACATTTTTTATAATGCTGCTCCTCGACTCTCTGTCAAGCGGCTTTATATCCTTCTCTTTTACATACGGATACAGCTTATCTGTCTTTCTTGAAATATAGATATTGGACAGAACTGTAGCCGCAATATATATATATAAATACAATACAAAATTCTTAGTTAAAATCAATACGGCAATCTGAAAAATATCCTGGATAATCCATGAGCCTGTTTTAGCCACAACACCTATATATTTAAGCTGATGCGCGTCCAACAGCGTCTTTTTGTATATAAGAAGATATGACGCAGCGGAATTAATCAGATATAGTATATAAATATATGTCAGATTATCTATATCAGGTTTATTTTTTATCAGTACATCCATAAACGGTATTACCAGCAATCCGGCTCCTAAGACAAAACCCGCCACAAACCGATAAAACCATTTATAAATATTCATGATTGACTTCTGTTTTTCAATATCATTTTCCGCAATAGGTTTATACAGCGCAAATGATATAGCTGTCTCTATTCCCATTTCTGACAGAGACAATACATTTAATATGTCTGTAAACAATCCGTTTACGCCTACATAATTCTCAGAAAGCATGCGTGTGAACACAATTCGCACAATATATCCCATAATAATTGACATAAGTCTCGAAACAAGCCCTACTGTTGTATTATATGCGGAATATTGTGTACGGCTTTTCTGCTCCATAAAAATACCCATTCCCCTCTTGCGATATACCCGAATATACCGCACAATACCGCGGTATCCTCACGACTAAAATATTATAGCATTATCTCGCTCCTAATGCTATAATATGATACATGAAAACATTTACAATAAAAAAGTTCAACAGACATATAACTCTTATTATCGCACTCGTGCTTATTCTTGCTGTCTCGGGCTCTTACGCCGCATATTGTCTGTACAGGCAATATTGGCATACAGACTACACTCCTCACACTACCGAAGAAACAACTGATTTTTTATCCAACCCTTACTGTGGGTGGTATGATATGTTCGGCTATATACTTACAGATGACAACGAAAACGTATTCGACAGCCAAACCGCCGGATATATAAAAAAAAGCTCAGACACAAGGCTTGTTCTGCTCCAGATAAACCTTAAAAACTTCAGCAATCAGGCCCTATCCGAGAATGCATTAAGACAGATTGACCGAATTTTTGCCATGTGGGCTGACAGCTCACATGATATAATTGTGCGCTTTCTGTACGACTGGGACGGAAACGCAATGCAGACTGAGCCTGATGATATTTCTACAGTAAAGCTGCACATGCAGCAGACAGCAGAAATTGTAAACAGTCACAAAAACGATATTTTTCTTATGCAGGGGATTTTTATCGGCTCCTACGCCGAGATGCACAGCTCCAAATATATGGATACCGAGAGCATGACCTCTCTCGCCTTGCTTTTAGACAGTCTGATTGATAATGATATTTATCTTTCTGTAAGAACGCCTCAGCAGCTTCGCACAATTTTTAAGACTTCCGATATATCAAATATGAGTATTAACGGCCGCAGGCTCCGGATTGGTCTTTTTAATGACGGAATGCTTGGCTCCAAACTGGATTTAGGAACTTACGGAGCTGACGACTCATTGTTTTCTGAAGTCAATTATGATGAGAAAGGAAGCCGTACACAGGAGATTGCATTTCAAAAGAAATTGTGCCTTTTGGTGCCAAACGGAGGCGAGGTTGTCTCGGATAATGTATACAATGATATTGAAAACGCCGCAAAAGACCTTTCGGATATGCATGTATCATACCTCAACAACGCCTATGACCCAGCCGTTATCAACAAATGGAAAGAACAGACATATCACAGCGCTGACGAGGCATCTGTCTATGACGGTCTTTCAGGCTATGAATATATTACGGCACACCTCGGCTACCGATACGTGCTGATGGATTCTTCATTTGAATACAACACTTTTGAAAATAACGGACAGCTCAGTATTATTATAAAAAATGAGGGCTTTGCCCCGTCATACCGAAATTTCAACGTGACAGTTTCGACAGAAAATTTTTCAGCCGGTCTCACGCATGATTTTCCTACTTCCGAATGGTATCCGGGCGAAACGACAAAATTGACCGTATCAATCCCGGTATCAGATTTAAAAGAAGGAGATTTTACATTATATTTAAAGGTAACCGATGCCGCAACCGGAGAGACAATCCTTTTCGCGAACAGCGGCGCGCCTGACGAGTTTGGATATTCTCTTGGAACATTAAAAATCAGCAAATAGAATACCCTGCAGCAAGCTGCAGGGTATTTTTCAAACCAAATATCATCATACTTCTCTAATCTGTATACGTTCCCCGTCACGTACTCTCTCAAGAAAGATTTCACCGCCTCCCGACAGCTTTTTTCTCTCAAATAAAAATGTGCACGATTCACCGGGTCCCAACCCCAGCTGTATTTTTTTTCTTTTTCCCGCGCTAACCCTTTTTTCTTCATTATGAAGCGCCATAACAACCGGCTCATAGAGCGCCGCATACCCCGTGTTTTTAAGTGTGATCTTAACCTTGCCCATAAGCATCTCTTTCAAACCGAATTTAACACTCTCAAGCTCAATACGGTATCCCAGATGTTCGCTGATTTCATCATATACTCCGGTTTTTTTCCACTTATCGAGCACAGCACTGTCATACTGACTGTTAAGATATGTAACATTGAGTCGTCTGAGATATTCTGCCGCATTCTCACCGTCATTTAAGATGTTGTCATTTACAGCCTCTCCTCCGCACAGCATTCCTATTTCAACAAGCTGACGACAGCAGTCTGAGACATAATCCCGCTGAGCCTCTCGTTTTTCATCGTCTTCTTCAAAGGTACCGTAATCCGTATCCGATGCCATAAGAGCATCATTATAAAAGCCTGTCAGTCTCATAATTTTCGGACAGTTCAGCTCCTCCAGGATTTCCCTCTGAGCAGGCTTCCTGACCGCAAGCCTTATTTGTCCCCGTGTCGCCTCATAAAGCGTATACATCAGTTTTCTAATGCTTTCCGGGTCAAGATACCGAGAGCTATGCATCTCTCCCCAGCTTCCGACAAAAATCCCCTGTAAAGTCAGAATACCCTGTGAAAATCTAATAAGGTTACTTCCAATCTGCCTCATGTGCTCCTGTATCTGCTCAATATTGTCCGGCTCATTCTGAAGCCCTTTTCCCTCATCATCATATACAAACCTGAGAATTATTTCCCTTCCGTGAACCGTGAAGAAATCGAGAATATAACATATCTGCTTCAGTGCATCCATGTCAAGCGCCCTGTCCTTATAATTTCCTATGTTTATTCTTGCAAGCACAATACTCTCATTATCTTTGAGGCTGCAATTCAACTCTTTAAAATTAATTTTCTGCGGAAGCTTGAAAGGAAAAATGCTATACCAGCCTCGCGAAGGCTCTAATTCAACTTCCCCGAAACTTACACCATACTTTTCTAATACTTTATCTCTCATCATTAGCTCCACCCCTCTCCTTTTTTGCACGTCTTTTCTCACTTTGCTGGCGCACGATTACGCCAACTATACTTAAAAACATATGAAACATATACCCCACAGGTCTGAGTCCCGAATGCATACTTTTACCATGCTCCCTCATATGCATTACGGCAGGAATTTCCACAACATTATAACCTTTTAAAATCATTCCCGTAATCATATTCGCATCGGGGTATCGCTCATCAAAATTACTGTATTTGGAATAATACAGCACGGCTCGCCGGCTTAATCCCTGAAGCCCTGTTGTAGGGTCCATTATCTTTCGCCCCGTAGCCATATAAATAATCCTTCTGAAAATAGCGTATGCTATATCTTTCAAAAATGACGTTTTGTACGGCGTACTGCCCTTCAGAAAACGCGAGCCCAAAACAATATCAGGATATGTTCCGTTATATACCGTCTTTAAAGCCTTATAAATCTCAGGTACATTGCACGCATCATGCTGACCATCCGCATCCATTTGGATTACATACCTGTAATTGCACCTTATTGCATATTTATAGCCAAGCTGCAGCGCGCTGCCGTACCCCAGATTAAACACATGCGTGACAACAGCATGATGACGGTCTTTTACCATCCAGTTCGTATTGTCAGAAGACGCATCATTCATAACCAAAATATCCGCAATATTCGAAATCTCCGGCTCCTCCAGCTTATCCAGCACCTTATTAATATTCTTTTCCTCATTATATGCCGGAATAATTATCAACACCTCTTTCAACCCCATCACCTCATCAGCTCGTAAATATATTGTAGTTCTTCTAAATGATTAATTTTTCTTTTTGCGGCAGCCTGAGCAAATTTTTCCGCAAGCTTTGGATTTAAAATTAAATTTTCTACCGCATCTGCAATACCTTCAGGCGAAAACTCACACAGAATACCGTTCTCTCCGCTGTCAATCTGCTCCCTGTTTCCGCTGCAGTCAGAGGCAACGATAGCGCATCCCAAAATCTGAGCCTCGGTAAGCGCGATACTCTTCCCCTCAAATCTCGTCGCATGCACATAAATATCCGCTTTCCTGTAATAAGGATAAGGATTATTTTTAGCCCCTAATAAATGAAAATATTCCGACACCTTTTCCCTTTCTGCCTGGGCAATGAGTGCGTCATACTCGGGGCCGTCCCCCACAACATACCAGTGAACTTCATATCCGCGCCCTATAAGAATTTTTAACGCCTTTACCGCCACATCAAATCCCTTTTGATACGTCAGCCTTCCGACTGTCAAAAGCTTTGCTGCGCCGTCTGCTTTCATTTCACTGATACTCTCTTCAGCCTTTTTTAAAATTTTTTCGTCATCTACAATATTGTGGAATACTTTCGTTTTTTCTCCTAAATTTTTATATACTGAAAGAAAACTATGTCTGACCTCATCAGATACGGCAAAAATTCTGTCAAAATCAAGATAACAGTCTTTGTCCATCGCTCTTGTATATCCTGCCTGACCGTAATCTATATGAATAAAGCCGCACTTTTTAGCCGCCTTCACATGGTCATGAACATAATAAGCAGATGCGCCTTCAATATATGCAACAGCAGCGTCATACTCGGTTTTAAACCGCTCGCTCCCGTCCGATACCGCTCTCCATAAAAGCTTATCAGCCATAAGTCTTCCGCCGTTTTTAATTATTGAAACTGCGTTTGAGAGCATATAAAAAAAATTTTTAAAAACAGAGCCATGCGAAAACAGCTTTTTAAAAATACATCGGTAAAGCTTTCTCTTTCCTTCTTTAGACAGCACTGACACATCACAGAAATTTTTATTTAAAAGTCTTACATAAGACGGAAGTTCATGAACAAGCTCTCCCTGATTAAGCATAACATACAAAGATATATCATACTCCTGCGGATTTAATTTATTCATAAGAGCAAGCATAGCGGTCTCCGCTCCCGCCCTCCCCAGCGTATTAATTACAAATAATATCTTTTTTTTCATAGCTGTGTCTTATCTTTCCCCGTCAAAACCGTCAACTCAAGGAGAATCCTTTCATTTTCCTGATTCAGAAGAGAGACGTGCATTGCAAGCTCCTGATTTTTTCTTCTCAAAACCGAAATCTCCTTTGTGGTATAGAAAATAAAACAAACAACAATTATTAAAATTATAAACGGAGCTATAAAATCAGTATCGCTGACCTTGCTGCTCCAGCCCGAAAGCGCCGGAACGGCGCCTGTCAAAATAATCATAACTGCCAGAAATCCCCACATCAAAGTCGCTTTCTCGGTAAGATTTTTCTTAATATAATTAGAAAACGTAACAACCAGGAGCAAAATTCCTAATACAACTATTACAATTCTCAACATATATGCTTCCATTATACCTCCCCTTTCCGCACAAAATTTTTACCCTTTTCTGCGTCATCCCTCTTAGTATAAACCCTTGCAGGCGGACGTTTTCCTTTGGACTGTTTCAAAATTGTGCCGTTGCAGAAAATATGAATATGCATGTGCTCCTCAAGCCACCGGAGCCGGAAATATGCATATGTCCAGCCTGCAAACGCTCCGAATACCAGCCCGATTCCATACCACAGCGTATCAAAATGCATGCTTACTATACTTCCTGCCAATGTTCCAAAAAAGAAAATCAGTCCTGTACAAACTGCACCGTTCAAATCATTAAAAAAATAGAGAAACAAAAAAGCAGAATACATTAAATATAATATAAAATACCCTGCTGCAAGGCAAGGATAAAGCTGAATTACAGTTCCCGAATATCCAAGTCTTCCAAGAACAATAAGACATATTAAAAACGTGACTGTTGAAATAATAAACTGTATTCTCGCCAGGTCCATAATTTCCTGTGCAAGCAGTCTGAACATTCTCGTCTTGGTCTTTCGTATATCAGAAAGACGCCCTCCTATAACCGCCTCGGAATACTGCCTGTAACGCCCGTTAAAATGCATTTCTGTAATTGCTATAAATATAACGCTTGCAGAGATATTTGTAAACATAGCAATACATGAAGCAAAATCATAAGTTTCGGCATAAACGAATGAATTTGCGACTGTACTGCGAAGCCCGGACGTCCAGAATACAAAATTATGGATAAAAAGCCCAATAGTATATAAAGTATTAGCAAGTATCAATTTCCAGTATTTTCTGATATAACGTCCTACTTCTCTGTAATTACGGCTGTTCTTTGTAAAATATTGATTTAAAAGAGCATACCCAAGAGATGCAATAATCAGAAAGCCTATCGTCATTGCCAGAAGCATGGAAAACGTGACCTCCATGCCAAGCTTTTTAACAAAAACCCAGGCAGCAATAAACGTAACAGCCATTCCCAAAAAATAAAACAGCGATATTTTCCCGTAGTCTTTGCAGAGGGACAGGTAAAGCATTGTATAAAAAACAAGCGACAGAGCCGCAAAACAACAGACCGATGTTAAAATATATACAATCTCAACTCCTCCGACAAAATACTCATGTAAGCTGAACGGTATCACCATTACCGCATCTATTATAAGACTTACTCTCAAGCCGTAGTGAAAAGCCGCCATTATATCATCGTAAGTCTCATTAAAAATAACATCAGACACATACCTTGAAAGCACTGCGTTAAGCGGCGCCGAAGCTATGAGGCTGAATACAAATACATACAGGATTGTCACCTGAAAAAGCTGACGGTTTGTATATGATGCCGACGAATAGCCCAGAGTCTTCTGCATAAGAAGAATATCGGCAATAACCAGAAGCATGGGCGCAACCGTTGTTATAATACTGTATCCTGACCCAGCAAGATACCCCGTAACGGAATTTTTTCCGAAGAATTTATTTAAACGTATTCCCACCCCTGCCATTCTCTCACCTCCTGCTTATCATTTTTTCTGACAACTGCATATAAATTCCTTCATATGTATTCTTCATATCCACAAGCGTATATTTTCGTATTAACCTCTTATATCCGTTGTTGCCGTACTCAATTCTTTTCTGTTCATTATCGGCAAGCAATAAAATCGCATCCTTTATCTCCTCGACATTCATAATATGAGTAAGCACTCCGGCTTTCCCGTAGTTATCTGTCTCCCCGTAAATCAGCCCCCGGCAGTTTCCCACATCTGTCGCAATAACGGGTTTTCGCACCGCAAAGCTCTCCAAAATCGTGAGCGGCTGCCCCTCGCTTATGCTTGTAAGAATTGTAAAATCCATTTTGCCTATATATTCAGAAGTATTTATCCTTCCTGTAAAAACAACATCTTTTATCTGCATGTCTCTGACAAGGTCAAAGCATTCTTTAGCATACTCCTCATCCTCATCAACAGGCCCCATAATCCACAGCTTCAGCTTGGGATTATTGTTTTTGGCATAGCCAAACGCCATAATCATAGTTTTTACATCTTTAATAGGCGTAACCCTGAGAACAGCTCCTATATTGATATACTCATCATCCTCCTGCTTCATCGGAACATCGGCAAACCTTAAATGGTCTATTCCATTAGGCGTTACTACTGTTTTATCTTCAGGGCATCCAAGCTCTATCTGCAGCTGCCTTGCTCTCTCATACAGAGATGTCACCTTGTCCGCCTGGTGATAAGCAAAAAGAGACATTTTCTTAAACTGTTCTATCCATATATCCTTGTAAATTCCGGCTATCCACTGTGCCTTTATAACCTCCTCCTCTCGCTCTCTGGTGTAAATTCCGTGTTCGGAAACCAGCAGACGGCTATCCGGATAAATAATTTTTGCCATAGCTCCAAGTACTCCCGAATATCCGGTTGCCACACAGTGATATATATCAGCTTTTGGTATATACGAATGCATTGCGAGAAATAAAGGCAGATACATTGAGCGCATGGTCCACAAAAAATCAGAGAATACAATCTCGCCGTTTTTAATCTCATAACTCTTTACAGCCGCGTCAAGAAAGTCCGGTCCCATAAGAAGAGCGTCCAGCGAAAGTTTCTGGTTTTGAAGAAGCCTTGTAAGTGTTTCCCAATCTGTATCTTTCCCTATAAGCAGTGAGTTTAGCGCCGCCTGGTTTTTCGCGGACAGCCTTGCCTTTTTATAATTTTTCTTTGAATGGCTTATCCATTCGCTGTCATTCAGATATACCTCATATACCTCCGTCAGATTATCAGGAAGGGTATACTTAAATTTACCTCTCACACTCCTGTCTGAGACAACAGCCAGCATAATAAATTCATGTTCGGGAAATGACGTAATTAAATTGTTAATCCAGCCCGAAACGCCGCCAACCACATATGGATAACAGCCCTCGGCAATCATACATATTTTCATACCGTTCTCCGTTTTAATTTCTGTCTGAAACTGTCAATACAAGCTGACTGCTGTCGGCTGTAATTAAATAAGCTCCCGTTTCTATCATCGCATACGTTCCTCCGGATATTCCCGTAAGCTCTCCGCTTCTTGTTCTCAGGATAAATCTTACGCCGGACGAATTTCCGTCAATTTTTACTGTAATTTCAGAGCCTTCAATCTCATACGAATAATTGACCGACAGAAACTCACGCACACGCTTATCTGTCTCAGCGACGCTGCATTTACTGTAAACCCCGCTGTTATTCATATACGATATAAGAGCGGTCGACTTTAACTTTATATTTTCATCCCAGAGCATCTCCGACTTATCCGGCTCACACACATTGCTCATATTGAGTTCTATATTTTTGTATGCCAGCGCAGTGTCAAAACATTTCGCCCTGAAATCACTATAAAACGAATATTTGTCTCCCGAAATTATACTTTCAAGCTCCAAAATATCGTTTTCAATATAAGAAAACAAGCCTGTACCTCTGTGGTCATCTGCATCCATAACAACTGTTCTCAGTCCGTCTAAAATTTCGCTTTCAGATTGTACCACCTCAGAAATCTCACTTTTCTTTGCCGATATACTCAAAAACTTATAATTTTCCAGATAATTTGAAAAAACACTGTTATCCGCTTCAAGTTTGCCTTCTACTGTTGTAAGGTCATCTCTTGAAGTTGTAAGCCCTGCCTCTGCATCAATCTCCGCAAACAGCCTGAAGAAATAATCAAGCTCACGCACTGAGACTAAATTATTGTCGGAATAATTAAGCTGGGGCGCCGTCATAAACGTAAACTTGGCGCCTGATGCCTCGGCAAGATTTGTAATATCAGGCCATATAACATTTTCAAGCAGTGAACTTGTACTCCGCGAATAATATTCATCAACTTTATCCTCATGTTCAAACGCAAGCACCGGATAATCCTTTACTACAACGGTCTGCGCGTCTACAACAGGGTAAAGCTCGTAATCCGAAGCCTCCGACATAATAGCGGTGAGTATACCGATGCCGGAAATATCTTTTATATAATCTCCGTTTATGCAGAATACATATGCATGGTCGAGGCTTTTTCTCCATATAACTGCCGGCTGGTCCTCATTCTCAATCTCCTCGCCCGAAACACCGTCAAGCACAGCCGACATATATGTCTTTGTGCCGCTCATTGTCCTGTACCACGGCATTGTAAGCTGCATATCCTGAAATTCTCCGTCCGGGTCGTTTTCTTTTGTGTACCATGTCTCCCCTCCAAACAGAAATCCGTCATACAGCTTTATACCGGAGGCCGTTATCTGACTGCTCTCCGGACTTACTCCACACATCTGTGAAAGCCACTGACTTGCCACAAAATCATCATATGACGGAAGCGTGCAGAAAACAAGATTTATTCCGTAATCAGTAAGCATGGAAAGAGTTGTAATATCTTTGCTTACATTAACATATTCGGCATCGAGCAAAACAGCATCGGGGTATTTCTCGTTATACCTGTGATAATCACCAACAGACCTGTACACGACAATATTGCGCTTTGTGTAACTGCACCATTTATATACTGTATTGCCGCATTCACTGTCCAGATTGCCAATATATACAATATACCTGCTGTCACTTTTTATGACGTCATCTTCACTCGTAATTACCGAAAATTCATCATTGCTGTTCAGCCCTGTCATTTCGGACTTTTCATATCTGTTCTCATCAAAACTGTTGTATTTTTTACGAATTATTCCCGAAAACTGGAACATAAAAATAACCAGAAGCATTAAACTGCTGACTGTAAAATATATTCTTTTAGAAAGATTTATGTTTTCCATACCAATCTCCGTTCCGGTTTTAATTTCTGTATCCGAAATCTATATTCAGATTATACAGATTAGATGTGTTCTGTACCAGCTTATAACATATAAACTCTTCATCCTCATAGTATATGCTCATATCCTCGGGAAACAGCTTTCTGAACTCCTCCGCCCAGTAATACATTTTTGACATTATAATCCACCTGTACCTTCCCGTGTAAGATACAATCCCGGAAAACTGTGGAAGCGTTTCTGCAGCTCCCTCCCTTGAAATTCTCTGACCGCTGCCCTCATATTCCACCGTGTAGTCAACGGGAATTTTTTCAACATACACATATATATATTTTGTAGGAATTGTTATGCGTGATTCGGGGTAACTTTTCATCTCTTTTAAGAGTTCAAGCGTCTCGTAATGATAACCGTGATTATCAATCATTCTCAGCTCATCGTTGGCCGACAGTATAGTCCATGTTTTATCTTCATTTTCTTTTATAATTTTTCCGAGACAATAAACGGCTCCGTCTGTTTCCAGCATTTCTGAGGCTGTATAAACTATCGGCTCCCTTATTCCATATACGTCAACCGCCCTTACGCATACAACTGTGCAGACAATCAAAGACACAACATTATAAAATCTTTTTTCATTTATAAGACGAGATACAAAATATGGAAGCAAGTCCAAATCCATAGCCACAAGCGCAGTCATTGAATACGTCATATAAATACGTGTTCTGTTCCGGTCCATAAGCATCGGCAGTCCGACTGTGTCAGCAATAAACAAAACATGAATTAAAATTATTGAAACCGCAGCTGTTATAAGCCGGGCTCCGTAATCGTAATCTGAACATATCCCTGATATAATACCGAAAATTATCAATACTGCACAGCTTATCAGCATAAACCACACATAAAATACAGAGTCAGACGGAAACACCCACTCTTCAATTTCACTGACAAGAGAATTATACGTTTTTATCGAAATACCCTGCAAACGCTTAATCATCTCGGACACAGACGTCTTGTCCGTTTCCTGTGAAGAGCCCTGCTGGTTTGCGCCCTGACCGTCAATACCTGACTGCTGCTCATCTCCCTGCCCCTGAGATGACTGCTCTTCCCGGCTGCTTTCTCCTTCATTTACAATAGTATTGTTCCCGGTAGCGCTCTCACTGCCGGAAATAACACTCAGTCCCCAGCCAATAGAGCCCTGCATTGGCTTTCCCATAAGCACTGCTGCCGCCATTGGAAGTACTCCCAAAAACACCCCGAGCACAAAAGCCGCAAGTATTTTTAAAAGGTACCTCGGGCGGAAAAATCTGCCGCAAAAACCGGCGACAACTCCCACGCAGAACAAGCCTGCAATCATTGTTCCGTAAAAATGTACTGCTATCGTAAGCGAAAAGCTTACTGCCGCATACACCAAATCCTCCGCTGCCATAACGGCGTCCGGATATTCACGCAAAGCCGAAAGCTTTAATTTTGCAGGACATCTTTTCTGATGCCTGAAAAATTCAAAAATAAAATAAATGCTCGGAAGTATAAAAATCATACCATATTCCTGCGGAAGATTGTTGATATAACGTATTACGCACTCCCTATTGAGCATATTTACCGCCGCAAATAAAAACACTGCCGCATAAGCCGGATATACAGAACGACAGACACCCCGGCAGAACGCAAATAACGCAAGATGTATATACAGTGCGCTCGTCACTGTAAACAGACGCAAAAGCACATAGGTATCTATTCCGAACACCGCATGCATATAGTAAATGATACAGTGAAATCCATATGGATAAACGCCCGCCACAAACAGGTCGTTGTCAGACATAGCATTAATCCAGTAGTTGTGCACAGGTATATCAGAGACAGTATAACCGTTATTAATCACACTGTTGGAGCCGTAAGCCACACAAATCACACACGACAGTATAAAAACAAATATAAGCTCCCAGCCGTATTGAAGCAAAAATACGCCTAAACGGGACATTAAGCTCTTAAACTTTGTTCCGAGATTTTTTCTGCAAAGCTCTGAAAAAGTACGTCGTCCCATAGTCTTGCGCAAAAATCTCCCGAAAATATCCCATATCTCCGCAAGCTTACTCTTCAAACGGACACGGTCACGCACAATTAAAAATGCCGCAGCAGCGCCAAATGTAGATAAAAACAGAGTAAAACCATTAGAAATATGCATGAATTGCAGTATAAAAACAATATTAATTATATAGAAATTACCTGCAATAATACAAATCAAAAATTTTTCACACAGCCGCCGTCCTGATATTCTCCTGCTGAGAACTGCCGCCGGAACAGCCAGCACCAGTATTGTGTAAAGCACCAGTATTCCCAGCGACTGCAATGCATTTATAACGTGCATAGACAAATGTCTCCAATCTATCCAAACATTCTAAATATCTCAAGTGTATCGCTGTCTATCACAATATCTGTTTTTTTCAGCTTTTCTATCGTCTGTAAAAATTTTTCTCCGTTGTCGGTATCATAGTAATAGCGAAGATAACATTTATAAGGAGTAAGCATACCGGATAAATTTTTATCCGCCAGCCCGCACCACTCTCCCGCACTCACATTTTCCCCGATTTCAAGCATGCAGCCCACTATCCACTCATAGTACTCCGGTTTAAACTCACCGCTGCAGCGCTCAAGCATAATCCTCATAAGTTCATCGAGCATCTTAGTATACTGTTTTTGCTCTGTCGGCAAAAAAACCTTCTGGCAGACCATATCGTAAATTGTCTGTATCAGCTCGCTGCACTTTTCAGCCTGCACCGCATCGCTGTTCTTTATTTCATTATAAAGCTTCTGCACGCTGCTCCTGAAATCACCGAGCTCATCTCTTAATGCCGCCGCCGCGTAATGCGAAGTCTCTGTGTCGTCACTGTTTAAAGCATACGAAATTGATCCAAGCGACTGTTTCATATCTTTTCTCAGCACATTCATCATAAGCTCGCGCTGATTTTTGTAATTGCTGACTGCAACCGCCTCCTGTATGGAAACAAAATTCCGCTCCTGTTCGATATTGCTTTTATCGACCTGCTTTATTCTTGCCTTACTGAAAATTACGTCTTCCAAATCAACCTGGTTGTGAAAAAATATAATTCTGAAAATCTTTGCTAAAATATAAAACACAATCAAAATCACAGGTATACAGCATACAATCATCACAACGGCAATAATATCACTCCAATACATATGCCCCTCCGCTTATATCGTCTGTCATCATATCAAACGAGTAACCTGCCTCCTCAATTCTTTTTGTGACAAAGCCCGCATCCTCCGTGCTTGTGTTTGCAAGCAGCACATACAGATTGCCGTCTCCGAGGCTCCCCAGATAATCCGAAGCCCTGAAAAGCTTTTGCAGCTCAACACTCACTGCTTTTAAATCTTTTTCTTCAGTATTAATCCTTATAACGGAACAGTCCGCAAGCCCTTTTTTCCGCGCCCGCATATACGCGTCAAGCAGAGTTTTAAACGCCTGTGAATCCAGCATTCTGGTACCTTCTATATATCGCTCGTTTTCAAGCATCTCAATATAACGGTTTGCCCTCAGCACCGCATTTTGTATAAGATAGCTTACCACACGCAGCCTGTTTGACTGTGAAAGGTTCATCTGCTCCCATGCGATATTCCACAGCATTATTATAGAGCTTATCTCGTCTCCCGACATAATTGCTGCCGCCATAAGAGGATAATCCTTCTCAAGCTTTCTGTTAATGTAGACATCCCCCTGCTTTAAAGCATTATACATATCCGTATATTTGGTATATTCAATAGAGTTGCCCAGCTTTTTGGCATTCGGTGAAGTTGCCGATATTAGTCTTGCGTAGCTTCTGTTGGATACATTGTATATCGCAACCTCACGGCAGTCCATAAGCTTCGATACCACCTCGGCGGCATGGAAAAAAACCTCCTCCGGCTCATCCATATCAAGTGTCGAAGTAATCTCGAAAATTCTTCCCAGACTGTCGCTCTGGTTTACAACCTGCATTTCAAGCTCATCCTTAATCTTTGCATTGATTATATTAATATCCTCAATATTCTTAAGCCTGCTGTCAAGATAGCTTATCTCATCAGCCTTATCAGCCTTTACAAGACGAAGCTGGTCTCTTAAATACCCTACGCTCAGACCAAGGATAACAAGCTGTGCAATCCAGACATATGTATTGTAATCAAGTATAATCTCAAAACCTGTTCTCGAATACATCTGTCTGAAAAAATAACCCGCAACCGAGAGTATAGCCGAAAATAAAGCCTGCTGCTGCCCGTATATTATCGCAAATATAAGCACATATATAAAATAGCAGTCCAGCCTTGCCAGATATGCGCTCCCTGTAGTGCGGTTGTTAAGCATAAAAAAAGGTATAAACACAATTACATTCTCAATAAACGGAAGCAGCACCAAAAAAGCTTTTTTTATAAAACGCCTCACCTTTGCCGACAGCTTATCCGGCAAAACCCCCTCCTGAACAAACTTTTCAGGCGACGACTTTATAGTCTCTATAACTGAGCCGGCACATTCTTCAGCCCCTTTAAAAAATTTTATCTCTAACTCGGAACTCAACTCATGCGGCTCATTTTCACTATCTTGCGGACTGTTATTACTTATTGCTTCTCTCTCAAGGGGATTTTTTCCAAATGCCTCCTTAATCCGCCCGGCAAGCTCGTGCTGCGAAATGGTATTTTCTGAGTGCAGACGATATAATCCGAATTTGAAGCTTTCTTTATTAATAACCCTGTAAAGAGCCTCTGTCATATCGGAGATATAAACAGGCGAATAGTCCCTGCCTCTGAGCACTATCTCATTCTTATTAAGCAAATCTATACACATCCGGCTGCACAAATCCAGAGCCTCGGATGCATTCCCCGGCTCAAACGTCAGCTCCTCAATCCTCAGAGCTATTATGTCCGCCCCGGTAGTTTTCCTGCACATACTGCACAAATTTTCGCCGTTCAACAGAGCGTTGGCTTTATACGCGCCTGCATATCTCTCAGCCCTCTCGCTGACGAGAGGTCTCTGCTCATGAATTATTTCCCTGTATTCATCGCTGTTTGTATTATAGACTTCATCTGAGGACAGAAACAAAAAACGCCCATGCCCCATTAATGTAAACGCGTTAAGACAGTTATACAGTCCCGCGCCGAAACGAACTGCTTCACTGTATCCGCTCACCCACCTGAAATTACTGTCAAACGCTCCCGTAAATATCGTAACATCAGGGTTTACACTCTCAAAAATTTCTTTTATACAGCTGTTTTCATATGAAAAATTGTACTGCTCATAAACCTTTTTATACCTGTTCTCAGGCTTCTGTCCTCCTGTAAGCGCATATATGCGCGCCCCCTCCTTGCTCAGCTTCTGAATTATCGCCGAAGTAACGGTATCAGCACCGCCTGCAACCAATACTCTCATATATCCACTCCCTGCCGCCTCAGCTTTTCCGCAAATAAAACAGTGTCTTCATATGCCTCGTTAAACTGTATTCCGTACAATTCTGCTATCTCCTGTGCCGTCACGGAAACCGAATACCCCATTGCGAAACACTTCCACATATGCGCCCCTGTCTCATTTACCATAACAGGCGCGATATATGCCTCCTCAGAAACGGCACAATCGACTATCCAATAGCTTCCCGCCGCGTAGCGTAGCGAATACCTGTCTCTTTTCATTAACATCCCTCTCTGCACCTGCTATACTTATTTTTTATTATATTACAAATAAATGACAATGTAAAGTTAGCATAAACTCAAAAATGCACTGCCGGAAATTATTTTCCGACAGTGCATATACGTCTCAGTATATTAGGTTTTATTTCAAATTATATTATGATGCTTCCTCAAACTGAGAATTGTAAAGGTCAGCGTAGAAACCGCCTTTTTTGAGCAATTCTTCATGATTGCCCTGCTCCACAATATCGCCGTCCTTCATAACAAGAATCAAATCAGCATCTTTAATCGTAGACAGCCTGTGGGCAATGATAAAGCTGGTTCTTCCTTTCATAAGATTATCCATAGCCTTCTGTATCTGCTGTTCTGTTCTCGTATCGACAGATGAAGTAGCCTCGTCAAGAATAAGCACAGGATTATCAGCAAGTATTGCTCTTGCAATGGTAAGAAGCTGCTTCTGACCCTGCGATACATTGCTTGCATCCTCATTCAGCTCCATCTGATAACCGCCCGGAAGCGTCTCGATAAAGTGATTTGCATGCGCCGCCTTAGCCGCTTCAATAACCTCTTCGTCAGTCGCGTCAAGACGACCGTAACGAATATTTTCCATAATTGTATCCTTATACAGCCATGTATCCTGAAGCACCATTCCGAACGCTTCCCTCAGTTCTCTTCTGTTAAAATCCTTTATATTGTGACCGTCCAGAAGAATTTCACCTGAAGCAACATCATAGAAACGCATAAGGAGCTTAACCATAGTAGTCTTTCCCGCGCCTGTAGGACCTACAATGGCAATCTTCTGACCCGGCTCAACCTTAGCGGAAAAATCCTTGATAATTGTCTGGTCCTCTCTGTATCCGAAACGGACATGTCTGAACTCAACCTCTCCCCGGATATGGTCAAGGTGAACAGGATTTTTGGCAAACTGCTCCTCTTCCTCCTCGTTCAGAAATTCAAAAACTCTCTCTGACGCAGCCGCCATAGACTGTACCTGATTTATAACCTGAGCAATCTGTGTTATCGGCTGTGAAAAGTTTTTCACATACTGAATGAACGCCTGAATATCACCTATGGTAATGCTTCCTTTTATAGCCAGAAAACCTCCGCTTATAGCAACTCCGGCATATCCAAGATTTCCCACAAACGCCATAATCGGATGCATCATTCCCGAGAAAAACTGTGACTTCCATGCAGATTTGTATAAAATATCATTAGTCTCGTTGAACTGTTTTACAATATCATCTTCCTTATTAAAAGATTTTACAACAAGATGACCGCTGTAGGTTTCTTCTACCTGACCGTTTATATGACCTAAATATTCCTGCTGCGTCTTAAAGTATTTTTGTGAGCGCTTTACAACGAATGAAATCAGCGCTGCCGAAACAGGCAGAATTACAGCCGCAATAATTGTCATCAGCGGAGAGATGCTGAGCATCATTATAAGCACTCCGACCATTGTAGCAACAGAAGTGATAATAGTCGTAATACTCTGGTTTAAGCCCTGCCCAAGCGTATCCACATCGTTTGTAATCCTTGAGAGAACTTCTCCGAATGTCCTGCTCTCAAAATACTTCATAGGCATACGGTTTATTTTTTCTGAAATCTCTTTACGCAGCCTGTAACATATCTTCTGTGTTATGCCGGTCATAATCCAGCCCTGACAAAAACTGAAAATAACGCTTATAAGATAAAGAACAAGAACAATTACAAGTATTTTTCCTATATACCCGAAATCCATTCCTCCTGTTCCCTGAATCTTTCTCATCAGCCCCTCAGACAGCGCGGTAGTAGCCTTACCGAGAATTTTCGGGCTGATAACATTAAACACTGTCGAAATTGCCGCAAACAGTATTACGGCAAAAATACCGATTTTGAATTTTCCTACATATAATGCAAGCTTTGAAATTGAGCCCTTAAAGTTTTTTGCCTTTTCCGGCGCCGCTCCAATTCCTCCGGGTCCGCCCGGTCTGCCCATTCCTCCTGTCTTATGAGGCATTTTAAAATCCTTTTTTTCTTCCATAGCTTATGCCTCCTCTCCAAGCTCTTTTGCTGACATCTGTGAACGTGCAATCTGCTGGTAAACCTCACATGAGCTCATAAGCTCCTCATGAGTTCCCTTTCCTACAATTCTTCCCTCATCCATTACAAGTATCTGGTCTGCATGAAGAATTGTGCTTATTCTCTGCGCAACTATAATAACTGTACTGTCCTTAACCTTTCCGGCCAGCTCCTTTCGAAGCGCGGCATCTGTCTTTAAATCAAGGGCAGAAAAGCTGTCGTCGAAAATATAGATTTTCGGATTTTTAGCAATAGCTCTCGCAATAGAAAGCCTCTGCTTCTGACCTCCCGACACATTGGAACCGCCCTGAGCGATAGGACTGTTATAGCGGTCTCTCTTGCCTTCAATAAATTCCGTTGCCTGAGCGATTTGTGCTGCCTCAGCAATTTCTTCGTCGGTAGCCTCCTCACGTCCATACCTCAGATTCGATGCAATAGTTCCTGAGAAAAGCACTCCCTTCTGAGGGACATAACCAATCTCATCTCTTAACTCTTCCATAGAAATATTCTTTACGTTGTGACCGTCTACCATAACAGAGCCCTCTGTGACATCGTAGAGTCTTGGAATGAGATTAATGAGAGTTGATTTTCCGCAGCCTGTGCTTCCCACAATAGCAGTAGTCTGTCCCGGCTTTGCCACAAAATCTATATCTGTAAGTACGTTAGCCTTTGCGTTAGGATACCTGAAAGACACATGATTAAATGTTACCACACCGTTGTGCTCCTCAAGCCGCTCAGGGTTTTCAGGGTCTTTAATTGAAGGAACTTCTTTAAGGACCTCCTCAATTCTGTTTGCAGAAACAGCAGCTCTGGGAAGCATAATAGACATCATTGTGAGCATCAAAAATGACATGACAATCTGCATAGCATATGTGATAAATGCAGTCATTGCACCGACCTGCATGCTTCCCTCATCAATCTTGTGAGATGCAACCCAGATAATCAATACGTTTAACCCGTACATGATAAATGTCATCGTAGGCATCATAAATGTCATTACACGGTTAGTGAAAATCATTGTCTTTGTCAGCGACCTGTTAGCCTGGTCAAATCGCTCCTCTTCCTTCTTTTCGCGTCCAAAGGCACGAATAACCGAAAGACCTGTAAGAATTTCTCTTGAAACAAGGTTTACATTATCGACAAGCTTCTGCATAAGCTTGAATTTAGGCATTGCAATCACCATAAGAAGCAGAACAACGCCTATAATTAAAACAACCGCAAGCGCAATTACCCACTCCATGCCTGCGCCGGTCTCCATTACCTTGAAAATTCCTCCGATACCGAGAATAGGAGCATACAGCACCATTCTCAGCATAAGTACAGTGACAAGCTGCACCTGCTGTATATCGTTAGTTGTTCTTGTAATAAGTGATGCCGTTGAGTATTTATCCATCTCCGCATTGGAAAAGTTTATTACATTCTTATATACATTTCCGCGCAAATCACGTCCTATTCCTGCAGCGACTCTCGAAGCGGAAAGTCCCACGAGAACTGTTGTAAGCGCAACAAGCAATGCCATTGCTACCATTTTTGCGCCTGACACACAAAGATACCTCGTCTGAATAGCATCCATATCAAGTCCGGCGTTTTTGTCCTGCTTTACAGCGTATGCAACGCCCATTGAACTGACAAGCGAAGACCCCATTGTGTCAATAGTCTCAGACGCTTTTTCCCGTATCTGATTTACTGTTTCATCTGTCAGCATTCCCGCATCCGAGAGCATCATAAGCTGCTGCTTCTCTTCATCTGTCATCTGATTATTTATAATAAGCGGAAGAGTAAACTTCTCATCATATGACGACAGAGTTTTTTCGCTCTTAACATTGAGCCTGTAAATATCGCCGTCTAAATCATAGCTTTCCTGCCAGATTGTCTTTTCTTCATCCGTCATAAAAATCTGAGCAAGTTTATATTCATCCTGTGTAATCGCTTCCGGCATAACATGCTCTACACCGCCGTTCTGAATACCCACATCAATAATATCCGATGTGTACTGAGGAAGCGACAAATCACACCATGCCTGCAAAACCAGAAGTATCAATATAACTATTACTGACTTCCAGTAAGGCAGTAAATTTTTAAAAATTCTACTCATGATTTATCTCCTTTTCCTTAAATTAGCATTTCTTGATATTAACACGCGTTTTTAAAAAAATAAAGAAAAATACTATGAGTTTTTAATAAAATATATATAAAAAATCCTTCAAACCGTAAAACAATACAATTAACAGGCATCACCAAACTCAATACAAAACACATAAATCCCATGCGTGATACAGATAGTCGGACATATATGCCGCCCCGCTTACATTACCCCATGAAAGCAGCTTTATTATTCCCTGTCCCGCTCCGTACCAGAACATATACTTTTCCAGCGCAGAAAATTTATCGTCATATATGTTATTGCTTCTGCTTTTATACACATCGTATTCTGCGGCTTTATTATATGAAATGAGTATTTGTATATCTGTCTGCTTATTATAAATTTCATCTGCTTTGCATATCTTAATATTGCCCGGCAGCATAAGGAAACTTGTCATAAACGCACATAAAACCATAAAAATAAGCCCTCTGTTTCCTTTTGCTCCGGATTTAAAAACATTTATAAAATCTTCTTCATCGCACATACATATTCTCTCTGTAATTATAATTCCTGCCATACCTGAAGCCGTATATGCCGCCGTCTTAATTATGTCTAAAACAAAAATTTTTGATGCGGAAACATGTCTGCTCTGTATATACAAACCTGATTGTGACGCCAAAAGCTCTGACATATATGACGGCGCAAACTCTGAATTACTGTGAACAGCAGTAGTTACGATATACCCCAGCACGTACAGAATAAGAAACAATATAAGAAGCTTAATATATACCCGGAAATTTATATTTATACCGTTAAATAATGATTTTAAATTTCTGTTATTGTTATTTACCGTCTCATCTTTTCCATGCATAACGCTCCAGAATGCCGCCGTCGGCAAAGGCATTACAGCAAGTGTTTCCGCCGTTATAATATAATCGCTGAATTCCTTTATGACATCTACCGTCACGCTTTCATGAAGCGCTCTGTACAGAAAGGCCGCCACTAATCCGTTTATAAAAGAAAATACCAATACAGCTCCGCAATACACAGAAATAATCTTGAGAAATTTAAATAATATTTTACTTGCGCTGAAATTTAATTGAACTGAGCTATTATTTTTGTCTGTAAGGGAATTTAAAAGAATTCTTCCGCCTTTATCCCCGGAAGAAGCAAATGCAGCGCAGTCATATGCAAGACATACCACAAGCATAAGCATGCATATAAACGCTATTACAAGAAACATAAGGCTAAACATTATTTCAACCGGCAGAAAATCACTTCCCGCCGGTTTCATAATACTGCCTATCACAAGATTTATAACCAAAGGAATCAGAAACGTATGACTAACCCCCAGCACAAGCGACATTGCCAAAATGATAAACAGCTTATTTTGTTTTAAAGATACTCTCATAACTACCAATCCCTGTCATTGTTGCACTCATTATTCCATGTCCGCCATGCGGACATGAAGCCTACGGCGTATTTTAAGCGCTCTTATTTTTGCGGTAAACGCAAAAATTAATGAGCAGATATAATGTGCACTCAGTGCACATTATATCAATTATGACACCTCTCATTTTTTAATGATTACAGCGACAGCCGCATGCAAGTATCCAATAAAAAATTCTGCTTACTGCAGGCTGGCTTGCGGAAAACTTGCATGCATGAATTCATCCCGCTGATACTATACACATATTTTTATAATTTAAGAGAATTTTTTACCAAATAATGAATATTTCACACTGAACATATTTATATATACTGATTTACAACAATTTTTAAAAGTTTAATATGATTTAAGGTATACTTAGTAAATTAAATCATACACAGATTGATTTTAGAGTAATATATATCAGCCTGTCTAGGTCTGTTTTTGTATATTTATGTCATTTCATATGACTGAAATATTTTTTATATGTGACAATAAAAAGAATTACCGCAAGCGCAGCAGCGAGATAATCCGTAACAGGCTGCGCCAGCGCAACCATACGCGCCTCATCAAATACACGGCTGAAAACAGCCAGAATAGGAATATATAAAATTCCCTGCCTGCTCACTGACAGAATAAGCGAAGGTATCGCGGCCCCGGTAGACTGAATAGCGTTAATCAGAACAAAAAGTATGCCCATAACAGGTCCCGATAATATATAAATTCTCGAAAATGACATTCCGTATCCAAATGCATCATCATTGTCAAGAAATGCCGTGACAAGCGGTCCGGCTCCGCAGTAACAGATTACAGTCATAACTGCGCTCATGCAAAAAGCCAGTATCAGCGAAAATCTAAGCACCGCCATATACCGCTTTCTGTTTCCTGCTCCGAAGCAGTAGCCCAAAAGCGGCTGAACTCCCGTTCCAAGTCCTATTAAGAGCATGACGACAATCATGTTTACCTTCATGGCTACGCCAAGTCCCGCAACAGCCATATCTCCGTATCCGGTCATAACATTATTGATAAGAATATTCGAGATGCTCATAAGCATTGAATTCAAAGATGCCGGAATTCCAATGGCAAGAACCCCCGTACAAATCCTGTCTCCAATCTTATAGTCCTTCGGATTGATAGAAAGAATTGTCTTTTTTGACATAAGATGAAAGATATAAAACACTGCCGCAAAAACATTTCCTATGACAGTGGCTATTGCCGCTCCCGCAACTCCCCAGTCAAATACAAGTATCATAATCGGATCAAGCACTATATTCATCATATTTCCGATAATCATTCCCAGCATAGCTGTTTTCGGCATACCCTCTGCACGTATAATATTACTGAAAGAATTTCCCACAATCAGAAACGGCACTCCAAGAGATACTATATTTACATATTGAAGAGTATAGTTGAGCGTATCATCGCTTGCTCCTATAATCCTGCAAATAGGCTCCGAAAAAACCCATATTAAAACCATAGCCACAACGCCTATTGAAAATCCTGACCAGAAGCAAAAAGATGATGTATTTTTTGCTTTCTCCTTTCTTCCCTCACCAATCATTCTCGATATAAGAGAAGTTCCTCCTATGCCAAACAGCATTCCAATCGCCATAAAAATCATAAATGCCGGCGTCGCGAGCGAAACAGCCGCAACCTTATATGCATCCTTTGTCTGTCCTATAAAAAATGTATCAGCCAGATTGTATAGCAGCACCATAATCATACTTACAATAGATGGAACTACATTAGTTATGACAGCTTTCGGCACAGATGCATTTTTAAAAATCTCCGTTGTTTTATCCTGCATGTCAATCTCCACTCCATATATACAATTTTAAAATCATTTCACATAATACACATAGTTATCTTTTATCGGATGCGGCTGAGGCTCCTCTCCGTCCGCATAACCGAGAATACAATGTCCTATACCCTCATAATCACCCTCTATTCCGAGAGATTTGAGAAGTTCTTTACCCTCGGCAGTTTCAAACTCCTCCTTTGCACGATGTATCCAGCAGCTTCCTATTCCCTCAGAATGTGCCGCAAGCATAAGATTTCCCATTACGAGACTTCCGTCATAAATATATGTAGGACGCTCCTTATCAGCAAGCACTACAAGCACAGCCGGCGCTCCGTAAAACGGGTCAAACTCCTCACCCTTGCCCATTATCATCGCATTCATTTTTGAAAGTTTATCACGCACCTTTTTATCAGTAACGGCAATTATTATCGGAGACTGCTTTCCCATACCTGTCGGAGCATATGTGCCCGCCTTGATAATTCGTTCCAGTACATCCTCCGGTATGGCATCAGGCTTATATTTTCTAATGCTTCTTCTTGTAATCATGTTCTCAATAGCTTCATTCATAAACTTTAACCTCCTTTTATGCATCTGCAACATATATTCTTAGCGGAGCATTTTTATTCTATAGAAAGTTAAGATAACCTTCCTATAAAATAAAATAAGCGCTGCAATGATTATACGTTGTAGTTTTTCTCTATTATAGCACAGACAGCTATAAATATTCTACCTACAGCTAATAACACGGCAGCGCTTAAGAACATATCCCAATTATCTTTTATGAAAATTTATTTTCCAAACAGTCTGAGTATTATACTATCTGATTTACCTTGTAGTCCTGTGCCTCTACCGCCTCCTTAAGCACAGTATCCTCAACCTCAGCGTTGAGCGTAACAACAGCCGTTCCTGCCTCATGGCTGACAACAGCCTCGTCTACCTGCGCGAGCGCCTCAAGCGCCTTCTTTACCCTTGCCTCACAATGTCCGCACATCATACCTTCAATTTTAAGTGTCTTTTTCATTTTATTATCTCCTTTATCTGAAATATTTTTACCATTCTTTCTGACACGCTTTCTGTCATGCCTGAAATCATATATCTTGAAAAAATTCAGCCGCAGCGCGTTTGTAACTACGCAGAAGCTCGAAAGACTCATCGCGGCAGCTCCAAACATCGGATTTAACTCCCAGCCGAAAAGATTTATAAAAACCCCCGCCGCAAGCGGAATTCCTATCACATTATAGAAAAATGCCCAGAACAGGTTTTCATGTATATTTCTAAGCGTTGCACGGCTTAATCTTATAGCTGCCGGAACATCTCTCAAGCGGCTCTTCATAAGAACAATGTCGGCAGCATCAATAGCAATATCCGTTCCTGCCCCGATTGCAATTCCAATGTCAGCTCTTGTGAGCGCCGGTGCATCATTAATGCCGTCGCCAACCATTGCGACCTTTCCTTCCTGTTTCAGCCTGCGGATTACCGCCTCTTTTCCGTCAGGAAGCACACCTGCAATAACCTCGTCAACGCCCGCCTGCCTGCCTATTGCCCTTGCAGTTCTCTCATTGTCTCCGGTCAGCATTACAACTCGTATACCCATGTTGTGAAGCTCCCTTACCGCCTCAGTACTGTCCTCCTTTATCACGTCCGCAACGGCAATAATACCAAGAAGTGTGTTTTCCTCTGCAAAAAGCAGCGGCGTCTTTCCCTCTTCGGCAAGCTTTTCCGCCTTTTGCCTTATGTCATCGGGCACCTCCACAAGATTTCCTATAAATTTAAGGCTTCCTCCTGTCAGTTTACTTCCGTTTACAAAAGCTGTCAATCCGTTGCCTGCAAGCGCCTTAAAATTTTCGGCCTCAGGCTTTTTATCAAATATTTCCGGTGCGTCGCTCTTAACATACTTTAAAACAGCTCTCGCAAGCGGGTGCTCCGAGCGGGCTTCCAGTGCCGCAGCCGCAGTCAGCAGCTTCGTTTCCTCAGACGTGCACACAATATCGGTAACCTCAGGCTCGCCGCTTGTTATCGTTCCTGTCTTGTCAAGCGCTACAATTTCAGTTTTTCCCGTCTCCTCAAGAGAGACCGCAGTCTTAAACAACATGCCGTTTTTTGCCCCAAGTCCGTTGCCTACCATTATCGCAACAGGCGTCGCAAGTCCAAGCGCACAAGGACAGCTTATTACAAGCACCGAAATTCCTCGCGCCAGAGCGTAACCCACGCTTTGCCCGGCTATAAGCCATACTGCTGTCGTTATAACGGCAATAGCTATAACCGCAGGAACAAACACTCCGGAAACCTTATCCGCAATCTTTGCGATAGGTGCCTTCGTCGCCGCAGCATCACTCACCATCTGTATAATCTGTGACAACGTCGTATCCTCGCCTACTCTCGACGCCTCACATTTGAGAAAGCCGGACTGGTTAAGCGTCGCCGCTGAAACTGCATCTCCCGGCTCCTTATCCGCTGGAATGCTCTCGCCCGTGAGAGCCGCCTCATTGACTGCACTTGTTCCCTCAAGAACTATACCGTCAACCGGAATATTTTCTCCCGGTCTTACAACAAAAACATCGCCCTTTCGCACATTCTCAACAGCTACCTTCACCTCCTGCCCGTCTCTTACAACCGTAGCCGTTTTCGGTGCAAGCTTCATAAGCCCCTTTATGGCGTCTGTCGTCTTTCCCTTAGAATGAGCTTCAAGCATTTTTCCCACTGTAATCAGTGTTAAAATCATAGCCGCCGACTCAAAATAAAACTCATGCATATAATGCATTACAGCCTCAGAATTTCCCTTCATCTGTGCATCGGTCATTGCAAATAACGCATAAGTACTGTATACAAACGCCGCCCCGGCGCCCAGCGCCACAAGCGTATCCATATTAGGCGCTCTGTGTATCAGCCCCTTAAACCCGCTGATAAAAAACTTCTGATTAATAACCATGATAATTATCGTTAAAAGCATCTGAATTAGACCGACAGCGACATGATTATTTTCCAAAAATTCCGGCAGAGGCCAGTTCCACATCATATGTCCCATTGAGATATACATGAGAACTATAAGGAAGCCCACTGATGCAATCAGTCTCTTTTTAAGCAGCGGCGTCTCCCTGTCTTTCAGCATCTCCTCCTGCTGAGAGAACACGCCTCCCGTCTGCGAACTGCCGTCCACGTTGCCTTTCGCGCCGTCAGCAGCTGCGTGAGCTGATTTTGGTGAAGCTCCGTATCCCGCGTCCTCAACCGCCTTTATAATATCAGCATCCGACGCCGTTCCCTCCACTCCCATTGAATTAGTGAGAAGACTCACAGAACAGCTCGAAACGCCGTCAACTTTTGATACAGCCTTTTCAACTCTTGCGCTGCACGCCGCACAGCTCATACCTGTAACAATGTACTGCTTCATATCTTGTCACCTCCAATCTGTTACTTCATCAGCTTCTGAAGCACTGCTACCAGCTCATCAACCGTCTCATCCCTGCCCTCTTTAATATCTCTCGTGACGCATGATTTTATGTGATTTGCAAGCAAAACTTTATTAAAGCTGTTAAGCGCCGCATTTGCAGCAGATACCTGAACTAAAATATCAGGACAGTATGCGCTTTTCTCTACCATTCCACGAATGCCTCTTATCTGACCTTCAATTCTGTTTAAACGGTTAATTAAATCCTTATACTCCTTCTCTGACCTCTCTTTATGCCTGCAATTCTCACAGCTTCTTACTGTATCATTACAGTCCGGTGATTTATCGCCGGTCTGCGTTTTGGCGCAGCAGCAGTCCGTATCAGTCAGTTCTATATTATTGTTTTTTTCATATTCACACATTATTCTCGCCTCCCATATACCCCACAGGGGTATCTTTGTGAATTAAATATTATAACATTTCAAAAGCGGTGTCAATAATATTCTAACAAAAAATCTCATGAAGAATTTCTCTCGCTGCCGTGCAGCTTACCTGACAGCCAAAAAGCAGAAAGGCGTTTTATCTTAAATACACACCCTTCTGCTCTTGTCATATATTTATTATTTACTTTTTATTTTGTCCGACGTCTGATAATTTTTCCGCATATATTTTTACATTTATCTCCGAATGTATGTCTCATTACGCGGAAAATTCCCCACATTCCGGATTCCACATCCCACGCGAAACTTCCCGAGCGATAAAGATAATCTCCCGGGCAGGAGGCTCCGCCTTTCAGCTCCATCTCAGCCCTGTTTCCGATACTGATAGCTCCCTGAAGCGGTATCTCTCTTGAAAGCGCGTCTCCCGGCTGCTCCCTCCACATATGTCCGTGTACCGTAAGAGAAACATTTCTTGGCTTATCAGCAGGCATCATGGCGCGAAATATCACACGGTCGCCGGAATATGCCTTCCATATAGGCGTTGCAGGGTCTCCGTGAATTTTGCTGCTGAATACCTTCCACACCCTTTTATCCTTCAAAAGCCTGTTATAAAATCGCTCCGACCTGTAGTTATATCCTTTCTCTCCCGTATCTTCATCATCGGCATTCTCCCCTTCTGCCGCTGACACCGTGCGTATAAGCTGTCCCTGTGCATCAAGAAGTCTTATGCCGTTCTGGATAAACAGCGCATACTCGCGAAAGCACTCTACTCCAGGGGCTGTGATAACTGCCTGCTCAGCAAACGCATCCTTTTTACGGGAAAAATTGGCATGCCATTCCGCTCCGGCTGGCTCTACAATCACAGCTCCGAACAAACCGTGGTATCTGTGATTTCTCATGTCAGCGAATGACTGCAAAATACATGCGCCGTATTCACGGTCCGCCCTCCAAAGATAGCGCCTGCTCTCCCCGAGAGCACTCCGTCCACATCCTTCAGAGGAACAAAGATTAACCCGTCAGGGTCATGGTCGCCATACCTGTTGTAGATGAGATTTGTCTGTACAGCCGCAACCTCATATCTTCTCACCACATCATTTTTTCCCGGACACGGCGGAAGCGGCATTATCATATCTTTACCCTTGCACAGAGGCTTCAGACACTCCTGATACCTGTCGTAAGCGCGTATAATTCCCCATAGTCCCAGCCACGCATCATCTATTCCTCCGAAATAATAAAGATAATCCCCCGCCTGATACGCATCTTTTATATTAAGGTTAAAAGCTTCCGAAACTCCCGTTGTCTGTGATGCAGCCAGAGGCGATTTATTATCTGCCGGTTCCTTTCTCCATGACATTCCGGTAATATTAAATACATGCTGTTCTTCATGAGCTCCGTCTACAAGACGTATCATTAGTTCATCGCCCGGATATGTCTCCAATACCGGAGTTGCCGGGTCCCCGTGCACAAATGAACTGAAGATATAAGCCGGGTCGTCATGAGAGCCGGGAACCTCCGGAGCATTTAACGGCTTGCCGTCCTTGTCAAACAAGAATGCAAAATCATGGACAAAAAGCGCAAACTCTCTGAAAGAGGTGCCGTCTCTCCTTCGTATTACCGCTTTAGTGCCGAAGCTCAGCTCTTCGCCGTTTCTGATATTATGAAAAGTCGCACCCGCTTCCTCAATTATCAGGGCTCCGAATACCCCGTGCATCTGATGTGCATTGGCAAAAAGGTGGTCATGGAAAAATACTGTCCGCAATTCCTCGTCCGCAAAAAATCTTTCCACTAAAGTCTCATACTTTCTCGCTCCCGCTATATTATTCCAGCCGTTTGCCGCTCCGTCTGAGGTTATTGTGTCAAATTTTACAAGATGCACATGATGCCCTACAATATCAGTCATTGTTTTCAGCTGAAACGCATTTCCTCCCAAAAATTCCGGGAGCAGATTGGTAGTTCGCAGCTCTATGCAGTCTCCCGCATTGGCACGTATTACGAGCGGCTCGACACAGATTTTATTTTCCTCAACCTTTCGTATATATGCTTCAAGCCCTCCGTGCCGTTCCAGTTCTTCCTTTAACACAAAAAATCTGCCTTCGGGGTCGTGCCAGCCATATTTGTTGTACGTGATTTTTGCCTGTACAAGAGCAATCTCAAACACTCTTACCTTTTCGCAGTTTTCCGGAAAACGGCAACACTCGCAAGAGGTGTTATCTTTCTTCAGACAACAGCAATCGCCTGCGGTATGACACGGGCAAGTATCTGTATACAACGCACCGGGAGCCGGCGTTTTCACAAAATTAGCTTCTTCAAGCTGCGTCGGACACTCCTTTACGTTTCCCTCCGCATCCAGCACCCCGCATGGAGGCTGTCTCGGCGGCTCGCCTGTCTGGCCGCAGATAAAATTAGGATACCCGGGATGAAGAGCGTCTTTGTCAGGCGGACGCTTTCTGTCTTTCAGCGGAAGAAGCGGAGGTACGCGTGTTCCATCCGGGAGCACACCTTTTCCATCCTCAAGCCTGTCATGAATTCTCCATAAAGTCCACATTCCCTCATGAAAATGAGGGTAGAGATGACAGTGAAAAATCACATCTCCGATGACTTTATTTCTGCTTCCCGCGCCGTACAATATGTCAAGCGTATAGCATTCCTGGGGACTTATGGAAATCGAATCCAAAATCGTAGAAACCGTATTATCCACTTCCAGTCTCCACTGGTGATTGTGAAGATGAAACACATGCGTCTCCTTTATTCCACCGTGCACAAGCCGTATTTTTGCCGGATCGCCCACATATGCCCTTAAAATCGGAGGCGCCGGGTCGCCGTACACCCATGAGCTCATCGAAATATCCTCTCCCGTATCTGCCGGGTCATGTGAAAGAGGCATACGGTTTCTCATTGGCTCAGCGCGATAGCTGATTGCAGTAGTAGAGGACGGCAGTCCGGTCATATGGTCAATCGGAATTTTGCCGTCCTTATCAAGAATTTCCAGCTCGTCATGGAAAAATACAGTGTATTCTCTGAAAGCAGGTCTGCCGGGCGTATAAATGTCCGCCATCAGACCGCTTTTCAACTCTTCCCCTGTCTGCGGACTAAACCATTTTGCCTCCGGAGGCTCCACAATTACAGCTCCAAAAAGTCCGTGAACATTGGTAGCCTGCTCTCCGCTTCTTGAGTCCGCCATATCATGGAATAAAAAAACACCCTCCGTATCCGCATACCATGTATACATAATTTCCCCGGCGGTTGTACTGTCTTTATTATATCCTGCGCTGCTCCCGTCGGAAGTCATTACATCATAGGCAAGCCCCTGTACATGAATTGACAGCCTGCGGTTTAAATTATTGCGGAAACACACTTTGACAGTGTCGCCAAGATTTACGCGAATAACAAGCGGCTGTACCTCTTCATAGGGCTGCGGAGGCATCTGACTGAAGCGTATATGCGCCTCTCTCTTAATTCTCTGTGCGTCCTCCTCAAGCACATACATAAGTCCATTCGGGTCATACCCCCGTATTTATTGTATACAATCGGAATTTGAACAGCTTCTATGTTAAAATACTTTACTTGTTTTTTTTCGGGATATTGATACAACTCCATACGCTATACCCCTTTTTCAGAATTATCCAATATACGGAGATAGTGATTTGCCTCACGAAGCACATGGTCCGCCAGCAGAGGAAGTATAACTGAGCGTATGCTGCAGCCGGTAATACCCTGAGTGCCTGCCGCTTTAAAGTCACGGTATTTCCCGGTAGTCTCCAGCGTTTTTCTCGTCAGGCTCTCCGTTGCACGGCACTCCTGTGCTTTTGCTTCCTCAATCAGACGGCAGTAATCCTCTGAAAAAGCATTTGCCGTCTGTATAAGCTCGCACTCGGCAGGGTCAAGAAGCCCTCTGATAAACTGTGCATGTTCCATCATAATCTGATTCCAGAAAAGCTCTGTGTCTCTTAAATCCTGCATAGGCATGCAGCCTCTCTGCTGGAGAGATGTGAGAATTTGTCTGTATAATTTCGCCTCTCTGATAATATGCTCAATCAACAGAGGGTAGTTAGCCGTATACAGCCTGCAAGACGTAACTTCCTGCAAAATTCTCTCCTTAAATTCAATAAGACCGTTCAGCAGCCAGAGAGCTCTCTGATTTATTTTTCTGACTTGCTGCACCATTTCTCTTGTTATATTTCTTCCAACTCCCGCCTGTAAATTTTTCTCCGCCTGTGTAATCTGAATATCAATAGGTATTCCCGTCAGGCGCTTTGTCTGCTGTTCCGCCATTTCGGTAAATTCTGTCACCACCTCGCCGGAACACAAAACACTTTTTCCAACCATTCCGTTTGAAAGCTGCACCACTCTCTCCAGCAATTTTTCAAACTCTGCCCTGAACCAGTCTGCCTTTTCTATATACGCCGTCTCCTTTGACGGAAATGCGGCAAGAAGAAACAGCGAATGCTCTTTCATAATTCTTCCGAAAAACAGGTTTGTTTCTAATGATAAAGATACATAATTTCTCATTTTATTCATAACCTTATAGTTTATGCTTCTATTTAATATATGCAATATAAAAGCGGGCGTCCCTCAAGTCAGTTCATGACTTTTGGGACACCCGCTTCAATCTTTGAGACTGTTCATCTCAGACCTGTTTAAACTTCCTTTCCATGCAACAACCCCGCCGATAACAGCAGGAGTTACCGTAGTTACAATCCGATACAGCAATGCCAGCGATACCACTCGCGCGTCGCCGATAATAGCCTCAAAAAGTATGAGAAGACAAAAATCAATCGAGCCATATCCGCTTGGAGTCGGAATAACTCCCGCAATCATTGTGGCAAGCGACATCAGAACAAATGACATTCCCATACTCAGCTCGGTATCACTGCCATACAGCACATACGGTATCATATAAAGACAAAAAAACTTACAGAAATTAAGGCACATCACTTTAATGAGCCTTGATTTGCTCTTAAATAAATCCTTTGCCCCTGATTGCAGTATGACAACTTGATTTTTTAACTTTTCCAGCTTTCCGGATATTGACCATTTTCTCCCGACCAAATCTAAAATCCTGAAAATCAGCCCGGCACATTTCGCGGAACAGGATAAAAATATAATACAAAGACCTATAATTGAGGTCAGGATAACCGCAAATAAAAGATATATCTTATATTCTCCGATATATGGATTAACCGTATTAAAACACAGAATAAAACACAGTCCGCCCAGAACTCCTATTGCAATTTTACGCAGCATATACTGAATAAGGCTTAAACCCGTGGCATTGGCCGGTTTAATCCCTTGTTTGCTCAGGTAATATATCTCACCTATACCCGCGCCGCTTCCGAACGTAACAAGCCTTACAAACTCACAGTAATAAGCGCAGCCGACGCATCCTGCGTATGAAATTTCAGGATTGTAAGCTTTAGACATTTGATAAATTATATATCCCTCTATAAGCATATACATCAGCGCCAGAGCAAATATACCTGCTACCTGAATAAACGAAACCCTGCGCATCTCATGTATTCCGTCAATTAATTCATCACGGAAAACTGCAACTATCACTATTAAAAGCAGGAAGATAATTATTCTTTTTACCAGCTCTATATTAACTTTCTTCTTATCTTCCATGTACGGCACATCCTGTTTCTTTAATAATTAATATTATTCTACCAGACTTTACTGCCGCTTTCAACGAAATCTGCTATATATCACGCCTCTCTCTTCACAATTCCGTAATACGCCTTTGTTGTAATCATAAATACGATTGTATACATAACCGCAAAAACAAGCAGAGTTATAAGTGTTACCGCCATAAACAGCGTTGGCTCTGTCATGGATAACATTTTTAAAATCATTTTTATAACCCTGAACGATACCGCCACATGTATTCCGGCAACAACAAGCGGAAGGAAAAAGACCATTAACACCTGGCTTCGGATTGTTCTTTTTACCTCGTCGTAGCTCATTCCCACCTTCTGCATAATATCAAACCGCTCTCTGTCCTCATATCCTTCTGAAATCTGCTTATAATAAATAACCAGCGCCGTTGCCACAGAAAAAAGTATGCCTACGAACATACCCAAAAACAAGAAGCCACCGTACAACTGATAATATTCCTGTCTCATCTGTATCTTATTTTCCGCCTGCACATAAGCCGACGGAATATCAATGCCGTAAATTTGCTTTGTCAGCTCAATACCCTCGTCTGTGCTTAAATCCGTATCAAAGCCCAAGTAATAGTATACCTTCGTACCTCCGCTGACCGCCGCAGACGAAGCTGAATCGGTGCTCTCCGCCCCATTTATCATATAGTAAACAGATTTAAAAGTATCAAAGTCTTTAACTACCATTAAAAATTCATTAGGCACAATCCCCGAATCGCTTAAAATTTCATCACCGTTTTTCAGCTCGGTATCTTTAACCTTAAACACCCTGCTCTGACCGCCCGCATTGAGCTCCACCGATGTAAGCTCTGTATTCTTTGTGTCATAGAGCAAAACCTCGCCGTCCGAAAGAGAATAGTCAGTACCCATCACAGTGTTAAAATCCTCAAGAGGAATACAGTCAAAGGTCGTGCCGTTTTCTCCAAGCATCGCAGCCGCATATGAGCTGTCTGTATCTGTAGGTATAGAATAACTTCCCTTTTTGTCTTCATTAGCGATAATTGTATAACTTCTGAAGGCTCTTGTATTTTTCTTCTGAGCGTTATTTGATGAGACAATTTCGTCAACTGCAGCGTCAACCTCAGATGCGGCAGTATCAAAATATTCCTCCGTCAGCTCTGCCGACACATTAATTTCCCTCGGACATCTCTCGGAAACCGATTTTTCAATTCCTGAATACATGCAGACCGTAGTTGAAATACTTATAAGCACCATAGTCGACAAAATGCAAATATTTGCCAGCCCGACTGCATTCTGTTTCATTCTGTAAAGCATGCCTGAAACAATAGTAAAATGTGTCGGATGATAATAAAATTTTTTATTTTTGCGCAAAAGCTTAAGCACCGCAATACTCCCCGCTGTAAACAGACAATATGTTCCTATAATTACAGCCGCCACAGCAAGAAAAAATAAGTTGAGCGCATTAAACGGTGATTTTGTCTTAAAGGCAAATAAATATCCCGCCCCTAACATTACTAAGCCGATTAACGCAATCAGCACCTTTGTTTTCGGCTCTTTTTCACCAACCATTCCGCCTTGCAGAAGCTCGACTGGATTGCTCATTCCTATTTTTAAAATATTGTACAAAAACATTACCGCAAAAATTAAAAGAAAAAATATAATCGTTGCCTGAACTGATTCTGCACAGATTTCAAATCCGATTACTGTTCCCGTATTGATAAGCTTCATCAAAAGCAAAAACATAAGCTTTGAGAGTATCATTCCGACTGCCAGACCCGCTGCCATATCTGTCACTACAACATAGACATTTTCAAAAAACAGCATTCTCGCAATATGTCTTTTTTCCATTCCAAGCACATTGTAAAGCCCTAATTCCTTTTTTCTGCGCTTCATAAGAAAACTGTTTATATAGAACAGAAAAATTACCGCAAATATGCTGACAACTCCGACACCAAGCTGCACCATAGAAATGACATAATCTCCGCCGCTCATATTTTTTATGGTATTGTTGCTGCTCAATGAATGCATCATATAATAGCAGGCTATAACAAATATTCCCATGATAATATACGGAACATATATCTTTGCGTTTTTGCGTATATTCAGCGCCGCCATTTTAGGATAAATTGAATTATTCACGTACATCACCCCCTGTTGCAAGCGCCGTCAGCGTATTTGAAATCCTCAGATACATTTCCTCGTCAGACATTTCCGCCTTATAAAGCTGATGAAATACTTCTCCGTCCTTTATAAAAAGCACTCTGCCTGCCTTGCTTGCTGCCTTTGTGCTGTGCGTGACCATTAAAATTGTCTGTCCGTCACTGTTTATTTTCCCGAATAAATCAAGCATAGCGTCCGAAGATTTTGAATCAAGAGCTCCCGTCGGCTCATCCGCAAGAATTATCTGAGGCTTTGTAATCAAGGCTCTTGCCACAGCCGCACGCTGCTTCTGACCTCCCGAAACCTCATACGGATATTTTCCGAGCAATTCGCTTATACCAAGCCTGCGGGCAATAGGCTCAATTCTCTGTTCGCACACCGTATGCTTTACACCGGACAATATCAGCGGCAAATAAATATTGTCTCTGAGCGTAAACGTGTCAAGCAGATTGAAATCCTGAAATACAAACCCCAGATTTGTACGCCTGAATAGAGCAAGGTCGCTCTCCTTAATACCCACAATATTATTTCCGTTCAGAAGAATATCTCCTGCCGTCGGCTTGTTAAGAGCTGCAAGCAAATTCAAGAGCGTTGTTTTTCCCGATCCCGACTCGCCCATAATTGCCACAAATTCTCCCTTATCCACGCTGAAGCTTACATTTTTAAGCGCCAGCACCTGATTTGAGCCAAGTCTTGTTGTATAAACTTTTTTTAAATTCTTCACTTCCAATAAAGACATTTTTATAACCTCCATGCCGCAAATTATTTATGAGAGCAATCATTTCCCACTCATCGGTTATTATTATAAAAAAGGATGAAATGAGCTGCCATTCATTCAGCTTACATTTCATCCTTTACAGCTTACAAATTTGTAATGTTGCCCCTGTCCTCTCCTGAAAGCGTTACAAACACCATCGTTCCTATTCCGACCTTAGACTCTATTCTGATTTCGGCGCCGATTTTATCTGCCGCCTTTTTGCACAGATACAGACCTATACCTGAAGATTTTTTATCCATTCTTCCGTTATAGCCCGTATAGCCGCGCTCCATAATTCTTGGCAGGTCCTCGCTCTTTATTCCTATTCCGCTGTCCTTTACAACAATTATCCGACGGTTTTTAACCGGGTCACTGCATCCGCAGACGCTTATTCTGCCGCCGAAATCAGTATATTTAACGGCATTTGAAAGAAGCTGCTCCAATATAAATCCAAGCCACTTCCCGTCGGTGCATACAACTACGTCAAGATTTTCCAGTTTTACAGATATGTTTTTCGCGATAAACTGAGTTGAAAATCGCTTTACGGATTTTTTGACAACTGTCTCAAGCACGCAGTTTTCATAGTTCAGGTCTGAAGATAAATCCTCAAGTCTGAGATAATTCATAACAGCATCAACATAAAAATCTATCTTAAACAGCTCATGCTTCAACTCTCTTACAAACTTCTCCTGTGTGGCAGCCTGGAGCAGCAAATTTGCCGCCGCTATCGGCGTCTTTATCTGATGAGCCCACTGAGCATAATAATCCTTAAGCTCCGTCACAGATACCATAGTTTTAGACGCAAGCTCCGATTTTTCGCGTATTACCTTCTCGGTCAGAAGCAGGTACATTTTATCAAGCTCCGACTCCGCAGAAATGCCGCTGATTTCATACAATTCCTCAACCTCAAGATTACGGCATATCGCCGTCCACTGTCTGTAATATCTGTAAAAATCAACAACTCCCGCTGTCACAAGAATAAGCGCATACAATATAAGAGAATATACAGCCGGAGCCTCAGATTCAAGGTACAACGCCGAAACCGCAACCGGTATCACCGCGAAAACACATACCAAACCCACTATTTTTATTCTGTCTTTTATATAGCTTTTTATTATTTTTCCAATATTAATCTTCAATGATATATCCAATCCCTTTTCTAGTTTGAATATAATCCTTAAGGCCCGCGTTTTCAAGTTTTTTTCGCAGACGTGTAATATTTACCGTCAGCGTGTTATCATCAACAAAATCATCGCTCTCCCACAGCTTTTCTATAATTGTCTCTCTCTCAACCGCGCTTCCCTTTTTCTCCATTAAGCATTGCAGTATCTTGTATTCGTTGCGCGTAAGCTCAATTTTATTGTCACCGTAAAAAAACGTCTGATTATTTATATTTAAGATACCGCCCCGGCACTCAATAATATGCGTTTCATTGTCAAAGGAATACGTGCGCCGCAGCATAGCCTGTATTTTCGCAGTAAGCACGTTCAAATCAAAAGGCTTGGTAATAAAGTCATCTCCGCCCATATTCATCGCCATTACAATATTCATATTATCAGACATAGACGAGAGAAAAATTACCGGAACACTCGAAATATTTCTGATTTTTGAGCACCAGTGATACCCGTTATAAAACGGCAGCGATATATCCATGAGCACAAGCTGGGGATTAAACGAGCCGAACTCATCAAGCACATGCTCAAAATCCTTTATAACGCATGTATCATATCCCCACTGTGACAAATGTTCCGCTATTGTACGAGCGATAATCTCATCGTCCTCAACAATCAAAATCCGCCACATATTTCCTCCATTCCCGCACACATCAATACAGCCAGCTGTATCATTTTCTGTAGTATAGCTTTTATTTGCACGCTAGTCAAACAAAACTCTTATAGTTGTTCCCTTGCCCGCTTCACTGTTAAGTTCAAGCTTTGCATTAGGATGCTTTGCGACAATATGCTTTACAATGGCAAGACCAAGTCCCGTTCCGCCTGTGGACTTTGAACGGCTCTTGTCTACACGGTAAAACCTCTCGAATATCCTCTCCTGATGTTCTTTTGGAATGCCTATTCCCGTATCCTTTACTTCAACAAGCGTCTTTCCGTTTTTATATTCAACAGTTACATCAACTGAGCCGCCCGGATTATTATACCGTATTGCGTTGTCGCACAGATTATATATAAGTTCTTCCATCATCTGTTTATTTGCTTTTACATACTGGCTGCTTCCGTGCAGCACAAGTGAGACATTATGCTTTCCGGCGCTCATCTGCAGCATGTCTACACAGTTCTGAGCTATCTCGTAAAGGTTTACCTCCTCATAAATGTCCTCTTTCATATCTCCGTCCAGCTCAGAAAGACGTATAATATCATTAATAAGCGTCAAAAGACGGTTAGAACTTTTGTGAATTTCTCTTGCAAACCGCACAATATCACTGTCATTTGCCATTCCGCTCTCGATAAGCTCCGAGTATCCCGAAATAGACGTCAGCGGAGTTTTTAATTCATGTGATACATTTGCAGTAAACTCCTGACGCATGTTGGCGTTGCGCATAATATCCTCGTGCTGCTGCCGTATTGTGGTGACAAAAGGGACAAGCTCCTTATAGACTTTAACCGAATCCGACGCGTCAAGATTGCCGGCAAGCCTCTCTATCGGTCCTATGATACTTCTCGTAAGCAAATTTGATAATATCACACACAGGATAAATAAATTAACGCAAAGTATAACCATTACCGGCATTGCCTGAAACAGAATACTTGTGAGACTGCTTACCTCCTTTGATACACGGAGCACACAGTCATTGTCCATTCTCACAGCATAGTAAAACGCGCTCTTACCCATTGTCTCGGATTTTCTTATAGCCTGTCCGCTTCCGTTTTCAAACGCCTCTGCTACTTCCGGACGCTCCCTGTGATTTTCCATATCGTCTATATCGGCATCACTGTCATATATTGCCTTTCCGTCACTGTCGATAAGCGTAATTCTGATCTGCTTTTCATCACTCATCGAAACAGCAATGGTATTGTTCTGCGGACTGGTCACAATTTCCCACGCATCTGACTTTACCATTAAATCGGCATATGTTTTTAAATCGCTCACAACCTCTTTTTTTATCAATTCGTAAAATACAACACTTGAAATTGTGACTGTAGCCACAGTCGCCAGAAACGTCAAAAACATATACTGCAGATTAATTCTCTTTTTTAAACCCATACCAAGCTTTTCTCCAATCATAATTTATACAAAAAGCGCAGACAGCCGGCAAACACATATGCAACCGGCCTTCTGCGCCTTGAAAACACCGGATATTCAACACTATCCGTATTTATGCATTATCAACATCAAGAAAATATCCCACGTTTCTCACCGTCTTAATATAAGTTCCGGCAGAGCCAAGCTTCTGCCTGAGCGTCTTGATATGAACGTCAAGAGTACGCGACTCGCCCTCATAATCCGAACTCCATATTTTTTCCATGAGATTGTCTCTCGAGAGAACAATTCCCTGATTAATAGCAAGATATTTTAAAAGCTCATACTCCTTATAAGTCAGCTCGACAGGCTTATCATCCACATAAGCAACGTGCTTCTCGTCATCTATAAAGAGAATTCCTATTCTTATAAACTTTTCCTCTTCCATGCCGCCGACACGGCGAAGCAGCGCTTTAACCCTTGAAATTAATTCCATAACTCCGAAAGGTTTGGTAAGATAGTCATCTGCTCCCATGTCAAGACCTTTAACCTTATCAATCTCCGTTGTCTTTGCAGTAACTAATATTACAGGAATGCGCCTTGTCTCGGGAGTTGCACGGAGTTTTGTAAGAATTTCCAGTCCGTCCTCGTCCGGAAGCATTATGTCCAAAAGAATTAAGTCCGGAACGCGCTCCGCAACCTGTTTATGAAACTCTTTTCCGCATGTACACTCAATAATCTGATGTCCTGCATTCTTTAACGCAAAACTTTCAATTTCGCTTATGTTCTTATCATCCTCAACAACATATATAAGTGCCATATTACCCTCCATTTATCCTTGTACACACCCGTAATGCTTCTGTTTATCCTTGCACCTGCGCGGGCTGCACGTCTGTCGTGGCAAAGCTCCTCGTCTCAGGAAGCTTATATTTTTCTTTATACTGAGCATATCTGGCTTTAAACTGTTCGTTATCCTCTCGCTTTATTGTTCCGAGATATTCATGAGTATCAAATCCGTCCTGCTTAATCTCAATTATGCAGACGGCAATATTTGAACAGTGGTCGGCAATACGCTCATAATTTGTAATAATATCAGAGTGAACAAAGCCCAGCTCGATAGTACATTTGCCCTCTCTGAGTCTTCTGATATGGCGCGCCTTCAGCTCTATATTCATGTCGTCTATAACTTCTTCGAGAGGCTCGACAAGCATAGCCTCCTGAACATTCTCATCCTCAAATGCTTTATATGACATATTTACAATATCCTTCACAGCACCGGTAAATATACTGAGTTCCAACGCCGCCTTATCGGAAAAACGCATATTCTTTGTGTGCATCTCTCTTGCCGCGTCCACGAGATTGCATGCGTGGTCGGAAATTCTTTCAAAGTTACCGATTGAGTGAAGAAGCATATTAAGCGTCTCAGAATCCTGCTCCGTAAGATCACGGCTGCTCAGCTTCATGAGATATGTTCCAAGCTCATCCTCGTATCTGTCAACACGCTCTTCAATCTCACTGACCATTTCCGCTCCGTCCTCGCTGAAATCCTTAAACAGTTCGAGTGACTTAAACAATGCCTCCTTAGATAAAGCAGCCATATTATTTGTCACTGTACGACAGTGCTGCATAGCCAGGCTTGTCTTATCAAGAAATCTCTCGTCGAGAAGCGCGAATTCTTTATCTTTATCCAATGCCGTAACGTCGTTCTTGTCCTCACGCACCGACATATATGCGAGCTTTTCAAGTCCCTTGCTGAAAGGAAGCAAAAGACATGTAGCAAATACGTTAAATATACTATGTATAGTTGCTATCCCGACAGGCGTAGCGCTCTGTGTCAGAAAATCAAAATGAACAAACGCATTAATCAGGTAGAAAAGACACATAAAAACCATCGTACCTATGATATTGAAGTAAAGATGTACCAGAGCGGCACGCTTGGCATTCTTCTTTGCCCCTATGGCTGAAATCATCGCCGTAACGCATGTACCTATATTCTGACCCATGATAATAGGCAGCGCTGTCGCAAATGTAACGCTTCCCGTCACGCTGAGCGCCTGAAGTATACCAACTGACGCAGATGAACTCTGTATTATAGCTGTGAGAATTAAACCTGCAAGCATACCTAATATCGGATTAGAAAACATTGTAAGAATATTTGTAAATTCAGGTACGTCTGCAAGCGGCTCAACAGCAGTGCTCATTGAATCCATTCCATACATGAGAATTGCAAAGCCGACAAGAATTTTTCCTATGTCGTGAAGCTTTTCCTTCTTCAGGAACATAATCATAATAACGCCAATCATTGCGAGAATTGGTGAAAATGACATAGGCTTTAACATATTTATAAAAAGGCTGTCTCCCTCAATTCCCGTAAGGCTCAAAATCCATGACGTTGCGGTCGTACCTATATTGGCACCCATTATAATGCCTACCGCCTGGCTCAATTTCATAATTCCGGAGTTTACAAAACCTACTACCATAACTGTTGTGGCAGATGAAGACTGAATAACCGCTGTGACTCCTGCTCCAAGCAATACACCTTTTATAGGACTTGAAGTCAGTCTCTCCAAAATAGACTCAAGCTTTCCGCCTGAAGCCTTCGATAATCCCTCTCCCAGCAGTTCCATTCCGTACAGGAACAAAGCCAGTCCGCCAATCAATGCGATTGCATTAAAAATACTCATTCTCTTCCTCCATGTTAGGTGAAATAAATCACCCGGTAATATTTTACTTATTTTTAACATTTCGGAGTATAGACCAAGTATCTGAAATTTATATCAAATATATGTAAAATCCATGTAAAATTTTTTACTTATATATGAATTTTATTAAAATTTTCTATCACTTATTTTCCTTTTCAGGGTGAGCGCCCGTAATTGAGAAAATAACCCACTCTGAGATATTTGTAGCGTGGTCGCCTATTCTTTCAAAGTATTTAGCCACCATAAGCAAATCTGCCGCCTGTTCTCCGGCGTCAACATTCTCATGTATCATGCCTATAAGCTCATTTTTAACCTTAGAAAACAAGTCATCAACTATATCATCATGCGCAATTACAGATTTTGCTTTCTCCATATCCTTGTTTACAAACGCCTCTATGCTCTCAACCAGCATAACCATAGTTTCCTTAGCCATCTGCTGTATGTGTTCAAGCTTCTTGATATACGGCTTATCAGCCATAGCAATAGTAATCTCTGAAATATCGGTTGCATGGTCGCCTATTCTTTCCATATCGGTTATCATTTTCAGCGCCGCCGAAATAAGCCTCAAATCCTTTGCAACCGGCTGCTGCTGCAAAAGCAGCTTGAGACACAAATCCTCGATTTCTCTCTCCTGACGGTCAATCTCTTCATCCGAATCAATCACCTCTTCTGCGAGAGCGACATCCTGAGCAACCATTGCTTTCACAGCAGTTTCAATAGATTTTTCAATCATGCTGCCCATTTCAATGAGCTCATCATTCAAAGTACATAACTGTCTGTCAAATCTGTTTCTCATAAACTCTCCTTAATAATTAAAATATTTTTTGCTCCGGCTTTAATTATAAGGATTAAATGTAAAATCAAATATCACAAATACGTTAAATTTGTGTAAAATGTATTATTAATATACTCGAATTACACCCGCAATTTCCTTAACAACCGACATCCCTTTAAAAACTGCCATTGCATCATTAAAATGCTTTTCCTCAACCTCATCTGTTATAATTACAAGCTCAGCAACACCGCCGCTTCTTCTCTTCTGCACGACCTGTGCGATGCTGACGTCATTATTTCCAAGCACGCTAGCTATATTGGCAAGAACACCCGGACGGTCATGCGCGTTAATCCTCAGGAAAAACTTACTCTTTGTCTCATCTATTTTCTTGACGTTAAGCTTCTTATAACAGCTGCAGCCTATTCTTCCGCAGCAGTCACGAACAATATCTCTCATAACATCAATAATATCACCCATTACAGCGCTTGCCGTCGACATCTGTCCCGCTCCCCTGCCCATAAACATGGCGTCGTCCATAGCGTCTCCGTGAACAAACACTGCGTTAAACGCATCGCGCACGGTCGCCAGCGGATGATTTTCATCTATAAGCATAGGGTGTACTTTAACCTCTATCTCTCCGTCAACATTTCTTGCAAGGCCAAGCAGTTTGACAACATATCCGAACTCTTTTGCGTATCTGATGTCATCCGCCGTAATCTTTGTAATTCCCTCCGTATAAACGTGGTCAAAGGTCACGCGTGAATTAAACGCTATTGATGCCATTATCGCCATTTTTCTTCCTGCGTCATAGCCTTCTACATCCGCTGTCGGGTCAGCCTCTGCATATCCGAGCCTTGTCGCCTCAGCCAAAGCATCGGTATAGTCCATACCCCTCTCTGTCATCTTTGTCAGAATATAGTTGGTAGTGCCGTTCACGATACCCATTACCTCTGTGATATTATTTCCTGCCATGCTCTGTTTGAGCGGACGTATAATAGGTATCGCCCCGGCAACAGCCGCCTCAAACTGAAGGTCATTTCCGGCTAAATCTGCCGCCGACATAACCTCCTCTCCATGCTCTGCCAGCAAATCCTTATTTGCCGTTACTACCTGCTTTCCAGCCGCAATCGCCTCAAGAATATAAGTCTTTGCAGGCACAATGCCGCCCATAAGTTCAACAATAATATCTATATCTTTGTCTTCTATAATAGATTTCCAGTCATCTGTCAAAATGTCGGACGGAATTCCCTCACGCTCTTTATTTATATTTTTAACAAGCATCTTTTTAATAACAAGCCTTGCACCGGTCTTGTGAAATATGTCCTCTTCCATTAATTTCGCCAGCTTATACACACCGCTTCCCACAGTTCCGGCTCCCAGAACTGCCGCATTAATTATTCGTTCTCCCATTTTTTCCTCCATTATAAATAATTAAATATTATAGCCGCACTGTCCTTAATATTCAATCCGGCGCTTCACTTATTTTCCGTTAAGACATTTTCTTCTCTCCCGCCAGTCGGGCATATACATCTCCACCAGCTCATAAAACTGCTTTGAATGATTTGGATATATAAAATGTGCAAATTCGTGCAGCACCACATATTCAACACACTCTCTCGGCTTGTCGGCAAGGCGGCTGTTAAGCGTTATAATTCCGCGCGCCGGACGGCAGTTGCCCCACATGGTCTTCATATTTCTGAATTTAACAACCGGATATGCAACGCCATAGTCCTTAAAAACAGGATATATCTCATCGCACACTTTAACTATTTCGGCCAGCTCCTCTTTGCTGTAACTGCGCCGAAGCTCCTGCTGACAGGCACCTTCACTCTCGCGCTGTTTTTTGTACTGTTCCCGCGCTCTCATTATAAAGGCGCCTCTGCCCGCCACAAAATCATCTATATATGAGACCGGCACGCGTCTGTTTGCAGACACGGACACTGAGCCGTCACGCCTTACCCTCAAATTAATATTCTTTACCTGCTTCCTCACAAGCTCATATTCAATTATTCCCTGTTCTGCCGACACATGCCTTATATCTGACATTAGTCCTCCTCTGCAATCGTTCTTATAACTCTGCACGGATTGCCCACAGCTACGCAGTTATCCGGAATGTCCTTTACAACCACGCTGCCGCCTCCAATCACAACATTGCTTCCTATGGTAACTCCCGGCATAACCTGCACTCCTCCGCCAATCCACACGTTATCTCCCACAGTGATAGGATACGCATATTCCAAATCCTGATTTCTCGTCTTTGCGTCAAGCGGATGGCCTGCTGTGTAAAATCCGCAGTTGGGTGCAATAAATACATTATCTCCGAACTTTACCTTAGCCGCATCAAGAATTACACAATTATGATTTGTATAAAATTTTTCTCCAACCTCAATATTATACCCGTAATCACACCAGAACGGGGCTGTGACACAAATATGCTGCTTTGTTTTGCCGAATATTTTTTTAATCAGAGCCTCCTGTTCGTTTATCTTTGATGGCAAAAGCTGATTATACTCGTGACACAAGTCCTTGCATCTAAGCCTGTCTTCAACTAATCCCTTCTCGTTAGCATCATAGAGTTCTCCTGATAACATCTTTTCCTTCTCTGTCATTACAGCCTCCCGAAACACTTATTTATATGCAGTTTTATATACATTTCAGTTATTAACCTTTTCTATCCCCGTAACCTTAAAATCTTATTTCAAGGAAATTATCACAGCATTTCCTGTTCCAGCGCCCATGCTATACCTTTTGCCATTCTAATCTCATTATCAGCAAAATGTCCGCCCGTATTTAACTCAAAGATATGTCCGCACACACCCGGGTCTTCTTCAAGTTTCTCATCCACATATCTTGTAATCGCCTCAACCTGTGACATCTGTCTGTTTCTAGTGCGTGCTTCTTGGTCCCCCAGACTTAAATAAATATATCCCGGCTGACTTCTGCGCACTCTGCTCTCAACCTGACTGTCAAAATATTCCTTAAATCCCGGATACCAAAGCGAGCCCGAACAGCTCACAGCCGCATAAAACAGATTTTGTTCATACGTCTCATAATATGCCCACAGCGAAAATAGTCCTGCAAGAGAATACCCGGCAATTATACGCTTTCTGAAATTCTCCGCTCCCGCGTATTCCGCTTCAGTCTGCAAAACACCGTATTGTCTGAGCCAGCTAAGCGTATGAGCTGCGTGCCCGGCAAACGGTTCATTGCCAAACACGGGCGGAGCTTCCCACGGCGAAAAATCCGCATTCCAATCCCTGCTCTCAAACGCGTTTATAATAAATGCTTTGTCTGTCCTCTTTTTAAGTCCGTCAATTATATTCACAATACTCCCGGTTTCACGCTCAGACACGCCCATATATACAACAGGAGCAACCGAAAAACCGCCTTCACCGACGGCGCAGATAAAACATTTCCTTCCGCCGATAATCTTTTCAGTTATATCTCTCATAGCACAATTCCTTCAAGCCCCTCCGGCGCTGTTTCACTCACCGCAGCACGGGTTTCTGCAAGCGCTTTTTTCAGCGGCACAAGCTGTGAGGCCTCAGACTTTTCAATCTGTTCAACAAGTCCCCTTGCCATAAGAAACGCGCCGTATTTGTTAAAATGGGTATCCTCGGACACAGTATCATGCTTTTTCAGCTCAATATTAAAGTCGCACGGCCAGACACCTTTGTTTTTCCCTTTCTTTATTGACGTAATCCAATGTATTTTATCTTTTCCTATTTTCTTATACAGCTCACACGAATAAGTAAATAAGTCAAGCACAGGCACTCCTGCCTCCCCGCCAAGCTGTCTCACAGCGCGTATATACGCAAAATTGCTGCCTCCGTGAAGCCCGGCTCCGTCCTTTATTTCACCGTTTTCATCAAAAACTGTTCTCGCCGGAGCTGTAACAAATACGGGTACTGCTCCCTTTTCGCGAGCCTCGTCCACAAACTGCTTTAAAAACCACAGATAAGTACCCTTATCGCCGTTTGCAGAATACGGGTAATATGTATCCTTCGGATAACTGTCAAACATGCCGTACACACTGTCTATTACCGCCTGCTTGTCCGTCACGCTGTCATCATTATTCAGAGCATCAAGATACTCATGAGGCAAGTATCTTTTAGACACAGGCTCTCCGGGAATAACAGGAAACCTGCCGTCTTCATCGGGCTCTCCAAGCGGAGTAAGCCGGTTAAACATAGTCTTATATTCTTTAGTTGCATCATCATTATGGCAAAATTCAATAAAAAGATAGTCTCCGTTTTCAAGCTGTCCCGAAATCTGTTCCAATCGTCCTTCGTTTATAAACAGCCTCGAGCTTCTTCCGCCCTTAGCACAATTTACAACCTCAACATCATTTTTAAGAAATTTCGGCAAATACTGTCCCCAGCCCGCAATAAATTCCTCCTGCGTATAGTCCTGAACAATGGAATCGCCTGCCAAAAATATTCTCATGATAAAGCCTCCCGTAATATTTTTTCAACAATAGTAATATAAGAATTTAACGATATTTTATAAAAATACTTATTTAACTCGTCATAACCCCCGAAAATCCATACAGACTTCCGGGGGCAATTTATATACTATTAATTTAATAATCTCATTACTTCAACCAACAATTATTTTCCGACATTTTCATCATCAAAAGGGGGCAAATCTAATGAAGGAAGACCATACGCCTCTGATACCTGTTTAACAGTATTTCTTAAACTTGCCAGCGCAATAGGCAAGCATTCTTTTTGAACAGCTTCTTCACTTAAATCAATATTTTCATTCTGCAACTCAAAAACAGAGACTGTCTCTAAATACAAATACAAACGCTCGTCTTCGTCTCCCAAATGAAACTTTAAATTTACTGTAACATGACTTTCACTGCCTAACTCCTTAGGTACCAAAATGCCGCCTTCAACACGAACTCCAAGTTCATTTTTCTTTTCCTTTTGTGAATTTTCAATAAAAGAAGCTTGTTTTACCCTATGTCTGCTCAGTTTATAATTTATCATAAAATTCTCCATTTAAATGCAAATCATGGCTACACAAAAAGTAAATTAAGATTTTATGTCTACACCCACTCTACCACCTTGTTTTCCTGAATGTTTCTAATACTAAATTTGATCTCGTAATTATTTTCTATCTCTTCAATAAAACAACCATCAGGCAATCTGACATTTTTTGCAGGATAATAAATAAAAATATAATTATTAATTAACGGCTGAATTTTATATTCAATATTGTCGTTTCTCAGCTTAAACTCCTTAATCTCCTGTATATATTCATCGCCCTCTGCATCCATATATTCTCCTGCTGTCGGCAATAAATCTTTTTGAATATTATCACTTTTTAATATACTATAAGTTACCTTGTCACCATTATATTCAATGACTATTTTTTCATCTGTTACGCTTAAAAAAGCATTACGAATTGTAACTTCATTCTCTAACATCGCAATCAATATATCATAGTTGGTTTTTGTTCCAATCCATTTTATAGAATTAGAATTAACAAGACAACATATAAACAAGTATATATCATTATCATTTTTACAGGTAAACATCACCGGATATTTACTCTCAAACAAGACTTTATCTAAAGAAATGTTTTTAAAGCGAGGAACTTTTGAAAATACTTTCTCAATATTCATATTCAATCACCTCAAATTCCTGCCACGGCTTGGCATTCGTGTATAACCACCAATCAACATGAGAGCCTCTATATTTTTGACCCAAATATCTTTTCCATTCTTTAGTCTCTAGACAAATTCCATGTGCTGGACTTGTTACTCCTTTAGCAATTACAAATGGCACTCCATAACGACTGTCCATCGCCATAAATCTTTTCACATCTTTAAATTTCATATATGTGGACAAAGAATACTCTTGAGGATCATCACTTCTGCCATTTACACTTATTTTGAATCCATTTTCTTCATAGGAATTTAAAAATGACTTGCTGTCTGCTTTCCCGGTCGCACATGCCCTGTAAACTTCCAGTTCTTGTTCTCTTGCCCATTTTGGCATCGAAAAATTTTTAAAATACGAAGGAAATATCTTTTCTGCTTTCTCTTTATCCATTGTACCACTCGATTCATAATATTTTATACTGTGTATATTGTATCATATCTTTAATTATTATACCAGTACTAATATTATTAAATCGATATATTTCATCAGATATATATACTTCTATCTTAAAACAATCATTACTATAATGCCCAATATAATTCTATACCAGCCAAAAATCTTAAAATCATGTTTTTTAATATACGACATAAAAAACTTGATAACCAGAACAGACACTATAAAGGCTACCAGCGTACCTACAACGAGTATTCCAAGCTCTCCGCCTGTCATAGCCGCTCCCTCAGCAATATATTTGACAGCTTTTAACAGACTTGCGCCAAACATAACCGGAACAGCAAGGAAAAAGGTAAACTCGGCTGCGGCAGCCCTCGAAACGCCTATTAACAGCGCTCCGATAATAGTTGCTCCCGAGCGTGATGTGCCCGGAAATACAGCTGCAAGAAGCTGAAAAACGCCTATTATAACAGCGGCTTTAAAGGTAATTTGACTTATATTTTCTATTACGGGCTTTCTGTTGCCGCAAAATGTCTCAACAACTATAAATAAAACTCCGACAATTATCAATGCAAGCGCTACAGGAAGCGGATGATAAAACAATTCGTCAATTTTATCGTCAAAAATCAGTCCTACAACTGCTGCCGGGATACATGCAACAATAATTTTAAGCCACATATCAAGCGCGCCGTCTTTCCATGCGACCTTACTTCTGCCCGAACCCGAACTTTTATCAGCCTGTTTCATACAGAAAGGCCACAGCTTATCCCAGAACAATATAACTACAGCCATAATTGCTCCAAGCTGAATGACAACCTGAAACATCTTGTAAAAACTGTCGCTGACATTGAGATGAACAAATTCATCCACCAATATCATATGTCCGGTACTGCTTATAGGAAGCCACTCCGTAATTCCCTCTACAATTCCGAATAAAACTGCCTTTAAAATTTCTATTATATTCATCATTCCTCACTTCTGCGTCATATTACGCCGCATTAAACATAGTCAAATATATTCAGTGAAGAGCAAAATATTCCTGAGAATTAATACGTTTTCCGTTTTCTGCTTCAGCCTTCTCCTCTGCCGTAAAGTCAGAAATATCCGAAATTCCCCTGTGAACATAGTTTCCGTCAGAACAGAGCTGGCGTGCCTTAACCGTATCGCACTGCATAATGTGGAACATATCCCTGATACGTCTCTTTATAGACTCGTCATAGACAGGCGCAGCAATCTCAACCCTGCGCTCCATATTTCTCGTCATAAAATCGGCTGATGAAATATATATACTGTCTCTGTCCGGCGTACCAAAAATATAAATTCTCGAATGCTCCAGATACCTGCCGACGATACTGATTACTGATATATTTTCTGTCTCTCCCCTGATGCCCGGAATCAGACAGCAGATTCCTCTGACAATCATTTCCACACGGACACCCGCTTTAGAGCACTCAATCAATTTATCAATAATTTCCTTATCTGTCAACGAATTAATCTTAATTCCTATATAAGCAGGCTGACCTGCCGCGGCAAGCTCAATCTCTTTATCCATATATTCAAGGACTTTATTTTTCATACACTTAGGCGCGACAAGCAGATAATTTGTCTCATCCACAAACTCAGCCATACAGAGCTTGGTAAATGTATAGGCTGCCTCCATACCTATCTTCTTGCTCGCAGTCAAAATAGAAAGGTCTGTGTATAGTTTAGATGTCTTTTCGTTATAATTTCCCGTTCCAATCTGTGTCACATACTTTATCTCGCCCTGGTCTCGGTATGTTATAAGACAAAGTTTAGAGTGAACCTTCGTATAATCAAGACCGTAAATTATTCTGCACCCTGCGTCTTCAAGCCTTCTTGACCACTCTATGTTGTTTTCCTCGTCAAAGCGCGCGCGCAGCTCAACCAGAACAACAACCTCCTTGCCGTTTTCAGCCGCATTGATTAATGATTCTACAATCTGAGAGTTTTTTGCCACACGATAAAGCGTCATTTTAATAGAAATAACTCTGTCGTCCTCTCCCGCCTCCTGAAGCATTCTTATAAAAGGCTGCATTGACTCAAAAGGATAGCTTATAAGCCTGTCAGCCTCCTCAACCTGTGAAATCAGATTTTTCCCTGACACATACCATGAAGGCAGCTTAGGGACATGGCGTTCATAAAACAGATTTTTATTATTCCTCAGCGTGTCCTGAATATCAAAGACAAATGACAGTTCAAGCGGCGACTCTGAATAATAAATCTGTTCCTGATGAAGATTAAGCTCCTTGCAGAGATTATAGATAATCTTCTGGTCAAGCACACGCGAATACTCCATTTTTACAGGACACAGCTTTCTTCTCTGGCGTATGAGCTTCTCCATAGTATCGCGGTAATCTGTATCCTCATCATCAATCGCCTCATCGACATCAATATCCGCGTTTCTTATAATGCGTATTAATGACTTGCTCTTAATCTGATACTTTTCAAAAATAGTCGGCATAAAATGAAGAATTAACTCTTCCACAAGCATATACTTATTTCTGTCAGACGGAATAGACACCAATCTCTTAAATACGCCGTTACTGCAAGGCACAAGTCCGACTTTCTCATTATTTTTGGTGCCGAGCAGCGCAACCGCGTAAATTTCTTTATTTTTAATAAACGGAAACGGCTGTTTCTTGCCCACAACCTGCGGAGATAAAATCGGCATAATAGATTCTTTGAAATATTTTTCAAGAAATACGGCATCGGCATATTCTATATCGCTGAAGCTTATCAGCTCAACTCCATACTCACTCAGCTCTTCCATAAGATTGCGGTATGCCTTGTCCTTTTTCCTTGTCAGGTCTCTTGCTGCCTTAAAAATATGGTCAAGCTGCTCCTCAGCGGTCATATTTGTTTTATTTTCACGCTTAGAATCCGAAAAAATCATCTGGTCATGCAGAGAGCCGACTCTCACCATGAAAAATTCATCCAGATTACTCTGAAATATAGAAGCAAACGAAAGTCTTTCACAAAGAGGAACACTTTTATCCTGTGCTTCCTCAAGAACTCTCTCATTAAACTTCAGCCATGAAAGCTCTCTGTTCTCATAACACAGCCTTTTTTCTCTGTATTTAGGAATATTTTTCTTTTTACTGATACCGTCCGGCTCTGCGCCGTCATTTCCGGTTACTCCTTTTTGATTGTTTTTTAACCCCATATCTTCCATAGTATATGCTCCCTTATTAAGATAATTAATTACCAAGACAAATTCCGAGCTGTCTTGCCTGTTGAACAAGCTCGTCGTCAACATCTACCATTTTTGTTTTGCCCGCAACATCTGACAAAGGAATTTTATCAATCTTATTATTTTTTATTCCTACCATATATCCATATTCTTTGTTAAGTATCAGCTGTGCCGCCTTAACGCCAAGTCTTGTGGCAAGCACTCTGTCATATGCAACCGGCGCGCCGCCTCTCTGCACATGGCCCGGAACAGTCACACGCACTTCCTGCCCTGTTTTTTCCTCAATCTGCGCGCCTATCCTGTACGCTGCGCTTGGATAATTTTCAATTTTTCTGCGCTGCTTAAGTTCTTTTTTGGTAAGACGTGCCTCCTCATCGGAAATTGCTCCCTCTGCAGCGGCAATAATTGTAAAGCGCTTTCCGCTCTCAGTCCTTCTCGCTATTGCCTTTGCAATAGAATCTATGCTGTACGGTATCTCAGGTATTAAAATAATGTCAGCTCCTCCGGCTATCCCGGCATGAAGCGTAAGCCAGCCCGTCTTATGCCCCATAAGCTCAATTATAAATACCCTGCTGTGTGACGCCGCAGTCGTGTGAATACAATCTATCGCATTTGTCGCAATATCCACCGCTGACTGAAAACCGAAGCTGATTTCAGTCTCTGCCAAATCATTGTCAATAGTCTTTGGAAGAGTAAGTACATTAAGTCCATTATTCATAAGGAGATTAGCAGTCTTATGCGAGCCGTTGCCGCCAAGCACTACAAGACAATCCAAATTGATTTTTTTATATGTTTTAATCATTCGCTCAACCTTATCGCTGCCGTCCTCCAGCGGAACTCCCATATATTTAAACGGCATCCTTGAGCTCCCGAGTATTGTTCCCCCCTTATTTAAAATTCCCGAAAAATCATCATTTTTCATCAATTTATACTCACCCTTGATAAGACCTCTGTATCCATCGATAAAACCATATATTTCAACATTTTTGCACTGGCTGAACAGGCTCTTTGCCACACCTCTCATGGCTGCATTCAATGCCTGACAGTCACCTCCGCTTGTCAACATTCCAACTCTCAACATAATTCTGCCTTTCTGCGCACTCACCCATATATTCTTCACATACACTTTAGCGCCTTATAATATTTATTTCCGCTATTTTAAAATAGTCTATTAAACAAATGTAAAATCTACTATCACACTTATGTAAATTCTGCGTAAAATCAAGCTTTGTTATTCACTTTTCGATAAATAATACCCCAAGCGTTCCAGGACCGCAGTGTGACGAAATAACTCCCCCGGCTCTCGTCTCAAGTATTTCCTCAAACACTCCCAGACCCTCAAGATAAGAACGAACTGTGTCCAAAAGCTGCCTGTCGCAGCCTGAATGTGTTATAAACGCCCGGCTTAGCTCCGCGTTTTTTAAACTCTCTTCCATATCTTTTACGTAATCCATAACAGCCTTTGATATATTTCCGCGATATTTTTTCCCGGGACTCATCTTTCCGTCGGCTACACTTATCCTCGGGTGAAGCTTCAGTACGCCTCCCGCCATTGCTGCAAGACCGCTGCATCTTCCGCCCCTGTAAAGATAGGTAAGAGTATCCACAACGAAACTTGTGCGGATACGCGGCTTAATCTCCTCTATTCGCCTTTCAATCTCCTCAGCCGTTTTGCCCTCTTTTGCCATCAACGCTGCTTCGATAACCTGAAGACCTATACCTGTTGACAAATTGGCTGAATTAATCACCTTAATTCTTTCCTCCGCGTTAAGCTCTCTCGCCGCAAGTCTCATAACATTCGCAGAGGTTGACATGTCCTCTGAAATCGAAAATGAAACTATTTCCTGTCCGTTGTCGATGTACGGCTTAAAAATCTCAATGACACGCTCAAGCGACGCTGCGGAGGTCTTTGGCGTTGTCTTGTTGGCATCGGACCACGCGTATATCTCATCAGGCATAATATCCACGCCGTCCTCATATTCACTGTCTCCCATTAAAACATGAAGCGGCACAATATCCACATCATACCGCTCCAAAAGTTCCCTTGATAAATCACATGTGCTGTCCGAAATAATTTTTACCATAATTCCTGCCTTCCTGCGCGGCCTTTGCCGCGCATTTAACTGTTTGATTTAACGTTATCCTCTGTATATCTCTGCCAGCTTTACAAGCAGATTTGAAATCTTCTCCATTGACTGAATACAGCAGTATTCATACCTGCCGTGATAATTATGACCGCCCGTACAGATGTTAGGACAGGCAACTCCCATATACGAGAGCCTTGCGCCGTCAGTTCCGCCTCTGATAGGGCAAATCTCAGGCGTAATGCCAAGCTCACTCATGCACTTCTTGGCATCCTCAATCAAAAACATTGCGTTTTCAATCTTTTCTTTCATATTATAGTACTGGTCCGTAATATGAGCTTCAACACATATATGTCCGTATTCTTCGTTCATCTGATTGGCAAGCCTGACGACAGCAGCTTTTTTGTCCTCGAATTTTTCCCTGTCGTGGTCTCTTATAATATACTTTGAGACGGCATGCTCAACATCTCCCCGAATATCCGTGAGGTGATAGAAGCCCTCATATCCGCTTGTATTCTCAGGCCTCTCATCCTGAGGAAGCCTCATATCAAAAACAGCCGCCAGTCTCGCCGCATTGAGCATTTTTCCCTTAGCCTCACCTGGGTGAACACTCTGACCTATAAAATCAATCTTTGCGTTTGCGGCGTTAAAATTCTCATACTCAAGCTCGCCGATACCCCCGCCGTCCACAGTATAGGCATGCTTCGCGCCGAACTGCTCCACATTAAAATGGTCCATTCCGCGTCCGACCTCCTCGTCTGGTGTAAACGCTATACAGACGGTCTCATGCTTAATCTGAGGATTTTTCAGAAGGTACTCCGCCATTGTCATAATCTCTGCAACACCGGCTTTATCATCTGCTCCGAGCAGGGAAGTTCCGTCTGTTGTAATCAAATCCTGACCGATATAATTTTTAAGCTCCGGAAAAACATCAGGTGAAAGTATATATTCCTTTCCGTCAGCATCTTTTCCCAGTAAAATATTGCCGCCGTCATAATTTTTTACGATTTTGGGACTAATGTCAGCTCCGCTCATCTCCGGTGATGTATCCATATGAGCTATAAAGCCGAGTCCTTTCTTATTTCCGGTCTCCTCAAGATTTGAAGGAATTTTTGCATACACATAACAGTGCTCCGTATCGTATACAACGTCCGACGCACCCATTTCTTTTAATTCCTCCGCCAGCAGCTTTGCAAGGTTATGCTGCTTTTCCGTGCTTGGAAAATTTTCCGATTCCTCATCAGACTGAGTATCTATCCTGACATATCTCAAAAATTTTTCTGTAACCTTATCAAACAAATTCTACCACCTCCGGAATAATTACTTTTCCGCGCCTCTGCGAGCCTTCGGAGCATTTTTATTCTATAGGAAAGTTTTCTGAACTTCCTGTAGAATGAGAAATAACCTCCCCGGTATATGGATTTACCGAAATTCCATTGACCTCAAGGCGCTCATCTATCTTTATCACAAGGCACTGTCTTCCCTCTATAACCATAGTCTCAATCAGATCTGTCTTTTCGGGATTTACCTTTACGATTACATCCGGCGTCTTTACCTCAAACTTTCGTGTCTCCGCGACATTTGACGCAAGCAGTCTGCCGTTTTCTCCTGCCTTCTGCTCAAAATGCTCCTCGAAATCACCAAGTTTTTCCTCGCTTACACCGCTTCTCTCAAGCAGCTTTCTGGCACTTGTCTTGTCAAGAACTGCCGGCTCCGGTTTTCCTTTATTTTCAGCAATCATCTCATTTAAGTTTTCATGAATATTTTTGACAGTCTCATAGTCGCAGTCCTCGCCCAGCGTCTCAGTGACAAGCGTCTGAAACGTCTCCTTCTGGTCTCCCGCGGGAAGAGGAATTTCACAGCCAAGCACCGATGTTAAAAACATCTGCTGAAAATTCTCGGAATTTTTTGTGTAATACAGCAGCCCGTTTCCGTCCTCGCTTCTGTCATTAAACGCAGGAAAAAGAAAGCCCATATCAGGCGCGTCAACCATATGGAACTGCTCCTGATTGTGAAACTCATGGACGCTCTCATCATAGCCAAGCCCCGGCTTTGATAAAGTAACGGGACAAATGCTGCACAGTATATAATTATAAACCTCGTCAGAGGCGTCCTCCATCTCAATTCCGTCGCTTGTCTTTCCCGGAACATCATATACCTGATGAATAATAAGAATTAAATAATTTCCGGGATAATAATAGTTTTCGATTATCCTGTCATAAAATTCATCAAGGAGCTTTTCATCCTTTAACTCGCTGTCGCGCAGTCTGTAAAGAGCCTCTCTTGTACCTCCGTCAGCATATGAATCCGCTGTAAACTGCATATCTAAAAGATTTTTCCCCGGAGTTCCTGACAAGGTCTTTTTAAATATTTCAAAATATTTGTGCTTCTCCTCGTCCGGAAGATTTAAAAATATCTCATTTATTTTCGTGACCTTATTCTTTTCACCGTCAACATAACAGCCGCACATTCTCGCAATAGCGCAGTCTTCGAGCGTATACTGAGACTTAATCTCGTTAATTTCTTTTCTTATCATGATTAATCCGTCCTTATAAACACAATTTCGCCATACAAAATTATGCCGTCAAAATAGTATATTAATTATAGCGTTTTTATGCGGATTAATCAACCGGCTGCATCACTGCAATGTTTCTTTTATTCTCTGAGCTGACGGTGTTATGGCAAGCCCGCCTTCTCCCGTCTCTTTCAGGCACGACGGCATGGCGTTTCCTATACGACGCATGCTGTCGATAACCTCATCAGGCGTTATTGCGCTTCTTATTCCCGCCATTGCCATTTGAGCAGATGAAATGGCATTCACTGCACCCGCAGAATTTCTCTTGATACACGGCACCTCTACCAGTCCGCACACCGGGTCACAGGTAAGTCCCAGCATGTTTTTAAGCGCAAACGCCATTGCATGCGCAATACACTCTGCATCTCCACCCTGAAGATACGCCAGACCTGCCGCCGCCATTGAACTCGCGGAGCCTATTTCCGCCTGACAGCCGCCTGACGCTCCGGCTATGCTCGCATTTTTTGCGATAACAGCACCTATGCCGGCAGTTATAAACATTGCCTCTACCATTTTATCCTCGGGAGCGTTAAAACATGTCTCATATGACAGAAACACCGCAGGGATAACTCCGCATGCTCCCGCTGTCGGAGCAGCAACAATCCTCTTCATGCAGGCGTTAGACTCGCCCATTTTTATCGCCTTTTCCATAGCAAGTCCCATAAAAGCGCCGCACAGATTATTCCCGGTGCTGTTAAATATTCTCATTTTTTCCCCGTCTCCTCCTGAGAGACCGCTCGGAGATTTTAAATTTTTGTCATACTCAGAATCCGCTCTTTTCATCGCCCTGTACATTTCCCTCATCGCCGCAAACGATATATCCTCGGAAACCATGCGCTCCTGCGCGTCCGCTCTCATTATCACCTGCCAGAACAACATATTGTTTTCCCTGCAAATCCTGACAATATCTTCAACTGTATTATAAACAATCATATTAATCCTCCAAACTCAGATATGTCACCTTTACAACGCCCTCCGCCTTCTCAAGCCATTTTATGCCTTCCGGCGGCACTTCCTGGTCGCACTCTATAACCATAACTGCATCTCCGCCTCTGTTTGAGCGGTAAAGCTGCATTGCGGCTATATTTACCGACTTATGGGCAAGCATAGCCGTAACCTCAGACACATGCCCCGGCTGGTCAATATTGTGAACAACAAGCGTCGGATAATCTCCTGAAAAATTAGTCTCTATCCCGTCGATTTTTGCTATATTAATACGCGAGCCTCCAAGTGATTCACCCACAACCTCAAGCTTTCTTCCCGTCACCCCGGTGAGCTTGAGCTGTGCCGTGTTAGGATGAGCCTCCTTTAAATCAGACTCCCCGAAAATAACCTCCATTCCGCGCCGCTTCGCAATATTAAGACTTTCCGGTATTCTGCAATCATCCGGCTTCATTCCCATAAGCCCCGCAACAAGCGCCATTCTGGTTCCGTGCCCTTTACCTGTGGCGAGAAAAGATCCGTACAGAAGTATTTCAGCTTTAACAATTTCTTCCCCCATAAGTTTTCTTGAAATATAACCTATTTTTGCGGCTCCTGCCGTGTGCGAGCTTGATGGACCAACCATTACGGGTCCGATAATATCAAAAATATTCATTTTCCGTTTTCTCCATATAAACATAAAGGCGCCTATATCCATAGATATAAGCGCCTTTGCTTAAAAAAATAATATTTACGGGGCTTATTATAATTATCTTTCCCCGATGTGTCAAATATATTCTTCAGCGGATTTAACTTAATTTTCTTAAGGAGCAAACAGATTGCAATTAATAATAATTATCTGAATTTTCAGGCAAGCAGTCCTTTATAAATTTCATAATCCTCCTGCTTAAACACATTAAATATCACTTTTTCTATTCGTGAGTCTGACTTCATAAATTCAGAAACTGTATGCACGGCTATCTCGGCGGCTTTTTTCTGAGGAAAATGAAACTCTCCTGTGGAGATACAGCAAAAAGCAACGCTTTTAAGTCCGTTATCGGCAGCAAGTTCAAGGCATGCCTTATAGCAGTCCTCAAGCTGCCTGCAATGTTTTTCCGTAAGACGTCCGTACACAATCGGTCCCACAGTATGAATAACATATCCGGAAGGCAGATTATACGCAGGCGTAATTTTAGCGGTACCCGCGGGCTCGTCATATCCCTGCTCTGACATCAGCTCGTCACACGCCAGACGAAGCTGAATACCCGCAGCGCTGTGAATGGCATTGTCTATACAGCCATGGCAAGGCACAAAACAACCCAAAAGTTTAGAATTTGCGGCGTTTACAATCGCATCAGCTCTCAGCGTTGTAATATCTCCCTGCCACAGATAAATCCCCTTTTTAACAGGTGTCAGTTCCTCAGCTGCGACAATTTTCTTTTTTGACATTTCCTCCTGTAAATATTCGTCTTGAACACTTAAAAAGCTGTCTGAGACAGGTTTTGGAGGACGTATGTTCATCAGGCTGCGAAGCAGTCTCTTCTGCCCGTCAGAAGACGACGGTATCTCAACAGTCCGGTACATGCCATTCTCCCGCATCAGTTCATTTATTAAAAATAATCTTTTCTCACTGTGCTTCATAGACTTTTTCCCTCCTCAGACCGTGTAATATCGCATAAATCCGATACTGCCTCTGCCATATCACAATTTATTCCGACTGCCCGCTCATTAAGACCCGCCGGAACAACAGCCTCGTTCAAATTCAGGCGTATGAGCGACAAATCTTTATTTCCACGCGCCATTTTTTCAAAAGGAAAGCGGATAATAACAGGAGTGTTAAACCCAACCCCAAGCTCAAGCAGCACTCCTTTTTTCCCTTTCATGTTCTGAAGAAACTCGCCGTAGCTCTCCGCTGCACTGTGCCAGCTTTCATCCTCTACAAAATATCCGTCGCATCTCAAATTCATCGCCATGTTTCCTCCGCACACGGGACACTTCGGCACGAGATATGACGGCACAAGACAATCCTTTCTCTCCGTATCCATTTGGCGAAACATCTCCTGCGCGTCATAAGTCTTTTGATGACAGCCCTTTTCACACTGAATAAGCCCATAGTCGCCCTGAGTTGCAAAAATACGGTCAGACGCAAAGCCCGCCTTGTAAAACTGGTGATCCACATTTGTTGTAATAACAAAATAATCCTTGTCTTTAACCAGTTCATAAAGCTGCCTGTAAAGAGGCAGCGCCGGCGGCAGAATTCGGTTAATCATACTGTGTTTTGACCAATAGCCCCATTTTGCTTCCTCCGTTGGAAACGGGTAAAATCCTGCCGAATACATATCCCTCATATTCGCCGCGCCATATTTATCGATAAATTCCGCAAAATTATCCGTAAACCTTTTTCCGCTGTACATAAGCCCTGCTGCAGACGACGCTCCTGCTCCTGCTCCAATAAGAATAAAATCGGCTTCCCTTATAAGTTCAGCAGCATTTTTTATCTGTTCTTCATAAGGAGTATTTTGAAAAATATAGTCCTTTGCCGGAGTTCCGCAAAGAAACTGATTCCAATCTGTTTTTTCTTTTCTGATTTTTTCAGGCTTTATTTTTCCTATACCTATCATTATCTATCGCCTCCATATACTTCTGTCCTGCGCACACAGCTCTGATTTAAACTATTAATCTTATTTGCGTTTATGTTGTAATTCTTTTTGTTACATCATAAATATAACTCAAATTTGTTGTAATGTCAATAGTTACATCTTTTTTACAGTTATAAAGCAATATCAAATCCTTAACGCTTGAACATTTAAAAAAACTGTCATATAATAATTATTTGTACATTTATAATAATTAAATACAGGAGAAAGCAATATGGACGATAAAAAAGACTTTTTGGGAAAAGACCCAATAGGAAAACTGTTGTTAAGACTTGCGCTGCCTACTGTAACCGCACAGATTATCAATATGCTCTATAATATTGTTGACAGAATGTATATAGGACATATAAAAGATGTCGGGGCATTGGCTCTGACCGGAGTCGGCGTGTGTATGCCGATTATAATGATTGTATCTGCTTTCGCAGCTCTTGTAGGAAACGGCGGCGCTCCGCGCGCATCTATTTCTATGGGACAGGGCGACTACAAATCCGCTGAAAAAAATCTCGGAAACTGTTTTGTGCTTCAAATAATTATTTCTGTAGTCCTGACGGCAGTTCTGCTTGTTGGAAACCGCAGTTTTCTCATGGCATTCGGCGCCAGTGAAAATACAATTCAATACGCGCTTGATTATATGAATATTTATGCTCTCGGAACTATATTTGTTCAGCTCACTCTGGGTATGAACGCTTTTATCACGGCGCAGGGCTTTGCAAAGACAGGTATGCTGTCCGTACTCATAGGCGCCGTAGCAAATATTATTCTGGACCCTATATTTATTTTCGGTTTTAATATGGGTGTGAGTGGTGCCGCTTTAGCTACTATTATCTCACAGGCATTCTCATGCATTTGGGTGCTTGCTTTCCTCTTCGGCAAAAAAACACTTCTCAGAATACGAAGAGAGAACATGAGATTATCTGCAAAAATTATACTTCCGACTCTTGCGCTGGGCTCCTCTACATTTGTCATGCAGGCAAGCGAAAGTGTTATTTCCGTGTGCTTTAACTCCTCTCTCTTAAAATACGGAGGCGATATTGCAGTCGGAGCAATGACAATACTGACAAGCGTAATGCAGTTTGCAATGCTTCCGCTTCAGGGTCTCGGACAGGGTGCACAGCCTATTATCAGCTATAATTACGGAGCCAGGAACAAACAGCGCGTCAGCAGCGCATACAAGCTGCTGTTAAAGGCAAGTCTTACCTACTCTGTCCTTCTGTGGCTGTTTGTCATGATTTTCCCGCAGGGCTTTGCAATGATGTTTACATCAGACACAGAGCTTTTAAATTTCACTAAGAATGCCCTTAGAATTTACATGGGCTCAATGTTTTTATTCGGCATACAAATGGCATGTCAGATGACCTTTACAGCGCTCGGAAAAGCAGTAGATTCAATTATTGTTGCAGTTATGAGAAAATTTGTACTTCTGCTTCCGCTTATCTACATTATGCCTAACATAGTTACAGCCGATAAGACAAACGCAGTATACATGGCAGAGCCTATTGCTGATTTTCTCGCAGTAAGTTTCACGGCTGTGCTGTTCATATTTGAATTTAAAAAAGCTCTGAGGAGTATATCCGCAGAGTCACAAAAAGCCTAAAATTGTTAAGATTATTATGAGGTCGCAAACTGCGACCTCAAATTTTTGCTGATAATTAAATTTCGGTCTCTAAATTTACGCAACAGAAAACAAATTAATTTTTAAAAAGGTTTTCGATAGATTCCCCGGCGGATTTTATTCCGTCTCCGAGATTTTTTGCCATATTCTTGGCCTTTTTGTCAAGCTCTTTTTCCTTTGCAAACGTAACAGCCTTATCGGCTGCATTATTCGCCGCGTCAACAGCCTTCCCAACCCCGTTTAATACCTTTTGTTTATTTATCATTGCCATTTTTAATCCCTGCCCTTCAAAATTTTATTTCTGCTGTCGGCGCTCCCCGTGAAAGCTCCCGCAGCAGCATATTTGCCTGAAGCTTTTCTGCTACCTCTATTATGCACCAAAATTCAATTTTATACTACTGTGCAAACTGACTTTCATACAAATTTTTATAAAATCCGTTTTTGGCGAGAAGCTCCTCATGATTTCCCTGCTCTATTATATGTCCGTCTTTCATAACAAGAATAACGTCAGCAGACTGAATTGTGGAAAGTCTGTGAGCAACTATAAAACTGGTGCGTCCCTCCATAAGTCTGTTAAAAGCATTTTGAATTTTTATCTCAGTTCTTGTATCGATTGATGAAGTTGCCTCATCAAGGATGAGCATTGGCGGGCGGCAAAGCATAACCCTTGTTATACATAAGAGCTGCTTTTGTCCCTGGGACAAACTCCCTCCGTCCTCTCCTATCACAGTGTCATACCCGTTTGGCAGACGCTTTATAAATCCATGAGCATATGACGCCTTTGCCGCAGCGATTACCTCCTCGTCAGTTGCATCAGGCTTTCCCATAACAATATTCTCCCGAATAGTTCCGCTTTTAAGCCATGTATCCTGTAAAACCATTCCATATCCGGCGCGCAGCGAGCGTCTGGTCATTTCCCTTATATCGATTCCCGACACGGCAATCTCACCGCTGTTCACATCATAAAAACGCATAAGCAGGTTTATTATTGTAGTTTTTCCGCAGCCTGTAGGGCCGACAATAGCAATTTTCTGACCTTTCTTGACATGCAGATTAAAATTCTCAATAAGCCTTTTGTCCGGAACATATGAAAAATATACCTTGTCCAAATCAACTCTGCCGTCAACCTCGGTAAGCTCAACAGCCGTTTCACTCTCAGCCGTCTCCGGCGTCTCCTCTATCAGCTCAAACACTCTCGCCGCGCACGCAACAGCATTCTGCAGTTCGGTTATAACTCCCGAAATCTCATTAAACGGTTTTGTATACTGATTTGCATAGCTCAAAAAACACGAGAGCTGCCCGACTGAAATTCCTCCGTAAATAGCAGTGATTGCTCCGGTAACGGCAACACCTGCATAAACCAGACTGTTGACAAACCTTGTTGCCGGATTGGTAATTGACGAGAAAAATATGGCATTAACCGAATACTTCTGAAGTCTTTCGTTTATCTCGTCAAACTGATTTACAGCCTCCCGCTCGTGGCAGTACGCGCTTACAACCTTCTGCCCTCCAATCATCTCATCGATAAGAGCCGTCTGCTCTCCTCTTGTCTCTGACTGAAGTTTGAACATCTTATAAGTCTTTTTTGCAATAAAACTTGCCACCAAAAAGGAAACAGGTGTTATAACCACTACAACCAGCGTGATTTTTACATCAATAGACAGCATAAACAGCAGTGTTCCCAAAATAGTCATCACACCCGAAAAAAACTGTGTAAATCCCATCAAAAGCCCGTCCGCAAACTGGTCTACATCCGCTATGACACGGCTCACAATTTCTCCGTATGAATGTCCGTCAATATATCTGAGAGGAAGATGCTCTATTTTCTCTATCGCCTCATCCCTTATATCACGCGTGACGTGGTATGTAATTTTGTTGTTGCAGATATTCATAATCCATTGCGACAATGCCGTAATTCCTATTACAATTCCTATGCCCGCAAGCACTCCTGCAACCGCCTTAAAATCTACATTCGACGGCCCTATTATATAGTCAATGGCATCTCCAACAAGAATAGGTACATAGAGCGACGACGCAACAGTAACTGTAGCCATTATGACCGAAAGCACCAAAAACACCCAATATCTCTTAATTCTGTATAAAACCTTTTTTACTGTTTCAGAGGAGACTCTTTTGCCTTTTTTATCTGCCATATTAAATTGCCTCCTTCTTAAACTGTGAATAATAAATCTCCTGATAAACCTCACAGCCTGCAAGCAGCTCATTGTGAGTTCCTATTCCCGCGACCGCTCCGTCGTCTAGCACTATAATCTTATCCGCGTGCATAAGTGACGCCGCTCTCTGCGACACTATAAACAGCGTAGGAGGCGGACTCATTTCACGAATAGATTTTCTGAGGGCCGCATCGGTTGCAAAATCAAGAGCCGACGCGCTGTCGTCAAGTATCAGAATATCCGGTTTTCTTACAATGGCTCTCGCTATTGTCAGACGCTGGCGCTGTCCGCCCGACAGATTTTTTCCGCCCTGGTCTACAAATGCATCAAGCTTTCCGTCCTTTTTTTCCACAAACTCTCTCGCCTGTGAAATATCAAGAGCATTCATTATCTCTTCATCTGTGGCATTTTTATCTCCCCACTTTATATTTTCGCGGATTGTTCCCTTAAATAAAAGCGCTTTCTGCAAAACAACTGCGACTCTGTTTCTGAGAGACTCTATATTATATTCCCTGATATTCCTTCCGTTTATTAAAACCTCTCCGCCTGTGGCATCGTAAAAACGCGCAATCATGTTGACAAGCGATGATTTTCCCGAGCCTGTACCACCGATAACACCAACAGTCTCGCCATGCATCGCCGTAAAACTGACATTTGAAAGCGCCTCTTCACCGCCGCCTGCATACCTGAGCGACACATTCCTGAATTCAACCGCCGGGACATTCTCTGCGTTTGGCGTCTGTGCGGCAATTTCCGAATTATTTCCTGTGTCGCCGTCATCCTCACCAAACATTACGCTTCCGTCCTGCATGCTTGAATTTACCTCAAAAACGCCGTCTATTCTGTTTGCACAGGCAAGAGCCTTTGTAATATTAATCACAAGGTTTGCAAGTTTAATAAGCTCAACCAAAATCTGTGACATATAGTTATAGAGCGCCACAACCTGCCCCTGTGTCAAATCTCCTGTATTAACGCGGAGAGCCCCAATCCAGATAAGTATTATAATGGCAATATTTACAACCAGATATGTCAGGGGATTCATTAACCCGGAAATTTTTCCGACAAACTTCTGAAGATGATTAAGCTCCTCGTTGGCTGCCTTAAAACGCTTAACCTCATCTTCCTCTTTATTAAATGCTCTTATAACACGGACTCCGGTCAAATTCTCCCTTGTAATGCCAAGAATTTTGTCAAGCCCGCTCTGCACCTTTTTATACAGAGGCCGTGTAGAGAGCATAATCCCGAATACGATTACTGCAAGCACCGGTATCGCCGCAACAAATACCAGCGCAGACCGGACATCAATCGTGAACGCCATAATCATGGCGCCCAACACTATAAACGGCGAGCGCAAAAACAATCTTAGCACAAGGTTGACTCCGTTCTGCACCTGATTTATGTCACTTGTCATTCTCGTTATAAGTGTAGATGTTCCTATTGTATCCATTTCCGAAAAAGAAAGACTCTGAATATGAGAAAACAAATGGTGGCGCATCTGTGTTGCGCAGCCCACAGCCGCTTTTGCCGAAAAATACTGTGCAGTTATAGAGCAAACCAGCCCTATAACCGCAAGCGCTATAAGCAGTAAACACATTTTTACAATGTAGCCTTTATCTTCACCGGCAATACCCACATCAATAATCGAAGATACGACCAACGGAACAAATAATTCAAACGTAGCCTCCAGCATTTTAAAAAGAGGCGCTAACACACATTCTCTCTTATATCGTCTTAAGTACATCCATATTCTTTTCATCAGATATTATTCTCCTCAAGCACCTCTTTCAAAGCCTTTGCTGACTCCTGAAGTCTGGTTATCTCATCATAATTAAGTGAAATAGGAACTTTGCCCTGTGCGCCGTTTTTTCCGACAATCGCAGGCATTGAGAGGGCAACATCGTCAATACCGTACTCACCGTGCATCATGCTCGAAATAGGCATTATTGATTTCTCATCTCGCATAATCGCTTCACATATACGCTTTACAGACATTGCAATTCCATAATAGGTGGCATGCTTCTTCTCAATAATTTCATAAGCGCTGTTTTTAACATCATTTGCTATTTTTTCCATAGCTTCATGATGATTGTGATGTCCTCTCATCTCACAGAAATCATCCAGCTCAATTCCCGATACATTTGCGCAGCTCCACGCAGCTATCTCGCTGTCTCCGTGCTCTCCGATTATAAACGCGTGAACGCTCCTGCTGTCAACCTCAAGATGACTTCCCAAAGCCTCCTTGAGTCTTGCTGTATCCAGTACAGTGCCCGAACCTATTACACGGTTTTCAGGAAACCCGCTGAGTTTAATCGCAGTGTACGTAAGAATATCAACGGGATTTGAGACAATAAGCAAAATTCCCTTACACTCACGGCTTTTGATTTCAGGAATTATTGACTGGAAAATCCCGACATTCTTCTTTACCAGATCAAGTCTTGTCTCTCCCGGCTTCTGGTTTGCCCCCGCCGTGATAACTATAATAGAAGCGTCAACAATATCGTCATAGCCGCCGGCATAAATCTTCATAGGTCTTGCAAACGGCGTTCCGTGTGTTATGTCAAGAGCCTCTCCCTCTGCTTTGTCATGGTCGGCATCGATAAGCACCATCTCCGAAAACAATCCGCTCTGCATTAACGCAAATGCTGACGCCGAGCCGACGAAACCGCAGCCGATAACCGCAATTTTCCTTAAATTAACACACCCGCATTCCTTTACCTCACTGCTCTGTGTTTCACTGTCATTTAATTTAAAATCATCCATACAATATCCTCCCTGCTGCATCTGATACAGTTAATACTCACCGTTTTGCTTTGGCGCAGAGCCGAAGCACATTTCCGGTTTTCCCATATACATTATATTACCGGGCAAGAGCGACAACCGAATGTATTTTGTCATCTACAAGCATAACGACAAAATACACCCCTTTATCCTCAAAATACCTGCATATTACCGTGTCCTCAGGCTTTATCTCCTTCTTATACTGAATACGTATCTCTGAAAACTCTGCGTTTTCATAAACCTCCTGCGGCAAAACCTCATATGCTGCATCCAGATAATTAATATTATGCATATGACTGTTTATATCTATATCCCGTCTTTGGACATGATATACACATTCCTGTGCTTCTTTTAGCTTATTCTCAGAAAATTCAAGCTTGTCCATTCCGTTTTCAAAAACATGTTTATTTTCGGATTTATACAAACCGACAATATCCTCCGTGAGACGCACCGGTCTGCGCTTTTCGGTATCCGTCAGCAGCCACCTTGATGTTCCTGCAGCAAATATCTGCCCCGACTCGCTTTTCAGTTCAAAATCTCTGTACGCACACAGTCTGTCCATTTCTCTTGACCATGTATATGCTTCAATTTCAGTTCCGTACTTTGGTCTGTTATAAATCTTTATCTGCCAGTCAAGCAAGACCCATGCACGCTTTTTAGTTTCCACCTCAAGCACGCCGTAACCTACACTTGCGGAATGAGCGCAAGCCACATCTTCCATTATCGCCATAAGAGCCCTGTCAGTTGCCTGACTGTTCTTTCCTATATCTTCCATTCCTATTTTATAATTGTTTTTGTAAATCATTTTAATCTCCATTTCGGAGCGATTTATAAATCTGCTCTCCCATACATTTTTCTGTAATAATAGCACATACAGGAAACAATCACAAGAAAAAGAGCCTTTGCAGGAGTACCTCAGGCGTTTTTTACCCGCTTGACAACCTTTTTGCAAAGACTCTTTTTAGTTTATGTTATTATTTTAGCTCTCTTAATATATATATTTATTTTCCGGCAGTCCTGTCATCATCACCTGCAATCTCATAAATGCTTCTCCGATTGATTACCCCAATATCTTCCAATGTGTTAATCATACGGTAGACTGTTGCAGTTCCGATACTGCCGTCTCGCTTAACTGCCCTGTAATAAATTTCCTTACAGCTGAAACAATCTCCCTCCAGAATTATATCCAGCAGTATCAATCGCTGTTTCGTGATACGGAAGCCGTTTTCTCTCAATTTTTGGATAACCAGCTCTTTGCGCATAACTCCTCTGCTTTCCTCTTAATGACAGCCGCCGCATTTGCCGCAGTCGCCGCTGCACTGTGACTTACCGGACTTCTTGTCTTTAATCATGCCTCTTACTATAAAACCTATTAAACAGATAAGAACCACTCCAACAATTACAGTTCCCATAAAGCCAATCCTTTCATAAATAATACAGGTTATTAAATTATTTTAAGCTCCTGCCTTAACACCTTTTTTAATATCTACCTTTAACGTCTTGCTTTCTTTATATGGTCTGAACAGAAGATAAAGGAAAGCGATTACCAGAAGAAACGCTGCTGCTGTCCATACATTAAATACTCCATCAGCAATAAGTCTTCCTATATTGTATACGCAAAGTGATACTACATAAGCGAAGCCGCACTGGTATCCGATTGCTGCCCATGTCCATTTAGCATTATTCATCTCTCTCTTAATTGCGCCGATAGCTGCGAAGCAAGGAGCACAGAGAAGATTAAATGTAAGGAATGAAAAACCTGCCAGCTTAGTGAACTGAAGCGCGAGTTCGGAATAAACCGAAAGCTCTCCGCCGCCATAAAGAATCCCCATTGTACCAACGATATTTTCCTTAGCCACAAGTCCGGTAATTGACGCAACTGCTGCCTGCCAGTTACCCCAGCCAAGCGGTACAAATATCCATGCGAGCGCATTTCCTATCTGTGCAAGAATGCTCATATCAATCTCATCCTCCGCAAGCATACGGAAGCCTTCGTCTGTAAATCCGAAGTATGTCAAAAACCATATAACTATTGTAGAGAGAAGAATTATTGTACCTGCTTTCTTGATAAACGACCAGCCGCGCTCCCACATACTTCTGAGCACATTGCCGACCGTAGGAAGGTGGTATGCAGGAAGCTCCATGACAAACGGCGCCGGGTCTCCCATAAACATCTTTGTCTTCTTTAATATAATACCTGAAACAATAATTGAAGCCATACCTATGAAATATGCCGATGTTGCTACCCACGGTGAGCCTCCGAAAATTGCGCCTGCAATCATCGCGATAAACGGCACCTTAGCTCCGCAAGGTATAAATGTTGTCGTCATAATCGTCATACGGCGATCTCTCTCGTTTTCAATGGTACGCGACGCCATGATACCGGGAACGCCGCAGCCCGTACCTACAAGTATAGGAATAAATGACTTTCCCGAAAGACCAAATCTTCTAAAAATTCTGTCCATGATAAACGCGATACGCGCCATATATCCGCATGCTTCCAAAATGGCAAGCAGCAGGAACAAAACTAACATCTGAGGCACGAAACCAAGCACCGCACCTACACCGGCTACAATACCGTCGAGTATAAGCCCCTCTAACCATGCTGCACAGCCGATTGCCTCAAGACCATTGCCTATAAGCACAGGAATTCCGGGCACCCATACTCCGTAAGATGCAGGGTCGGGAGCAGCACCCTCATACTTTATCGCCATGTCTATGGCCTCTGTTATAGCTGCGCTGTCTGCCGTTTCATCTGTAGTTTCAAGCGTCTCTTCATCCTCAATAGTATAATCCACTGAGTCTGACGATCTAACCATAGCTTTAAGCTCCGCAAGAGCATTTACAGCTTCCGCAGAATTATAATCCTCTGCCTCTGTATCTATTGCCTCTGCGATTGACTCTCCGTCTGTTCCGAGGCTTTCTGCATAAGCGCTGATAATTGCATCTGAATCGCCGTATTCTTCTGCGGCCTCCTCATATGCCGAGGTTCCTATTCCAAACAGGTGGAAACCGTCACCGAACAATCCGTCATTAGCCCAGTCTGTAGCTGCTGTTCCCACTGTAACCATAGATATATAGTAAACAAGAAACATAACTGCGGCAAAAATAGGAAGCGCTAATATTCTGTTTGTCACAATCCTGTCTATTTTATCGGACGTCGTAAGTTTGCTCTTATTAGGTGATTTTTGTATGCATTCTCCGATAATAGAAGAAATGTATGTATATCTCTCATTTGTAATAATACTCTCTGTATCATCATCAAACTCATCCTCAAGAGTCTTAATCTCAGCAGATACATCCGGAACTGATTTGAGCTGCTGTCCGATTTTATCATCCTTTTCAAGAAGCTTAATTGCGAAGAAGCGTCTCTGCTCTTCACGCACATCGTCAAGCTTTTCTTCGACTGACGAGATAACGCTCTCCACACTGTCGGCAAACTTGTGCACAGGGGCTGCGGCCTTTCTGCTTGCCGCCTCAACCGCCTTGTTTGCCGCTTCCATAACTCCCGTTCCCTTGAGTGCGGAAATTTCGATAACATCACAGCCAAGCTTTTTACTGAGTTTGTCAATATTAATTTTATCTCCGCTCTTCTTTACAAGGTCCATCATGTTTACAGCCATAACAACCGGAATGCCAAGCTCCATAAGCTGTGTTGAGAGATAAAGGTTTCTCTCGATATTAGTTCCGTCCACGATATTCAAAATCGCGTCCGGTCTCTCCGAAATAAGATAATTTCTTGCAACAACCTCTTCAAGCGTGTACGGAGACAGCGAGTAAATACCCGGTAAATCCATGATTGTTACATCTTTATTCCCCTTGAGCCTGCCTTCCTTTTTTTCTACCGTAACGCCCGGCCAGTTTCCCACAAATTGGTTAGAACCGGTCAGAGCATTAAATAATGTCGTCTTACCGCAGTTTGGATTACCTGCTAATGCAATTTTCAAAGACATTTCCATCCTCCTAAATAATAACCTGATATTTGTTAGTTTACAGTTATTTTTGTTCGTTTTCTCTAACTCATATGTAAAAAAATATATGTGCTGCTTTTACTCAACTTCTATCATCTGAGCATCGGCTTTTCTCAAAGAAAGCTCATAACCTCTAACTGTTACCTCAACAGGGTCTCCAAGCGGCGCAACCTTCCTCACATAAATTTCAACGCCCTTTGTGATGCCCATATCCATAATGCGTCTTTTAACAGGTCCTTCTCCGGTAAGCTTTATAACCTTTACCGTCTGACCGCAGGCAACATCTTTAAGTGTCATCGTTTTTCTCCTTCTTTCTATTATTTTCTCCTCTGCCGGAACAAGGTCTAAACCATAATCTTGTTTGCCATATCCTTACCGATTGCAACACGGGAATCTTTGACATTGACAATTATGTTACCGCCTGTCTCGGATATTACCGTAACAATACTCCCTGCCACAAAGCCAAGATTCTCAAGAAATCTACGCGTATCATCCCTTCCTCCGACTCTTTTAATAACATTTGCTTCTCCCTGCTTAACCATTGTCAATGGCATCATTCTATTCCTTCTTTCTTTAGATTACTGATAAAAAATTTTAATCTCCAGCAAAGTTAGTATATTCTAACATTTATTAGCTGTCAAGAACTTTTCTGGATTTTTTTTTACTTTTTTATGTCATTCAGGCATACAAACCGATACAAAACAGGAATTAGACATTCCAGTCAATTAAACGTAAAATAAATATATGTAATATGGCAGTTTTTATAAAATAAATCGGAGGTTTAAATTTTATGATAAAGAAATATTCAAGATTTATATCTTCTCTGCTTGCCTCTGGTTTTCTCATATTCAGCCTTCAGGGCTGTCAGTCGGGAACATCAGATTACGCAGACACACAGAGACTGACACAATCCTCTCAAGTATCAGATAACACAGCTGCAAATCAGGAGACTTATTCTGATAATTCCGGCAACCGGCTCTCATATGACAAATCAGATACACAGTACACTACGCCTGATGATTTCAGCCAAATGCGCGAGGGTAAAAACTACGGCGAATCGCAGGTGATAAGCTATTATTCATCAACTGTCGGCAGATACCGCAACGCAAATTTAATTCTTCCTTATAATTATGACAGCTCAAAATCCTACCCTGTCCTTTATCTTCTGCACGGAATGGGCGGAAATTACATGTCATGGGAAGCCTTCGGGTGCAAATATACAGTTCAAAACGCTGTCGAGGATTACGGACGCAGCGATATGATAATCGTATGCCCCACTGTTTTTACAAGCATTTCAGGTGAAGCCGAGGACGGCTACGCATTCTCGGAGCTTACCGAACAGTACGATAATTGCTTAGAAGATATTGTAAATGACTTAATGCCATACATTAATGAAAATTTTTCAACAAAAACCGGACGTGATTATACTGCGATAGCCGGATTTTCGCTTGGAGGAAGAGAAGCTCTTTATGTAGGTTACTCTCACCCTGAATTATTCGGATATATAGGCGCTTTTTCACCTGTTCAGGGTGTTATACCTTCACCTTCATCAACCGGAATTTCGCTTCCGTCGCTGCTCGATGACCTTTCCGTTGACGCCTCAATCGGTCAGCCTTATCTGAACCTGCTTGTCGTGGGGTACGACGACCCGTTCTGCCTCTCTGCTACTGAATTTTATGACAGCTACATGACAAAAAACGGAATTGACCATATTTTTTATGAAATGGAGGGCGCCCACGACGCAAATGTGTGGTCATCCGGACTTTATAATTTTGCCCGCAGAATATTCTGATTTTAACAGTTCAGCCATAAGCAGCGGGAAAGCGCCTCTGGCGCGGCTTTGCGAGTGACGCAGTCTGAACTGTTACTTCTGACTTAACATAAATTATATTAAACTATTTGTTTTTAGCTCATTTTCGTGTTAAACTACTACTAAACTAAAATTTTGAATACATAAATTTTTATGAAGTGGAGTTGAATTGTCATGAATACGAATGAATCAGCAGAAAATTATCTGGAAACTATATTGATGTTAAGCAAACGGCTTCCGGTTGTTCGTTCTGTAGACATAAGTAATGAACTTGGCTTCAAGAAATCAAGCGTCAGTGTTGCCATGAAAAATCTTCGTGAAAAAAACCACATCACTGTCTCCGATGCAGGCTTTATTAATCTGACTGCGTCAGGACGCGAGATTGCCGAGATGATTTATGAGAGACACGAATTTCTCTCAAAATGGCTTATGAGCCTCGGTGTTCCGGCTGAAACAGCCACAGAGGACGCATGCAAGATTGAGCATGTAATCAGCAAGGAAAGCTTCCAAGCAATAAAAGATTACGTTAAAAAGGGGCTGTAAAAAAACAGCCTTAAGTCAAAAGCCCTTGTCGCGCAGTACGTGACAAGGGCTTTCTTTCAGAGGAGTTTTTACAGTCCCCTTTTTATTAACATGCTTCACCACAAGAACAGAAATCTTAATCATCAAACAGAGGTGTTGAAAAATACCTCTCCGCCGTGTCAGGAAGCACTGTAACCACAGTTTTTCCTTTTCCAAGCTTTCTTGCGAGCTTCAGCGCAGCCGCAACATTCGTCCCTGAGGAAATACCGCACATAATTCCCTCCTTAGACGCAAGCTCTTTGGAGGTGCTTATTGCCTCCTCGTCCGTAACAATACATATATCGTCATAGATACCTCTGTTTAATACAGCAGGTATAACACCGTCGCCAATTCCCATCTGCACATGAGTTCCTATTGAGCCTCCGGAAAGTATTGCCGCATGCTCCGGCTCTACTGCCCAGATTTCAATGCCCGGATTTTTCTCCTTGAGAACTTCGCCAATACCGGTAATTGTCCCGCCTGTTCCTATACCTGAGCAAAAACCGTCAATAGGACAATCTGCCTGCTCCAAAATCTCAACCGCTGTACGGCTTCTGTGAACCGCCGGATTTGCCGGATTTTCAAACTGCTGCGGCACAAACACCTTCGGGTCATTTACCGCCATGCGAAGAGCCGTGTTCAGGCACTCCTCAATACAGGCTCCGATATTTCCGTCATCGTGAATTAAAATCACCTCAGCTCCGTAATGTTTCACCAGCTTTCTGCGCTCCTCGCTTACAGAATCAGGCATAATTATCTTGGTTTTATACCCTCGTACCGCTCCTACCAGAGCAAGACCAATACCCTGATTACCGCTTGTAGGCTCCACAATCACGCTGTCCTTGTCTATCAATCCCTTCTTTTCGGCTTCTATAATCATGTTATATGCAGTTCTCGTTTTGATAGAGCCTCCGACATTTAAGCCTTCAAACTTTACCAGTATCTGAGCACTGTCACCCTCAACCATACGGCTCAGGCGTATAAGGGGCGTATTCCCCATTGCTTCCAGTATATTATTATAAACCACTGTCGTCTCCATACCTTTCTGCTGCATAATTTTCTTTGCAGCCTATTCTTTTTATTATATGACACTCACCGAAAGAACTCAACTCATATTTCCTTATATCGGACCTTATATTGAAGCAGTTCAGCCTGCGCATACCGTCTGACGTCAGCTCATATATAACAGTCGGTACCTCATCTATATATTTTCTGTCATGTGAGACACTGATAATTGTCCCTGAATAGTTTTTAAGCATTTCCCTTATGACCGGACCGGAAAGCGGTGAAAAATTTCTTGTCGGCTCGTCTAAAATAAGCACATTACAGCCCGATATGCTGATTTTGAGAAGCAAAAGCTTCGCTTTCTGTCCGCCGGAAAGCTCGGCAATAGCGTGTTCCATTTCATCAGCCGTATATTTCATGCTTCCAAGATATGTCCTTATCCTTCCCTCCTCCTCTTTATCACCGCTTTCACACAGAAACTCAACCGGAGTCCTATCAAACTCCATAGCCTCATCGTAATTCTGAGGCATATAAAACATTCTTATATCACTGCGTCCCCTGAGTTTGCCCGCTATTTCACGAAGCAGCGTCGTCTTTCCCGTTCCGTTTCTTCCTATAATACAGACGCGTTCAGGTCCGGTCACAGAAAGATGAATTCCTTTAGAAAGAAATTTGCCCGATACTGTCAGCTCCTCCGTTTCAAAATCAAGTACCCTCTTCCCCTTGGGCATTGCGGATTTTTCTCCAAACTTGATATAAATTGCCTCCTCCGTCTCCGGAAGCTCTGTCATCTGCGCATACTCCCTGTCAAATCGATGTTCCATAGATTTCACCGCATGCATTTTCTTCTTCAACAGCCTTCCGCCGTGTGGATTCTGCCTGCTGATTGTATTTTGCTGAAATTCCACCTTCTGCTCTATACGCCTCAGTCTCTCCTGCTGCTTTGCATACTCGCTGCGCTCTTTTCTGGCAGTCTGCTCCTGACGCGCAAAACTGCTCCGCCGTTTTTCAACATAATCTTTATAACCCATTGCTGCAACCGACCAGCGGCTCTCTGTCTTGCGTTTAAGCTGCTCGATGTGAATAATTTTATTAGCCGTCCTCTCCAGAAGAAGTTCATCATGAGAAATATATAGCACCGGCACATCCGCATTCAGTATAAATTCCTCAAGCCACTGAAGCGCCTCAATATCCATGTCATTTGACGGCTCATCCAGAAAAAGCATTGTCGGGCGCTCCATAATTATCCGCGCAAGCTGCAGCTTGACCTTCTCGCCGCCGGAAAGCTGTCCTACATGACACTCTCGGTAAAAAAAATCCGCAGTAAGCCCCAGCTTTGAAGCAATCTCACCCAATTCCTTATGAGTACGGTCAAAAAACGCCGAACTCTGCGAGCAGAACTCATATACACTCAGTTCTTTTTGCTCTGCCGACAGCTCCTGAGCCAAATATCCTATCCGTTCTTTGTTTCGTATGATTTCTCCCGTATATTCAACATAATCCTCCACGAGAGCTTCGTTGTATAAAAGCTTCAGCAGCGTAGATTTTCCGTTGCCTTCCTCTCCTATAAGCGCCGCGCGGTCTTTGTCTCCCAAAACTGAAAAAAAATCCCTCAGCAGTTCTCTGTTGTCTCCCCTATGAATAATCGTAAGCTTCTTAACCTGTAACATACACTACCTCCTGTTTTAGGGTACAGCGTAAAGCATTTTCCTCATGTCATGCACAGAAAAAATCCTGACAGAAATTTTCTATAGAAGAACAAAGAACTTTCCTATAGAATAAAAAAAAGATGCAAGTCACCTTACATCTTTACTGTCGTCATACTGCGGTCAAATCCGCATAAGCATCACTTTCCGTCAGTGAAAAGATATAGAATTACCTGTGCAAACATCATATCGGAAATACCGGACGCCCGGTCCTTCACGCACCTTCCTGATATGCATACTAAATTTACTGTTCACATGTAACTCTATACATCTTTTCACCAACCTTTCAATTCGGACAAACCTGCGTCTGCCATTCGCAAAACTGTTATTACAGGCGGTTGACCGTTCCCTGCAATACCTCTATGCCACCGTTTTCTTCTTTTTCAATCTTGTATATCTGCATATATATCCAGCACGGCTCACCGTATATACACCTGTTGTCAACACGGCAGGTCAGCTCGCACTGCTTTCTCTCGGTACTCTTGAGCTCATAAATAGCACTTTCAATATGCTTGCGGTCATCAGGATGAACTGTCTGATAGAACTCTTCCGGCGCAATAGTAATCTGCTTTTCCTGAGGGTCTTTATCCGTTGTGGAGACGGTACAAACCTGATTTTCCGGATTATACCTCCAATGTGTAATCTGACTGTTCTCTCTCTGCCAGTACATCAGTCCGGCGTTGACGAATGTAGAGTTACGCATCATTCTCAGGTCTGTTGCCTCCATGAACGTCATTATAATTCCCTCAACAGAATTATAATCTGTCCTGTACGGACGAATACGAACAAGCCAGTATCTTCCTCCCGGCTCCGAAATTTCCCTGTCCAGAGGCTGACGCGAGTTAAACACCGTCTTTACGTCCTCCTGCCAGTTCGGATAAGTAGCCATCAGTGACAGATGTGAAATAGGACGTCCCACGTCTACCTCCATAATATTGGTAATCTTAGGCACCATAGGCGTAATCTTGCGTATGCGGAACTCATCATCCAGATATATAGCGCCTACCTCAACATTGTCAAGAAGATTATCCATATCGGCATTAGCATGAGTCATCTCATCGAGCTTTGACTGATACTCGGAATTAACAGTGTACAGTTCTTCGTTCACAGACTGCAATTCTTCATTCGTACTTTGAAGCTCTTCATTTGCGGCAACCAGTTCCTCGTTAGTGCTCTGAAGCTCCTCATTTGCAGTTTCCAGTTCCTCAATCGTTGTCTGCAAATTCTCCCTTGTAATGCGCAGCTCCTCTTCTAAATCTGCAATCCTCTCTCCTGATATAAGCCTTTCATTTTCCTCAGGAAGGTCGTCATTATCCGAAATATCCTGTATTTCAAATGTAAGAAGATAAAATACCGACTTCATTACCTCGAGACGATAGCCGCAGAGAATAATATTCTGTTCCGTAAACTGCGGAAGTCCTGCCGCACATATTGCCGAAGCCTCTGACTCGCCTCCTTTAAGTCTCCTTATAATACCGTTGACGAAAATACCGAGCCCGTGAGGCAGATTAGAGAAAATGTTCTGGCTAAAAAGCCCCTGCCTGAACTGCAGAATATGATTTATATTCTTTCCTGTATAAATGATATTATCATTCTCATTCACAATAACAGCAGGCGGGGTAATCGCAGAAAACGCCTTCTCAATGATTTTTTCAATCGATATTCCTCTCTCTCCGTGCTCACGTCCGCGAAAATTCTGTATTGCATAATTGCCGTAGACGCCAAACGGCATTCCCATTGCCGGAAGCCCCTCTGATATTTCCTTCTTCTGGTAAATCTTATATTTCCTGCTCTTTGACTGAAATGCATTGTTCATGTCTCCGATTGATTCACTGTTGCCCATAAAAAGATAACCGCTCGGATTAAGCGAATAATAAAACCTGCACAGCAAATTCTGCTGAACAACCTGCTTTAAGTAAATAAACAGATTGCGGCAGACAAGAAGGTCCAGCTTGGAAAACGGCGGGTCCATAAGCACATCATGCACGGAAAAGATAATCTTTTTCCGTATCTGTGAAATTACCTTATACCCTCCCTCTACCTTTGTAAAATACTTTTGAAGAAATTCCGGCGGAATTGCTGATACAACGCCCTCCGCGTATATTCCTGCACTTGCAATATTAAGCGCGCTCTGATCTATATCAGTCGCAAAAATTTTAAAGTCCTTGTCTATATGATTTCTCTCGAGAAAATCAGCCATTAACATCGCCAGCGTATATGCCTCCTCACCGGTAGAGCATGCAACCGACCATATACGATAACCGGTTTTCTGCGGCTCAAGCGCCGGAATTACATGGTTCTGAAGATACTCAAACGCATCCTTATCCCGGAAAAAGCCCGTTACACCGATTAAAAACTCTTTCAGAAGACTTTCCTTTTCCTGTGTCGAGCTGGCAAAAAAACTGTAATAATCCGCAAAAGAATGAAACTGCTTGATACTTACCCTGCGCTCAAGACGTCTCCTGATAGTCTGTTCCTTATAATCAGTAAAATCAATTCCGCTGCGTTCCTTTAACGTGTCAAGTATTTTCCGGAAAGCTTCCTCCTCCTCAAGCTCCTCCTCTATCGGCTCCTCCTTTCCAAAAGGATGCTTAATGTAAGAATTCATAGCAGCGCCCATAAGTGACGGTGCAAGTATGTAATCCGCAAGACCTGTCTGAATTGCATTCATAGGCATACTGTTAAAGGTTGCTGTATCCGGCTCCTGCACCATAACCATTCCGCCGTTTTCCTTCACATACCGTATTCCCACAGTTCCGTCACTGCCCGCTCCGGAAAGCACTACTGCAATGGCATACTGTCCGCATGCTTCCGACAGAGATTTAAAGAAAATATCAATCGCAAGATTTACATGATTTATCCTGCCCTGGTCGCTTAGCATCAGACAGCCGTCCTTAATTGTCATTTCTTTTTTAGGAGGAATAAGATATACATGATTAGGCTTGACCTCAGTCCCGTCCTCTACAATCATGACCGGCATATCCGTGCATTTTGACAAAAGCTCATCCATTATGCTTTTATAATCAGGAGATAAATGCTGTATAACCACATAAGCCGCACCTATATCATTCGGCATTTCCTTAAAGTATTCCTGAAGCGCTTCCAGTCCGCCCGCCGACGCACCGATGCCAACCACATAAAACTTTTTATTTTCCGTATCCTGATTTCCCATTCTCTTTCACTCCTATCTCTGTATTTTCTGTATCAACACTATATATCCATTAAGCGTTCCCTTATTCTTATATGGCAGTATCTCAACCATTAAATTCCTGCCTTTGTTCTTCACACGCCGGAACACCCTCTCCCCGTGCTCCGCTTTTTTAAAATTTGCCGTCCATACCGCACAATCCTCCTCAGGAAGCAAATCTAAAATATTCTGTTCCAAATCCTGCTCTCCTATGTCTGTAAGTTCCGGTATGCCTCTTGTAAATTTTTTTATGCAAAATTCACAGTCCAGATATATAATTTCCATGTCAAGAAGCTTATAGAGTTCCCGAATCTGAGACGGAAGCCTGCTCGTTAGCGCTGCCCTCCAGTTAGTTTTAGCTAACTTCGTGTTCGCTTCCATAAGCTCTCCGTTTACTCTCGTCAGCTTTCTGTTCGTCGCCTCCAGTTCACCGTTTGCAACCTGAAGTTCATCGTTAATAACCACAAGCTCCTCATTAGTACTCTGAAGCTTTTCATTGCTGATCTCATACTTGCTTCTGACACTTTCCAGCTCCTCAAGCGCCTGCATCAAACTTTCCTGTGTAACCTTCAGCTCACGCTCAAGCTCCGCCTTCTCCTGGTCCTCACATTTCACAGTGTGAACTGTGTCTTTGTCTTCCTCAAACCAAATCAAATAATAATCAGCTTCCGAAATAAACTTTCTTAAAACATGGATAGTAAGACTAAAGGAACTCTTCTTCAGCCTGACGGACTCTGTCGTCTCATCGTCCTCCTTTTTAAGCTTTCTTATGATTGCATTGATATGAATACCGATTTCTCTGTCAATATTATCAAATAAATTCTTTGAAAACTCGCCTGTCTTAAATCCGAGGTATCTGCCGCCATTCTTTCCCGTATAAATAATTTCATACCTCTCATCGATAATAATGCAGGACGGCATACTTGCAGCAAAAAGTTCTTCTATTACCTTTCCGGCGGTAAAGCTTTCTTTTTCCGCATACACCGGCTTCAGGAAAGAAACACCTCGTTCCTTTTTATAAACGTTTTTATGTCCTTCCAAAACTGAAAACCAGCGAAATACCTCCCTTATATCCTGCCTGTCTCCGAGCATCAGAAGCCCGTTTTGCTTTAACGCAAAAGAAAATCTCTTAATAATATTTCTTCGTCCTCTGATCCTGAAAATATTCATGGCATTTCTGCACACTACAAGGTCAAGCCTTGCAAACGGCGGATTTGTAATAACATCATGCACCGAAAAGATAACCTTATTTCGTATTTTCTGCCGTATGAGCCAACTGTCTCCGTCCCTCTGAAAATATTTTTTCTTCCATTGTTCCGGAATTTCCTCAAGCTCACTGTCATCATAACGCCCTTTAATAGCTGAGGCAATAATTTCTTCCCTCATATCAGTTGCAAATATCTTAACATTGTCATACTTAACATTTAATTTCGTATTATCTGCAAGCATCATCGCTATAGCATAAACCTCAAGACCGTTTCCGCAATCAGCTACCCATATACGAATTTCGGAAGATTCTTCGCTGATTTCAGGCAATACCCCTTTAAGCTCCAGCAGACCTGCGATACCCGGTGCATTTCGCCTCGCATATTTCATAATGCTTTTTAACAGATTTTCCTGCTCCTCCTCTGATTCCTCCAAATATTTAACATAAAAATCAGGCGGGGGAGTTGATTGTCTGTATTTCATGCACTCCATGAAACCGCTTATAACATATCCCTCTTTAAAATCCTCCAGCGGAAGCTCAGTTTTCTTCTTAAGAGCTTTTATCACCTGCATATAATATTTTTCATCCATGAGAGCTAATGCATTTTCATCCGCTGCCAGAAATCTTCTTCTGACAAACGCCGCCAGCCAATATCCCATAACCTCCGGCTCAAGAACATGATTAAAAGCGCTGCTGCCCGCCGCATTCCATATGTCCTGATTAGGAAGCCTTCTCTCAAGCTCACATAGAATTGTCAGCCCTCCTGCCTTTTTAATTAAGGAAATGCCGTATACGTTTCCGCTTTTGCCTGACATTAATACCGCAGCCGTGTTTTTTCCGTACTCTTCTGCGAGCAATCGGAAAAAGCAGTCAAATCCTCCCCCGTTGCTCTCCTGCTCCGTCACAAAAATACAGTGTGGTACTATTTCATCATTTTCTAAATCAATCGGCACAACCGAACGTCCCGAATACTGCCTTATCTTATCAACAGCCTGAAACTTCTCAGCCTTTGTGGCAGCATTATCCAGCGCAATAACAAAGCTTACCCTGTAACAGTCATAAATATCAGACGGCATTTCCTGAAAAAATTGCTTAAGCCTGTCTATATCATTATTCAGAACTGCCACTCCCACGACAATCATTCCGTCTTTTTCAATTAACCCCTGCGTACCGTACAAAAGCTCTTCCAGTTCACAATCAAAAATTCTGGCAAGCTGCGCAAGATTCCTTTTCGATGGCTCCGATAAACCATTCTCCCATTTTGATATTGACTGGCGGCTTATATCCAGCTTCTCTGCCAGATACTCCTGTGATATATTTTTTTCCAGTCGTTTTTTTCGTATGTTTTTTCCCAGTGCAGCATTATCCGGTATAACTTCTTTTTCGAATTTTGCCACTTACAACACCCCGCTATCAGGTAAAAAAGTACTAATTTTTTCCATTATACCACAAATTTTTAAAAAGAAAGCACTTTTAGTACCATAATTATATGAAAAAATAAGGTGTTGCCTGTTAAAATTCATAAGTCTAAAAGAGACCGGAAAATTCCCGGTCTCTGTCATGGATATACTCTTCATTACGCCTGCCTTAACTGGAATTTCTGCACTAAATTGTTAAGTGCATTTGACTGTGCGGCAAGCTGCTGGCTTGATGCAGAATTCTGCTGAGAAGCCGCCGAGTTATTCTGGATAACTCCTGAAATCTGTTCAACGCCTGTCTCAAGCTCTTTCATAATTTCTTCCTGCTTCTGTGAATTATCACGTATTTCGTTTATTGCTGTAATCAATTCCTCAAGCTCCTGAATTGCCATATTCATAGCATCAGACGTCTCAATCGTAATACTGCTTCCATGCTCAATATCCTGAATTGACTTCATTATAAGCTTCTTTGTAGTCGCAGCACAGGCTGTGCTGCTCTCCGCAAGCTTTCTTATCTGCTCCGCTACAACCGCAAAGCCCTTTCCTGCCTCTCCTGCTCTAGCCGCCTCGATTGTGGCATTGAGAGAAAGCAGATTTGTCTGAGACGCAATATTTTCTATTTCACTGATGATTTCTTCAATCTCACCTGAAGCCTTCTGGATTTCCTCCATAGCCCCGGTAAGCTCTCCCATTTTCCTTCGGCTCAGCTCAGCTTGTTCGCCTATAATCTTCGCATTTTCACACGTCTGGTTTGTCGCCTTATTATTATTGGTAACCTGATCCATTATGCTTATAAAGCTTGCCAGAAGCTGCTCTACAACTGCCGCCTGGTCGCTTGCTCCGCTCGCGAGATGCTGAGAACAGTCTGAAAGCTCGTTAGCTTCAACCGCCACCTGATTTGCAACATCATCAATATTACTCATCGTAGCGCTGAACGATATTGCAAGAGAAGTCAAATCATCAAGAATAACAGAAAAATTACCTTTATATGCCTCACGGCAATTTGACCTTACATTAAAATTTCCACCGTTGAATTCCCGAATAATATGGGACATGTCATCAATCATCGTTTTCTGACCGGAAATCATAGCCCTGAAGCTGTCCGCCATTTGTCCGACTTCATCCTCCGACCTGTAAACCACGTTGATGTCGTAATTTCCCTCTGAAAACTCTTTTGATGCGCTGTCCATCTCAATGAGAGGACGCAGGAGCTTTCTGGAAATAATAAAATAGCTGACAATAACTGCTGAAATATTAATAATAAAGAGCACAGCCTGACCGATGAGATTCACTATTTCTGAGCCAAAGCCAAGCATATTAAATATAACAAATACTTCTGAAATTACTAAAAGTAATGAAATAGCTCCAAATATTATTTTCAGCGATCTCTTAAAACTTTTTTTCATAATAACAACCTCCTATCTGCCTTACAGCTTTTGTAAAATTCTGCTATTTTATATAATTTTCTATATTTTAACAGACAGTTTAGTTGCATTCTATCAACTGCATGTCAACTTTTAGGTGCTTTTTATAATATTTTGTAAGTTGCTTTCTGCCGAATACCGTTGTCCAAGTATAAATTATAATATATAATGTGCACAGGATTTTTATTCCTCAAAATTTTTATTACAAAACTACACGGAGATATATATAATAATGAAAGAAAAGATAATGATCGTAGATGACGAGACCTCAATCGCCGATTTAGTTGAAGTCTACCTTAAAAATGACGGATACGAGGTGTTCAAATTTTACAACGCAGCCGATGCTCTTGACTGCGCAGCCAAAGAGGATTTAAGTCTTGCAGTTCTTGATGTAATGCTTCCCGATATGGACGGCTTTACGCTGTGCCAGCGAATACGCGAGGAACATTTTTACCCTATAATTATGCTGACAGCAAAGGTAGAAGACATTGACAAAATCACAGGACTTACGCTGGGCGCAGACGATTACATAACAAAACCTTTTAATCCCTTAGAGCTTCTCGCAAGAGTAAAGACTCAGCTCAGAAGATATATGAGATACAACAATGCTGATGCTAATTCTGAAAAGGATACGGATGAGCTTGACATAAGAGGACTTCAGATTTCAAAGAACAGCCATAAATGCTGTCTCAACGGAAAAATCATTTCCCTCACGCCTATTGAATTTTCGATACTCTGGTATCTGTGCGAGCGCAGGGGAACAGTCGTATCTTCAGAAGAGCTTTTTGAAGCTGTGTGGAAAGAGAAGTATCTCGATAACAACAACACAGTCATGGCTCACATTGCCCGTCTGCGCGAAAAAATGAATGAACCAGCGCGCAGGCCGAAATATATAAAAACAGTCTGGGGGGTTGGATATACCATTGAATAATAATAAGAAGAAAAAATCTCGAAGAAGCAGGCTGTCCAGACAAATTGTAATTCAGTATTTTCTTTCACTGTTTGGATTTTTTATTCTGTTTTTTATATTTGTTATGCTTTCATACCGCGTCTGCAAAAGTATTACATGGCAGCCATATAACATTCTATATCAATTTCTTACTTTTGTAAGAGACTATATAATTATTTTTGCAGGACTGCCTCTAATAGCAGGAGTTGTAGCAATTACCTACTATTACCTGTCCAAACCGCTGCGCTATCTTGATGATGTCATTGACGCTTCAGGACGGCTTATAACCTTTAAAGATACGCCCGTAGAACTTCCTCCCGAAATGAGAGACATAGAGGATGAGTTAAATCTTTTCCGGGAGCAGGCTCTTCGCAATGAACTCCTTGCAAAAGAAGCCGAACAGCGCAAAAATGATTTAATTGTATATCTTGCACATGACTTAAAAACTCCTCTTACAAGCGTTATAGGCTATCTGACTCTTCTGCGGGATGAGCCGCAGATTTCGCCTGAGCTGCGAGCAAGATATACCGGTATTGCCCTTGAAAAAGCAGAGCGCCTTGAAGAGCTTATAAACGAGTTTTTTGATATTACCCGTTTTAACCTGAACGCGCTGACTTTGGAGCCGGAACTCACCAATCTGACAATGATGCTGGAACAGATTGCGTATGAATTTAAACCTGTCTTATCTGAAAAGAACTTGACAATTAATACAAATCTTGCCCCAAACGTAGAGTTTTTCTGTGACAGAAATAAACTTGAACGCGTTTTTGACAATCTTTTGCGCAATGCCGTAAATTATAGCTACCGCGATACTGAAATTTATCTGTCTCTGGAAAAGGTAAACGGGGGCGTGTGCATTATTGTAAGCAATCACGGAAAGACAATCCCAGCCGACAAATTAAACCGCATCTTTGAGCAGTTCTTCCGTCTTGACTCATCCCGCTCAACTTCCACCGGCGGCTCAGGTCTTGGTCTTGCAATCGCAAAGGAAATTGTTGAGCTTCACGGCGGCATAATTCAGGCAGAGAGTGAAAATGAAACTATAAAGTTCACAATATTTCTGCCCGACAGAATTTAAAATGTCATAAAATTGTAAGAAATTAGTCACAGCTTTATAAGACTTTAATAATTATTTGCGCAAACTTAAAATGTCCTGTTTTGATACACTTTCAGTATCAGAACAGGACATTTTTTAATCTAATAGAAAAGTTCTCTGAACTTCCTGTAGATTACAAATACACTGTCCCGCTGAAAAAAGCGCGCAGCTTGTTCCTGCTGACCGAAAGGAGATTAGTGTTATGTGCAAACTTGACAAAAGGACAAAAAATATTGCTGTTATTTTCGGAGGCTGTTCACCTGAGTACAGCGTTTCTTTAGAATCAGCCTCAGCGGTACTTAAAAATCTTGATACAAAAAGATACAACCCTGTAATGGTAGGAATATCAAAAACAGGAGACTGGTTTTATTATACCGGCGCTATTGACGCCATACAAAATGATAAATGGCTGGAAAGCGGTCCGTGTACTCCTGCCGTTATCTCTCCAAACCGAAGCCGTCACGAGCTGATTGTCTTGGAAAACGAGGTCGTAAGGCGAATAGAGCTTGACGCGGTTCTTCCGATACTTCACGGAAAAAACGGCGAGGACGGCACTGTACAGGGTATTGTACAGGCAGCCGGAATACCGCTTGCCGGCTGCGGCGTACTCTCCTCAGCCCTGTGTATGGATAAAGACCGCGCTCACAGACTGGCAGGCGCCGCAGGAGTACGTGTTCCTAAATCGCTTGTGCTGAATTCCGTCTCAGATTTGAAAATCGCCTATGAATTTGCCGAAACAGTCGGCTATCCCGTGTTTGTAAAGCCTGTTAAAGCCGGCTCGTCTTACGGGATTACAAAAGTTCAGACAGAAAGCACACTTGAGGGTGCAATATGCGGCGCCTTTGAGTATGACAATGAAGTAATTCTTGAAGAGAATATCGATGGCTTTGAGGTTGGCTGTGCGGTTCTCGGTACAAATGAACTCACGACAGGCGAGGTTGATGAGATAGAACTGTCAAACGGATTTTTTGATTTTACGGAAAAGTATACTCTTAAATCCTCAAAGATTTATGTACCTGCACGAATTTCGAATGAAAAAGCCGAAGAAATCAAAATGACAGCCAAGCATATCTATAAGACACTGGGCTGTCAGGTATTTGCCCGCGTGGATATGTTTCTCACTCCTGAAGGAGAAATTGTTTTCAACGAGATAAATACAATACCGGGATTTACAGAGCACAGCCGTTATCCCGGAATGATGAAAGCGGCAGGCTTCTCATTTAAGGAAATACTTACGCGGATTATAGAAAACAGTATAGAAGAATAACAAAATACACAGGCATTCTGTGCTCTCAGGATTACCAACAATAATATAGGAGGATGACAATGAAAAAAATTTTACTATCTCACAGCAGAATTTACAGCGGCAGTCTGATTCTGGTCAATTCAAAATACAGCTTTTCACAGCATGCTCCTGATGTGCTGACCTCTGTCGGCAGGCAAAAGGATATTCTAATGGAAAGACAGGCAGCGGTTTTGCTTGATAAGCTCATGAGCGAAATTAACGGCTGGGATTTTATTGTTCCGGTGAGCGGCTACCGTCCGTTTGAAGAACAGCAGAAAATCTGGGATGACACGGTAAAAACAGACGGTATTGAATTTGCCCGAAAATATGTGGCATATCCGGGGCACAGCGAACACCAGACCGGGCTTGCAATAGATTTGGGACTAAAACAGGAAAAAATTGATTTTATCTGCCCTGAATTTCCTTATCATGGAATATGCCAAAAATTCCGTGAGCTGGCGGCGGACTATGGTTTTATTGAACGCTATCCTTCGGAAAAAGAGGCAGTTACGGGTATCGGACATGAGCCGTGGCATTTTAGGTATGTGGGCGTACCCCATGCAAAAATTATAAAACAAAACGCCCTTACTCTTGAGGAATATATGGATTTTATCAAAGTACACACTTACAACGCCAACCCTTACATAATTTCTATCGGCAACCGCCGCGTTCATATCTCATACTTAAATGCAGACAACATTTCCAGAACTATTTTAAATATTAACGAAAACTGTCCGTACAGCATTTCAGGAAATAATTCAGACGGTTTTATCATAACAGAATGGAGGCAGCTACATGAAAATCAGACAGACACAGACAACAGACTCCGGGCACGCACAGATGAGGAGTATCTCACAGACTCACACAAAAAGCGGAGGGCTTGATGTATTCAGATTAATAGCTGCGGTCATAATTATTGCAATTCACACCTCACCTCTGGAAAGCTTTAATCAAGATGCTGATTTCTTTCTGACACGTATACTTTCAAGAATTGCCGTTCCTTTCTTCTTTATGGTAACCGGCCAGTTTGTTGTATCAGATATAATACGCAAAAAAACAGGTCATGGAAGAAAGACCTTAACTGGCGGAAAAGACATTTCAGACTCCCGAAACATAAGCAAGCTGACTGCCTATATTAAAAAAATAGCTCTTATTTATGCAGCCGCAATAATCATATATATTCCAATCGGTATTTACGCGGGACATTATAATAATTTATCTGTCGCGAAAGTATTAAAAATGCTGATTTTTGACGGGACATTTTATCATCTGTGGTATTTCAGCGCATGCATTATCGGCTGCATTTTAATTTTCACACTCAGCCGCTTCATGTCTCTTACCGCAATGACCGCTGTATTTGCCGTGCTTTATATTATCGGCTTATTTGGAGACAGTTATTTTGGCGTTATCAAAAACATTCCTGCAATCGAAACTGTTTATGACTGGCTTTTTAATATTTTTTCGTACACCCGCAACGGACTGTTTTTTGCACCGTTTTTCCTTTTAATGGGTGTATGGATGCGCAGGCTGCATTTGCGCTTAAGGCATAAAGCCTGCGTTTCAGGCTTTATAATATCCCTCTGTGCCATGACAGCGGAGGGCTTTGCACTTCATTTAAACCATATGCAGCGTCATGACAGCATGTATTTCATGCTTATCCCGACAATGTTTTTCCTATATCAGCTCCTGCTGCAATGGCGGCTTACTCAAAAACCTGCATTCCGTCCTCTGTCCGCAGCAGTATATGTAATTCATCCTGCCGTAATAATCGCCGTGAGAGCGGTTGCAAAGCCTCTGCATCTCAGCCCGATACTCGTTGAAAACAGCCTTGTACACTTTCTGGCAGTTACAATGTTATCGTTTTTAACCGCATTTTTATTTGTTTATTTTATTTCCGGCAGTTCCAATCCGCTTAAACGCGGAAAAATCAAACCACCACGAAATACTGCGTCTCCGGCAGTGCACATGCCGACAGACGACGGGCGTACAAGAGCATGGATTGAGTTAGACCGAGCTGCGCTTGCAAAGAATGTTTACTTTTTGCAGTCGCTTATTCCAAACGGCGAGCTTATGCCAGCAGTCAAGGCAGACGCATATGGTCACGGAGCTGTGATTATTTCAAAAGAGCTCAATAAACTCGGCATTAATTCCTTTTGCGTCGCATGTGCTGACGAGGCTGTCGAGCTGAGAAAAAACGGAATAAAAGGTGATATTTTAATTCTGGGCTACACCAGCCCTCACGACTTTTATCTGCTGCGGCGCTATAATCTGATACAGACAGTCGTGGATTATGAATATGCCTGCCGGTTAAATCAATACGGAAAACCGATACGTGTTCACTTAGGAATTGACACGGGAATGCACAGGCTTGGTATAAGAAGTGAAGATACAGACGAAATACTTAAATTTTTCAGCTTATCAGAAAACTCTGCGTCCGGATTTAAAAACCTGAAAACAGAAGGAATTTTCACACACCTCTCGGCAGACGACAGCTTATATCCCGCTCAGCAGGCTTTTACAGCAAATCAGGTTTTGGAGCTGAAAAAACTTATCGATACTCTTAAATCCTACGAAATTGACATTCCCAAAGTCCACCTGCTTTCAAGCTACGGACTTTTAAATTACCCACAGCTTGCGGGCGACTACGCCCGTGTGGGAATTGCGCTGTACGGAGTTTTAAGTTCAAAAGATGACACTGAGCTGTGGCAGGACAGTCTTACTCCTGTCCTCTCACTCAAAGCTCGAATATCTTCTGTGCGCACACTCCATAAGGGGGAATGTGCCGGATACAGCATGGCTTTTACGGCTCACCGCGAAATGAAAATCTCAGCTCTCACAATCGGCTACGCCGACGGGCTTCCGCGAAATCTCTCTAACGGAGGCGGCTATGTGCTTATAAACGGAAAAAGAGCTCCCATTATAGGTCTTATCTGTATGGATCAGACTATAGTTGACGTAAGCGCCATCGAAGACGTTAAGGCAGGCGATATTGCCGTAATAATAGGAAAGTCCGGAGATATGACCATTAAAGCCGCTGAGCTTGCCGAAAACTCCGGAACAATAACAAACGAACTTTTAAGCAGGCTGGGAAAACGACTTAAACGAATTGCAGTTTAACAGGCAGCTTTCCCGGCTTGCCTTTTCCTGCAATACTTGCTATAATCCGCATGACTAAAATATATTTCAGGAGTAAGACAATATGAGATTTGTTATTCAGCGGGTAACCTCCGCAGATGTTTCAATAGACAATAAAACGGTCGGCTCAATAGGTCATGGCCTTTTAATCCTTTTTGGCGCCTGTGATACGGATACTGAAGAAATGCTTCCAAAATTTGCAGACAAGATTGTAAAGCTGCGCATCTTTTCCGACGCCGAGGGAAAAACCAATCTCTCCATTAACGACGTCGGAGGGGAGCTGCTTATAGTCAGCCAGTTTACACTCTATGCGGACTGCCGTAAAGGAAACCGCCCCAGCTTTGTACATGCGGGCTCTCCCGACGCGGCTAACCTGCTTTACGAAAAATTTGTATCCCTGTGCCGTGAGCGCGTTCCAAAAGTGGAGACCGGCGTATTCGGTGCAGATATGAAAGTCCGGCTTGAAAATGACGGACCTTTTACGGTGGTTATTGACAGTGCGGAGTTTTAAAAGAGAATTTGTTTCAACCAACAACGTCCGTTATCTGCTCTATCGCATAAAGCGGCAGATTAACTATCCAATCTTCTTTTTTGTAGTCTGCCATTGATGTACGGACTGATATTTTTGGTAAATATTTTTCCCGATAGGTTTTCAGACTCTTTGCTTTCAAGTTCACTTCTGCTTTCACTTCGACCGGAATAATTTGCTCTCCTGTATCTGCTACGAAATCCACCTCGCAGGAACCTCTGTCGTTAGTGTAATAGTAAATTCCCAAATCTTCAATAGTTTTGAGTTGCTGACAAACATATTGTTCTGTGAAAGCGCCTTTAAATTCAACAAATAGATTATTGCCGTCAAGCAATATACGCTGACTAAGCCCGGTCATACATCCGAGAAGTCCCACATCAAGAATAAACAACTTGAATGCTTTTAAATCTTCATAGGCTTTTAAAGGGATACCTCCCGCATTAACACGACTAACCTTGTGGACGAGACCACAGTCTGTAAGCCACATAATAGCGGTTTCAAAATCTTTTGCACGCCCGCCCTCACGAACAAGACCATAGATAAACTTTTTATTTTCTTTGGCAAGCTGAGAAGGAATACTGTTCCAAATCATACGAATTTTGGGAACAATCTCATTCGGTGCATGTTTAGAAAAATCCTGCTCATAAGCTGCAAGGATACGCTTTTGAATATCACGCACTTCATTAAAGTCTTTATTTTCAGCAAAACTCTGCACAGCTTCCGGCATTCCGCCAACAAAGTAATAGTTTTTCAAAGCGTCAATGTATGTCTGCTTAAAGCTTGTAATCATTTGAAAATCCTGTTTGTCAAGCAATTGTGCAAAACGCTCTTGGTCGGTTGCCATCAAAAATTCTTTAAATGAAAGAGGGAAAAGTTTCAGAAAATCAACTTTACCCACAGGAAAAGATGTACCCTCGTGTAAGGCAATACCTAACAAAGAGCCCGCACAGACAATATGATACTCCGGTGCATTTTCATAAAAATATTTGAGCGACGCCAACGCTCTCGGAACCTCCTGAACTTCATCAAAAATCAGCAGCGTGTTTTCTGGATTGATTTTTCTGCCGGCGTAAATCTCCAACCCCATAATCAGACGGTCTGTATCCAAATCAGAAGCAAAAAGTTCTGCCATTCTGGAATTGGAGTCAAAGTTAATATATACAGTATCTGCATACACCTGTTTTCCAAACTCTTTCATCAGCCAAGTCTTACCGACCTGTCTGGCTCCTTCAATAATTAGGGGCTTTCGGCGTTTGCTTTCTTTCCATCTTAATAATTTTTCAATTGCAATTCGGTACATACACGCACCTCCACGTTTTTTAATTCTTAATTCAAATATAGTATAATGCTTATAGACAAAAATTACAACGAAAATTTGTGCTTTAATTACTTTTTTACATTGAATAAGTTGTTTTCTAATTTTTTGTTTTAAGAAAATTTTGCCAAAATTCCCTCGTAAACAACAAATTGCCAAACAACATTCCAACGGTTGTAATCGTAATTTGATACAAATCCTCCAAGTTCCTTGATATATGTAGCCTTGTCCGTATCAAGGATTTGAACTGCTACACACTCATGGTGAGAACATATAAATAAGCTACATATAAAGATACGGCATTTGCCAGCATATACAAGCATGTCCACTTGACTAATTGCTCTCGGAAATAAAGCACAAAAGCACATCCGAAAATTTTCCGGTTGTGCTTTTTTCATTAATCAATAAATATTTTAAATACTTCATTACCCAGAACAAGTTTAGTGCCTGATGTGACTTCATATTCTCTATCAGGCTCTATTTGTTCGCCGTTAATATATGTGTGGTTAGTTGAATGATTATCTGAAATATAATAATGACCCTCTCTTGTAATAACAGTAACATGACTTCTGCTCACTGCATTATTTCCAACTACTACATAATCACTCGACTTACCTTTTCCTATAATAAACATATCTTTATTTACATCAACTCTCTCCTGCGTACTCTCACGAATTAGATACGGATACACTACTTTAGGCTTTACAACCCCAAGAACGGTTGTTGCCTCCTCATCGCCCCAGTCCGGCTGTCCCAAAACCGTTGTGCTTTCTTCCGGTTCGTCTTCATATGAGATCATTGCCTCCGGCTGCTGAATCTGAATAACCTGATTTGCATTTACAGGCTTAAAATGATTACCGCATTTCTTACAGAACTTTGCGTCAAAAAAATTCTTAGTTCCGCATTTCGAACAGAATTTATCCCTGTGTTCAGGAACTCCCTGCCTGATATGCGATGAAGCCGCCTGCCCGAATGACTCTGCAGATGCGGAAGCCATCGGTTGTACAGCAGCATTGTTAAATTTGAGCTGTCCTGTAACAGGCATTGCTCCTGTCACTTTATTTGTATCCACATTAATGTTCACCTCCGCAGCCGCGGCTGTTTCCTGATATACACTGTACTGCGGCTGTGGATTTTGTTTAAATTTCATCAAATCAAGCTGTCTCAGCCAGTTTACATATGACGTTAAATCATTCCATGAAATATCAGGATTATCTATTATCTGCTTAAATCTTTCTACATATGACATTTCTTCAGTCTTGTCAAAATGAATTGCATCAAATATATGTTTAAGATAACGGTTTAACTCTTTATTATTGTCATAATTTCCCAATGGAACATATATAAACTGACATTTCTTTGAAACCGGATTAATATATACAGCTTTGTCCTCCAAAAGCAGCTTACGCCAGCTGAGCCCGTTATCCTCAAGCGACTTAAACAAATGCACAATACTGTCTAACAGCGTCATAAATTCATTTCTGTACATCGCCCTTTTTATGTATTTGCTTATAGGAATAAAACCTGTCATATTGTAATTTAAGCTGTAATACTGTCCTTTTTGTTCCGGCTCAACAGGCACCAGCCCCATTATCCTCTGTGAATTTATCCATAAAACTTCATTATCTACAATCCACTCGTTTTTTTGAGTTTTTATTGTAACAATCTCCATATTATATTTTGATGATATACTGTATTTCATAACTAATCCCCGTTTCTTTGCAGCTGTTTAATATTTTTTAACCAATAGTACTAAATCTCATTACAGATGAAGTTCCTGGCTGATTTAATTTTCCTTTTACAATATTGCATGGATACCAACATGTTCCAGGAGTATCTGCCGGAATATTATATATGTTCGGAGTTGTCTCACCCGGAAGATATATTTTAAGTACCGCTCCCGAATTAGATAACACGCTGCTGGTGCTGCTGTTTCTGTTTGTCTGATCATGAACATGCACAGCGTAGGTTCCGTCAATATATTCAGGCATTATTGTAATAATTTCCTGCCCGTTTGACGTTGTAACATTTTCCTCAAGCTTTGCTACCACCTTTCCGTTTTCATATGCAGTGAGATTTCTCTGTCCGTATCCAAAAACACTTATATATGTACCCAAAGGCGTCTGTCCCTGAATGTGCAGATCTACATCGGCAGGCTCGTTTCCCCACTCCACAACAAGCTTTATCCCCTCAGAAGCACTGCTGTCAGACGTCATCGCATAATCCTGTCCCGGCATAGTCATTCCCTTATTTACAACTATATTAAAATACTGGTCCTTATACCCTGTTTTTGATACGCAAACCGTATATTTTCCTTCTGAAAGATTTAACGTATAATTTCCTTTTTCATCTGTATCAGTCTCAGCAACGACAGTACCGGTTTTCATATCAGCACCCGCCCTCACGGTCAAATGGACGTCAGCCAAAACCGTTCCGTCTGTGCTTTTCTTTATAGTTCCTGTTGCAACACCATTAAGACCGTTTGAATTGTCTACCGATATATAATCCGGCGTAATCTTTATATACGGTGCCGCTGAAGTAACCTCGCCGCCCTCGTTGCACTGTATAGAAATGCTGCAGTTTAAATACTGTGCCGTAGCGCATAGGACACCGTCAACCATATTTACCTGTATAGTGTTTTTGAACAATTCCTGCAGTGTAGTCCTTGATAAATATCCGCTATAATTATTTATCAGAATCTCCGGAGAAGAAATTATCACATACTCGGGCGATGCGTCTGCAAGCAGTTTGTTAGTATTTTTATCAACAGAATTTAAAGAATAATAAAACAATGCCCTAAAACTGCCGTACGATACCTTAATATATCCGTTCTCCTGCGTGGTAACTGCTGCTCCGTAATTTTCAGTATAACTTTCATGGCTTCCGCCTGCTATATTTTCAATAATCTCAGTGTTTACTGTAATTTCCATTGACTCCCCTGAAACACTCTCCGCGTCAAAAAGATTGTTAATTAACTCTTGAAGCCTCTCATCTTTTGTTTTATCATAACCCTGCAACGCAATCTGCTGAGCCTTTGCAATATCATTTAATGAAATATAAATATTTACAAGTTTAATGTAAGCATCAGGCTTGTCAGGATTTTGATCAATAGCTTCCATATATATTTTTATTGCCGAATCATAATCCATTTCTGAGTAATATTTTGCTGCCTCAGCTAGTTTAGCCGTATATCCGTTTCCGTTGATATTCTTGAACAAAAAAACAACGGCAACAACAATAGCCAGCACAGCAGCTGTGCCGGCACCTATACAGCTCCACAAAATTATATTTTTTTTCTTTTTTGGTACTGGTATGTCATTATATTCCGGTTGTCCTCCGCCTCCGTCGTGTACAGCCTGTTCATCGTACAGATTTCTGCCACAGCCTTTACAAATTCTGCGGTTTTCATTATTATCCGCTCCGCAGTATTTACATATCATTGTGCTGCTCCTTATTGCTGTAAAATTGAGCCAGTTTTTCTATAAACTCATCTCTCTCTTCATCTTCATAGCCTGTAAAAAATACTTTTTCTATATCGTCATGCTGAAACATAACCTGCGTTTCTCCCCCAATGTTACCCTCGGGATATATGACTCCAAGATAATCAAATTCCTCATCTGTCTCAGCGTTTGTCTGTTTTACTCCTATAATCATAAGTTTTTTCTTAGCGCCTTTTAACAAAACTACCGTGCCAATCGGCAATAATGATTTAATATCCATATCTGACCTCATTTCTGCGCCGCCATAAGCTTATTATATAGTCTGCGGCGGCAGCGCTGCCGCAGACCTCTCACCACCCGAAGGAAAACTTCGGGGCGCAAAACCACCCCTTAACGGCTTTTGCCGCGCCTCCCAGCGCATTAGACACAACTTTCTTCGCCCCTTCTGCAAGGTCCAAAACAGTATCTGAGACAAACTCCGTCACTCCTTTTTCTTCGCCTGTGACCGCTTTAGTAATCTTTTTGAAAACCACGTCCCCTCCCCAGCTTATCACCGCAGTACCTGCGGCAACCGCAACTACAGGCGCACCTCCGAAGGCTGCTACTATAGCCGCGCCTATGGCTGCATCCTTAGCCACATCGATAACTGTCTCGGTAATTGTTTCCGCAACCATTCTTTCCGAAGCCTCTCCAAACTCGTCATAATTGCTGAAAATATTGCTTACTCCTGACGCAACAACTCCGGTCCATTTTGAGAAAGCCTTTAAAGCTCCCGATTTACCGGCATAATTTCCGATTTCTTCACTTATATACTTTTTCCATGCCGTCTCTGCGCCTTCAACGGTAACAGCCGAATTTAAGCCTATAAGCTTTTTAAAATCCAAATCCTTTAAACCCGCGCCAAATCCCGCTACGTCCTTTACCATGCCGAGCGTTGATTTAATCTGATCTTTGAAGTCTCCTTCAAAGCCGTTTTTTACAAACTCAACCGTGCTCCACACAGCACCTGCAAATTTACCTAAAACTCCGAATGAGCCAACCGCCTTTTTAACAAGCTTCTTTTTATCCTCTTCATCTGCAAAGCCCCATAATACATTTGCGCTTACTGCCGGCAGACCAACCAAACTTCCGATAACGGCGCCTGCAACATTCCAAGTTATCTGTCCGAAGCTTTCAACTCCCGACAGCTCGTTTTCATTACGCCAGTATAGGTCGGAAATATCAGACAGAACGGTGCCCATTTTCCGATAACTTTTTTGAATATCATATAAAACATCAGCCTGAGCACATATGTTTCTCTCAATCTGCCTATAACTACCGCTGCATGAACTCAACTTTTTTGACACGCTGTATAATTTGTCCGCACTACGGTCTACTTTGTCCGCGCAATCCTTATAATCATCTGATATATCGGCGATTATGTTCCATTTTGCTGAAAATTCCGGCATATTTCCTCCCTCTCTGGTATAATCTTAAAAATTTTTATCCCAATTTAAACAATTACGTCTCCGGAAAGTGTAGAAGCCTGTTCTACATTCTTGCGCTCAGCTTCCTGATAAACCCTCGCCATTTCATTTAAATCGTTAGTATGCTCGGTTATCATGTTAATCATTTTCTGAATATCATCATCTAATGCCCTAAACTTTGATATATATGCGCTTGCCGCATCTCCCTCCCATGCGTTGGAAAGATTAATAACAAGCTGCATCATCTGTGCCGTTAGATTGCTTACCGCTGCACCCTTTGACTGAAATTCAGCAGATGTTGAAATTAACTGTTCCGGTGTTACATTCAAAATTCCTTCCATAAATAACTCTCCTTTTTAAAAACTTCTGAATATATGTAATGTGTTATGTGTCCTCTTATTTATAATTTCGTGTTGCTGCCGTTGAAGTATTTGCAGCTTCTGCTGCCTCATACTTGCTCACCATGTTCAATAGAACTGCCACATATTGTTCAATCGCATTATAAAAATTATCCATTTGAATTTTGTCATTCTTAAATGAATTGTGAAATGCAGTGTTGGCGTCTCCTTCCCACATAGAGTTGAGATTTTGCTCAACACTCTCAAGCTCATTTGTTGTAGACTTAAAATTCTGATTATACTGTCTTAACTCCTCCGCCTTAGCTTTAAGCTCTGCTGATGAAACTCTTATCAATGCCATATTAATTCCTCCTATAAAATATTTGTTTTAATTATTTTTAATTTATATATATTTGTGTACATATACTACCTGTTATAATCTCTGCGTCTTGCAATTTCATAAGCTCTTATTTCCGCTTCTCTTGTTCTTACAGCCAGTTCTCTTAAAGCTTCTGCATTTTTCCTTATTTGTTCGGAAACTGACATTAGACGGTCAGAAATATCAGATGTTTTTCTGATAAACAAATCTGCGCTTTCACCTCCCCAATTTTTTTTAAGTCTTTCCTCTGCGCCTGCCAAATCGTGATTAACAGTATGCCTTAGACTGTCCGCCAAATTTTCAAGCTCTGAGGCTCTGTTAATTGCCTTCTGAAAATCAATAGCTATCTTTGCATAACTCATAACACCCTCCCATTCATGTCAGACAATTATGTCTGAAGGTAAAATTCCAGTCATTTCCTGAGCGCTGTTATCACTCTCAATATATTTTTCAGCAATTTGCTGCAAGTCACATACATACTCGCTGAGCCTGTTAAATGCGTCCTCTAAATCAGGCTTATACTCGGCATATCTTTTTCTGTACAAATCTCCTGCTTCTCCTACCCAATACATGTCCGTAGCTTTAACAATTTTCTCAATTTCATCAAATCTGTTTTTAATATTCTGCACTTTAAAACGTATCTGCTCAGCCGCTGAATACAATGCCTCAGGCTCAGCCAAAAAAGATAAATCGTCAAATGCCATTCCTGTCTGTGCCATACTTATCCCTGCCTTTCACTAAAAAATATATTTCATGCCTCCAATTAATAGCTTTTGCCGCTTTTTAATAAAGATAAGAAGCACTTCCCACAGCCGCACCGATAATCGCCAAAAGAATAATATAAATAATTACAGAAATAATTATCCAGCAGAATTTGGAACGCGCGTAATTCTTTAAATTAATATTTGTTGACGTAAAAGAAAAAATAATCGCCACAATAAGTCCTACAAGCGGTATCGCCATCAGCAAATCATATCCGAAATAAGCCCACATTCCCAACGGTTTATACTCCGGTGGGATATTCTGAGCGTTATTAGGCGGTATGTACCCATATGACTGCTGCGGCTGATTATACTGCCCTAAATTATTTCCCATTGGGCCTCTCTGAGTATAACCGTTCTGGTTTTCTCCTGATACCTGCGCTTCCTGTACAATCTGCTTTCCGCAGCCCTCGCAAAATCTTGAATCTTCTGTGTTTTCATATCCACAAAACGGACAAATCTTCATGTTTTTTCTCTCCCTAATTTTTAATTTTTTCCTTTTTCTTTACAACCCTTTTACACGGTCGTATACTGTCGTTTCACATTTAATATATTTTCTTTCCGCCTCCTCCAACAGATTTTTAAATTTTTTCAGACCTTCAGTAATCTCACTGACCGTCTCATGGTCCTCGTCAAACCTTGCATTAAAAACCTCGTTTGCAATACCGGACCACATCGAATTTAACGCCTTAACTTCTGAATATATTGCATCTATGTCACTGTCAATTCCGTTAAGACAGGCATCAATCTCTGAAATATCTCTATCCAGCATATCCGTATTCATCTGCACATAACATATCATATAGTCCTCATCCTCTCCCTTATATCCTTAAATTCCACTGACCTGCAAACTCATAAAATGCATCAATATCGTTATTTCCGGTCCTTAGAAAGACATTCGGCAATATTGCCTCTTCTGCCGTATCACATATATAATTTTCATAAAATAAATATATGGCAATTACTTCTTCCAGAGATTCAGCAGCCCTCGTAAGCAAAGACGCCTCTTCCTTTAGCGCATTCATGCTGTCTCCAATACTTTTTTCAATAAACATATATTCTTCGTTTACGTCAACAGACTTAATTAGATAAGACAATATTTCATCAGCCCGCGATACAATGCTCTCTAAACGTTTTCCAATACTTTGAAAATCTTCCTGTACAGTGTACAATTCATCGATATTAACCTCTAACGTGCCTTATTCCTCCCGTTTATAAGCTGTTTTATGTAATTTAAGAAATTTGTCTGCCATACCTTACATTAATAAAAATATCTCTTTTTATTATTTTTTGAAGATTTTTTGACAGACGTCATTTTTCTCTGACGAATAACCTAAATAATACCTTAAACAAGCATTAATCTGCTCCCGGATTTTATTCCATATTGCTCTAATGTCATATTTCCTTCCAAAACAATTCCCATATCAAGACTGCATAGGAGCATTCCGGTCTCGTCCTGAAAGTCTGTTACATTCCATTCTGACATAGCTGTCATCTCCCCTATCTTTTGGGCTAAATCTGCAATATATGAGCTCTCATCAACATAAAAGTCATATGTTTTGTCAAATGCCGGTACCTCAATATCAACCAAAATCATTTTCAGTCCTCCAAAAAATCAGACAATAACAGTATATAAATTAAATAATTCCCGCATTTTCCGGGGGTATTTCACATATACTTTTAATATATGTTTCCAGCCTGCGCCTGCTGAATTCACAACAAATCTTATTTCCATCGCAGTCATACAAAATAAAATTCCTCCCGGAAATTTTTTTTATTTTTATACTCGCTGTTACATAATTCGAAATAATTTCTATACATTTAATATCAAGTATTATCTCTTCTTTGCCGTCACTCTCCTCCTCGTCAAACACGCTCCACAGTTCGTCAATATATCCGGCTCTGTATATGTATTCACATAAATGTTCATACTTCCTCCTGTGTATAAGCACCCTTTTGTAATTAACAGACGATACCCTTGTGACAAGAATATCTTTTCCCAGATAACAAATACACGCAGGGCAACCTTTAACAGACGACTTGATTTCAATAATTTTTTGAGAATATTTTAAATATGACAAAACCTCTTTGTACTCATCGCAGCACTCAAAATGATTATCCGTCACGGTGAGTATTCTTTTATCTGCAAGATGAAGCAAAATTCTTAACATATCTTCCTTAGAAAAATTATTTATGTCATACTTAAAACCATATACCTGTTTTAAACCGCCAAGAGCTGCCAACATATAAAATTCTTCCAAAGGAATTGATAAAATCTTATTATAATGATCTTTATAATTTGCCATATTTATACTCTCTCATCGTCTCTCTGTAACTTCTTGAAACGGGAATTATATAACTGTCCCCAAGATATACTGACATTTCCTTAAATACTATTCTGGTTATATAATCTGTATTTACAATATAACTCCTGTGACATCTCTTAAAACAATCCGGAAGTCTTGCACCAAGATTTTCAAGCGTCTCATAAAATGCATACTCCGCATAATCAGTACACGCAAAAATCTTTTTTTCTCGCGCCTCAAAATACAAAATATCCTTGTATAACAGCCTGTTTCTTCCGTTTTCATCGTTTACAACAAATACATCTCCTAATCCATCCTCAACAGCAAGCCTGTCAATCATTTCACCTATCACATCTGAAACCGCATCTGTACTCAAAGGTCTTAACAAAAGTGATGATGCCATAATCGTCGGCTTCATATATTTGACTGGAGAAATACTAATATCCGCAACCATAATAAGATACGCTTTGTCATAGCTGCTCCTAAGCTCTTCAACACCGGAAATAGCGCCTTCTCCCGTTATGTCGTAGCATATTGCATCCAGCGGAATTTTACTTTCAGTAAGTTTCTTACATTGGCTCTTTGCAGTACACTCATACAATTTCCAAACATCATCTGTCTTTAATGCAGCATGTTTTCTCACCGTCTCACATATAACGTCAAGCTCAGATGAATTTTCATCATAGGCAAGCATATGTATCATACGTTTTACCACCCTTTCACAAGCGGAATTACTACCTGCTGAGACAGCGATGCGTCTTCGTCATCTGGAATTAATCCCATTCCGCATTTCATAGGCTTTCCCTGCTGTACAAAAGGAATATCAGTAAACTGAAATAATTTCTGTGAATTTATATAACCTCCAAAATGAATACCTGTCCTGTAAGACATAATATTTGAATAGATTTTATAACCTGTCGCTTTAACAGCATCATCAGGATTTATACAGCCAAAGAAAAATATATTATGCAGATACCCCCTCTCAGTTATATTCTCAAGATAAGGTGCAAGCTGAATTTCCCCCGCCGCTGTGTAAACAGTCTTTATAAAATCTATAAAATCATACACAAAGATAAAATACATTTTTTCCTGCTGTATTCTCTCAAATACAGCCTCATCATCATATCCACTTTTATATAATTCTCTTTTTAATGTATTTCTCTTTTTGAAAATATCTACTGTCTCCGTAAAAAAGTTTTTAATATCCTCTCTGCTTGTTATGTATCTTGCGTTGAATTTTTCTGCCGCAGTATTTAAACCTCCACCCGTGGCGTCAATAACAATAAGCTCTGTTCCCGCCTTCTTTGCCGCCGCTGACATAACGCATTTGAGCATATTCGTCTTTCCGGTTCTTGATTTGCCGCTGATTAAATAGCAGTATGTCTTCTGGAGGTTGATGCCGTATACAGACGCGTCCTTTGTGTAATATCCGACCGGAAGCATTCTGTCGGTCTCAACCATTTTCTTATATTCTGTAAGCTCCTCAAAATCAGATAAAACAGGCTTTGCAGGAATTTCAGGAATTTTTCTTGCCGTCAATCCCTTCCATTCAAATGCAATATCTTTCATTCTCTCTTTTATCTTTTCCTGTCTCTCATAATCGTCAGCCGCCTCAGCGGCAACCGCTGTCTGATACTCCAAAATATTTCCGTTAACCGTGCACAGTCCACGCCCTTTTATATCCGCCTCGGGTAAAATCGGCACTCTCACGACATGAAGCACCTCCGAATACTTAAATATATCTCCCATATTCAGAGTGATAACATTTCTTATGTTATCTGCTATTCTTGCAGGCAGCTCCATTGAATTAAATCCGGCACAGCTCACAGCAAGATATACCCCGTATCCGACGCCCTCCTTCGCAATTCTCATAATTGCAGCCTCAAATATTCCCCCTGTTTTTTCAGCAAAACCGGAATAATTGTCAATAACTACAATAACCGCAGGAAACGTCACTCCGTTTACCCTTACATACTGTGAATAATTGCCGCCCTTAAAAAGCTCTCTGCGCTCGTCCATAACTTTTCCGAGCATATTAAAAAGTTTTTTTATCTTTTCAACATCCTCTTCATAACACACGCCACCTACATGAGGCGCTCCTTCATACGACGAGAGCATTTTACTGCTGAAGTCAAGCACGTAAAAATTCACTTCCTCAGGCGTATATAAATTCATCAGCGAATACATAAGCGTCTGCAAAAAAGTACTCTTTCCGGTTGAGACTGTTCCGCATACCGCCAGATGTCCGTCTTTTGAAAAATCAATTTGTACGGCTTGCTGCGACTGGTTTTCAGGGTCGTCATACAGACCTATCGGAGCTTTTAACTCCCATTTTCCGTTTTCCCTATGCCCATATCCGCACGGTTTATACTCCGCAATATCCTTAAGACAGATAACGTCAGGCAGCACCGGCATCCAAAGCTGCAGTTTCTGCGAATAATTATTTTCCTCCGCAATCTTTCTAAGATAATCGGTAACTGCCTCGAGCTGAGTAATTTCCTTCGCGTTCTGCTCTCCCTTATGCTCCGCCTCGACTTCGTTTTTTATTTTCTTTCTTACGCTGTTTGCCGATAATACGGTCTTTCCTGTCAGATTTATTAAAACTGCGTCTGTTTTTGTTTTTTCAATCATATTTTCTGTATACTTCGCCCCGCTATAGCCGGACTGAAACAACTCAAACAGCTCGTCGTTTCCGACCTGAAGATAACATCTTCCCGCCTGCGTAAGATATGCCGCGTCAGGCTTGTGCAACATTTCATTGCTGTCCTGCCTGTCCTGTACGCGCAGGCACAGCCTGAACTTAGTATTGCTCCAAATATTATCGTCAACAGTTCCGTTTGGCTTCTGAGTAGCCAAAATCAGATGTACTCCCAGACTTCTTCCAACCTGTGCAACGCTTATAAGCTCTTTCATAAACTCAGGCTGTTCCCTCTTTAACTCCGCAAACTCATCTATAATAATAAAAAGGTGCGGTATAGGGATATTTACTTCATGGTTTTTATACAATCTCGTATAAAGATTTATATTATTGACATTATTATCATTGAATATCTTTTGACGACGCCTGTTCTCACTGTTAATAGAAATCATTGCGCGCCGCACCTGATTGCCCGAAAGATTTGAAATTTTTCCCGCAAGATGAGGGAGTCCCGAAAACAAATTTGCCATTCCCCCACCCTTAAAATCAATTATCAAAAACGCAATATCGTCCGGGCTGAAATTAACCGCAAGCGACAGCATATAGGTCTGAAGAGTCTCGCTCTTTCCCGAGCCCGTTGTTCCGGCTACCAGACCATGTGGACCGTGATATTTTTCATGAATATCAAGGAAACAGTCTTTTCCTCCGCTTTTTCTTCCTATTACAACTTTCATGCTGTCATATGTTCTGTTTTTAACCCACCGCTCTTTTATGTTTAAAGCTTCCAGCGACGTTACGTTATACATTTCAAAAAAGTCAAGAGAGTTAGGTATCTCTCCTGTCTCAACTTCCTCGTTGACTTCAATCCCTGAAATTCTCCTTGCCAGCATCTCTACCTGATCTGCATAAACTGTATCAAACTGAATTTCCTTCATCTTAGTTCTGCTCTCGGAAATATTGTACATTCCTCTGAAAACATCGTCATTTTGAATAATTTCCTCACATGTATTTGGAAGCTGCTCATACTGCCTTGTTATAAAAACAGTTGTCAATCCGTACTCCTTCCTGGGCTTCATAATATATTTCATAAGTAATTCGCCTTCAAGAAGTTCAGGACTTTCTATAAAAATAATATAGTGCGGCAGTTTAACTTCATCGCTATCAGAAACGGCTGCGTTATTTTCTTCACGGCTGCGCATTATTTTGGTAAGCTCATAACATAAGTCGCTCGCTTCCTGTTTACCCGCTGCTATCAGCCTGCATTTTTTATCGGAAGTCCAAACATGCGGAAGCCATCTTGCAAAATTCCAGAAATTACCCTCATTCTTTTCATCATAAATAAACGCCATTTTTACGTCTGTATAACAGTTGTTTACAGCAATCTGGACAACCATATTCAACACAGCCTGTCTTGCGCCCTCAAGATTTTGCCCGCCGACTACGCCAACCATATTATTTTTCAGCAAATCTATACATACAGGAACATTGTATAGTGTCTCGAAATTCTTCTTTATTTCCTGTGGTTTATCCGCAAGCTCGTCTCTGTTTACAGAGAATTTTTTCGGAGGAATATTTATTTCAACCTGAAAAGGGCAACTTCCAATACCAAGCCTTACCGAAAGAAAATCCTCCTGTGAAGCATTCCTGTTCCAAAGCTGATGGTTATTTTCATCATATTTACAACATTCCGCAGCTGAAATATTAGTTTTATTTAAAACTGCTGCATTAAAATCATATTTCTCCTTTAAAAATGCGGCTGTCTCTATAAGATACTGACCATAGGCATTGTAGCGCTCCTGCTCCTGCTCGTTCTCTGAAATATTTGTATACTTTATATTATTGTACGCCCAGAAAACTCCAAACAGCGCAGATGCGAAGGCTGTAATAATTCCTGTATACATATATGTTCCCGTTCCCGATCCGGCGCCGAATATTGTCATCATAGAACCCAGCAGCATTGGGATTACCATTGTAAAAGAAGGTCCTATTGTTAAAAACAGCGGTTTTCCTCTTGTCCTTTTCTGCGGCGGCACAGCGTCTATAACAACAGCCTCACTATATGGCTGTTCTATACTCCTCGGAGACCTTTTATAAAATTTCTTTTTATGTAAACTTGAATATTTATTAAAAAACACTGTTTTATCCGACTGCCTGTATACATTCAGACTGCTTTTAACAGCTGACCCTTTATATGCATACGCTGTAACAGCTATCAGATTTTCAAGAAATACTATTTTTAATCCGTAAATATTTATTATATCGCCAAACTTTAGCTGCCTTACTCCGATTATTCTCTTCCCATCTATAAATGTTCCGTTAAAACTGCTGTCATTTATATACCAACTTCCAGCGCTTTGATATAAAATAGCATGATTTCTCGAAATATAGTTCATAAATGTATACCTGAGGTTACAGCATTCATCACTTCCTATTTGAATTCTTTCTATTTCTGAAATACTGTACTTCCGCATAATATTATGACCATTTTCATATTCTGCAACAATCAGTGTAATTGTTTTTTCATTTGGAAGCTCTATTATAAATAAATCACCGCATGTCAGAGTTTCTCCACTATACTCTTTTCTATTATTCTTATATAAATTATATTTATCTGAAGAGATAAAACGCCATGAATTGTTAATGACTTCCATACAAATTTTTATGCTCTGGCGTATATCAAAAAGATGTCCGTCAAGCACAAATTCATAATCCTGATTATTGACCGCCGGCAGATAGTATTCTCTTAAAGCATCGCCTGCATATGCCATAATCGCAAATCCCATTATTTTATCCCTCCTGTATATTTAAAACAAATTTATCTTATTATTTGGAAACAGATATTAATTCAGCAAATCTGCATTCCTGTTTACAAGAAATATTCGTATCTTAATTTTTCCTATTAATAAAATATCAGTATTAAAAATAAGGATTGAGCTGTTTTTTTCAAGCTGTTTTTTTCTCAGAGCAGTTTTATAGAAAACAGAATTATTGCCTCCCAAATCTCTTAAAATAACCTGATTCCCGCTCACATAAATCTCACACTGACAACGTGATACCATGTTATTGTTAATAACAATATTACATTTATCTGAATTTCTTCCTATTACCAAGGGTTTATCAGTATTAAAGAGGTATGATATAATCGGATATGTATTAATAAATTCCACGTAAAGATAATTTCTGTTATTTTCACATATCTGCTCTGTCTCTTTGGAATTATTACTGATATATAATTTAAGAAGATTTTGCTCCTGAATTTTATCTATAAGCTGAATTATTTTTTTTCTATGTTTTGGTTTCACTTATGTCATTCCTCACACAAAATTATGACTGTTCACACCGGTATTCATAACTGTAACTGCCTATTCTAATAACATCGCCGTTCTGTATTTTTGTTTCACATGATATTTTCCAATCATTTAAAAACGTATGATTTGTGGAATTAAGGTCTTTAAGATAAATCTCACCATTGTCATATAAAATAAAACGACAATGCTGTCTTGAAAGTTTTCTGTCTTCTATGCTTATAACTTCTTCACTGCTGACGCACTCTCTTCCAACCATTACGCTGCTTGTTATATTCGCAGAATACTCACAGTTATATCCTATACACTTTAAAAAAATTCTGTATTTAACCGCTTTATTCAGCGAAAAAACGGTTGGCTGAAGACCGTCGTTATAAGCAACCAGTTTCTGACTTACCCCTGAAGTTTTATCATTTAATGACACTCCACCATTAACAGTAACCGTTAAATAATTAAGTTTCTTGTACTGATACCTGACAATAACCGCACCTGCAATACAAATAATTGTAATTACAATTCCTGTCACTGCCATAATTATCCAAAATGTGCCTTCTTCCATATTATTTTTGTCAATCCAATCCTCTGACTATATTTCCCAGCTGTATCATTTCCGCATCAGACGCTCCCGAAGACGCATATGCCTGATAAAGCGGCAGTGCTCTGTTATAATACTCTTTTACTTTACTGTAATCGCCGCCCGATGCCTTTGTCTGATTGTAATAACAATAAGCAAGATACATAAACGCTTTATAATTAGAGTTGTCCTCTGCCGTAAGTTCACTGAGCAATATAATAGCCTTATCGTATCTGTTTATATTCTGATATGCAGCCGCAACATTAATTCTGTCATTATATGAGCTGATACTCTTATCCGTCAGCTTTTCATACATATACACCGCATTTATATAACAGTTTTGCCTGTAAACAGTATTTCCCGTTGAAGCTGCTTCATTTAAATATGTATTCATAATAGCTAACGTCTGAAGGTCTGCATTTTCTTTCGTTACGGAAAGCTCGGAAAGATAACTTATACACTCAGTATAATTTTGAAGCTTCCAGTTCGCCCTGGCATAAATCATAAGCGCCCTTCCCTCGATTTCCGAAGAGCATCCGCCACTCAGAATTTCCATACTCTGAACAGCCGCCTGCTTATACTCTCCCTGAGCAATTAAAATCTCGGCTTTTATCTCTTTTAAATTTTGTGTATCAACACCCGCTTTTTCCGCGTTTTCAAGCTCTGTCTGCGCAGCCTCAAGCTGACCTGCCCTCGCCAGAGAAATTACATAGTCACGCACATATTCGCTTTCCGTTTCGTCCAAATCCATAGCCTGCTTAAAATATGAAGCAGAATTACCGTAATCCTCATTAATAAAATAATAATTTCCGACTTTATATAAAAGCCTCGCCTTTTTTTTAGGCTGCTGCAAAAGATAGCCTTGATTTTCCTTTGTATTCAGAAATTCCTGTATCTTATTTTCCTCTTCTATGGTATATCCGTTAATCAGGATAACCGCTTCATATCTTTTTTCGAATTTTTCTAATCCGCTGTCACGAACAGCCTTGACCACGAAAATAATGCTGATTGTTAAAATGGCAATGCAGCCTATACAGCCTGCAACAGCCCCTGTTTTCTTCAATCGGTACTGCCATGTTTTTTTTCTTAAATTTCTGACATCTGCAAGCATTTTTGCAGCACTTGCATACCGCTTTGTAAAATCACGCTGCATAGCCTTATCTATGATTTTAGTCAATGACGCCTGATACGGCAGCTGAAACGACGAACACGGATATTCATACACAATACCCGAATACGGTATAATTCCCGTCATAACATAATAAAACGTCGCTCCCAGACTGTATAAATCCGTCGTCACATCTAAAATATCAACAGGACAGGGCAAACCGCTGTTTATAAGACTCTCCGCTTCCAACTGTTCATACGATGCAAACTGCTTGCTCAGCCCTTTGATATTTACCGTATTTTCTTCAAGCGAAATATTAAAATCTATTAAATTTGCGTTGCCGTCATCGTCAATAATTATATTCTGCGGTTTAATATCACTGTGAATTATCGCCGGTTTCTGTCTGTGGAGATACACAAGAGCCTCTAAAAGCTGTTCAAGCCATTTGCAGACCTCCTCCTGTGAAACCTGAGCTTGGTTTTTCAGGTAATCTTCAAGGTTTAGACCGGAAATATAATCCATAACCGTATACACGGCAGTTCCAATCTGAACAAAATCATAAACCTGCGGGAGGCAGGGGTGATGCAGCTTTTTAAGAAGGTCTGCCTCGCCCCTTGCGTTTATATTTCCCACAAAGTTTTCTTTAATCATTTTTACCGCTACATATTTTTGCAGCCGCAAATGGTACGCCTTGTAGACTACGCCTACTCCTCCTGAGCCTATACCTTCAATTATTTGATATGTATTTCCCAAAACCGTACCTTTTGCTAACATCTATTTAACCCGCCTAATTTTCTTTAGCTTCCTTTTTACGCTTTCTGATGAAAATAAAACCTGTAATCCCTCCGGCTGCGGCAACGACTGCACAGCCTGCCAAAATCCAGAAAATCGGCTTTGACATATATTTTGCCTTAAACGTAATAAATGCGTTTGTTGAAACAGTAAATCTGAACGTCTGCGTATCCGCTGTATTTCCTGCATAATCCACGCAGCTTACTTCCAGTACCTGCTGTTTTTCCGAAGAAGCAATGTCAATATTAATCTTTCCGCTGTTCTGGTTTATCTCCTTTTCGGTGTAGGTCTTCGTTTCACCGTTTAAAGTTACTTTCAGTTCATTCACGGCAATATTGTCGTATACCTCTACTGTTACCGGCAGAGAAGCCTGCGTATAAATTCCGTTGTCCTCGACTCCCGTTACAACCTGCGTAGGTGGCGTTTTATCCACTACAAACGATACTCCCTTATTTTTAGAGGTGTTATCAGAACTGTTTCCTGCAATATCTTTGGAATTGACAGTAATGATATACTCTCCTTCCTCACTGAATACAGACTGATTAATCTTATAAGTGTACTCCTGCCAGCCGTAGCTGTTAGTGCTGACTGAAACCGTGTAATCAGTTCCCTCTGCCAGCTCCGCAATCATTCCACCTCTGCTGTAGGTTAAAACGTACGATTCAAGCCTGTCTACATTTGTCTCAACAAAGTACAAATCTCCGTCAATCAATTTGACATAGGTCTTATTTAACGTCTCAAGCGAATTGCCGAGCGTATATGACGAGCCGTTTCTGTTGACGCGGAAATCGGCGCTATACACGCTCTCTCTTCCCGCTCTGTCTCTCACCGTTACGCTCAGCGTATATACGTCGTCCTCGTTAATATCCGAGATTGTATACATAAGTCCGTTTGCAACAGTATCCGACGAAATTCCCGTCTTAATAACTCCGTTTCGTTTTCCCTCAACCTGAATGTTTACTCCTGCCTGGTCAAAATTAGTATCCGTCACCGTAATTCTCGGCGTAACCGTCTCAGCTTTTCCATAAGTCTTATCTATAACAAGACTGTTTGTATCAAGCGTTATTACCGGCTCAGTAAGGTCGATTACAAACTTCTGCTCCGCCGGCGTTTCGGCTGCATTTCCTGCTAAATCCATATAGTCGGCAGATATTGAAATTTCTTCGTCCCTGTCAAAGATTACTGTCGCCGTATGCACGTCTCCGCTGCTTGTAAACGAGCTCATTGCAGGAGCCTCTATAGCTGCTCCGTTATCTGTCGCCGTGAGCCTGAGCACAAAATCAGACGGATTAAAATTATGTTCGTTTACGGTTATTGTCGCCGTCCTTGCAGAGTCAAAATAATTATCTCCCGTAGGGCTTACCCCGCTAATATCAATCGTAATTGAAGGAAGCGTCTTGTCCACAGTAAAGCTGTCCACAGTATTATATGTATCCTTGCGCGCCGCTAAATCAGTGCAGTGCAGAGTCAATGTATAATCGCCGTCATCGCTGAAGGTATACACCATAACGTGCTCGTCGCCGTTGTCTCTGAAGCTTGCCGCTACAGGCATGGAAACTCCGTCCTTTGTAGCTGTAATCTCAACATTGCCCACCTTAAAGTTATGCTCTGTCACTGTTATTATTGCAGTTCTGTCAGCTTTATAATAATTTCCGTTCTGAGCGTCATTATAATTGTACTCAACCTTAATTTGCGGGTTTGTATTATCAATTACAAATGTTCCGCTGTCGTATGAAGCCGCTGTATTCGTCGCCTTGTCAGTGGTTTCAACTGTCAGGATATAGTCGGCGTCGTCTGAAAACGTGTAAGTTGCAGTGTGAACGTCAGAATTTATTGGGTCTGTCGTCCATGTTAATGTTCCTATATCAATCTTCTCACCGTCTCTTGTTACAGTTACTCTTGTAAAATCTTCATCTCCAGCTATATCCGTGTCTGTAAAGTTTTTATCGGTTATGGTAATTGTTGCTGTTATTTTTTCTTTATAATACGTTTTACCGTCTTCCGTGTTGGACGGCGTTGTGCTGTATTTTACCTTTATTTCAGGAACTACGGTATCAACAACAAGACTTTCTGTATTAACTGAATTGTTTACAGCCTTATCCGTACTTTCAATCGTCAGCGTATATGCGCCGTCTTCTGTGAACTCATAGGTTGCGGTGTACTCGTCAGGATTGTTTTCGGATTGTGTCCATGTTAATGTTCCGTTATGAATTTCCTTGCCATCTTTTGTTACCGTCACCTTTGTAAAATCTTTATCTCCGGCTATATTCGTGTCTGTAAAGTTTTTATCGGTTATGGTAATTGTTGCCGTTGTTCCGCCTTTTGCGTTGAAGTACTTTGTTTTTCCGTCAGTTGCAGTTTCACTGCTTTCTGTATTAGACGCTGTCGGGGTGTACTCAACTTTTATCTCCGGCGCTTTTGTATCTACCACAAGGCTTTCTGTTACTGATGAACCGTTTGTAGCTTTATCCTTGCTCTCGACCTCCAGCGTGTATGCGCCGTCTTCTTTGAACTCATAAGTTGCAGTGTACTCGTCAGGATTATTTTCGGATTGTGTCCATGTTAATGTTCCGTTATGAATTTCCTTTCCGTCTTTTGTTACCGTCACCTTTGTAAAATCGTTATCTACGGCTATATTCGTGTCTGTAAAGTTTTTATCAGTTATGGTAATTGTTGCTTTTGTTCCGCCTTCCGCGTTAAAATACTTTGTTACTCCGTCAGTTGCTGTTTCACTGCTTTCTGTATTAGACGCTGCTGGGGTGTACTCAACTTTTATTTCCGGCGCGGTCTTATCTACTACAACGTTTTCTGTTGCAGTTGATTTGTTTGCCGCCTTATCCGTACTCTCAACTTTCAGCTCATACGCTCCCTCTTCTGAGAATTTATAAGTTGCTGTGTG
>CALWKC010000001.1 GCA_944381165.1 uncultured Lachnospira sp. | reverse complement strand
CTTGGCTCATTCATCTGAGAGTAAATACTAAAAAATCCTTGATTTTTAAGGAAAAAACACTTGACTAAATAGGGAGGATGATTTTATGAGATGTTTTATTAAAACTTTATGCACTGTTGTTTTGTCAGCTGGGGTTATTTTATGTATGTCAGATGTAGTGCAGGCGGCATATAATACAAGCGGTGTCTCAATTAATTTATGTTATTCGTCATGCGGAGAATATATGGGTGGGGCTTGTTTGAAATGTGATTTTTCATGGTCAGAAGGTAATTATGTTTCAGCATCTAATGTTTCTGCGTATTTTGAAAGTAATCCGGAATATGAATATAATTGTATGTTTCACGATATTAAAATGACTAGCGAGACATCAAATGTTTCTGCGTCGGCATGGTGTACTTATACCTCATCAGATACTATTTGTTATGAATATGGCAGCCTTGACATCAGCTGCGACACATATGGTGTTATTACAGATAATGGAGAATGTTTGAGCAGATGGTGTGATCATTAAAAATATAGTTCGTTTAGGGGGAATTTATGAAAAAAATAAATATAAAAAAAACAGCGGCATTGTTATTTTTACTTGTACTTTCAGTCGTTACGGCGTGCGGAAAGCCTGCCTATATAAGTGATTATACAGATGATAATAATATACGGCAGGAAAGTTTTACGGACAGCAAAGACCGTTTTACATTTCTTCATGAGGGAAATGAAAGAATGTGCACTAATTACAGCGGGCTTTATTATATAAAGGTCTCAACGGGAGAAAATAGCAGTGAGCCTGAGCGGGTAATGTACTATGACTACGCTGCGGGGACTTCAAGTGTATGGTGCAGCAATGTGTCGTGTACGCACGACAGCGAGACGTGTCCGGCTTTTGTAAGCCCTGATTATTCATATGTGGAGTGGAGTGAGGGATACATATACAAAATCAGGGAAGATGACACAGGTATATATCTTGTAAGGTTTAATGAGGACAGCTCCGGAGAGACGGATATTGTAAACCTTATTAAGGATATTAACGGAAGCGTTTCGGTGAATTTCGGACGTGTTTATAATAATAAGTTTTATTATTGTGTTTCAGGGGAGGATAATAAATATAACTATTATAGGGCTGATTTGGGGAAAAAGGACAGCAAGGAATATCTGTTCTCATTGGACAGCGTTTCCAATAAGATTGCAATGACAGGATTTTTTATAAATGACAGTTGTATATATGTATCTTCGACACAGTATGGCTCGGGGAAAAAAGATTATAAGCGGGTTGTATATCGTTACAGCTTTAAGGATAAAGAGGTAAAAGAGCTTATAAGCAGAGATGATTATTACAGAACAACTGCCAATGATAATCTTTACATTTTTACTGAAAAAAAGGAACTGTTCAAAGTAACTGAAAATGGAGAGACACAAGAGGTTTCTGCAGGAAAGTTTAAAAGTATTAAAGACGGGAAATATGGCATATACTGCAACGAAAAATATATCATTATAATGGAAGATTTAGACACTAATAATATTTTTGACAGCGGAGAGAGAATGATATATGTCTATGATATTGAGAAGGATATTTTAAACGGCATTAGTGTTAATGAACTGAGAGGAAATGATAATATTGACCAGACAGAGACAGCGCCTGAAAGTTATGAAACAGTTCAGGCAGGAGACGGAACTGCGTATATTAATGCATCACCCGATGTTTTTGGTATACAGGGATTTACGGGCAGATATTGCGTTTTTAACAGTTATAAATATGAAGCATTTTATCTCCTTGACCTGACATCTGTTTCAGATGAAGAGCTAAAATGTAAAGTAATTGATTATTAATTTTGAAATATACTGACGCGGACGGCGCGGGGAAGGAAGTATAGAAGGGGGCTGTATGGAATTAAAGTATATTTTAAATAAAGGTGTAACAGCTGCTTTTATTGTTATTTTTCTGGCTAATATTCTTCTTTTCTGTAAAGGGCTTACTGACAGTGAGCTGGCGTGTGCGGATGAAAACGGATATGCGTATTCTGACTTTGTTTTTTATTATAATGATTGTGTGGAATTTTTAAAAAGCGCTGATAATTCTGAATTGACTGAAAAAATTAATTTATATTACCGTGAAAATGTCACAGATGAAAATAAGCAGAGTCTTTTAGCTGTTGTTAAGCAGCTGCAGGCACAGGCAGACTATGTAAACTCATATGCTTCGGATATTGAGTGGTCTGTCAGTCAGGCTGAAACAATGATTTCCTTTAATATTTATAACGATAAATCGTCTTACAGTTATAATAATATTTTAAAGGGAAGATATGATTTAAAAAAATTAAAAGACATAGATTTGAGTGTGACTTCCAATATAGCATATGATAATATTTTCGGTTACAGATATGCGGGATATTTCATTGCGCTTATTATGATAATATTTGTAAGCCGTTTTAAGGCGGATAATCATGGATTTAATGCTGTTATAAAAGCTGCATATAAAGGTAGGGGAATGCTTGCGGCAAAGAGAGCCGGTTTAACTGCATCCGCCGCAATTATGGCAACATTTTTTATTTACATGCCCATAGTTTTGATTTCCTTTGCAAGATACGGAGGGACGTTAGATTTAAATAGCCTGATACAATGCAATCCGTTGTTTTCACGCTCTGTGCTTATAATTTCATATGCCGGACTTCTGGGTATAATATTTTTACTGCATTGTGCGGCTGCCGCTGCGGCAGGATTTATCGCATGGCTGTTTTTTCTTGCTTTCAGGGACAGGCATATGGCGGTTATGGGAATTGTTATATTTTCTCTGCTTGAGGGATTTTTTTACTTAACAAAATCCGGAAATATATTTTTTAAATTTATGCGCTCGGTAAATATATTCTGTTTTTTAAATCCGTCGGGGATTTTTAAAAAATATGACAACTGGGGCTTCGGACAATATATTATAAATACAGGGCTTTTAAGCGTTATTGCGATTATATGTATTATTTTGTTTAATTTGATTGTTATTCTGTGCATAAGTTCAAGTCTTTGGAGCGGCATTGAGGTCAAGAGCAAGGTCTTGAGCAGTGCCGCCCGGAAAATCAGAAAGAATTTTGCATATATTCCGAATTTTTTTAAAGAGTTAAAGAAAACGCTTCTGCTTCAGAAAGGTCTGCTTGTGATTGCAGCTGCGCTTTTGTATATTGTAACCGCAGATTTCGGAGTGGCAGGGAGAGCAGAGAACGGACAGCTCGAAATGGCTGAGTATTACAGTTTTGCAGAGGGAGACGCGTATCGGAGAACTGACGAATATGTAGAAAACACAATAAAGTGGATTGATGAGGCAAAAAAAACGGCGGCGCAGCTGCAGGAAAAGGGCGATTTAACAGGCAGTAATGATCTTCAAAACAGAATAAAAGAAAAAGAAAGTATGCTTAATAAGATTTCAGAGGAGAGCGATAGGGTTAAGCAGCTTAATCAGAGAGGGATAACTTCTGCCGGAATTCTGGATACATATAAATATGAAAAAAGATACGGCGCCAGAATGAATACATATTATCAGAATTTTGTCCTCGCGGTTTTTTTTGTTATAATTTTCCTTACGTGTAAAACCTTTTCTATAGAGCGAAGAAGCAGAATGACTTCAATTATCAGAACGACGGACTTCGGAAGGGGAAAATATCTCAGAACAAGGATATTTACAGGGGTAATGATTGTCGAGGCTGTTGTTCTCTTTGAAAACATAATTCAGTTTATAAAGGTTAATAATGTTTTTTCTCTTAAAGATTATGAGAGGCCGTTGGCTGTGCAGAGTATAAACTGTATGGAAAATTGTCCTTTAAGTTTATCAATACTTCAGTTTGAGATTGTGCTTATTATATACAGAATGGCGGTATACGGACTTACGGCGTTGTTTATAATCGGATTGTCTATGTATTTAGAGGAGAGCGGCGTATTTTTTGTTAGTATTGTTGCATTTCTACCGTATATTTTAAGCAGCATCGGAATTAAGAGCTTTGAAAAATTATCGATAGTAAGGCTTGCCGCCGGAGTTGAGTGCTTTCAGAGCCCGGGAGGGATAGGCGAAATTATTATTTTTATAGCGGCGCTGTCAGTCCTTGCTGCAGCGTCTGTGAGAATGGCGGTGGTAAAATGGCAGAGGCAGTGATTGAGGTAAAGAATTTAAGCAAAAAATACGGAAGCTTTGAGGCACTTAAAAATGTTGACATTAAGCTGGAAAAAGGAATATATGCATTTTTGGGATTAAACGGCGCCGGTAAAACAACATTTATCAATTTGCTCACGGATAATATATCAAGGACTTCAGGAGATATATTTTATAACGGGACTGAGATCAAAAGGCTTTCGGGAAAATACAGAAAAAAAATCGGATATATGCCTCAGGAGCAGGGGTATTACGGAGATTTTACAGGCAGGGAGTATCTTTCGTATATTGCGGGGCTTAAAGGAGTCAAAAACAAGAAAAATAAAGTGGAAGAGCTGCTTTCGCAGTTTAATCTTGAAGATAAGGCGGATATAAAAATTAAAAAATATTCGGGAGGAATGAGGCAGAGAATTGTGCTTGCGCAGACAATGCTTGACGATCCCTTGATTATTATTCTGGATGAGCCCACTGTCGGGCTTGATCCGCTTGAGAGAAGGCGTTTCAAGAATTATATTAAAGAAATTTCAAAAGAAAAAATAGTCATATACTGTACTCATATTATAAGTGACGTTACGGACCTTGCAGACAGGCTGGTTTTTATGAAAAACGGCGAGCTGGTACGTGTATGCGGGATAGATGAAATTATAGATGAGGCTGAATGTGCAGACAAAAGTCTGGAAATGATTGTGCTTTCATATATAAACTGATTTAAAAGGCGGAATATACAATTATGATTATTGTATATTCCCTTTTTAATGTTAAAAATATAACAGCTTCCGTCTATTATTTATTAAAGTATACACAAAAAAAAGTAGATTTTTGTAATATATTGATTTAAAATAGCATTCAGATAATATATTTATAAGGAGTAGTGTGTCATGGGTAAATGTACATTTAAAGGCGGAGTACATCCCTTTGATGGCAAGGAATTTTCAAAAGATAAGCCTATCAAAGAGTTATTCCCGGAAGGCGATATGGTATATCCCCTTTCGCAGCATATCGGCGCGCCGGCTGTTCCGGTTGTGTCCAAGGGCGATTATGTGCTTGCCGGACAGCTTATAGCTGAGGCAGGCGGTTTTGTTTCCGCTAACATTCATTCATCTGTGTCGGGAACAGTCAAGGCTATTGAGCCTAGAACACTGGCTACAGGCGGAAAGTGTAATTCCATTGTGATTGAAAATGACGGCAAATATAAGGAAGTAGAGTATGAACCGAAAACGCTGTCTGAACTTTCACGGGAAGAGATAAGAGAAAGAATTAAGGCGGCAGGTGTCGTAGGTATGGGCGGGGCAGGTTTCCCTACCAATGTGAAGCTCACACCTAAAAATCCTGAAGAGATTGACTATATCATAGTAAACGGCGCTGAGTGTGAGCCTTATCTTACGTCTGACTACAGAAGAATGATTGAAGAGCCTGATAAGGTTGTAATGGGTTTAAAGGTTGCACTTGCCCTGTTTGATCATGCAAAGGGTATTATAGGAATTGAAGATAATAAGCCTGAGGCAATCAGAATTATGCAGGAGAAGGTTGCAAACGAGCCGGATATTGAGGTTAAGGTATTGAAAACCAAGTATCCTCAGGGAGGCGAGCGCTGCCTTATCTATGCGACAACCGGAAGAAGCATCAATTCATCAATGCTTCCGGCTGACGCGGGATGTATTGTACATAATGTAGACACAGTTTTTTCTATTTATATGGCTGTTATTGAGGGGAAACCTCTCACAAAGCGTATTGTAACCGTGACCGGTGACGGAGTTAAGGAGCCGGGCAATTTTTATGTATGGCTTGGCATGAATTACAGGCAGCTCATAGACGCGGCGGGAGGACTTGCAGGTACACCGGAGAAGTTTATTTCAGGCGGTCCTATGATGGGATTTTCTATGTACAGTCTTGATGTTCCTGTTGTAAAGGGAAGCGCCTCGCTTCTTGTTATGCAGAAGGATATTGTATCTCGCGTTTCGGCTTCGGCATGTATCAGATGCGGAAGATGCGGTGAGGGATGTCCGAGTCATCTGCTTCCTGCAAAGCTTGCAGGTTTTGCCTCAAGAGGTGATGAGGCAGGTTTTACAAAGTTTGACGGTATGGAGTGCGTGGAGTGTGGAAGCTGTTCATATATCTGTCCGGCAAAGAGACCGCTTACACAGCAGATTAAAGCCATGAGAAGAACTATTATGGCAAACAGAAAGAAAAAGTAAAGGGAGGATTAAAAGTGAGCGAATTATTTAACGTATCGGCAAATCCTCATGTACGAAGCAAGGATACAACACAGACAATTATGAGGGACGTTCTGATTGCCCTGACGCCTGCTAGTATATTTGGTATTTATAATTTCGGAGTGGATGCTCTGATTCGTATTATTGTGGGTATCGCAGCATGTGTTGCCTGTGAGGCTCTCTATGAGTATTTTATGCACAGGAAAATTACAGTGTCAGATTTAAGTGCTGCTGTTACAGGGTTATTGATAGCATTAAATATTCCGTCTACATTAAATGTCGGATTTGAGATTGTGGGATGTGTGTTTGCGATTATTATTGTAAAACAGCTTTTCGGTGGTCTGGGACAGAATTTTATGAATCCTGCTCTTGCGGCAAGATGTTTTTTGCTTATCGCATTTACGGGACCAATGACGAATTTTGTCACTGACACATTTTCGGGGGCGACGCCTCTGGCAGTTCTTAAGCCGGGTGCGGAGCCGGGAGAGGCTACAAGCCTTCTCACATTATTTATCGGAAATCATGCCGGTGTAATCGGAGAAACCTCTGTTGTCTGTCTTTTGATAGGTGCTGTGTATCTTCTTGTACGCAGAGTTATCTCATTGAGAATTCCGGCAGCATATATTTTGACGTTTGCTGTGCTGATTTTCTTATTGGCTCCGGGACATCAGTTTGATGCGATGTACATGCTTAAGGAAATCTGCGGAGGCGGACTTATTTTAGGCGCGTTTTTTATGGCTACGGATTATGTTACATCTCCGATTACTCCGAACGGAAAGATTATATTCGGTGTAATTCTGGGATTTCTCACTTTCCTGTTCAGAATGTACGGAGGCTCTGCAGAGGGTGTATCATATGCGATAATATTCTCGAATATATTGGTGCCTCTGATTGAAAAGGTTACTGTTCCTAAGTCATTCGGCAAGAAAAAGCCTGCAAAGGAGGCGAAGTAAATGAATAAGATTATTAAAGATGCTTTTATTTTATTTGCTATAACGCTGGTTGCCGGAATTGTTCTTGGCGCGGTTTACAATATTACAAAGGAACCTATTGCCGAGCAGAGTGAAAAGACCAAGCAGGCAGCCTACAGGGAAGTCTTAGCTGATGCGGACAGCTTTGAGGCTATTGACAATGAAAAGTATTCTGAGGAAAATCTTGTTTCATTTGTATCATCATTAAAGGATACGGAGGAGGATTTTTCCGCAGATGAGGTTACTGATGTTGTTGCCGGAGTAAAGGACGGTAAAATTGTCGGTTTCGTTGTGACTATTGTGGCAGGAGACGGCTATTCAGGTGATATTCAGTTTTCTGTAGGTATTTCTTCAGAGGGCAAGTACACGGGAACTTCAATCCTTTCTATAAATGAGACTGCAGGTCTTGGTATGAGAGCAAAAACAGATCCTAGCTTCCTTTCACAGTTTGTCGGCGTCACTGTCGATAAGTTTACTGTTGTAAAGGACGGAAGCGGAAGCTCATCAGACGATAAGATTGATGCTATCGGAGGCTCTACTGTCACGTCAAAGGCCGTGACAAAGGGTATTAACACTGCGCTGGCGGTTTATAGGGATTTAATATCTGAAAATGTAAAGACGGTAGGAGGTGCTTCAGTTGAATAAGTGTGTTGAGAGAATTTATAACGGTTTAATCAAAGAAAATCCTACATTTGTTCTGACACTGGGAATGTGTCCGACGCTTGCCGTTACGACATCGGCAATTAACGGTATAGGTATGGGACTTTCTTCAACAGTAGTTTTGGTTATGTCAAATTTAATGATTTCACTGCTTCGAAAGGTTATTCCGGACGGAGTCCGTATGCCGGCTTTTATTGTTATTGTTGCGTCGTTTGTTACGGTTGTGCAGTTCCTTATGCAGGGCTATCTTCCTGATTTGTACGATTCACTGGGAATTTATATTCCGCTTATAGTTGTAAACTGTATTATTCTCGGCCGTGCCGAAGCCTACGCTTCAAAAAATCCGGTTATGCCTTCTGCGTTTGACGGTCTGGGAATGGGGCTTGGCTTTACCTGCGCAATTACTATTCTCGGAGCTGTAAGAGAGCTTATCGGTTCAGGAACAATCCTTTCAACAGGGAGCTCTGCGCTTGTGGATTTCACTGAAATGGGCTTTACCCCTGCAAGTATTTTTATTCTTGCTCCGGGAGCATTCTTTGTTCTTGCAATGTGTATTGCGACCATGAATCGCATTAAGAGAAAACACGGCATGAAGCCTGCGGAGGTTCCTGATTATATAGGTGATGCCGAAGATGACACAAAAGAACAGTAAACCACAGGAGGGAAAATAAATGAATTTACTTATAATCGCAATCAGTGCGGCACTTGTAAATAATGTCGTTTTAAGCCAGTTCCTCGGTCTGTGTCCGTTCCTCGGCGTGTCAAAGAAGATTAACACCGCAGCCGGAATGGGAGGCGCCGTTATAGGTGTTATAACAATATCTTCTGCGCTGTGCAGTCTGATATATGACTATATTTTAGTACCGCTTGATTTAACATATTTGAACACTATTGTATTTATTCTTGTAATAGCTGCGTTGGTGCAGTTTGTAGAAATGGTGCTGAAGAAATGTTCACCTGCTCTTTACGAGGCGCTTGGTGTGTATCTTCCTCTTATTACAACAAACTGCGCAGTACTTGGCGTTGCGCTGACTAATGTTCAGGATTCGTATAATCTTATTGAGTCTGTTATCAGCGGTTTTGGCACTGCCGTAGGATTTACTGTCGCCATTATTATCATGGCTGGTATCAGAGAGAGAAATGAATTTAATGATGTTCCGGAAAGCTTTCAGGGAATGCCTATTGTTCTGCTTACAGCTGGGCTTATGTCTATTGCATTCTTTGGCTTTTCAGGTATTTTGTAAGGGAGGAAAAGTAAATGACAGGTATTATTATTGCAGCGGCTGTTGTCAGCATTGTGGGATTGATTCTTGGACTTTTCCTCGGCTTTATGGGAAAGAAGTTTGCTGTTGAGATAGACCAAAAAGAGCTTGATGTCAGAGCAGAGCTTCCGGGAAATAACTGCGGCGGCTGCGGATATGCAGGCTGTGATGCGCTGGCAAAGGCTATTGCGGCAGGCGAGGCTGAGGTCGGAGCATGTCCTGTCGGAGGTGAGCCTGTTGCGAAAAAGATTGCCGAAATAATGGGGGCTGAGGTAGGCAATACCCGTAGAATGACGGCTTTCGTTAAGTGTGCCGGTGAATGTGACAAGACGAATGAAGCATATCGTTACACTGGGGTAGAAGAATGTACAGTAATGCCGTTTGTTCCAAACGGAGGCTCTAAGTCATGTACATACGGCTGCATGGGATACGGCTCTTGCGTAAAAGCATGTCCGTTTGACGCAATTCATGTGGTAAACGGAGTTGCCGTAGTGGACAAGAAAAAATGTAAAGCATGCGGTAAGTGCGTTGCGGTATGTCCTAGAAATTTGATAGAGCTTATTCCTTATGACGCAAAGGAAGTTGTAAAATGTTCATCAAAGGATAAGGGTAAGGATGTAATGGCTGCATGTCAGGTCGGCTGTATCGGATGTATGATGTGTACAAAGCAGTGTGAATTTGATGCCATTAAGGTTGAAAACAATATTGCACATATTGATTATGACAAGTGTACAGGCTGCGGCAAGTGTGCAGAAAAATGTCCTAAGAAAATAATTCACGCACACTGAAAAATGTGTGCCGAATAAATAAAAATGAGGCTCTCAATGTACTGAGTGTATTTTTGCACTTCGTACATTGAGAGCCTTTTTTCGATAATAAAATGTAAAATATACCTTAAAGTATGTTAATTATACCATATTATAAATATTATTGCCTTTTTGGATAAAGTAATATATGATATAAATATATTATATACACTGGAGCGAAATAGGGGGGATTTGGTTAAATATAGTATTGGAATCTGTGACGGTGACAGTTTATTCTGTTCAAAGTTAGAAAAATATATAATGGATTTTTTAAAAGACACCAAAGAGCATGCAGATATATTTGTATGGAATACCGGGCAGGCATGTCTGAATGATTTAAAAAATATTAATTTAGACATATTATTTTTGGATGTAGATTTGCCGGGCGAAAACGGAATTGAGGTTTGCGAGCATATCAGGAATATATACCGGTATTATGATATGCATATAGTGTTTGTATCTGATAAGAAAAATCTTTCATTAGAAGTATTCAGAGCTAATCCATATACCTATTTAGATAAGAATAATTTGGCATATGAAAATATAAGTGAAACAATATTTAAATTGCTGTTAAAAAACAGTTATTTAAAAAAATACTTTTTTACATATAAGTTTCGTCAGCATACATATAAGGTTCCGATGGATAGTATTTTATATTTTGAGAGTAATAAAAAATATTTAACAATTTATCTGGAAAATGAGAGTGAAAGAACATTTATAGGAAGGCTGAATGAGGAATTGGAGCATCTAAGCGATAATTTTATACGGATAGGACAGTCTTATATAGTAAATATAAATAAAGTAAAAGAGTATCACAGCAATTTTGTGTATATGATTAACGGAAAGAGGATTAATATAAGTCGTCCTTATCGTATACCTTTTAGGATAAGGTGGGATGAGGCAGAAAGATAAAATGGGCTTCAGATTATAAAAGTGTGCAAAATATGCCCGAAAGTGTGCAAAATATACCCTGTAACATTTTTAAGCTGAAAACTATGGTATAATATAGATAACATAAAATTAAAGGAGGTAAAGTTTGAAAAAAATCAAAATTGTTTTGGGAATTTGTTTTTTGTATTATCAATGAGTTTTTGCATGAAGGAGGAGCGTGTTTATGCGGCAGAAAATGAGTATGTAGATGAAGTGAATGAAGATAGCGAAATTAGCGTTATGAGCTATTCTGATGAAAAACAGATGTATTTAGGGGTATTAAATACAAATAATGAGTTATGTGCAGACATTGTCATAACAATATATTTTGAGTATGCAGATAACTCATGGGTTGAGGTTGAGGATGCAAAGTTAAGCATACAGTGTTATAATGGCTATCAAGTAAGTGTAAGCTCTAATCGAGTATATGGAAGTGGAGGATTATCTGATTTTTGCAGAAGAGAATTTACAATATTGTATCCATCTGGGATGCATGCGTATTATCATTTATATGCATATGCAGATTATTATGGAGAAGTTGATTATTTATGTCAACTAATAAGTACATATTAATTTAATAGGGGGAATGAATGTTTATGAAGAAAAAAATCAAATATTTAATCAGCGCTGTGATTTTGGCGGCAGCGGTAATATTTTCAGTATCGGCTTATGTGATAAATCTGAATGCAAAGGATAACCATACAGGCTCACAGACTGAGGACAGCAAGAAACTTTCTGAGGAGGATAAGTCTGTATTTAGCGACAAATACAGTGAGGATACAGAGGAGGACAACACGCAGGCGTCAGATGCAGAAGATTATGCGGTGAAGAAAAATATTTATCTGCCGTAGAAAAAATCATATCAAATTTTAAAAATATAATTACATCAAAAGTTTTAATTAATATGCTTCATTACAGGTAATAAGGTATTATTATAAGACCTTTTTATCTGCGATGAAGCATATTTGATTTATGAGAGCAATGTCTGTATTTGACATATTGCATTTTAGGCTGATAAACGGTATTATACATATTGCAATAAAGTTAATAACACGGGGAATAAGAGTTGGAAAATAAAAAAATTAAAAGAGATGCAGTGCTGGTGCTTTTGTGTATTATTATTTCAGCTGCGGTTTATTTTATTATAAATATTTATGTGAAAAAAGACGGAGCATATGCTGTTGTAAAGGTGGACGGGGAGATAATCCGGAGCCTTGAACTGAATAAAAATACCTCTGTAATCGTACATGGGTACCAGGGAGGAAGCAATATAATAGTGGTTGATAACGGACAAGTGTATATGACTGATGCGGATTGTCCGGACAAGCTGTGTGAAAGGACAGGCAGGATAAGCCGTACAGGGGAGAGCATAGTGTGTCTTCCGCACAGGGTTGTAGTAGAGATACAGGGAAATACAGCAGAGAGGATTGATTCTGTTGTACAGTAAAAATAAAGATGCAAATAATATGACAACAGCATTAATATAGAATGTGGTCAGGATAGGAGAAAAGTGAAGGGAACGAAAGAATCGCAAAGAATATATAAAATGGTGATGTGCGGTGTGCTGACAGCACTTGCAATGATTTTCAGCTATATTGAGAGCGTAATACGGATACCTCTGCCGATACCCGGAATTAAGCTGGGAGTGCCTAATATCGCCATAATTACCGTTTTATATGTAGTAGGTACTAAAGAGGCAATAACAGTAAATTTTATAAGAATAAGCCTTACTGCATTATTATTCGGCAATATAAACAGCTTTCTTTTCAGCATGGCTGGGGCAATACTCAGTATGCTTACAATGATTATTCTGAAAAAAATAAATTTCTTTTCCACAGTCGGAGTCAGTGTTGCCGGTGGAGTAATGCATAATTTCGGACAGATAATTGCGGCAGCTTTTATTATGGGAAGCAGTGCAATATTGTATTATCTTCCTGTTCTGATAATTACCGGAACTGTTACCGGTGCCATTATCGGCGCGGTTGCTGCGCTTGTGGCTGAGAGAGTTAAGAGACAGGCAGAAAAAAATTTGTAAGAATAATTGCCTTTCAGCGCCGCTGCGATCCTGCGGAGCATTTTAATTATAGCAAGTTCAGAGAACTTTACTATAGAATTAAAAAAGCAGTCCGGAATACCGGGCTGCTTTTTTAATAAAAATATTCGGTCATAAAATAATTACTGTTTATATTGCTGCTGTATCTCAAGCTCTTCCATTGATTTTGAAACACAGTGTGTAATCGGTTTCCACTCAACACGCTTAAACAGTGCAGCAAGTGAAATAGGAATATATGTAAGCATAAAAATAGGAAATGTAAACAATGACATTATTTTTTTCTTCGGAGCTGCTATAATCTTTTTCCATTCTGTTATCAATGTCAGCAAGCCTATTAAAAACATAAGCATATAAAAACTTATAAGTGCAAAGCCAATAGATTCCATTGTCATAGGAAAAATTTTTAAAAACAGCTTAAAATTATGAGCTCCAAGAACTAAAAATATAATATTTAAAAGTATGCACCCTACTGAAAGGAGAGTAGCAGGTGCAAGCGTCATAAACATATCATAACACGATACAAACATCTGACGTTTTTTGAATGCCATGCTGATTAATTCGCGCCCGTATTTGAACATAACCTGATAAAACCCCTTTGACCAGCGCATTCGCTGATTCCAAGACTGTTTAAAGGTTGAAGGCTGCTCATCATAAAACATCGCCGAATCACAGTAGCCTATTTTTTCTCCCTCAAGAATATTGACAACAGAAAACTCAATATCCTCGGTCAGGAGATTGCACTTCCAGCCGCCGGCTTTTTTTATAATTTCGCTGCTGGTAAGGAAACCTGTACCGGAAACGGCACAGCTTGTTTTTAAAATCATTCTGGGATTATTCAGATATTTAGCTTCACGGCAAAACCAAAGCGAATATCCGGAGGTAATCCAGTTAGTGTCAAAATTCTTGGAATTTCGATAGCTTGTGACAACACGATAGCCCTTATCAAAGGTTTTGTTCATTTCACGCACATAATTTCTGTCGATAACGTTGTCCGCATCGAAAATAAAATAACCGTCATAAGCAGTATAATCGCCGTAATCTTCTTTTATTTTGTTAAATGCAAAGTCGAGAGCATAGCCTTTTCCGACCAGCATTTTATTGAAGCGCTCATATACAATGGCACCGCAGCATCTTGCAATCTCAGCGGTATTGTCGGTACAGTTATCAGCCACAACAACAACATCAATAAGCTCAGAAGGGTAGTTCTGTGATTTGATGCTCTTTACCAGATTTCCAATGACCGCGTTTTCATTTCGTGCAGCAATTATAAACGCAAATTTATGAAGCTTTTTAGGCGTGTATTCAGGCTGCTTTTTCTTTCGTTTTTCCCCGATTAGTGCAACGATAATATATATAAACTGATAAAAATACAGTACAGTCAACAGAGCATAAATTACGGTGTTGATTGAAGCGATAGCTTTCATTAAAAATCCTCTCCATTTTAAAAATGAAAAATTGGTATAATAATCCGCGAACTTATCTAAAGTCCTTTGTTGATTATATCATTAATTTTTTAAGTGTCAATTACTTTCGACGTTTTTATTTGTATTTAGTAACAGTTCAGCCAAAAGTGTTTGACAAAAAATTTCATTATTATATTATATAATAAAAACATTCATATAAATATACGGAATGGAGAGAAAATATGTTTAAAGAAATTTCGAGATTGATTATATACGGAGATTTGGACAAGGAAAGTATTCTTTATCAGCTTGCGGATATTTTTAAGCGCTTTGAGGCGCGTGATACTGGAAAGGAAGAGCTGATAAGGGACATTTACACGCAGATTAAGCGGATTTTAAAGGTGGCGACAGATTACGGCTTTGACGAGAATTTATGGCAGAATTACCTTACGTTCGTGCTTATTACGACAGAAAATCCTTTCAGTATAACATGCGAGAAGGTTGGCGCAAATGACGGCAGCGTCAATACCTTTGCGCTCAATGATTTCGGGATATTCAGAAGGCTGTTTCACTATGATTTCAGTGAGATTGAGCGTGAGCTTTCAATAAACTGCTTTTCACTTATTACAAATTATAGGGCAATATGCAAAAAAGAGTTAATGTACAATCATAATGTCAGCGAGAAGGTACAGGCTCTGAGCAGAAGGCTTGCTGCTGCGCAGACTGACGAGGAATTTTTTGACGGCGTCACAACCTTTTATAAAGATTACGGCGTCGGAATGTTCGGTCTTAACAAGGCGTTTCGAATTGGCAATAACCCGGACGGCAGCGTGAAATTTATGGCAATCAACAATATGGACAGAGTTATGCTTTCGGATTTGGTGGGCTACGAGATACAGAAAAAGAAGCTTGTGGAGAATACTGAAGCCTTCGTTGAGGGGCGCAGGGCAAATAATGTCCTTCTTTTCGGCGACAGCGGAACAGGCAAGTCAACAAGTATCAAGGCAATAGTTAATCAGTATTATGATGACGGTCTCAGAATGATAGAGATTTATAAGCATCAGTTTAAGGATTTGTCAAATGTAATAGCTCAGATAAAAAACAGAAATTATCGTTTTATAATATATATGGACGACCTCTCATTTGAGGAGTTTGAGATAGAATATAAATTTTTAAAGGCTGTAATTGAGGGCGGAGTTGAGACAAAGCCTGAAAATATACTGATATATGCTACTTCCAACAGGAGGCATCTCATCAAAGAGACATGGAACGACAGAAATGATATGGAGAATGTAAATGGTCTGCACCGTTCGGACACAATGGAGGAAAAACTCTCTTTGGTTAATCGTTTCGGATGCCAGATTTGCTATTCAAAGCCGAGCCAGCAGGAATATTTTGAGATTGTCATTCAGCTTGCGAGGAGAAGCGGGCTTGAGATGTCAGATGAGGAGCTTCGCAGCGAGGCCAATAAATGGGAACTCAGTCACGGCGGCATTTCAGGCAGGACGGCGCAGCAGTTTGTGAACTATTGTCTTGGAATGAAAGGAGAGGCATGATTTCATATATTAAAGGTGAATTGACGGAGATTTTTGATGACGCCATTGTGGTTGAGAACAACGGCATCGGTTTTAATATACGTGTTCCTGCATCGGTTATAAGTGAGTTTTCGGTTGTCGGTGAACAGGTGAAAGTATATACATACCTTCAGATACGGGAGGATGCACACAGTCTGTATGGTTTTTTGACAAGAGATGACCTGGATATATTTAAAATGCTTATCAATGTAAACGGAATAGGCCCGAAGGGGGCGCTTGCTATTCTGTCTACGATTACGCCGGATGATTTGAGATTTGCCGTACTATCCGATGATGTGAAGCTTATTTCGAGCGCTCCCGGGATAGGGGCAAAGACTGCGCAGAAGCTTATCATAGAGTTTAAAGATAAAATTAAGCTTGCTGACGCCTTTGAGCAGGCGTTGTCACACCAAGAGACTGAGGCGGCGGATATGAGCGCAAGAAATGAGGCGGCAGAGGCTCTTGTTGCTCTCGGCTACGGAAACGCCGAGGCGTTAAGGGCGGTCAGGGGAATAGAGAACGCAGAACAGAAAGATTCGGAGACTATCCTAAAAGAAGCGCTCAAGAAGCTGCTTTGATTTTATACATAACGGCTGTTTGTGCCGGAGCGTCACAAATAAGCCATGATGTCAGATGAAAATCTGATATTTGCGTCATTACGCCGCATGAAACGTTCAGGAATGGAGATTTACATGGAAAAAAGAGTGATTTCAACAGAGCTGGTTGAAGAGGACGTCAAAATTGAAAATAATTTAAGACCGCTTTCGCTGGATGATTACATAGGGCAGGAAAAGGTCAAGCGCAATTTAAAGGTGTACATAGAGGCGGCAAAAGAGAGAAAGGACCCGCTTGACCATGTGTTGTTCTATGGACCTCCGGGACTTGGAAAGACAACATTGGCAGGCATTATAGCAAATGAGATGGGGACACATCTTAAAGTGACGTCGGGTCCTGCGATAGAAAAGCCGGGAGAGATGGCGGCAATTCTCAATAATCTGGCGGAGGGTGATGTGCTGTTTGTCGATGAGATTCACAGACTTAACCGTCAGGTCGAGGAAGTTCTTTATCCGGCAATGGAGGATTATCAGATTGATATAATGATAGGAAAGGGCGCGACAGCGCGTTCAATACGCCTTGAGCTTCCAAAATTCACGCTTGTTGGCGCAACGACAAGGGCAGGGCTTTTGTCCGCGCCGCTGCGTGACCGTTTCGGTGTGGTAAATCATCTTGAATACTATACTGTAAAAGAGCTTGAGACTATTATTATCCGCTCGGCAAACGTTTTGGGTGTTGATATAGACACACAGGGAGCAAATGAACTGGCAAGGCGCTCTCGCGGAACACCGAGGCTTGCAAACCGTCTCCTGAAGAGAGTAAGGGATTTTGCCCAGGTGAAATATGACGGAAGAATAACAGGGGAAGTGGCAGATTATGCGCTCAATCTTCTTGATGTGGACAGAGACGGCCTTGACGCAAACGACAGGCTTATATTGGACACGATTATCAGAAAATTTTCAGGCGGTCCGGTAGGAATTGACACTTTGGCGGCGTCAATAGGCGAGGATGCCGGAACTCTGGAGGATGTGTATGAGCCTTATCTCATACAGAACGGGTTTATTAACAGGACGCCCAGAGGCAGGACTGCTACTGCGGCTGCATATAAAAATCTAGGTATTGAACAAAAAATATAGGTGTGGTAAAATATATGGAGAATGTTTCAGCGCTATGGATAAAGTATGGGAGGACGACATGTCATCAAAGAATAATACAGAAGTTATTTTAGGCGGTAAGGTGTTTACCCTTAGCGGATATGAGAGTGAAGAATATCTGCAGAAGGTGGCGTCCTATATAAATAATAAAATGGCTGAATATAACAAGGAAGATTCGTTTAGAAGGCAGACAGCAGAGGTGAGGGCTAATCTTATGTACCTCAATATTGCGGATGACTATTTCAAGGCTAAACGGCTTGCCGACAGTCTTTCCGAGGAGATAGAGAGCAAGGATAAGGAGATTTATGACTTAAAGCATGAACTTATAGCCACGCAGATTAAAGCGGATGCGGCTGCCAAGGAGATTGACGAACTCAAAAAAGAGATTGCTAAATATCAGAAAAATATAGTAAAGCTTGAGACTGAGCTTAATGCAAAATAAAACAAAAACCTGTGATTTGATGATTATGAGGCAAATTGCAGGTTTTCTGCTGTATTAAGGATTGTTAGCGCACTGTAAGCGCGAGCGGGAATGGAGAAGAATTTGAAAAAGCATAGAGTTGAAGTTTTGGCGCCTGCCGGTTCATATGATATTATGACTGCCGTAATTAAAGCGGGAGCAGATGCGGTATATTTGGGCGGCGAGCTGTTCGGGGCAAGAGCGTTTGCCGGCAATCTGAACCGTGAGGAGATGATTAAGGCTCTTGATTATGCGCATCTGCGCGAGAGAAAAATATACATGACGGTAAATACACTTCTAAAAGAAGAGGAGTGCGGCCGTCTTGTGGATTATATTGCGCCTTTTTATGAAGCGGGATTGGATGCGGCTATAGTTCAGGATATGGGAGCTTTTAAGCTGCTTCACGATACCTTTCCGGATTTGCCGCTGCACGCCAGCACGCAGATGACTGTCACCGGAAGCAAAAGTGCCTCTGTTCTTAAGAAAATGGGAGCATCAAGAATTGTTACTGCCAGAGAGCTGACGCTTGATGAGATAAGAAAAATACACGAGGAATGTGATATAGAGATAGAAAGCTTTGTGCACGGAGCTCTGTGTTACTGCTATTCAGGTCAGTGCCTTTTGAGCAGCATGAACGGAACAAGGAGCGGAAACAGAGGACGCTGCGCACAGGTATGCCGTCTTGATTATACGGTTGAGGCTGAAGGTGAGCAGCGAGAAATCAAAGTTATAAACGACAGAGCGTCAGCCTATGCTCTCAGTCCCAAGGATATGTGCGCGCTGGAAATACTTCCCGATATTATAGAAGCAGGAGTTTATTCAATGAAGATAGAGGGCAGAATGAAAAATGCCACCTATGCGGCGGGAGTTACCGAGCTTTACCGTAAGTATACCGATATGTATCTTGAGAACGGACGCAGCGGATACCGAGTTTCTCAAAGCGATATAAATGCCCTGATGGACATTTATAACAGAGGCGGATTTACAAGCGGTTATTACAATGAGGAAAAGGGCAGTAAAATGATGTCTCTGTCCAGACCTAACCATATGGGGGTAAAGGCTCTTCAGGTTTTAAAAAATGAAAACGGAAGAGTGCTTTTCAGGGCGCTTACTGACATAAATGCTCAGGATGTTTTTGAAATCGACAGGGAAAATTCCTTTACAAGCGGCGCTGCCTGCAAAAGCGGAGGTACTTTTACGGTCAATCTTCCTAAAAAATATGCTCCGGATAAGGGGCGCGTGCTTTACAGGACCAAAAACGGAGCGATTACTCAGCATGTATCGGAGTGTTTTACAGAAAATCCGTATGCCGGTAAATCTTTAGTCGATATGCTGTTAAGAGCGTTTCTCGGGAAACCTCTTGAACTCTGTCTGTCGGCTTGCGGCATTCAGGTAAGGGTAAAGGGAGGCGTTGTTGAGGCGGCAGGAAAACAGCCTGCCACAGAGGAAGCGTGCCTTAAGAATTTATCAAAACTTGGAAATACGGAATTTGTTCCGGGGCTTCTGCGTGCGGAGGTGGATGAAAGCGTATTTGTTCCTGTAAGCGCGTTGAATGAACTGAGGCGGGCAGGAGTACAAAAACTGACTGATGCGGTTATTGAAAGAAACCGAAGAAAATGGAACGGTATGTCGGTCAAAAAGACAGACGGTATTATAAACGCGGCAGGGAAGAGACGGAGTGATAATGCTGTGCCTGAAAAATCCATATATATCAGTGACAGACAGCAGGTTATAAAACTGTTGTCGGGAGAAAATGAAGACGGGGTATCTGAGACATCAGTTATTTATTTGGATTTTAAGTTGTTTGATTTGCTGGATTGTGATATATTTATCAGACAGTTAAAAGAAAAAACGTCACGGGTTGCGGCGGCGCTTCCGCACATTGTCACTCAGGAGCAGCAGGAGCGATGCCGGAAGCTGATTTGCAGAGTTCTTGACTGCGGCGTCAGAACTTTTCTTGTTCGCTGTCTTGAGGAGATTGGTCTGCTCGCAGAGACGGCAGACGGCAAAGGGCTGAGCCGTTATGAAACAAGCAGCAGAGAGCCGGACATAGGTATAATCACAGATGCCAATTTATACTGCTGGAACAGCCGGGCTGCGAAGCAGTACCGCGATATTGCGGCAGATGCAGGTCTAAGGCTTGTCAGAATAACGCTTCCTCTTGAACTCAGCTCCAAAGAGATAATGCAGATACAGTGTGAAACAGACACGGAGCTTATAGTCCGCGCCGACATTCCGGTTATGATTTCAAAACAGTGTGTGAGAAAGACATACGGTTTGTGCAGTCACGACAACGCCTCTGTCACGCTTAAGAACAGAAGGGGAGACATATATAACGTAAAAAGTGTGTGTGATTACTGCTACAGTGTAATGTACGGGGCAAAACAGCTTGATATATCCGAAAATAAAAAGCTGATTGACAGTATCAGTCCTGATTATATAAGATATGAAACAGACAAGGAACACAGCGCCTCAGCTTGGGCGGGGCACTATGTTATGGGAGTGGAATAATGCAGTTGATATTTATTGAATTGTCAAAATACGCATTTGCATTTCTTATCTGCTTTTATGCGGCGGCTGCCTACCACGGCGCTGTCATAAAAGAAGAAAAACGCAAATTTACATATGTATTTCAGAATGTGATTATGTTTATGATTCACCTTTTGGGCTTCCTTATTTTATATCAGCTCAACAATGAAGAATTAAAATATCTCATATTGTATTTTGCGCAGTTTATCTATCTTTTTGTTGTCATATTCGTGTATGATGTGCTTTATCCGAGGGCTTCGCGGCTTCTTGTAAATAATATGTGCATGCTTTTAGCTGTTGGATTTGTCATGATTGCACGGCTTGATTACAATAAATGCGTAAAGCAGTTCATAATAGCTGCCGGAGGAACGATCATAACATTTTTTATACCGTGGCTTTTAAAGAAGGTGAAGAGTTTCAGAAATATGGGCTGGCTCTACGGCTTCTCAGGAATTGCCCTGCTGCTTGCGGTATTATTCTGCACAGAGGTATTCGGGGCAAATCTTGTTCTTGAGCTGGGGCCTGTGTCCGTTCAGCCGAGTGAATTTGTAAAAATATTATTTGTAATGTTTGTTGCATCAATGTTTAACAAATCCACCTCGTTTGCCCAGACAGTCAAGGTCACGCTTATCGCAGCGCTTCATGTCCTTATACTGGTTGTCTCAAAGGATTTGGGAGCCGCGCTTATTTTCTTTGTTGTGTACCTGATGATGCTTTTTATAGCAACAAAATGTTTCTGGTATGTAGCGGCGGGGCTTGCGGTCGGAAGCGCGGCGTCGTTCGGCGCGTATAAGATTTTCAACCATGTGCGTGAGCGAGTGCTGATATGGCGCGACCCGTGGAGCACGATAGACACTACGGGATACCAGATTTGCCAGTCGCTTTTTGCGATTGGTATGGGCTCTTGGTTTGGTTATGGACTGGGACAGGGACTTCCGGACAAAATTCCTGTGGCGGAAAAGGACTTTATGTTTTCTGCCATTGCTGAAGAATTCGGAGCGATTTTTGCAGTGGCTCTTCTGCTTATCTGCCTTAACAATCTTATACTGATGATGAACATTGCCTCAAGATGCAAAACGCTGTTTTACAGACTTGTGGCGGTTGGAATTGGAGTGACATACGGATTTCAGGTATTCCTGACGGTGGGCGGCGCGATGAAGATGATACCGATGACAGGCGTGACGCTGCCGTTTGTGAGCTACGGCGGAAGTTCGGTTGTCAGTTCGCTTATAATGTTTGCGTTAATTAACGGAATGTATAATATGAGACAGGATGAGGTTGAAGCAAAAAATGAAACAGCAGGTAAAAACAAGAAATCTAAAAAAGAAAAAAACAAAGGAAAGTGATATTTTAGAGAACAAGAAGAAGGGCCTGAGAAATCGTGAGACAAATGTGATTTCCTTTATATTTGTTGCTTTGTTTCTTCTGATGTCAGGGTATCTGGTGTATTTTAATGTTTTTAAAGCGTCATCAATTATAGATAATCCTTATAACAAAAGAATTGACAATCTTGAAAATAAGGTGGTCAGGGGTAATATTCTGGCGGCTGACGGACAAATTCTTGCGACGACGCAGGTCGATGAGGAGGGAAATGAGACCAGATATTACCCGTTTGAAAATGTGTTCTGTCATGTTGTGGGACTCAATTCGGCAAAAACAGGAATAGAAGGTTTGGCAAATTTTGAATTATTGTCCACTTCCGGTAATATAATTGAAGAGCTGGCAGATGATTTGAGCGGCGAGAAGGCTGTGGGGCTTGACGTTGTGACAACTCTTGTACCTGAGCTTCAGGAGGCGGCTTATAATGCTATGGGTAATAACAAGGGCGCCGTTATTGCCATAGAGCCGTCTACCGGCAAGGTGCTGGCTATGGTCTCAAAACCTGACTATAATCCGAATGATGCGGCGGAATATTACAGTGAATGGCTTAACTATGACAGCTCTGAGTCAGTGCTTTTAAACAGGGCTACACAGGGACTGTATTCGCCGGGCTCGACCTTCAAGATTTTGACGGCTCTGGAATACATAAGAGATAATGATGACTATGAAAGTTTTTCATATGACTGTACCGGAAGCGCATATGTTGCAGGGGGGACTACTATTCCCTGCTATGACGGAACAGTTCACGGACATCAGAATTTAGAGATGGCGTTTGCAAATTCCTGCAACGGCGTTTTTTCGACTATTGGTTTTAAGCTCAATCTGGCAAAGTTTAAGCAAACATGTGAAGACTTTCTTTTTAACAAAAATCTTGACATAGGAATTGAGTCAAGTGTGAGCAGTTTTTCAATGGATGAAAACGCGGGGATAAGCGAGATTCAGGAGACGGGAATAGGTCAGGGAAAAACGATGATTTCCCCTATGCATAATCTTATGATTATTTCTGCCATTGCAAATAACGGAGTTATGATGAAACCGTATTTTATCGACAGGGTGCAGACAAGGGAAGGAAGCACTGTATCGCAGACAGAGCCTGAAGAGAGGGCAACGGTCTGTACTCCGACAGAGGCCGCGATAATATCAGAATATTGCAGAACGGTTGTCACGGACGGAACGGGATATGCATTCAGATATACATCATATGAGGTTGCCGGAAAGACGGGGACGGCCCAGTATGACAGCAGTGACCGTGTACATTCATGGTTTGTCGGTTTTGCGCCGTATGATGACCCTCAGATAGCGTTTTGCGTTATTCTGGAGGGAGGATATACAGGAGTGCCGGGAGCGCAGCAGATTGCAAAAAGTCTTTTGGATGCTTTCTTTGAGTAACGATTTTGGGTTGCTATTATAAATTTTGCGTTGTATAATAAATAAAAAGAGGACACACCAGTCTGTACAGGAGGATTTGCAATGATAGAGGCAATTAGCAGCGGCGGTGTGGTGATATTCAAAGGCAAGATACTTGTTCTTTATAAAAAGTATAAGAACAGGTATGAGGGCTGGGTGCTGCCAAAGGGAACGGTTGAACCTGGAGAGGCACCACAGGATACAGCGGTAAGAGAGGTAAGAGAAGAGAGCGGCGCTCAGGCTGAGATAAGAAAGTATATCGGACAGACTCATTATACCTTTAATACATCAAAGGATGTTGTGAGCAAGGTGGTTTACTGGTATCTGATGTCGGCAGGAAGTTTTTACAGCAAGCCTCAGAGAGAAGAGTTCTTTGAGGATGCAGGCTATTACAAGTATAATGAAGCTTTTCATCTGCTTCGCTTTCCGAATGAAAGGCAGATGCTTGCAAAGGGATACGACGAATATTTAATAATGAGAAGACAGGGAATATGGCAATGAATTTTATTGAACCAGTTACAATACTTGACGGAAATCAATACAGAACGGATTCCCCGGTTAATACAGCAAGTCAGGCTACGCCCTTTGACGAAGTATATAACCGTTCATGCGGTGATGCGACCCTCGATGAGATTTTTGAGAGTGTTGCTGACGAATACGGGGTAAATGTTAATCTTTTAAAGGCTGTTGCTCAGGCGGAATCGGGTTTTGACCCTAATGCCACATCGTGGTGCGGGGCTATGGGTATTATGCAGCTTATGCCATCTACGGCAGCTGCTTATGGAGTTGAGGATCCATATGATCCGAGACAGAGTATAACAGGAGGAGCGAAGCTTCTGTCATGGCTTTTAGATGATTATAACGGCAATGTCACATTGGCGCTTGCGGGATATAATGCAGGCTGCGGCGCAGTACAGAAGTATGGCGGTGTTCCGCCGTATGAGGAAACGCTTAACTACATTAATAAAATAAACGATATTCTTGGCGGTGCGCTGAGCAATGATTCCACAACCATTGACGGAACGAAGCCTACTGATTTGACCAATTCATATGTCAGCACGGGTGATGCCGGAAGTGTATATTATCCGGGGCTGTCATCAGGCACAGAGGTCCATGCAATAGGCTCGGATAGTGTACGTGTTTCAGGAATGGCAGACAGTTCGGATACATCAGACAATAATATTTTAAGCTATGAGCAGTATCAGTACTTTGTAAACACTATAAAAGAACTTCTTGAGAAAATCTTAGAGGGTGAAGATACCGGCGATGCGAATAAGACCGGCGGTATAGCGGCAGAAAAGAATACAGACCGGCAAATATCAAAGGTGCAGGAGTCACAGGACAGTTTAAACGTGTCCGGTATAAATACAGAATGGGTAAATAAGGTGGTTATGCCTGCCACAGCTCAGGCTTTTGATAATATTATTAAAACAAGTCCGCAAAGCCTTTATGAGGCACAGGCATCTGCTGTCAGTCCGCTGGTGGCGCAATTATTAGAATTATAAAATCTGCGAGGTGGGGTAATGAAGGAGAGAATTAAAGTATACTTATACAACAAGACAGTCAAAGAAATTGATATGACGGATTTTGCTTACATATCTGAAGATATTTTTTCGGACAGAACAGATATTGTGAAGGTTGTTCTTCCGGAGGGAGTAGAGGAGATAGGAAACAATGCCTTTGAAAACTGCGTTCGCCTTGAAGAGGTTGTATTTCCTTCGTCATTAAAGAAGATAGGCGCTGAGGCATTTGTGGACTGCATTAATTTAAGGAAGGTTAATGTCGGTCAGTCTGTTGACGTAGATGTGAGCGCGTTTAAAGGCTGCTATAATCTGTAAAAATCTGTCAAATATATCCACAGTACAATCATATTTAAAAAGATAATGGATTGTATTGTGGATATATTTTTGGTATAAGGCATTTCGTTTGACAAATTTAATCATGTAAGATACAATCTTTGCAGCAGACAATCGCGATAACGAGGAAGGAGCTTGGGAAATGAGCGAAAAAAAGACATTTGTAACACTTGAACAGCTAAAAGAAATTGATAAAAAATATCCTACCCCTTATCATTTGTATGACGAGAAGGGAATTCGTGAAAACGCAAAGAAGCTTAAGGAAGCGTTTGCGTGGAATAAGGGTTATAGAGAATATTTTGCTGTTAAGGCAACGCCAAACCCATTTATTTTAGAAATATTAAAGGACTACGGCTGCGGTGTGGATTGTGCGTCAATGACAGAGCTCATGATGGCTTATGCTCTGGATTATAAGCCTGAGGAGATTATGTTTTCTTCAAATGATACGCCGTCAGAGGAGTTTCAGTATGCGGCAAAGATTGGCGCTACAATAAATCTGGATGATATTACACATATAGAATTTCTTGAAAAGGCGCTTGACGGAAAGCTGCCTGAGACAATCAGCTGCCGTTATAATCCGGGCGGATATTTCAAGCTTGGAACATCCATTATGGACAATCCGGGAGACGCCAAGTACGGAATGACACATGACCAGATAATAGAGGCGTTTAAAATTCTTAAATCAAAGGGAGTTAAATATTTCGGAATTCACTCATTCCTCGCAAGCAATACAGTGACAAATGAGTATTATCCGACACTCGCCAAAATCCTGTTTGAGCTGGCGGTGGAGCTTAAGGAAAAGACAGGCGCAGATATTCGTTTTATCAATCTTTCGGGTGGTATCGGAATACCGTATAAGCCTGAGCAGGAGGCTAACGATATTTCCGTTATCGGTGCAAATGTGCACAAAGTATATGACGAGGTTTTAAAGCCTGCCGGAATGGATGATATTGCTATCTATACGGAGCTGGGACGATTTATGCTGGGACCGTACGGGTGTCTTGTGACAAAGGCTATACATGAAAAGCATATTCACAAGGAGTATATAGGCGTTGACGCATGTGCGGCAAATCTTATGAGACCGGCTATTTACGGAGCATATCACCACATTACCGTTGCCGGTAAGGAAAATGAGCCGTGTGACCATCTGTATGATGTGACGGGCTCACTGTGTGAAAACAGTGACAAATTTGCTATAGACAGAAAGCTTCCTAAAATTGATATAGGAGATTATCTGATTATACATGATACAGGAGCGCATGGATTTTCTATGGGTTATAATTACAACGGAAAGCTTCGCTCGGCAGAGCTTCTCTTGAAGGAAAACGGTGAAGTTCAGATGATAAGAAGAGCCGAGACTCCTAAGGATTATTTCGCTACGTTTGACTTCTGTGATATTCTTGATAAATTGAATTTAAAATAATCTTAAAATTTTTAATAAGGAACTGCAAATGAAAGATTTGAATTATGTCGCCGCTGAGATAAGCAAGGGTAAAAATTTGGGAATAAATCTTGATAAGTATGCAAAGGGCATGAATTCCATGTATCATGCCCTTGCATACATCAAGCTGGCTATGAATTATTATACGGTTTTTGATATGTACAGGGAAGAGCCTATAGAAGAGCCTCTTTTTGAGGAGTGCTACGCCGAGTTTAACAAGCTTGCCGGAAGACTTGTGTCAGGCGGGAAACTGACTGTGGACGAGGTTGATACTCTCAGAACAAAGATTACCGGTATTATGGAGACTGTGACAGCGTTTATTGATCGTCTGAGAATTTATGAGCATGTTTTGAACAGGGTGGAGTATCGCTTTAAAGAAAATAATTTTGACAGAGAGTATTACAATAATTATCTTACAAATGATTTGATGCATTTTATTTTATCCGACAGCGACAATATTGTCATTTACAGCAAAATTGCCGAGATTATCGGACAGCTTCCGATGCGTCTGTCAAAGAATAAGTTTTTTGAATATTTGAGGGAAGCGTTTTCTTTGTATCACGGGGCACAGAGAGGAACAATAGATGATTTTGCATATTCACTTCGCGCAACGGCAATGATAGAGATACCTGAAAGCTTTGATAAAATTATGCCGGATATGCATGCTTTAATTAACATGCTTGAGGAGGCGGACTATGCGGCTTTAGACGGTGAAAAATATGCCGAGCTTCACAACGCGCTTACGGCTGGCGCCGATAAGATGAATATGTGCGCGGACTATTTTGTTCTGCTTCAGCAGATGGTAAATGACTTGTACACAATAGTTATCACGGCTGATTTTACGGTCGGAGATGTCGAGGAGACGGAGCTTGCATCATCAATAGTAAGCCATGTATGCTCTGCATATTCTGGAAATACGAATTTGGACAACAGCATTCTTGACAAATTTGAATTGTTTGAGGGAAAGCAGGAGCGTATTCTTAGCGCCGTAAGCCAATGCGACTATGCAATTACGCTGGCAACGCGCGATTACAGTGATGAAATATCTCAAAGACAGCTTACTCCGGCATACGAGGCTCTTAAATCAGCGGAAATGCTTCAGTCGGGAAGCGATTTTGTTGAACTTAGAAGAGATGAGGCGCTGACAGACATACCTGATGACGAATATGCGGATAAGGTGTGCGAGGGGTTGATTGCTAATCTACAGGAGCTTTTTGGAAAGGTTTCACAGCCTGTAAAGCGTGCCGTAATGGCGACGCTGTTATCACAGCTCCCGGTATTTTTTAATAATACCGAAGAAATACAGAATTATATTAACGTATCGCTTATTCAGTGCACAGATGAGGCGGAACAGACTGCGGTCGTTGAAATTTTAAAGTTTATTATCAGCAATTAAATTCGGGGTCGGAAAATGAAATGGTATAGAAAGCTGTATTTGGGTGATAATGCTAAAAAGGCAAAATATAAAGTGTTTGGCAGAATTAGAAAAGGAAGCTTTTCTCCGGACACTTTTCTTATAACCCTGCCGAATACGGGGGAAGATCTTTTAGAGATTACATCTGTAAATTTTTTATTCCAGCCTCATTTTAAAAATAAAAAAAATCTTGATAAAATATATGTTGTGGGGATTGCCAAGGGCAGAGAGGAAGCGCTTGAGCTGGTAAGGCTTATTATAGATGAGGTTTACAAAGCAACAGGCGGTTTCGATATAGCGGGCTATCTGCATTTTGGCGTTAGGAGATAGGCGGAATGCTTCATATTATATTGTTTATTTTAAAAATAATAGGAATTATTCTTGTAGTTCTTCTTGGGCTGACAGCCCTTGCCCTGCTTGCTGTTTTATTTGTTCCGATAAGATATTCGTGTTCGGCTAAATATTATGACAAGATGCCTGAGGCGAGTTTTAAAGTCACATGGCTTCTGCATTTTCTCACAATAAAGGGGAGCTATGAAAAAGAGAGCGTCAGAGAAGTGAAAGACGACGGTATACACGGCAATGAAAGTGAAGCTTCCCGTTTTAAAGTAAAAATAAAACTCCTTAATTTTTCTCTGTATTCATCGGGGGCTGAAAAGACTGATAAAAAAATCAGAAAAAAGTCCGGCAGAAATGTATTTGATGAAGACAAAAATGATGAGATTTCAGTAAATACTGATTTGGAAGCTCCGAAGAGCCCGGATAAAGTTTTGGAATCTCATATTGTGAAGAATGCTGCCGTGAAGGACTTGCAGAAAGCTGATAATCAGAGAAAACAGGAAGCTGATAATCAGATAAAACAAAAGGCTGATAATCAGATAAAAAAGGTTAAAAAAAATAAAAAACGCTTCTGGACTAAGGTCAGAGAACAGTTTCAAAAAATTATTGGTTTTCTGAAAAGTTTTATATTAAAGGTAAAAACTTTTTTTATAAATGTCAAAAATAAAAAGGAACAGCTCTCCGATAAATTAAAGAAATTTTCCGATAAGCTTACAAATCCAGAAAACAGAGAGCTCGTAAGATTTCTCTGGGAGCAGACAAAAATATTTTTAAATATTATAAAGCCTAAAAAATGCCGGGGTTATATACATTTCGGAACGGACGACCCGCAGACCACCGGAAAGGCTGCAATGTATGCGGCTGTTGCTTACGGTTTTCTCGGACTTGACATAAAAATTCACCCTGATTTTGAAAATAAAATTTTTGAAGGGGATTTGTTTGTTAAAGGGCATTTCCGGCTGTTCGGAATAGTTGTAACGGCGCTTAGAGTGTACACAAACGAGCTGTTTAAAAAGATAGTTCTAAAAAAATAAATTTTTAATATTTTGGAGGTTAGTATGGCAGAAAATAATTTTGATGCTACAGTTGCATCGCTTTTTAAGGGGATGGATGCGTTTGTATCTGCAAAAACGGTTGTTGGTGATGCGGTGACAGTAAACGACACAATTATACTTCCGCTTGTGGATGTCTCATTTGGAGTGGGAGCAGGCGCATTTGCAGGGGATAAGAAGAATAACGCCGGAGGGGCGATGACCGGAAAAGTATCTCCAAGTGCTGTTTTGGTTATTCAGAACGGCGCGACCAAGCTTGTAAATATTAAAAATCAGGATACTGTGACTAAAATTCTTGACATGGTGCCTGACATTATAGATAAATTTACCGGAAAAGCACAGAAGGTGACAACAGACAGCGATATTGACAATGCTATAGACGGTGTGGCTAAGGAATATAAGGATTGATTCACTGAGCCTGAAGCATTAATTTCACTTAAGAATAATTTATATCGGTATGTATTTTTCATACATGCAGTTTTGTATGCATATAATATTTTTAAGAAATGTTCCGGAGCAGGTCTATGTGTTGTAGAATGATAGGCTTTATACTGTTTTGGATTGCCATAGGAATGATTATAGCATTATTTCTTATGAATAATATTTTTTTGTGCATCTGCATTATCATAGTGCTGCTTTTGCTTGGATATAACATGTTCTGCAGGTGAAAGATAATAAAAATTAAAACGGTTTGGTGTTTGATATAACTTTTTTGAAAAAAGTGTTGCATTTTGACATGTTGTCTGATATAATATCTTCTGTTATGGGTAAAAATCCCATGTTTTTAAGGAGGTGTGAATCGATGGCAAAATGCGCAATTTGCGAAAAAGGTGCTCACTTTGGTATAGCTGTGAGCCATTCTCATAGAAGAACTAACAGAAAATGGAATTCTAACGTTAAGTCTGTAAGAGTAAAGGTGAACGGAGGAGCACAGAAGATGTATGTTTGTACTTCATGCTTGCGTTCCGGTTTAGTTGAACGTGCTTAATCTTGATTTTTAAGCATCTGCTATTAATTTTCGAAAATTTATAACAGTAAAAAGTGGATTGCTTTCGGCGACCCACTTTTTTATTTGCGCGAATGCAATAAAAACAGTTTATTTTTTGTTTGATAGAGGGTATAATTAGCTTATTAAATTGGATATTTACGAGTATCCGTGAATGGAGGTATATATGAAAGGTTATTTAGACGGCGAGTTGGGAACGATTTCCATTGACTCAGAGGTTATCGCCAGATATGCCGGTTCCACAGCGGTTGAGTGTTTCGGCATTGTCGGTATGGCTGCTGTCAGCATGAAGGACGGACTTGTAAAGCTTTTAAAGGGTGACAGTCTGACAAGAGGAATCCGTGTTGACATAGACGAGGATAATAAGATTACCATTGACTTTCATGTTATTGTATCGTATGGAGTAAGTATTCTTACAGTTGCTGATAATCTTATAGAAAATGTAAAGTATAAGGTTTGTGAGTTTACGGGTCTTGAAATTAAAAAAATCAACATATTTGTTGAGGGTGTCAGAGTAATTGACTGATTGACACATATTATAATATCTTTATGCTTTTTGCCGTTACGGCGGAATGGAGGAAAATTGTGGCAACCAATACAATAGATGCAGCGCTTGTTCAGAAGATGTTTCTTGCAGGAGCTAAAAATCTTGAAGCAAAGAAAGAATGGATTAATGATTTGAATGTATTTCCTGTACCGGACGGAGATACCGGCACGAATATGACAATGACAATTATGTCTGCTGCAAAGGAAGTAAGCGCTATCGCTAATCCTACTATGGAGAGTCTCTCAAAGGCTATTTCAAGCGGCTCATTGAGAGGCGCAAGAGGAAATTCAGGTGTTATTCTCTCACAGCTTTTGAGAGGCTTTACAAAGGAAATGGTAGGTCTTAAGGAACTGACAACAGAGAGCATAGCAACTGCAGCACAGAGAGCGACAGAGACCGCTTATAAGGCTGTTATGAAACCTAAGGAGGGAACAATCCTTACTGTTGCCAGAGGAATTTCAGAGAAGGCTGCCGAAGTTGCAGCGCATACTGATAATTTGGAGACAGCGCTGCTGGCTATAATTGAGCATGCGGAGTATGTTCTTTCAAAGACGCCGGAGCTGCTTCCGGTGCTTAAGGAAGCAGGTGTTGTGGATTCGGGCGGACAGGGACTCGTTGTTTTTCTCAGAGGAATGTATGATGCCCTGACAGGAAAGATTACCGACTTTGCGCTGACTGAGCCTGCAGAAACTGCTGAGAGGAGCGTGCCTCAGGGGAAGGGCGCCTCGATAGAAAATGTTGATATAAAGTTCGGCTACTGTACCGAGTTTATCATAATGCTTGAAAAAGAATTTAATGAGGATACAGAGGCAAAGTTTAAAGAATTTCTCTCATCAATAGGTGATTCTATTGTGTGTGTTGCTCTTGACGATATAGTTAAGGTGCATGTTCACACTAACCATCCGGGTCAGGCGTTTGAGAAGGCTCTTGAGTATGGACAGCTCACCAAGATGAAGGTTGACAACATGCGCGAGGAGCATAACCAGAAGGTTGTGGCACAGTCAGAAATGCAGGCTGCTATCGCGGCAGAGGCACAGAAAAAGAACGGTAAGCCGGTAGCTCAAAAGCAGCCTAAAAAGGATTTTGGATTTGTAACTGTTGCTGCCGGTGAAGGTCTTGCAGAGATTTTCAGGGGACTTGGCGTTGACAGTGTGATCGAGGGCGGACAGACAATGAATCCAAGTACAGAGGACATATTAAATGCCGTTGACACTGTAAATGCAGATACAGTTTTTATATTGCCTAACAACAAAAATATTATTCTGGCAGCACAGCAGGCGGCGTCTATCGCAGAGGGCAAGAAGCTCATAGTAATACCTACAAAGACTGTTCCTCAGGGAATTACTGCAATGATTAATTTCGAGGCTACAAGAGATGCGCAGGAAAATGAGGAGGCGATGACCGAGGCAATAGATACCGTAGCCACAGGGCAGCTCACATATGCGGTCCGCGATACTTCGATTGACGGAAAGGAAATCAAGGACGGAGACATTATGGGACTTGGCGATGCCGGACTTCTGGCAGTCGGCAAGGATATTGAAGAGACGCTTCTTAATATGCTTGATGAGATGATGAAGCAGAATGAGGAGGCTGAGCTGATAAGTGTCTATTACGGTGAGGACGTTACGGAGGAACAGGCTGAAAAGGCTGTCTCTGAGATAGAGAAAAAGTATTCCGATGTTGACGTTGAACTTCAGATGGGCGGTCAGCCGATATATTATTATTTGGTTTCGGTAGAATAAAAAAAGCGGAGGTTTTTTTATCATGAGTATGATTGATGTCGTAAGAGCGGATATGGTAGCTGCAATGAAAGCAAAGGAAAAAGAGAAGAAGGAAGTTCTCTCAATGCTTCTTGCAGAGCTTAAGAATTATGAGATTAACAACAGAGTTTCACTGACAGACGAGACTGCCGGTCAGGTCGTGTTAAAGCAGATTAAGCAGCTGAAAGAAACTCTGTCGCTTACTCCTGCCGACAGACAGGACATTATTGACGAGTGTAATTTTTCTATAAAAGTGCTTCAGGAGTATGCGCCGGAAATGATGGATGAGGCGGCTATTGAGGCAGTTATAAAGGAGACTCTCTCGGAACTTTCGATAGAAAAACCGACGCCAAAGGATAAGGGCGCTATCATGAAGGTGCTTATGCCTAAGGTTAAGGGAAAGGCTGACGGCAAGCTTGTAAATGAAGTTCTTGCCTCAATGATGTAATAAGCTTTCGCGTTTGAAGCAGTCGCGCAGACGCTTCAGAATGGGGATTGTTATGAAAATAACGGAATTAAAGGGAATAGGAGAAAAGACAGCGGAGCTTTTTGGCAGGCTTTCTGTATACACGGTTGAAAATCTCGTGGGTTTGTACCCGCGGGATTACGATGTATATCAGGAGCCTGCCTTTATTAGCAGCCTTACAGAGGAATATGAAAATTCCACTGTGGCGATAGACGCTGTTGTCTCAAAAAAAATAGATGTGTATCACACCGGAAAGCTCTCAGTCATAAGCACGGTTGTAACAGATGAAAAGGGAGATAAGATAAAGTGCACATGGTTTAATATGCCTTTTCTTAAATCGTCGCTCAGACTTGGAATGAGATATATTTTCAGGGGAAGACTTGTCGTAAAAAACAATGTGAAAATAATTGAACAGCCTCAGATGTTTACGAGAGCAAAGTATGCGCAGCTCGAGGGAACTATGCAGCCGATTTATCCGCTTACTAAGGGACTGTCAAATAATACTGTAACAAAGGCTGTTCGTCAGGCGCTTGAAAAATACAGTGCGGGACTTGAGAAGGAATATATTCCGGAAAAAATACGAAAAAATAATCAGCTTGCGGAGCATAACTTTGCAATGGTTAGTATTCATTTTCCGAATTCGTTTGAGGATTATATTCAGGCAAGAAAACGTCTTGCGTTTGAGGAGTTCTTTCTGTTTGTTCTTGCGGTCAGAAGCCTTAAGAATTCAAATGAGCGTCGTCCTAACGGTTATATAATCGAAAATGATCCAAGAACTGATGAATTTATTAAAAAACTGCCTTATGAACTCACGGCAGGGCAAAAAAATGCATGGAGTGAGGTTCGGGCCAATATGTCGGGAAAAGGCCTTATGAGCAGGCTTATTCAGGGAGACGTGGGCTCGGGAAAGACTATAATAGCAGTGCTTGCTCTGATGAATACGGCATTTGCGGGCTACCAGGCGGCTATGATGGTGCCGACCGAGGTGCTTGCAAAACAGCAGTATGAAAATATAAGAAAAATGTTTGATGAGTATGGCATACAGCTTGAGGTGTCGCTCCTGGTGGGCTCTATGAGTGCGGCGGCAAAGCGTGCCGTGTATGAAAAAACAGAGAGCGGAGAGGCGCAGATTGTTGTCGGTACACATGCGCTTATACAGGAAAAGGTTAATTTTAAAAGACTTGCATTGGTAATTACAGACGAACAGCACCGTTTCGGGGTCCATCAGAGAAGAGAACTCTCAGAAAAGGGCTTAGAGCCTCATGTGCTTGTTATGAGCGCCACTCCGATTCCTCGGACGCTTGCGATAATTGTTTACGGGGATTTGGATATTTCTGTTATAGATGAGCTTCCTGCCAGCAGACTCCCGATAAAAAACTGTGTGGTTGACGCTTCTTACAGACCTAATGCTTACAGTTTTATAGCAAATCAGGTTAAGGCAGGGCGTCAGGCGTATGTTATCTGTCCTATGGTGGAGGAGAGCGAGACCGTTTCTGCTGAAAATGTAGTTGATTATGCGGCTAAGCTGTCGCGTGAGCTGCCGGACGGAATTAAAGTAGAGTATCTTCACGGAAGGATGAAGGCGGCTCAAAAAAATGAGATAATGGAGCGCTTTGCGGCAAATGAAATAAATGTTCTTGTGTCAACAACCGTTATAGAGGTAGGCGTAAATGTTCCGAACGCCACTGTTATGATGGTCGAGAATGCGGAGCGCTTTGGGCTTGCCCAGCTTCACCAGCTTAGAGGGCGCGTCGGCAGAGGCGGGTATCAGTCGTATTGTATTTTTGTTTCAGAAAATAAATCAAAAAAGACAAAGGAACGCCTTGAAATTTTAAACAAGACCAACGACGGCTTTAAGATTGCGGAGGAGGATTTAAAGCTGCGCGGTCCCGGAGATTTTTTCGGTGTGCGCCAGAGCGGGGAATTTGATTTCGGAATTGCTGATATTTACACGGACGCGAAAGTTTTAAAAAGCGCGTCCGAGGCGGCGTCGCAGGTCCTTGAAGAAGACCCGCTGCTTGAAGCGCCGGAAAATATGTATCTTGCGAAGAAGGTTTCGGAGTATACCGTTAAATGTCTTGAAAGGCTGAATATATAAAGGAGTTTATTATGAGAGATATGGAATTTACAATGAGCAGACCAGGTCTTGTCGTGCCGGGTCAGGAGGTTGAGGTTACGGAGGGGAAACTTCCGAGCAGCTATTATTACACGATTGAGCCTGCGGTCGCTATGTCGGGGAATTATTCGACTCCCGAAAGGCTCAAGTCGCATAAGGGAATTGTTAAAGAGGTCGGAGAGACCAGCAGAGGATATTATGTGATTGCGACATTTGATGAGTAATATGCGAATATTAAAACATACTCCTGAATATACATTTACAAGTATATTCAGGAGGTTTTTATATGGAGGGTGCTGTGCTGGACACATCCGGGGACGGTTTTAATATCTATAACGATATACAGATGAGAACTAACGGGGAGATTTATCTCGGAGTTGTAGGGCCTGTTAGGACAGGAAAATCTACATTTATAAAAAGACTCATGGATTTAATGGTGATTCCTGCCATTGAAAACGAGCATGTGAAAAAGCGCACGATAGATGAACTTCCGCAGAGCGGCTCGGGAAGCACAATAATGACAACAGAGCCTAAGTTTATTCCGAGCGAGGCTCCGGTCATATGTCCGCTTGAGGGAGTAAATATCAAGATACGATTAATTGACTGCGTCGGATTTATGGTAAACGGCGCGCTTGGACTTTATGAAAATGACAAGGAGAGACTTGTCAAAACTCCGTGGTCAGAGACGGAAATTCCGTTTACACAGGCTGCGGAAATAGGTACAAACAAGGTTATTTCCGAACATTCAACTATTGGAATTGTGGTGACGACAGACGGCTCCTTCTCTGAAATTCCAAGAGAGTCATATGTCGAGCCTGAGGAGCGCACAGTGAGGGAACTTCAGAATATTGGCAAGCCGTTTATAGTGATTTTAAACAGCGAGAAGCCTTATGCCGCGGAGACCAAAAAACTGGCGGCTCAGCTTACGGAAAAATATAATGTAACAGTACTGCCGGTAAACTGCGACCAGTTAAGGAAAGAAGACGTAAGGGCAATACTTGAAAACGTTCTTATGGAATTTCCGGTGAGGTGTATAGGGTTTTACGGTCCTCAGTGGCTCGAGATGCTAAGCTCTGACCATTGGCTGAAAAAACAGCTTATAAGTGCTGCGGGCGAGCTGCTTTCAGGCTGTACATATATGAAGGATACGAGAAATCAGGCGCTGGCACAGGCGGCAAATTCGACTGAAAATACAGCAATAGAAAGTATTTCTTTTGGGAATATTAATATGGCGGATGGAAATGTAAGAGTAGAGCTGACAATGAAGCCGAATGTCTACTATGATGTTTTAAGCGAGCTCACACAGACAGAGATACGAAACGAATATGAACTGATTAGTATAATAAGAGAGCTTTCTGCCAAGAAGCATGAATTTGATTCGGTGGGCGCTGCGCTTACAGATGTAAATTTAAGCGGTTTTGGAGTTGTCACCCCGGCAATCGAAAATATTACGCTTGAGGAGCCTGTGGTAATTAAAAACGGAAACAAATACGGCGTTAAAATTAAAGCGCAGGTGCCGTCGATTAATATGCTCAAGACCAATATAAATGTTGAGATTGCTCCTATTGTAGGAAATAAAAATCAGGCTGAGGATTTGATCTCTTACATTAAAGAGAATACCAGAGATAATCCGCAGGGTATATGGGAGACAAATATTTTCGGCAAAACTGTTGAGCAGATTGTAAATGACGGAATACATGAAAAGACACATAACATAACTGCCGAGAGCATGGAAAAAATAAGCGGAACGCTTGAGAAGGTAATGAATGAAAATACGGGACTTGTCTGCCTTATAGTCTGAAAGTGTTATCTTTGACTATGAAATAAAGTTGTGATATTATGTAAAAAGAGTTTGGCTTGGGATAAAGCGGCTGACTGCCGCAAAATACCTTTTAGCCCGGATAAGAAATTGGAGGATACACAATGAAAAGGGTAGAAGAATATGTCAGAAGTATTCCGGATTTTCCGGAAAAAGGAATTATTTTCAGAGACGTCACAAGCATTCTTCAGGATGCCGACGGCCTTCAGCTTGCGATTGACGAGATAGATAAGTGTCTTGACGGCGCGGAGTACGACGTTGTTGTCGGACCGGAGTCGAGAGGCTTCATATTCGGAGTACCGATAGCATATAAAAATCACAAATCATTTGTTCCTGTCAGAAAAAAAGGAAAGCTTCCTTGCGAGACAATATCCTGTGATTATGATTTGGAATACGGAAAGGCTACTGTTGAGATTCATAAGGATGCAATCAAGCCGGGTCAGAAGGTCGTCATAATTGATGATTTGATTGCCACCGGAGGAACTACGGAGGCAATTATAAAACTTATCGAAGAGCTTGGCGGCGAGGTCGTAAAAATTGTATTTCTTATGGAGCTGAAGGGCTTAAAGGGAAGAGAGAAGCTTAAAGGCTACAATGTAGATGCTGTAATTCAGTACGAGGGCAATTAAGACTTATATTCAGAGCTGCTTATAATCTGCTTGTCTTTCGATATGCAGGTTTTGGCAGCTCTTTTAAGATTTAAGAACGGAGGATAGTATGTCAACACCACATAACAGCGCAGAAAAAGGTGATATTGCAAAGACAGTTCTGATGCCGGGTGACCCGCTCAGAGCGGAGTATATTGCCCAAAATTTTCTTCAGGACGTTCATATGTTTAACAGAGTAAGAAATATGTTCGGCTATACCGGAAAATATAAGGGCAGGGAAATTTCCGTTATGGGAAGCGGCATGGGAATGCCGTCAATCGGTATATACAGCTATGAATTGTTTAAAATGTATGATGTGGAAAACATTATACGTATAGGCTCGGCGGGAGCGTTGGCCGATGAAATTAAATTAAAGGATGTGGTAATCGCGCAGGGGGCATGCACGGATTCAAACTATGCCGCACAGTATAACCTGCCGGGAACATTTGCGCCGATTGCCGATTTCGGGCTTTTGTGCGCCGCAAAGGAGAGTGCCGTAAAGCAGGGACTAAACGTGCGTGTCGGAAACGTCGTGTCGTCTGATGTTTTTTATTCTGATGACAGAGAGGTCAATGACAAATGGAAAAAGATGGGGGTAATGGCAGTTGAGATGGAAGCGGCTGCCCTTTATATGAATGCGGCAAGACTTGGAAAGCATGCCCTTTGTGCCGTCACAGTGAGTGACCACCTTTACCGTGACGAGCATTTATCTGCTAAGGAGCGTCAGACAGGCTTTGATAATATGATTAAAATAATGCTTGAAGCGGATTTTACGCAATAATTTAAACAGGGAGCTGGTGTATGGATACAAAAATAATTCTTTTAATAGCGGCGTTTGTCATCGTCGTCATATATGTGTGGATTGACGGCAACAGAAAGCATAAGGCAAGAATTGAAAAACTTCTCGAGGAGAGCTGGGGAAAGCCTTGTAAGCGCAAAATTTCGGATGATGAAATGAAGGCTATTTCACATTATTATGAGGACTGCGCGGATGAAGCCGATGAGACGGTGTCGGTTATTGACGACATTACATGGAATGACCTGAATATGGACGATATATATAAGAGAATGAATATTGCCAATTCGTCGGTGGGTCAGGAGTATCTTTATAAAATGCTCAGAATGCCTTTCAATGATGAAAAGAAACTGCGCGAGACGGACAGGCTTGCTGAATTCTTTTCCCAAAATAAGGAAAAAAGAAAGGCTGTTCAGCACTCATATGTAAAGCTGGGATACGCAAAGAGAATTTCGCTCAGCGATTATATCGGTCTGATAGTAGATTTAAAGCCTTCAGGAAATCTTATTCACTATATTTCCATTCTGCTTATAATAGCTGCTCTGGTGTGCTGCTTTTTTGTGGACCCCGTGAGCGGAATAGGACTTGTAATTGTTGCGGTGAGCTTTTCGATTATAAGCTATTACAGGTTCAAGGCAAAGGTTGAGCCGTATTTTATATGTATCACGCAGATAGTGAAAATGGTACAGGCGGCACAGGATATTCAGAAAATAAATATCTCTGAGCTGTCATCGTACAACGAATATTTCAAAGGTGTTGAGAAGGAGTTTGCTTCTGTTGTTAAAAATGCAGGTATACTTGCATCAGGAAATGTCTCGGGCTCTCTGGGAGAGATGCTTATGGACTATATCCGTATGCTTACGCATATCGATTTGATTAAATTTAACAATATGGTTAAAAAAATCGGCGTAAAAGAGCAGAAGGTATACGAGCTTATGGAACAGCTCGGTTTTATAGAGGCATCTATCTGTGTTGCTTCCTTCAGAGAACAGCTTGCAGTCTGGTCAAAACCGGAATTTGTCACAGGAACAGTTGCAATTAACGCGGAGGAGGTATATCACCCTCTCATCAAAAATCCGGTGGCAAATTCAATTCATGCCGGAAAGCATGTACTTCTGACAGGTTCAAACGCTTCCGGAAAATCTACATTTTTAAAGACGATAGCGATAAATGCGCTTCTGTCACAGGCTGTTTACACGAGCGTCTCAAAAAGATACCGTGCTCCGATTTACAGAATTTATTCATCAATGGCTCTGCGAGATGATTTGGAAAGCCAGAACAGCTATTATATTGTAGAGATTAAATCGCTTAAGAGAATTTTAGACGCTGTTGATGAGAAAAATCAGAAGCCGGTGCTCTGTTTTGTAGACGAGGTATTGAGAGGAACCAATACAGTTGAAAGAATTGCCGCGTCATCAGAGATATTGAAGAGTCTCAGATACAAAAATGTCCTTGTGTTTGCGGCAACTCATGATATTGAACTGACTTCGCTTCTCGAGAAATTTTATGACAACTATCACTTCCAGGAGGAAGTAACTGACAATGATGTAAAATTTAATTACAGGCTGTTCAAGGGTCCTGCAATTACAAGAAACGCGATAAAGCTGCTTGGCGTTATCGGCTACGATGCCGGGATTATAAAAGCGGCGGAGGCAAGAGCAGGGCATTTCATGGATAAGGGAAGCTGGACAGTTGATTAACAAAAGTATTTGTGCTAGAATTGCTTAGATTGGAGGTTTTATGGTAGGTTTGGTAAGTGTGTTGTCGGGAGAGGTTTTGTTTGAGTGCGTTAAATTTGCGATAATGCTTTTACTGCTTGTCGCAGCCGTGTTTATCGGCAGGGCGCTCAGAAAGAAAAGAGATGCAAAAAAGGACAGCGATGCTGCCCATAAGGCGGAATAAATCCGCTAATAAAGTTAAAATCAGGAGGAAATAAAAGTGCAGTACAGAGGCGTAAACGAGCTGAGAAAATTATTCCTTGACTTTTTTGAGAGCAAGGACCATCTCAAGATGAAAAGTTTCTCACTCGTTCCACATAATGATAACAGTTTGTTGATTATTAATTCGGGAATGGCACCGCTTAAGCCATATTTTACGGGACAGGAAATTCCGCCTAAGCGCAGGGTTACGACCTGTCAGAAGTGTATACGTACGGGCGATATTGAGAATGTGGGAAAGACTGCCAGACACGGTACCTTCTTTGAAATGCTGGGTAATTTTTCATTCGGCGATTACTTCAAGAGAGAGGCAATACACTGGTCATGGGAATTTTTGACAGAGGTTGTAGGTCTTGATGCGGACAGGCTGTACCCGTCTGTTTATGTCGATGACGACGAGGCTTTTGAAATCTGGAATAAAGAAGTCGGCATTGCGTCGGAACGCATTTTCAGATTCGGAAAAGAAGATAATTTCTGGGAGCACGGCGCAGGACCATGCGGACCATGTTCTGAGATTTATTATGACCGAGGAGAGAAATACGGCTGCGGAAAGCCCGGCTGTACTGTCGGCTGCGACTGTGACAGATATATGGAGGTCTGGAACAATGTATTTTCACAGTTCAACAATGACGGAAAGGGCAATTATACAGATTTAATTCAGAAGAATATAGATACAGGAATGGGGCTTGAGCGTCTTGCGGTAGTTGTGCAGGATGTGGATTCTATTTTTGATGTTGATACTCTTCAGGCGCTTCGCGACAAGGTCTGTGAAATGGCAGGAGTCAGGTATAAGGATAATGAGAAGCAGGATATTTCCATACGAGTTATCACCGACCATATTCGCTCTGTTACATTTATGGTGAGCGACGGTATCATGCCTTCTAACGAGGGAAGAGGCTATGTATTGAGAAGGCTTCTGCGCCGTGCCGCCAGACACGGACGTCTTTTGGGAATTGAGGGCAAGTTCCTCTCTAAACTCTGCGAGACTGTAATAGAGGGCTCAAAGGATGGCTATCCTGAGCTTGAGGAAAAACGTGTATTTATTACAAAGGTTATCTCTGAGGAAGAAGAAAAGTTCAATAAGACTATTGACCAGGGCTTAAGCATACTTGGCGACATGGAGGCCGAGCTTGAAAGAAACGGAAAAAAGCAGCTCTCGGGTGAGGATGCTTTTAAGCTCTATGATACCTATGGTTTTCCTCTTGACCTTACAAAAGAGATTCTTGAGGAAAAGGATATAAGCGTAGACGAATCCGGCTTTACAAAGGCTATGGAGGAGCAGAGGCAGATGGCGCGCAAGGCCAGAAAGACTACCAACTATATGGGCGCGGACGCTACCGTATATGATGAGATTGCACCTGAGATTACAAGTAAGTTCGTGGGATATGACAAGCTTGTAAATACTTCTCGTATTTCGGTGCTCACGACAGAGGATGAGGTTGTCGAGGCTCTGTCTGAGGGCGACAGAGGAACTGTGATTGTCGATGAGACTGTGTTTTATGCCACAATGGGCGGTCAGGAAGGAGACTGCGGAGTTATTGAGGCGTCTGAGGGAGAATTTGCTGTCGAGACAACAATTAACTTAAAGGGCGGAAAAATCGGTCATGTCGGAGTTATGACAAAGGGAATGATGAAGGTTGGCGATGAGGTTACGCTGACTGTCGAGGCCGCAAAGCGTGCAGATACATGTAAAAACCACAGCGCAACACACCTTTTGCAGCGCGCGCTGCGCGAAGTGCTCGGAAATCATGTTGAGCAGAAGGGCTCATTTGTCAATCCCGAAAGACTAAGGTTTGACTTTACTCATTTTCAGAGTATGACGGCAGATGAGATTGAGCGTGTAGAGAACATTGTCAATGAAAAGATTGCCGAGACGCTTCCTGTTGTGACACAGGTTATGACGATAGAAGAGGCAAAAAAGACGGGTGCTATGGCACTGTTCGGCGAGAAATACGGCGAGAAGGTGCGCGTTGTCTCAATGGGAGATTTTTCAAAGGAGTTCTGCGGCGGAACACATGTATCAAACACTTCAAGTATCAGACTTTTTAAAATTGTATCGGAATCAGGAGTTGCAGCAGGAGTCAGAAGAATAGAAGCGCTCACGGACGCCGGCGTATTAAAATACTATGCGCAGGTTGAGAGCGAGCTTCACGAGGCGTCGCTGGCAGCTAAGGCTGAGCGCGGGCAGCTCGTCAGAAGAATAAATACAATGAATGATGAGATAAAGTCCCTTTTAAGCGAGAATGAGAAGCTTAAAGCGCAGCTCGCAAATAATGCTCTGGGCGATGTGAAGAACGACATACAGAACATCAAGGATGTATCATTTATAGCGACAAAGGTTGACAATGTAGATATGAATGAGCTGAGAAACCTTGGCGATAAGCTTAAGGGAGAGATTGGCTCAGGAGTTGTGCTTATAGTGAGCGCTCAGGGCGATAAGGTTAATATTATCGCAATGGCAACAGATGACGCGGTAGCTAAGGGCGCACATGCCGGAAATCTTATCAAGGCAGTTGCCGGACTTGTCGGCGGCGGCGGCGGCGGACGTCCTAATATGGCCCAGGCAGGCGGAAAAAATCCCGGCGGTATAGACGCTCTGCTCGCAAAGGCGCCGGAAGTTCTCGCTGAACAGATAAGATAATAATATAATGACTTTTATTACAAAAGCCGGTGTCGGATTGCATATCTCATATTAGGAAAATATATGTAAAAAATTTTAATTTTTGATTGACGCAGGCGGATTATGTGGTATAATGTTTCTTGTGCGATTAGTAAATACCCTAATATGTATTGCACAGCACAATTTGCAACAGAAGGGTGGTCAGGAAGAGATATGTCAAATGTCATCGTTAAAGAGAACGAGTCTTTAGATAGTGCATTGCGCAGATTCAAGAGAAACTGTGCTAAGGCGGGCATTCAGCAGGAAATTCGTAAAAGAGAACATTACGAAAAGCCAAGCGTAAGACGTAAGAAAAAGTCTGAAGCTGCTAGAAAACGTAAATTCAACTAATATTAAATGACTTTTATTACAGATGAGCTCCTATGGGGCTCATCTTTTTTTCTGTTTTTTTGTCACCTTTTGTATTTTTTGCGCGTCTATATTATATAATTAAGAAAACAAAAATGGCGGTGTGTTATGGTATTCAGCAGTATTAAGTTTATTTTTATTTTTCTGCCTGTATTTTTCGGGCTGTATTATCTTTTTCCAAACAGGCATAAAAATCAGATATTGTTTGCGGGCAGCATGTGTTTTTATTTTGTTGGAACTATTGACCACCCCGAGCATTTTATTTTGTTTCTTGTAAGTATACTGGTTGATTTTTTTGTCGGGCTTTTAATAGAAAGGTATCAGAAGTACAAAAAAGTATTTCTTGTCACGGGGGTTGTTTATCATCTTATTTGCCTTTTTACAGTCAAGTATCTCAGCTTCGTGCTGAGCGAGATGAACAGCAGAATTCCGGGTTTTGATATATCTGTTGATATAATTCTTCCTATAGGAATTTCATTTTATACATTCCAGGGAATTTCGTATATAGTTGATGTTTACAGATGTACCGTTCCGGCGGAAAAGAGCCTTCTGAGATTCAGCGTCTATATATCAATGTTTGAGCAGCTTATAGCCGGACCTATTGTAACCTACGGACAGGTCAGAAACGAACTGCGGCGCAGAAAAATAAGGCTTGAGACAGTTTTAAACGGCGTGGGGATATTTGTATTCGGTCTGGGGTTAAAGGTACTGCTTGCAAATCCGGTGGGGAAGCTTTGGACAGATGTATTGGCGATAGGTTTTGAGAGCATATCTACGCCTCTTGCGTGGATGGCAATTCTTGCATATACCTTTCAGATATATTTCGATTTCTTCGGGTATTCGCTTATGGCGATAGGACTCGGTAAAATGCTTGGGTTTAATCTTCCTAAGAATTTTGATTTTCCGTATCTGAGCCGCTCGATGACAGAGTTCTGGAGACGCTGGCATATAACGCTGGGGAGCTGGTTCAGAGATTATGTATATATTCCGCTTGGAGGAAACAGAAAGGGTAAAGCTGCGACGGTAAGAAACCTGTTGATTGTATGGATGCTCACTGGAATATGGCATGGAGCAGGATATAATTTCGTTCTGTGGGGGTTTATTATTTCGCTGATAATAATAATAGAAAAACTGTACATAGGAAAATTTCTTGAAAGATTTCCGGCGGCTGGGCATATTTATATGCTGGTTTTGATTCCTCTTACATGGGCTGTTTTTGCAATAGACAACATGGGACAGCTCGGAGTGTTTTTTACAAGGCTGTTTCCGTTTTTCGGGCAGGGAGTATGGTCTATATTCAGGTATGATTACATTAAATACTTAAAGCTTTACTGGCCGTTTTTGGCTGCGGGACTGTTATTCTCAACACATCTCCCGTTTAATATTCTGAAGCTTATCAAAAACCGCTTTGTGATTGCAGGCATACTTGCCGTGATATTTATTGCGAGTGTTTACTGTATGTACCGAGGTCTTGACGACCCGTTTTTATATTTCAGATTTTAGCGGCAGCGCTTTAAATGGAGGTATTCAGGATGAAAAAGTCAAATATTCTTACATTTTTTTCATATATAGCTATGATTTCATTCTGCGTGATGCTGATTTTCCTGCGAAATACCGCAGCCGGCAATATTGCATCAGGGAAGCCTTCGGGCATGCAGAATACAGGCGGTCAATATGTCTCTGAAAAGACGTCCCAAAACGAGAGTTCTTCATCAGAAGAACAGTCTGAGCCGGAAAGTCAGTCTGAATCATTTTATTCTGATGAGACTTCGCCGGAAAATGAGCAAAATAATACTGCCGGTGAGAATAATATTATCGAGGAAGAACAGACAAATCAGGAGGAAAATAATACCGGAAGCGATATTACCAAGCCGGAGGATAATTCTCCCGGTGAGCCCGGCGATATTACCATATCAATGAATGATACTCTTTTTATCGGGGATTCGAGAACGGTGGGACTGTCGGAGTATTCGGGAATTGACAGCGCCGATTTCTTTGCCACTGTTGGAATGAGCGTATATAACATTCATAAAAAACCTGTCTCTGTTCCGAATGTTGGAAAATTAACATTAAATGAGTTGCTTAGCGGTAAAAAATATGGGAAAATATATCTCATGCTTGGCATAAATGAAATGGGATATGATTTTGACACCACAGTAGCAGAGTACGGAAAGCTTATAGATTTTATAAGAGATAAACAGCCGGAAGCTGTAATATTTGTTCAGGCAAACCTCCATGTTACGAAAAGCCGTTCGGACACAGACAATGTTATTAATAATCCGGCAATAAACAGATTTAACGACGCAATTTCAAAATTTGCCAATGGAAATGATATATTTTATCTGGATGCAAATATATTATTTGACGATGAAGGAGGTAATTTGTCTGCTGATAAATCCCAGGATAATGCACATCTTTATGCAAAGTATTATATAGATTGGGGCAGATGGATTATGGAACAGACTGCCCTTAGGTTAAGCGAGGGCAACTTTGATGGATAGAGATGATTTTTGCGGAAATATAAGGATTTGTGAGAGAGCAATGTATTCTTTGGCACTTTCTGTTTTGAGGAATGAGGAAGATGCCTCGGACGCAATCAGCGAATCTGTTTACCGTGCGTATAAAAATATTGACACACTTAAAAATGACAGTTCTTTTAAACCGTGGATACTTCGTATCGTACACAATACTGCAGTTGAGATGATACGCAAAAATGAAAATATAACGCCGGTGGATGAATTGCCGGAAAAAGCTTCATGGAAAGAAGAGGAAGATACAGTTTCGAGGCTCACGCTGCGGGAGGCAGTTGAAAGTCTTAAAAGTCCTTATGATACAGTTGTTATATTGTTTTATTATGAAAATCTTTCAGTATCGAAAATCGCACAAATTACGGGCACAAATATAGCTGCGGTAAAACAGCAGCTATCTCGTGCAAGGAAGATGCTGCGGGAGATTTTGAAGGAGGATTTTAGCTGATGAATAAATTTGATAAATATCTCCGCAAAAAAGCGGCTGACGAACATTTTGAAGTCCCCGATGATGTTAAAGAGCAGATAGAGAGCATTCTCATGAATTTGCCGGACGAAAAAGAAAACAGCGTGAGTGAAACTGTTCCCGCTAAAGCATCAAAAAGGCACAGATTTCATGTTCTGCCGTGTGTGGCAGCCGCAGCATGCTTTATCTTTATAACAGTATTCTTCCTTCCGAGTGTAAGCCCTGCCTATGCCGAGGTTTTGGTGAAAATTCCTGTAATCGGAGACATAGTAAAAGTAGTTACTAAATACGATTATTCTTATACTGACGACAGGTATAAAATGGAGGTTGATGTGCCTCAGATAGAGGATGAAAACAGTGATGCAGCCGAGTATATCAATAAAAGCGTCGAGGAGCTGACATCACAGCTTGTCGAAGAGTTTTATAAAGATCTCGAAAAAACTGACGGAGAGGGCTATAAATCTGTTTATGTTGACTATGAGACAGTTACCAATACAGATAAATGGTTTACGCTTAAATTATCGGTGTATGACGGGGGAGCCGGTACGGGAAACCATTATTACAGATATTATCATATAGACAATCGCAGCGGAAATATTATTCAGCTTGGAGATTTATTTGAGGGCGATGATTATTCTGATGTAATTGCGGAAGAGATAAAGAGACAGATGCAGGAGCGAATGGATAATGACGAACATGTCAGCTATTGGATAAACGGAACTCTGGCGGGGGCTGATTTTGTGTCTCTTGACAGCGATCATAATTTTTATTGGAATGAGAACGGTGAGCTTGTCATCGTATTCGACAAATATGAGGTGGCTCCGGGAGCAATGGGAACGCCTGAATTTGCAATAGGTAAAGATATTATTGAAAATATTGTAAAACCTGAATTTGCGGACATTATTCATTGAATAATGTCCGTTTTTGTGTACGCTTCGGACATTGTTCTACATTTCGGGATGAATACATATATATTGTAATAATACCGCCTGAGGTGAAGCATTTGGGCAAAAAAGAGATAGCAGAAGCGCTTGGCATGCCGAAGGACGTAGTGCTTGGAATGCCTTTAATCACAATGACAGGCAATATGCGTGTCAATGTCGAAAATTTTAAATCTATTGTGAGCTATGAGTGTCAATCTGTCAGGCTGTTGACAAAAAAAGGCTGTATGGAAATAAGAGGGCGTAACCTTGAGATAGAGTACTATGATGAGGAGCAGATTCAGGTCAGAGGAATTATTTGCAGTATTGAATATATAAATTGAGGCATGTATGGAAAAAAAAGACCGCATTTTAGGATTTATTGTTATACGTGTTACAAGTGATAACAAGGAACGCTTTATAAATATGTGCCGTTTTAAAGATATAAGGCTTTACAGCATAACACCCGGGGACGATTATATTGAGGCTCAGATGGCTGCAAAGGATTTCAGGAGACTGAGGGAGGTAGTAAGAAAAACCAAAAGCCGCGTCAGAATTATAAAAAAAAGCGGTCTTGCATTTATGGCTTTCAGATACAGAAAGCATTATTCTTTTGTTGCGGGGATATTTTTATGTGTTTCATTTCTCTACATTTGCAGTCTTTTTTTGTTTAACATAACGTTTTCCGGAAATATAAGCTTGACACAGCCGGTACTGCTCAGGTATCTGGACAGCATCGGAGTAAAAAACGGAATGCGCATAAGCACTATAGACTGTGATATGATTGAAACAAAAATGCGCCAGGATTTTGATGAGATAACATGGGTTTCGGCGACAGTCAAAGGAAATCATCTCTATGTTTACATAAAAGAGAACGACGGTTATCTGAATGCAGCCGAAAACCTTCAGTCCCAGAACAGCAGCATGCAGAGCGGAGCAGATGAAAACGGAGGCTCTGCAGTCAGCGAAATCTCCGGCAGCAATATAGTTGCCACACAAAACGGAATTGTTGAATCTATAATTACAAGAAGCGGTACTCCTATGGTTAAGAAAGGAGATGAGGTGACTGCCGGGCAGATTCTTGTATCAGGAATTGTGGAAATTTATGACGATGCCGGTGAGCTTATGACAAAAAGAGCTGTGAACGCCGATGCTGATATATTAGTCAGAAATGAGACAGAGTATTCTGATACGCTTGAGGCTGCGTATGAACAGAAGGTTTTTACGGGCAGGAAAAAGACAGTTAAAACTCTGGCGTTTGGCGATTATATTTTAAATATAGGTTTTGAAAAGCCGGGATTTAAAATGTATGATACTGTGTATAATTATAAGAACGTAGCGCTTGAGGAGAATTTTTATCTTCCGGTAGCGTTCGGCAGCAGGACATATTATGAGTATGAGCTTGTTCAAAGTGAGTATACGGATGAGGAGGCGGCAGGTATTTTAAATAAAAATCTTAATACGGCGCTTTCCGAATACCTTGAAAATAACGTGCAAATACTGGATAATCGTGTTAGAATATTAAAAAATAATGACGCCTATGTCTGTGAGGGAACTCTTGTGATGCTTACACCGCAGTCAGAAAAGAGTCCTTTGACGCAGGAACAGTTACAGATGCCGCAGGATGATGCGGAGGGCGAAGAAGAGAAAGAGAGCAGTTAATGAGTGTAGTAGAGACTAGAATGGATATACCGGCAGAATACAGTGTATCGGTATTCGGACATTTTGACGAGTATGTAAAAAAGATTGAAAAAGTTCTGAAGGTGACTATTATTGCAAGGGATTCAGAGGTTAAGATACTTGGAAGCGAGACAGGAGTAAAGCATGCCTCAAAGGTCTTGTCAAATCTTTTGGAGCTTGCTAAGCGTGGAAATACAATTACAGAGCAGAATGTAGATTATGCGCTGTCGCTGTGTCTTGAGGAAAAGGAGGATGCGCTCCTTGAGATAGATGATGAGATTGTTTGCAGAACAATTACCGGAAAGCCGATAAAGCCAAAGACTCTGGGACAGAAAAATTATGTGGAGCAGATAAGGAATAAAATGATAGTGTTCGGACTTGGTCCTGCGGGAACAGGAAAGACATATCTTGCCATGGCTATGGCAATTCAGGCATTTAAGAGCGACGAGGTCGGGAGAATCATTCTAACAAGACCGGCAATAGAAGCGGGAGAAAAGCTGGGATTTCTCCCGGGAGACTTGCAGAGTAAGGTTGACCCGTATCTCAGACCGCTCTATGACGCGCTCTACCAGATTATGGGAGCGGAGAGCTTTTCGGCTAATATGGAAAAGGGACTTATAGAGGTTGCTCCGCTTGCCTATATGAGGGGAAGGACGCTTGACAACGCGTTTATTATACTTGACGAGGCGCAGAACACAACGCCGGCGCAGATGAAAATGTTTCTCACAAGAATAGGCTTTGGCTCTAAAGTGGTAGTGACAGGAGACGCGACGCAGAAGGATTTGCCGGCAGGCGCCGTTTCGGGGCTTGACGTTGCGATGCGCGTGCTCTCCAAGGTGGACGAGATCGGGTTTGTAAAGCTTACAAACAGGGATGTTGTCAGACATCCTCTTGTGCAGAAAATAGTAAAGGCTTATGAGGACTATGAGGCAAGGCAGAGCAGGAAGGATAAAAACGGCAGAAGAGAAAGGGAGAGAAAATGACTGTAAATATTGAATATGATACCGAAAAAGCGCTTGATCTGGATTATAAAAAAATAATTGAAAGTGTAATAGACAAAGCTGTGGAAGATTCCGGTTGTCCGTATGAAACGGAGGTCAATGTGACTCTTACGGACAATGACGAGATAAAAAAAATAAACAGCGAATACCGTGACATTGATAATCCGACTGATGTTCTCTCTTTTCCGATGATTAATTTTTACACGCCGGGAGATTTTGGCGGCGTTAGTGAAGAGATTGAGCAGTCGCCGCAGGACTACTTTAATCCCGATTCGGGAGAGCTTATGCTGGGCGATATTGTGGTATCGGTTGAAAAGGTTGTTGAACAGGCGGAAAAGTATGGACATTCTCAGGAGAGAGAGCTTGCTTTTCTCGTGGCTCACAGTATGCTTCACCTGTTCGGATATGATCACATGGAGGCAGAAGAGACGGCTTTAATGGAAGCAAAACAGCGTGAAATTCTTGACCAGCTTGGAATTACAAGATAGGGATTGGAGGAATAAGGTTGAAAAGAAGCCAAAACGCAAAAAAAAGAGGAGCTTTGGGCTGGGTTTTATTTTTTTCTCTGGCTGTATGCGCCGTACTTGGTATTGTAATAATTCTTGAGAAACTGTCAGATAAAAACGGAAATGTAACAGAGAGTATTGTCATATCGGAGAAGCCTTCCGTAACGGAGCAGACAAAGGACCCTCATGAGGGAATGGCAAGAAGCAGGCTGACAGGAGAGTGGGTTTTGGCAAATGGTGTCAACAATGTCCCTTATGCTGTAATGTACAGCAATATATACGACGCAATGCCACAGTCAAATATAGGGCAGGCGGATGTTGTGTTTGAGTCTTTGGTAGAGGGCGGGATAACACGATTGTGCTGCCTTTTTGAAAATAAAGATTCCCTTGAAAAGATTGGACCGGTGAGAAGCTGCAGGACTTATTTTCTGCTTTTTGCAAAGGAGTTTGAGGCTGTTTACGTTCATTTCGGATATTCCGAATACGCTGAAAAATATCTTCAGAATCCGTCATTTCACTCGCTTGACGGAATGGTTTACTGTGATTTTTACAGGAGCACTGACAGAATTGCCCCTCACAATGCCTATACAAGCTGGACCGGCATCACTGACAGCGCAATAAGCAGGGGGTATGGCACGACATATCCTGAGGATTACAGCCCGCCGTTTGTGTTTAACACTGACGACACGAAACAGATTACTCCGCAAAACGGCACACCGTGCGTTCGTCTTGATATGAATTACGTGTATAATAAGCCGTGGTTTGAGTATGACGAAAATACCGGGAATTATCTCAGATACCAGTTCGGTGAGGCGCAGATTGACAGGGAGAGCGGTCAGCAGCTTGAGTTTAAGAATATCCTTATCAAATATGTAACTCCGGCTTATTATGATAACGGAACTCCTGATTATAAAATATACGGCAGCGGTAAGGGGCTGTATATTACTAACGGTCAGGTATCGGAGGTTACATGGGTTAAGGAAAGCGAAAGCGAAGGAGCGACAAGATATTATTATTCGGACGGCTCTGAGGTTATTATGAATCCGGGAAAGACATATGTCGGTCTGGTTGAGAACACACAGCCGGTGACTATACAGGAAACTGAATAAAGGCGTTATTTTGCGGCTAATCGCTCCGGAATGGAGGTTATAATGGATATATCATATGAAAATATCGAAAATAAAAAACTTATTGAGGCAGCCCATGAGGCGAAGGAAAATGCGTATGTGCCGTATTCGGGATTTCATGTCGGAGCTGCGCTTCTGACTGATAACGGAGGCTTTTTTGACGGATGCAATATTGAAAACTCATCGTACGGAGCCACTGTATGCGCCGAGAGGGCTGCTGTTTTTGCGGCTGTCGCACGCGGCGAAAGACATATAAGAAAAATTGCGGTCGTATCAGACAGCAAAAGGGAAACGCCTCCGTGCGGAATATGCAGGCAGGTTATGTCAGAGTTCATGGCGCCCGACGCTGAGATTATTCTTGAAAATGAAAACGGTCCGGTTGTTTATAAATTATCTGAGCTGCTTCCAAACAGCTTCGGGGCAAAAGATATGAAATAATTAAAAGGAATAGAATACTAATTTTTTGGCAATAATAACCGCATGGAGGCAGCCGGACAAATATATTTACGGCTGAAAAACAGATATGAAAAAAACATGGGGTTATATTGTCGGAATTATTGTCGGTGTAATTTTTATCATATGGTTCGGCACTTTCCTGTTTAGTTTCGGAAAGCAAAAGAACAATAAAAATCAGGAAAATGTGTCAATGGAACAGTTTGTTGACAACAGCGATAATATAAAAAATATGCAGGAGACGACTGCCGCGCAGACAGACATTGATTCCAGCTTTTATCTGATATACGAGGAAGACAGGGTTGTTATATACAGGGAGCCGGAAAGAGAATTTTACGACTATGCTGATATAAATATGGACGGACTTCCTGTCGAGATAAAGGAACAGTTAAAGCTCGGACTTTATATTGACGGTCTGGACAACCTGTATGATTTTCTGCAGGCTTACAGTTCATGAAGCCGCCGTCGGATTATGCGACAGGTCGCTTGGAAATGAGGATTTTTATGAAACGCTACGAATACGACTGCGTTATTGTTGGCGGAGGAGCCGCGGGAATGACGGCTGCGGCTGCCGCAGCCGAGAGAGGCGCAAATACAGCGGTTATTGAACATACAAGGAGATTGGGGAGCAAGCTTCTTAAGACAGGCAACGGAAAATGTAATTTTACAAATCTTGAGATGAGCGGGAAATGTTATCAGAACGACGATACAGAATTTGTAATGAATGTCATTAATAAATTTGACGAAAATTCAGTTATTGATTTTTTTAAAAAACTCGGGGTTTATCCCAAGTCCAAAAACGGATATATTTATCCTCATTCTGAGACGGCTGCGTCGCTTCAGGACGCCCTCAGAATGGAGCTTGACAGACTTGACGTCCGGGTTTTTCTGAGAAGTGAAATCATCGGAATTACAAAAACAAACAATGAAAAATTTATTATCGACGCGATTATGTCCGAGGAGCCGTCCGATGACGCGGGAAATAAAAATAAAGATTTAATTAAGAGCAAAATTCAGATATGCTGCGGTAAGCTTATAATTGCGGCCGGCTCATGCGCGGCTCCGGCGACAGGCTCTGACGGCAGCGGTTACAGGCTTGCTGAGAGCTTCGGCCATAAGATAATAAAGCCGCTTCCGGCTCTTGTTCAGCTTGTCAGCAGCTTTGCTTACTGCCGGGCAATGTCAGGCGTGAGAAGCACAGGAAAAATCAAACTTTACATAGAAAGTGAAGAGGTCTGCTCGGATACAGGCGAAATACAGTATACGGATTACGGAATTTCAGGCATACCGGTATTTCAGGTGAGCAGATATGCTGTTCGCGGCGTGGATTCAGGAAAGAGCGTTAAGGCGGTTATCGATATGCTTCCTGATATACCGCAGGAGGAGCTGGAAAATGATATTGACATAAGAATACTTCGTGAGCCGTCAAAGAGCGTCGAACAGTTTTTTGCGGGAATAATTAATAAAAAGCTGGTATACGGCGCCGCCAAGTCAATGGGAATTGATATAAACATGCATATAGGTCAGCTCGGAGGCAAAAGGGCAAAAAAACTTGTCAGGTTTCTGAAAAATTTTGAATTTGAGATCACAGGCTTTAAAGGCTTTGAAAATTGTCAGGTATGTCAGGGCGGCGTAGCGCTGTCTCAGCTTGATTCGGATACAATGCAGTCGCGTCTGTGCGGCGGATTATATTTTGCCGGGGAGATAGCGGATGTTGACGGGAAATGCGGAGGCTATAATCTTCAGTGGGCGTGGAGCAGCGGCATTACGGCAGGAAGAGCGGCTGCTCAGTCAGCCGTTGAAGATTTGCAGAAGTAGAACGGTTTTAAAAAACTATAACGGGAAAAGGTTGATTTATGAGTACAGTATTGCGTATAAGCCAGATAAAATTGAAGCCAGACCAGCCGGAGGATATGCTTGACGCAGCCGTCAGGCACCTTCTGATGCTTCCGAAGAATTGTAATGTCAGATGGAGCATATCAAAAAAATCCCTTGATGCAAGACGTAAGCCGGATATTTTTTATGTGTACAGCGTGGATGTCGCTGAGGTCATAATAGGCGGGAAAAGCGTCAGCTTAAATGATGTGCTTAAAGGTAAATTCATGGCGGGAAAGCATAAAAAGACGATTAAAAACGCTGCAATTACACAGATACATGAATACTGTTTTCCAAGAGCGGAGATAGCGGTGAATGCAGGAAAGTTTAAACGTCCGGTAATTGCAGGCTTTGGTCCATCAGGCATGTTTGCGGCGCTCATGCTGGCACAGGCTGGACTGTGTCCTATAGTTATTGAGCGCGGGGAGTCTGTGGAAGAGCGAAAAAAAACGGTGGAAAAATTCTGGAGCACGGGAGAGCTGAATACAGAATCCAACGTGCAGTTCGGTGAGGGCGGAGCCGGAACATTTTCGGACGGAAAACTAAACACCATGATTAAGGACACAAGCGGCAGGATAAAAGAGATGCTTAAAATCTTTGTCGAGTTTGGCGCGGATTCGTCAGTTCTGTATATGAATAAGCCCCATATAGGTACTGATGTGCTGACGGGAATTGTATCGGGGATACGCTCCCGTATTATAGAGCTGGGAGGCGAGGTGCGCTTTAACAGCAGAATTACAGAGCTGATAACTGAAAACCGAGGCAAAACGAAAAGACTTTCGGGAGTAAAGATTGAGAACGTTAAAAGCAGAGAAAGCTATGAGCTTTCATGTGACTGTCTGTGTCTTTCCATTGGACACAGCGCGAGAGATACATTTGAGATGCTTGCGGAGAGCGGCTGTTCAATGAGCGCAAAATCATTTGCTGTCGGACTGCGCCTTGAGCATCCGCAGTCATTTATAGACTATAACGCTTACGGGGATACGATGTACAAAATGCCCGCCGCCGACTATAAGGTGACTTATCAGACGTCAGGGGGAAGGGGCGTTTATTCGTTCTGTATGTGCCCCGGAGGCTATGTCGTAAACGCGTCGTCGGAGCGTGAAAGAATTGCAGTAAACGGCATGAGCTATTCGGGACGCAGCGGAAAAAATGCAAACAGCGCAATCATAGTTACCGTAACGCCTGAAGATTACGGCGGAGATACGCCTCTTTCGGGCATGGAATTTCAGCGCAGGCTTGAGAGTATGGCGTACAGGAGCGGAAACGGAAATATTCCAGTTCAGCTTCTCGGGGATTTTAAGCTGAACAGGGTATCTGAGGGCTTTGGGGCAGTCAGTCCGTGTATCAGGGGCAGCTTCAGCTTTGCAAATTTAAGAGAAGTGCTGGGGAATAACCTGAGTGAGGCGATAAGCGAGGGGGTAACAGGCTTTGCAAATTATATAAAGGGCTTTGATATGGCAGACGCGGTATTTTCGGGAGTGGAGAGCAGAACTTCAAGTCCGGTAAGAATTTGGCGGGACGAAAACTGTGAGTCGGATATAAAAGGCCTGTATCCGTGCGGCGAGGGAGCGGGTTATGCCGGAGGGATAACATCTGCTGCTGTTGACGGAATGAAGGTTGCGGAAAAGATAGCGTTGAATTTTTACGGTAAATAGTGTAGAATAAATTAAATATTTATTTAGAAATGCAGGAGCAGACATGTGTAACGAAAGAAAATTTCTGAAGGACAAAAAAAGAATTGTAGTTAAAATCGGCTCTTCATCGCTTATGCACAGCGAGACCGGAAAGCTCAATCTTCTCAAGGTGGAGCGGCTTGTAAGGACGCTGGTTGATATAAAAAATTCCGGAAAGGATGTTATTCTTGTTTCCTCAGGAGCTATAGCGGTGGGAAGAAATTCCATAGGACTTCATGAAAGACCGGACGAGCTTCCTGTCAAACAGGCATGTGCGGCAATAGGACAGGCTAAGCTCATGATGGTTTACCAGAAAATATTTGCTGAATATAATACTATTGCGGCACAGGTTCTGCTTACAAAATACACAATGTTAAACCATGTTGCCAGGACAAACGCCGAGAACACTTTTAAGGAGCTTCTGCATATAGGCGCGGTTCCCATTGTAAACGAGAATGATGTCATTTCAACTTATGAGATTGAGTATGTTCAGACCTTCGGTGATAATGACAAACTTTCGGCTCTTGTAGTGGCTATTACCGGAGCGGATTTGCTTATACTCTTATCTGATATAGACGGGCTTTATACGGATGACCCTAACGAAAATCCCGACGCAAAGTTTATAAATCTTGTTGAAAAGATAGACGATAATCTTATTCACATGGGTAAGGCTTCTTCAGGAAGCAGCGTCGGCACGGGCGGGATGTCAACAAAGCTTGTCGCGGCGCAGATAGCTAATTATTCAGGAGCGGATATGGTTATCACCAACGGAAATGACGTGAATAATATTCATCGTATTATAAACGGGGAAGAAGTGGGAACATTATTTTTACAGCATAAGGACAGCAATTTTGATATATTGGAACTTATATAAACTCATTTAAACATGGATGTGCAGACGGAGGTTTTATGGACATTAAGCTGGTCAAGAATTTTGAGGAGGGTATGTATATTCCCGTAAACAGGGAAATACTTCTTCAAGTCATTGACGATAACCGGCGCTTTGAGGAGTTCAACGGAAAAAGGATTTTCCTGTTTAATCCGCTGACAAACGAGCGGTTTGAAATTATGCCTGAAATACCGAAATTTAATGTCACAAAAATTTATTACGGGGAAGAAGAGAGAGATTATTTCGTATTTACTTCGGCGAGAATGATTAATGAACGCGAAACAGAGATAACCTACTATTGGTATCAGATTTCATTGCAGGAAAGTTCTGTGATTCACACACAGATTGTCAGCACCGAAAGCCTGAAAAAAAACGGTGCTCTGAAAACTTTTATCATGTCGCAGGACTACTGCCTTTTTGAAACCGAAGAGGATAAATTTGAACTTGTTTTAAGAGATGTAAAAAATAATAAAATATTAAAGCTTGACAATGAGGAGCTTGGAATTAACGGTATTGACAGAATTGTTCCGTTAAGCGGCAACCACTGCGGTATTAAGGTGGGCAGCAAAACAATAGGCGTTATAAATGTCAATCAATTTGTGTCCGACATGGTGCTTGGACTCGGAATTACCTATACTGATGTTCTTGACATTGGGAGCGATACGGTTGAGCTTCTTCATATGCGCAAACGCGGCAATATGCTTTTATATGTAAAGCGTGATGCTTCAGCCGGCACGGAAGAAATTATAATGTATGATTACGAGAATAAAGTAAAGCGCGTTAGAATGAATAATATGACCTCTGCAGCACAGGACTATGACAATATTTACGTTATAGATGATGTGCCGTATAATTTTCTTAAAAGTGACAGGGGAACGCGCATTATCAATCTTAATACTCAGAAGACAGAGATTAAGCTGGGGTCTGATATTCGTGTGGAATATGTTTTTGATAATATAGTCGTTACAAGTATTCACACCCGGAAAAATGTTTTTTTCGGCAAGAAAAGCGACCATGTAAAGGTATATCGTTTTCCTAATCTTCATCATTCCGTTTATAAAACAAAAGGAAAATATAAGGGCTGCATAAAACATTTTGATGATTTGCTGATATTTGTTGAGGGTTAGCCACACGGAGGTTATTATGACAAAGCAGGAAGCAAGGGATTTTGTGCGCGGTGAAAAGCGAAAGCTTGATACTCAGACGGTTAAGAAATACAGCCGTGAAATTTTTAAGCGCCTTAAAGCTCTGCCGGAATTTGTCCGTGCTGATGACATTCTGACATATGTAAGCTATAATCAGGAAGCGGATACATATGAGTTTATTAGTGACTGTCTTTCGCTTGGCAAGAATGTATATGTGCCTAAAATTACCGGAGGTCAGATGAAATTTCTGCGCATCTTATCGCTTGGAGAGCTTGTACCAGGGGCATATGGAATAATGGAGCCGGTTTCGGACAGCAGCTTATGCTGGCTTCCGTCCGGGGAATATACATTTATGGTTATGCCGGGGCTTGCATTTGACGCCGAACATCACAGAGCAGGTTACGGAGGCGGTTTTTATGACAGATTTCTTGAGAGCAACACGGAAGTTTATAAAGCCGCAGTTGGATTTGATTTTCAGATTGTTGAAAATCTTGAGTCGGAGCCTTTTGATATTTGCCCTGATGTAATTATAACGCAGTCGGGGATATATTGAAAATAAATTGTCGGTTTGTGCCGGAGCGTCACAAACTGACATTATCGCAGAAGAAAAATCGCCTTAGCGAGATTTTCTTCGAGATTTTTCTTACGTAAACGCTCCGGAAACGGAGGATTATATATGGAAGCATTGGAGATTATGGGGCAGCGGGCTAAAAAGGCTTCCCGTATTATCGCAAAACTGGGCGCTACGTCAAAAAATGACGCGCTTATAAGTGTTGCGCGGGAATTAGAAGCGCATGCTGATGAGATTAAAGAGGCAAACAGTATTGACCTTGAGGCTGCGCATAAAAACGGAATGAAGCCGGCGCTTATTGACCGGCTTACGCTGACTGACGCAAGAATAGAGGGGATGGCTGAGGGCTTAAGACAGCTTGCGTCGCTTGACGACCCTATCGGAGAAATAACCTCTGTGAAAACCCGTCCAAACGGGCTTATGATTGGATATAAGCGTGTTCCTTTGGGTGTTGTGGGGATTATTTACGAATCTCGTCCAAATGTTACAGTTGACGCCTTCGGTCTTACTTTTAAGTCGGGCAACGCGGTTATTCTGAGAGGCGGAAGTGATTCCATAAACTCTAATCTTAAGCTGGTCGGGATAATAAGAGAGAGTCTCGCAAAATCAGGTTTGTGTGAGGATGCGGTCCTTCTCATATCGGACACAGACAGAAAATATGTAAATGAACTCATGAAAATGAATGATTATGTTGACGTGATTATTCCAAGAGGCGGAGCCGGGCTTATCAAAAATGTTGTAAATAACAGCACTGTTCCCGTAATTGAGACAGGAACGGGAAACTGCCATATTTATGTACATGAGGATGCCGATTTTAACATGGCGTGCGATATAATATACAACGCAAAAACACAGAGAATCGGAGTGTGCAATGCGTGTGAATCGCTTGTGGTACACAAAAATATTGCGGATACATTTATACCTTTGGTTGTTGACAGATTGAAGGAAAAGAATGTTGAAGTGCGCGGAGATGAGACAGCATGTGCTGCTGACAGCCGAATAGTGCCTGCAAAAGAAGAGGACTGGGGAAAGGAATATCTCGATTATATTATCTCATTAAAAACCGTGTCATCTCTGGAAGAGGCGATTGAGCATATCAACAAATATAACACAGGGCACTCGGAGGCTATCATAACAAACGACTATAAGTCGTCAAAAAAGTTTCTTGATGAAATAGACGCAGCAGCCGTTTATGTCAATGCCTCTACACGCTTTACGGACGGGTTTGAATTCGGTTTCGGAGCAGAGATTGGCATAAGCACACAAAAGATTCATGCCCGCGGACCTATGGGACTTGAGGCTCTTACTACCGGAAAATATGTAATACTGGGAGACGGACAGGTAAGAAAATAGACATATGCCTGACGCAGCCGGTGCTCGGCAATGCAGCAAAACGTATCAATCTGTTTTTTATTTAATTGAGGGGCGAAAGATGGAGTGGAAAAATGAAAAGGTTTCACAGGTTTTAAATTATGAGCAGCTCATCTCTATATTGGATGAATGCACATCAGGTTGCATATTTGTCTATGATTTGACGAACGACCACTATTCAATAAGTCAGAAGGCAGTGGAAGCGTTTGAACTGGAGAGCTCTTCGTTTGACAACGCGCTTAAAAAGCTTGAAAAAGTAATATATCCTGACGATATAGCTATATTGTCGGCAGATATACAAAGAATTATAAGAGACAAAAAGGGAAAGCATGACTTGGAGTACCGGTGGTACAACAGGCAGCATAATCCGGTCTGGATTAACTGCAAGGGGGAGACCGTATATGACAGAGAAAGCGACACTCTCTTTCTTATAGGCTCTGTAACCGAGATAGGCAATGCGAAGCGCTATGACAATATCACAAGTCTTTTCAGTGAAATGATGCTTGAAGGCAGATATAATTCTCTTCAGTCAGATGAGGGTGATACCCGTGGATATATTCTGCTTGTAGGTGTCGATAATTTTAAGGCTATAAATGAAAAACACGGCGCTAAGACAGGTGACGGTGTTCTTGCCGATGTTGCAAAATGTATTGTTGAGTGTGTCGGCGGAACAAAAAATGTATTCAGGCTTAAGGGCGATGAATTTGCCGTGCTATATATTGCTGATAAAGGCAAAAATATTTCAGACGAAAGCGATGATGAAGCAGAGCTTATCGGATGTGCAAAGATTTTATACAAAAAAATAAGACAAAAAATAGATAAGTTAATTAAAAAGAAAAATTATAATATATTTTATACTATTTCGGGAGGGGCAAGTCTGTTTTCAACAGAGAGCGATACATTTGAAAATGTGATGCAGAGCGTAAAGTTTGCGCTTCATGAGGCAAAAAAAAGAGGGCGCAATACTTTTGTACCTTATTCCGATGAACACTATAAAAATTATATACATATAATGGATGTTCAGGAAAATTTGAGAAACAGCATCACACATAATTTCGAGGGCTTTGAAGTATATTACCAGCCTATTTACAGCGCTTCAGAAAAAAGGATTAACGGGGCGGAGGCGCTTATAAGGTGGAACAGTAAGAAATACGGTTTTATGTCCCCTGTTGAGTTTGTTCCTCTTCTTGAGGAGAGTTCATTGATTATACCTCTTGGAAAATGGATTATAAGACAGGCTGCTTCACGGTGTAAAAAATGGATCAAGTATATTCCTGATTTTATAGTTCACATTAATTTGTCATTTGTACAGATTATAAAAAGCGATGTAGTGAAGGATGCGTTAAAATGTATAAACGAGCACGGTTTAAACCATAAAAATATTGTGTTTGAGATTACGGAAAGCGGTGAGCTTGAGAGCAATTCAATGGTGAGAAATGTTCTGCATTCGTTTGAAGGTCTTGGCTTTAAGCTGGCTATTGATGATTTCGGAACGGGATATTCTAATCTTCGCTATATTCGTGATATGACATTTAAAATAATAAAAGTTGACAGAATGTTTGTTCAGAATATAGATAAGAGCAAGGATAATTCCGCACTGGTTAAATATATTATTGATATGGCTCACACACTTGGAATAAGCGTGTGTGTTGAGGGCGTTGAGACAGAGGAAGAGCTGTCTTGTGTCCTTTCGCTGGGAGCGGATTTTATACAGGGATATTATTACGGAAAACCTGTTCCGGCGAAGGAATTTGAGGGGAAGTTTCTTGCGGACGCGCCGTTATAACGTAGGCGGCACGAAAACAATATAGTGTATCTGCAAAGGGGAGTTCTGATGCGGATACACTATTTTAGCGAAGAAAAGAGAGTGAAAAGGAGAGTAATTGTTTTAGTATGTCAGAATTTAAGGATATTGAAATTACTGAAAATCAGTTGGAGAGACAGTTATATTTCATAGAGAGATGCCGTCAGCAGGTATCTGAGCTGCAGGAGAAGCTGAAGAGACCGTTGCTTTGCTGTACACAGACCTTTGGCTGTCAGATGAATGCGAGGGATTCGGAGAAGCTGCTGGGTATTTTGCAGGAAATAGGTTATCAGCCGACAGATTCGGAGGAGGCTGATATAGTTGTGTACAACACCTGTACCGTGCGTGAGAACGCCAATCTTCGCGTGTACGGAAGACTCGGACAGCTGAGCAAAATCAAAGAAAAAAATCCCCACATGGTTATAGCGCTGTGCGGCTGTATGATGCAGGAGCCTGAGGTTGTCGAGAAAATCAAAAAATCGTACAGGTTTGTCGATTTGATTTTCGGAACATTTAATATTTTTAAGATTGCTGAGCTTTTATATACGCACTGGGAACAGGGCGGTCAGGTTGTCGATATATGGGACAGTACAAAGGAGGTTGTGGAGGAGCTTCCGGCACAGCGAAAATTTCCTTTTAAATCAGGCGTAAATATTATGTACGGCTGCAATAATTTTTGCAGCTACTGTATTGTGCCTTATGTCAGGGGACGGGAAAAAAGCCGCGAGCCGCGTGAAATCGTGCGTGAGGTTGAGCGTCTTGTCGCTGACGGGGTAAAAGAGGTTATGCTTCTCGGACAGAATGTAAACTCCTACGGAAATACATTTGAAGAGCCGTTTTCCTTTGCACAGCTTCTGACTGAGGTTGAAAAGGTTGAAGGGCTTGAGAGAATTCGCTTTATGACACCTCATCCAAAGGATTTCTCCGATGAACTGATAGAAGTAATGAGAGATTCAAAGAAAATCTGCAATCACATACATCTGCCGCTGCAGTCGGGAAGCAGCCGCATTTTAAAGCTCATGAACAGAAAATATACTAAGGAGCATTATCTGGCTCTCGTAGATAAGATAAGAGACAGACTGCCAGACGTCTCAATAACTACTGATATTATTGTGGGCTTCCCGGGCGAGACGGAAGAGGATTTTCAGGATACGCTTGACGTTGTGAGAAAAGTTAAATATGACAGCGCATACACATTTATTTATTCAAAGAGAACGGGAACGCCTGCCGCAAAAATGGAAAATCAGGTTCCGCAGGATATTGTCAAGGATAGATTTAACAGACTGCTTCAGACTATAAATGAAGTTTCACATGCAATCAGCGCAAGATATGAAGGAAAAACTGCAAAAGCGCTTGTCGAGTGCATTGACGACCATGACAGCAGCCTTGTCACGGGACGCCTTACAAACAATATGCTGGTGCATTTTCCGGGAGACGCATCGCTTATCGGGCAGATTGTCGATGTTAAGCTGACTGAGTGCAAGGGATTTTACTATATGGGGGAGGCTGAAAATGGCTGAATTTTCACCGATGATGCAGCATTACTTAAGCACAAAGGAAGAATATAAGGACTGCATACTTTTTTATCGCCTCGGCGATTTTTATGAGATGTTTTTTGACGATGCCGTAACTGTGTCTAAGGAGCTTGAACTTACTCTGACTGGAAAGGACTGCGGACAGGATGAGAGAGCGCCTATGTGCGGAGTTCCGTTTCACGCTGCTGAAGGCTATATAAACAGGCTTGTCGCAAACGGACACAAGGTTGCGATATGCGAACAGATGGAGGACCCGAAGCAGGCTAAGGGTATCGTGAAAAGAGAGGTAATAAGGGTCGTGACACCGGGAACCAACCTTAATTCACAGGCGCTCGACGAGACCAAAAATAATTATCTCTTTTGCATATATTATCAGGGTGATGTAATCGGCGTGTCTATATGTGATTTTTCGACCGGAGATTACTATGTAACTGAATTGAAAAACGAAAACGAACTGCTTGATGAGATTAATAAATTTGTGCCTTCTGAAATTATTGTAAACGATTATTTTGCAATGAGCGGAATTGATTTGACAGCGGTAAACGATAAGCTGGGAATTTCAATGTCTGCTCTAGAAAACTGGTATTTTGACGAGGACAGCTGCATCCGCAGGCTGCTTTCACACTTTAAGCTCAATTCGCTTGACGGTTTGGGCGTAAAGGATTATCCGACAGGCGTAATCGCTGCGGGAGCTCTGCTTACATATCTCTATGAGACTCAGAAAAGCGATATGTCCCATATTATTACGCTCACTCCGTATACTACGGGAAAGTACATGCTTATTGACAGCTCCTCGAGAAGAAATCTTGAGCTTGTTGAGACGCTGAGAGAAAAGCAGAAGAGAGGCTCTCTAATATGGGTTTTGGATAAGACCAAAACGGCAATGGGGGCGCGGGCGCTGCGCTCAATGCTTGAGCAGCCTCTTATTGACAGGGAGCAGATAATTTTGCGCCAGGACGTCATAGCCGAGCTTTCAGAACATCAGATTGACAGGGAGGAGCTTAGAGAATACTTAAATCCCATCTATGATTTGGAGAGGCTTATGACAAAGATAAGCTGCAAGTCTGCAAACCCGCGCGATTTGATTGCCTTTCGCAATTCTCTCAGAATGCTTCCTTATATAAAGCAGATTATCGGAACCTTTCAATCGGAGCTTTTCAGAAAATATTTTGACAGTTTGGATGATTTGAGGGATATTTACAGCCTGATTGATTCTGCCATTGTAGAGGAGCCGCCGATTACCATGAGAGAGGGCGGAATGATTAAGGAAGGCTTTTCGGCAGAGGCGGACGAGCTGAAAAAAGCAAAGACAGAGGGAAGGGAATGGCTTGCACAGCTTGAGGAGCGGGAGCGCGCAAACACAGGTATTAAAAATCTGCGCATCAAGTATAACAAGGTGTTCGGCTATTATCTTGAAGTCACAAATTCCTTTAAATCGCTCGTTCCGGACAACTGGATAAGAAAGCAGACGCTCACTAATTCGGAGCGATACACAACTGATGAATTGAAGCATCTTGAGGATATTATTCTCGGCGCTGAGGATAAACTCAACGGTCTTGAGTATGATTTATTCTGTCAAGTCAGAGACAGCATAGCAGCCGAGGTTGTAAGAATACAGGCGACTGCCAAAGCTGTAGCAATGATTGACGTTTTTGCGTCGCTGTCTGTTGTTGCGGTGCAGAATAATTTTGTCAGACCTAAAATTAACGAAAAGGGAATTATAGATATTAAGGGCGGACGTCATCCCGTTGTCGAGAAAATGATGAACAATGACATGTTTATCGCAAACGACACTTATCTTGACAATTCAGCCAACAGGGTTTCTATTATAACGGGACCTAATATGGCGGGAAAGTCTACTTATATGAGACAGACCGCTCTTATTGTGCTGCTTGCGCAGGTGGGCTCGTTTGTTCCGGCAGACAGCGCAAATATATGCATTGTTGACAGAATATTTACCAGAGTGGGTGCGTCTGACGATTTGGCGTCGGGACAGTCAACATTTATGGTTGAGATGACCGAGGTTGCCAATATTTTAAGAAACGCTACGCCGAAAAGTCTGCTTATTCTCGACGAGATAGGCAGGGGGACAAGCACCTTTGACGGATTGAGTATCGCATGGGCGGTTGTCGAGCATATAGCAAATAAAAATATACTCGGCGCCAAGACGCTTTTCGCAACTCACTATCACGAGCTTACAGAGCTTGAGGGAACACTAGACGGCGTGAATAATTACTGCATAGCCGTTAAGGAAAAAGGAGACGATATTGTATTTTTGAGAAAGATTGTAAAGGGCGGCGCGGATAAAAGCTACGGTATTCAGGTTGCCAAGCTTGCCGGAGTTCCCGACAGTGTTATTGCCCGTGCAAAGCAGCTTGTGACAGAGTTAAGCGATGCCGATATTTCTCAGAAGGCAAAGGATATAGCCCAGTATTCAAAGAAGCTCGACAAGCTGAACAGAGAATACAGAAAGGTTGATGAGCTTGAGGTAAAGCAGATGTCGCTTTTTGACACCTTGAGCGACAACGATATTGTCGAGGAGATAAAAAATATGGATATAGGTCATATGACTCCTATAGATGCTCTGAATACGCTCTACAAGCTCCAGGGTAAAATTAAAAACCGATGGTAGGCTGTTTGGAGCAAGGCTGATAAATTCCGGCGATATGCCGATGTCTGCAAAGTAAAAATGGAGGTGCGACAGATGTCTATTAAGGTGCTTGACCAGGAGACGATTAACAAGATTGCTGCCGGTGAGGTAATAGAAAGACCGTCATCAGTTGTGAAGGAACTGGTGGAAAACGCCATTGACGCCGGCGCTACGGCGATTACAGTTGAGATAAAGGACGGGGGAATATCGCTTGTCAGAGTGACTGACAACGGAAGCGGAATAGCAAAGGATGATATTCCGCTTGCGTTTCTTCGTCATTCGACAAGTAAAATAAAATCAATAGAGGACCTGATGAATGTGTCGTCGCTGGGTTTCAGAGGCGAGGCTCTCTCCAGTATCGCAGCGGTTTCACAGGTTGAGCTGATAACGAAGACCTCTGAGGATTTCAGCGGCTGCCGATATATAATAGAAGGCGGAGAGGAGGTTTCTCTGGAAGAGGTAGGCGCACCGGAGGGGACAACCTTTATCGTGCGCAATTTATTTTACAATACGCCTGTCCGCCGTAAATTTTTAAAGACTGCAGCGACTGAGGCGGGATATGTGAGCTCTTTGATTGAGCATTTAAGCCTCTCGCATCCCGATATTTCTTTCAGATTTATAAGCAACAACCAAAATAAGCTCCACACATCGGGAAATATGAATTTAAGGGATATTATTTACGGCGTGTACGGCCGAGACATAACGGGAAATCTTATCGAAATTTCTGGAAAGACTCAGGATATAGAGATAAGCGGATTTATAGGCAAGCCTGTTATATGCCGCGGAAACCGCAGCTATGAAAATTATTACATCAACGGAAGATATATTAAGAGCGGAATTATAACTAAGGCTATTGAGGAGGCATACAAGGGATATATCATGCCTCACAACTATCCTTTTACAGCGATACATTTTAAAATTAATCCGTCTATCCTCGACGTAAATGTTCATCCGACAAAAATGGAGCTGAGATTTTCTAAAAATGAGTTTGTATACAGCTTTGTGCTGGACACTGTTAGAAATACACTGCGCTCAGGCGAACTGGCGGCACAGGTAAAACTGCATGAGACGCCTGTTTCTCCTGTAATTGAAAATAAAAAGTCTCCTCAAAAATTTAAAGAGAGACTTCCGGAGCCGTTTGAGCTTAAGCGTTCCATGAATTTGATACGAGAGGACAACAAAGCGGCGGAGTATGCGAAAAAAACAGTGGAGCCGGTACAGACATCACTGTTTGACAGCCCGCTTATGGAAGCGAAAAGTCCTGACGAATACAGAATAATAGGTCAGCTTTTCGGGACATATTGGCTTATCGAATACGGCGATAAATTTTACATGATGGATCAGCATGCGGCTCATGAAAAGATTCTTTATGAGCGCTTTATGAAGCACCTCAAAGAAAAAGATATGGATACTCAGATGATTATGCCTCCCGTTATTATCGAGCTTACCATGCAGCAGGAAAATGCGTACAGACAGCATAAAAAGGCATTTGAGAGGCTGGGCTTTGAGATAGAGGAATTCGGAGGCGGCTCATATAAGGTAACCGGACTTCCGGCAGGACTTCCGAATGTTAATCTTAAGCAAATGATGATTGATATGATTGACGGGCTGACCTCTGACAGTCACACGGATTTAGACGTAATAACAGAGCGTGTCGCGACAATGTCCTGCAAGGCGGCTGTAAAGGGAAGCAACAAGCTTTCATTTGAGGAGGCAGGGGAGCTTATACAGGAGCTTATGCAGGCTGAAAACCCTTATAATTGTCCTCATGGCCGTCCGACCCTTATTGTGATGTCCAAATATGAGGTTGAGAGGAAGTTTAAGCGCATATTATAGCGCTGCTTCACGATAAACCGCACAGGAACGGAGACTAGTAATGAAACCTTTGATTATACTGACAGGACCGACGGCAGCAGGCAAAACAGAGCTTTCTTTAAGGCTTGCCAAGTCAGTCGGCGGAGAGATTATAAGCGCGGATTCAATGCAGGTTTACAGGAAGATGAATATCGGGACTGCCAAGATTATGCCCGAACAGATGCAGGGGATAAAGCATTACCTGATTGACTGTCTGTCTCCTGAGGAAGAGTTCAATGTCGTTTTATTTCAAAAAATGGCGAAAGAAGCTATGGAGGAGATTTATAAGGCTGGACATATTCCGATAATAACAGGCGGGACGGGATTTTATATTCAGTCTGTGCTGTATGATATTGATTTTTCCGGAAATGAAACGGCGGATAACGGGTCTGAGGCTGAAATGAACGATAAAATGTCATTATCACCGCAGCTTTCTAAAAGGGATGACTTGCGGGAATATCTGTCTGATATTGCAAAAGACCAGGGCGCTGATATTTTGTTTCAGAAGTTAAAACAGATTGACCCTGAATCGGCTGAGAGCATTCACCCAAACAATGTAAAACGGGTGATAAGGGCTCTGGAATATTTTTATCAGACAGGACAAAAAATATCGGAGCACAACAGAACGCAGAGCCAGAAAAACTCTCCTTATAATTATGCGTATTTTGTTCTGAATGACGACAGGAAGCTTCTTTATTCACGCATTGACGAGCGTGTGGAGGAAATGTTTAAACAGGGTCTTGAGGGAGAGGTGAAATCTCTTATAGACAGCGGGCTTACAAGAGACAGTGTTTCGATGCAGGGAATAGGTTATAAAGAGATGTTCGGATATTTTGACGGCGAATATGATTTGGAGCGCGCAAAATACCTTATTAAGCTCGACACACGCCATTTTGCAAAACGCCAGCTCACATGGTTTAAGCGTGAAAAAGACGTGTGCTGGCTGAATTTAGACGAATACGGACATTCAAAAGATAAATTGCTTGAGGCGATGCTTGAAATATTAAGAGAAAAAAATATTGTGCAGCAGTAATGGAGATAAAAATGGAAATAAGTATGACACAGAATACAGATATTAAAAATATGTACTGCACTCAGCTCGGGATTTCAGAGCAGGTGTACAATTACAGCGAAAAAATACTTGCCGGTTTAATGGAACGCTTTAAAGACATAGACGACACAGCCGAGTATAATCAGATGAAGGTTATAGGCGCAATGCAGAAAAATCGTGTCGCTGAGATGCACCTTAGCGGAACGAGCGGCTACGGCTATAACGATGACGGAAGAGATACGCTTGAACAGGTTTATGCCGATATTTTCAAGACGGAGGCTGCTCTTGTAAGACCGCAGATAATGTGCGGAACACACGCGTTAAATATCGCGCTGTCAGCTAATTTGAGACCGGGTGACGAGCTGCTCTCGCCGGTTGGAAAGCCATACGACACTATGGACGAAATTATAGGAATAAGACCGTCTAAGGGAAGTCTTGCGGAGTACGGCGTTACCTACCGTCAGGTGGATTTGCTTCCTGACGGGGGCTTTGATTATGAAAATATTAAAAAAGCGATTAACAACAGGACGAAGCTTGTCACAATACAGCGCTCAAAAGGCTATGCAAGCCGTCCTACATTATCTGTTGAAAAAATAGGAGAGCTTATAGCATTTATTAAAAATATCAAGCCGGATGTCATATGCATGGTCGATAACTGTTACGGTGAATTTGTTGAGCGAATTGAGCCGTCGGAGGCAGGAGCGGATATGGTTGTGGGCTCTCTTATAAAAAATCCCGGCGGAGGTCTTGCTCCATGCGGCGGCTACATTGCAGGAACAGCAGAATGTGTTGAGCAGGCGGCTTACCGTCTGTCGTCTCCGGGTCTCGGAAAAGAAGTCGGAGCCACTCTCGGCGTCAACAAAGAGTTCTATCAGGGACTGTTCCTTGCTCCTACGGTAGTAGCGGGGGCGCTTAAGGGCGCAATATTTGCTGCAAACGCATATGAGGGACTCGGATTCAGGGTAATTCCTGACGGAAAGGAGCCGCGTTACGATATTATACAGGCGGTTGAGCTTAAAAGCGCAGAGGGGCTTATCGCTTTCTGCAAGGGTATCCAGTCAGCAGCCCCGGTTGACAGCTTTGTCACACCGGAGCCGTGGGCAATGCCGGGCTATGACGATGATGTTATTATGGCGGCAGGGGCTTTTGTACAGGGCTCGTCTATAGAGCTCAGCGCCGACGGACCGCTTAGAGAGCCATATGCCGCATACTTTCAGGGCGGTCTCACTTGGTATCACGCCAAGCTGGGAATAATCATGAGTATGCAGAAAATGTATGAGGCAGGGCTGATTTCTGTCGAATAATAGGGATAAATTGTAGCTGATTAAAGAAAAAACTTTCTATACAAGGCTGGAAATGTATGCTATAATAATTTAGCTTAATTTGTAAATTTTACATGCTTTTTAGCGGAAACGGAGTGACATGAGTAATATTTCAAGGTACAAAAACGGTTGGCTTTTACTGTTGTTTATTTTAATAGGAATCGTTATAGGCGGTCTTATTTCGGAACTCACATCAAATGTTGCGGGGCTTAGCTGGCTTTCCTACGGCAATACGTTTGGTATCAACAACAGCGGTAATCCGCTTGTTCTTGATCTTGGGATTTTCGTTATTACGTTTGCATTGCAGATTAAGATTACAGTGGCAAGCATTATTGGCGTGATTGCTGCCATTGTTATTTATAAGTTTATATAATTATCCGCTTGTCCGGAAAGGATAATAATTGTATAAATCAAACTGTCGTATACACTTCTGCGAAGGAGAGAATGAGAATAAACCATATGAGCGATGCCTTGCCCTGGGGGCAGGCGCGTTGAGTGACGCGCAGCTGATAGCTGCGGTGCTGAGGACCGGAACGCGCGGTATGGATGCCACACAGCTTGCAGAAGAGATTATAAGCCTGTGCGCACACAGCGAGTCAGACGAAAACAGTTCTCTGCTTGGGCTTATGCATCTGTCCGTCCACGAACTTATGAAAATAAAGGGTGTGGGCAGAGTCAAGGCTGTCCAGATACAATGTATATGCGAGCTTTCAAGAAGGATTGCGAAGCAGACAGCGGGGCGCAGGCTTGATTTTTCATCGCCTGACACGATTGCGGAGTATTACATGCAGGATTTGAGGCATCTTGACAAGGAACACCTTGTCCTGGTTTTGCTGGACAACAAATGCTGCCGGATACGCGACAGTATTGTATCTATCGGGACAGTCAATGCGTCGCTGGTCAATCCCAGAGAGATATTTTCGGAGGCTCTGAAATACGGCGCGGTTTCCATTGTGCTTCTGCACAATCATCCGAGCGGAGACGCAACGCCCAGCAGAAACGACTGCATGGTGACAAGAAGAATAGCTCAGGCAGGCAATATTATGGGAATACAGCTTTTAGACCATATCATTATCGGAGATAATAAGTATACAAGTCTTAAAGAAAAAGATTACATGTAAACGAAAGGAGTCCATAATCATGGCAAACATTTACGGAGTTGACATCGGTACAAGCAATTTTAAAATGTGCTGCAAGGACAAGGAGGAGATCTTAAACGAAAAAAATATTATTGCTATTGCAAACAAAAAAGACCTTCTTGCATTTGGAGACGAGGCATACGAGATGTATGAGAAAGCGCCTGAGAATATTGAGGTTTCATTCCCTGTAAAATTCGGCGTTATCGCTGACATTGAAAATATGCAGACGCTTCTGCTCAGCTTTTTTAATAAAATCAACGGCGATAAAAAGTCAGTGGGAAACACTGATTTTTATATAGCGGTCCCAACGGACGTCACAGAGGTTGAGAAGAGAGCGTTTTATGAGCTTGTAGCCGATTCCAAAGTAAAAGCCAAAAATATTTACATTGTGGATAAACCGGTAGCCGACGCGATTGGCGCCGGACTTGACGTGACAAAGTCAAGGGGTATTATGATTGTAAATATAGGCGCTGAGACAACCGAAATTTCTGTTCTTTCATTGGGCGGAATTGTAATAAGCAAGTCTGTTAAAATCGGAGGAAATAAACTCGACGACAGCATCATAAGCAGCATCCGCAAGGTGTACAATCTCGTCATCGGCAGCAAAACCGCCGAGAGTCTCAAAAAAGAGCTTGGAAGCGCAGTTAAGTCTGAAGAACATTTTGCTCCGGGTTTCGGGCGCAATGTGCTTTCAGGATTGCCTGTGAGCGTTGATATTTCATCAGATGTAATTTATCAGGCGATAGTTGACCCGCTGCATTCGATTATGGACTCTATAAAAGTTATTCTGGAGCGCACTCCGCCTGAACTTGCAGCGGATATTATAAAAAACGGAATATATGTTTCCGGCGGAACTTCAAATATTAATAACCTTGAAAAATTTATCAATCATGAGACAAATCTTGCCGTGAATATTGTGGAAAATCCTTCTGAGAGTGTCGTCAGAGGACTTATGGGAGTTGTAAGCAATCCTGATTTTGCAGGCGTTGCATACACACCTCAGGATAAGACCTACGATTAAATTATTATTAAGGATATTGTAAAATGAGAAAAAAGTTTTCTGAATTTTTTAGTTCCAAATATATATTAATTGCAGTGTCGGCATTATGTGTGATTTTCATAGCGACAAGTTTTTTTACCGACAGGCTTGTAACTCCGCTTAAAAATGTTGTGTCTGCTGTTGTGGTACCGCTTCAGAAGGGGATGAATTACATCGGGTTATGGGCTACGGACGGTTATGACAGGCTTCAGGAGGTAAGCAGGCTGCTCGATGAAAATGAAAAGTTAAACGAACAGGTCAACAGCCTGACAGAGGAAAATAACCGCTTAAAGCAGGATACCTACGAGCTTGACAGACTCAGGGAACTGTATGAGCTTGATGCAAAATATGCCGACTATCCAAAGACAGGTGCCAGAATAATTGGAACTTCATCTGACAACTGGTATTCAACATTTACAATAGATAAGGGAAGCGATGACGGAATGGAAGTCGATATGAATGTCATCGCGGGAGGCGGACTTGTCGGAATTATAACTGAAGTCGGCAAAAATTATTCAGTAGTTAAGAGTATCATTGAGGATGGCAGCTATGCGAGCGCACAGCTTATCGATACCGGTGATGTCTGTACAGTCAGCGGCGACATTGAGCTTATGGACGAGGGACTTATTCACGTTCAGTACTTTAAAAGCGGTATTACCGTACGAAACGGGGATAAAATAGTTACATCAAATATTAGCGAAAAGTATCTTCCCGGAATTCTTATCGGATACGCTAAAGATGTAACAACCGATGCCAATAATCTGACACAGTCGGGTTATCTTGTTCCGGCAGTTGATTTTGAGCATTTGCAGGAAGTGCTTGTAATAACACAAAAAAAAGAAGCCAAAGAAGCGATAGAATGATTTGGGGAGTGTCATGAAAAGAAAAGCTGGAGAATTGCTTATAATTATACTTTTTTATGTCTTGCAGATAACTCTTGGAAGAGCAATAAGCATAGGCGGAATTATGCCAAATCTGCTTGTAATTCTCCCAGTAGTATTCGGATATCTCAACGGTAAAAATGAGGGCATGTTTGTCGGCTTTTTTGCAGGATTGCTGTATGATCTGTCTGCGTCCTCGCTGCTTGGATTTTCTGCTTTGGTTTTTGTATACATAGGATATTTGGCGGGAATATTTTACAGGAGATATGAGGGAAGTGAGATGATTATTCCTCTTGTAATTATTTTTGCCGGCGATTTTATATTTGAGTTTCTGTCTTATGTGGGGAATTTCCTGCTTCACAACAGACTGAATCTTATTTACTTTATTACACGGTTTATAATTCCTGAGATGATTTACACGGGAATTGTCTTTGTATTGCTGTATAAATTGTTTTTATGGCTTAACCCGCATCTTGAGGTCAGGAATAAAAGGAGAGTAAATAATTTTGATGAGAGAAATATTTGACTATTGTTTAAGTTTACTAAAGTCAAGACTTGTGCCGTTGGTACTGGTATTTGTTGTGCTGGTATCGGTGCTTGTAACCAGATTATTTTCACTTCAGATTATAAACGGTGAGTCGTATGCGGCTAATCTCACCGAATCAATTAAAAAGACAACCAGTGTGGCTGCGACAAGGGGCAGGATATTTGACAGAAACGGAGTCCTTCTTGCATATAACGAGCTGGCGTTTGCCGTTAAGATAAGCGACAGCGGAACATATCCTGACAATGATACAAAAAACGCTGCAATTAACAATTCTATCAACAAAACACTGGACATAATTGAGTCTAAGGGAGACAAGTTTTCAAATGATTTTCAAATCACATACGCAGGCAACGGTCTTTACCAGTATACTGTCAGCGGAAATTCTCTTCTGAGATTTCAAAGAGATTCTTACGGAGCGTCAACTATTTCAGATCTTACTGACGAACAGAAAAATTCATCTGCGAATGATATGATTAATACACTGTGTGAAAGATACGGTATTAATCAGGATGATTACACGCCGGAGCATATCCTTGAGATTATAAATCTCAGACTTTCAATGTCCGCGAATTCTTACAACCGCTATATAAGTTTTACTATAGCAAACGAGGTTTCCGATGAGACTGTCGCTGCAATTCTTGAGCGCTCCGACGAGCTGGTTGGAGTCACTGTTGAACAGCAGTATATCAGGAAATACGTCGACAGTGTTTACTGCTCACAGATACTCGGGTACACGGGGACTATTTCCTCATCTGAGCTTGAAACATTAAAGGCTCAGGATTCTTCATACGAGAACAATGATGTGGTAGGCAAGAGCGGAATTGAACAGTCAATGGAACAGGAGCTCTCGGGAACAAAGGGCTCAAGAACAGTATATGTTGATACAGTCGGAAGAATTACAGAGGTTTTGGACGAGACAGAGCCTGAAGCAGGCAATGATGTCTACCTTACTATTGATGTAGAGCTTCAGAAAAAAATTTATAATGCTATTGAGGATGAGCTTGTCTCTATTATTATGTCAAACCTGACAAGCGGTACTACAAAATATACCTATGATTCTTCTACCGGTGACATTTCTAATATTTATATTACGATTAATGAAGTTTACTTCGGCTTAATTGATAATAATCTGGTCTCTCTTGACAAGATTGCCGCAGGGGAACATGAAAATGAGCGTGACGTTTATTCTGAATTTCTGTCAAAAAAAGACAGGGTGTTTGGCTGGCTCAGAGATGAGCTTACATCTTCGCCTACGGCTTACGGCAATTTATCCGAGGAGGAGCAGGCATATATCTGGTATATATATAAGGATTTATTAAGAGCAGAGGGCATCTTTAATTCAGATAATGTAGATACTAATGACGAGGTTTACAGAGATTGGGTTGACGGCAATTCCACAAGTCTTGAGGAGCTTCTTAAATACTCAATTACAAAGAACTGGATTGACATGTCAGATTTGACATCTGAACAGTATACAAGCCTTAATGAAGCTTATGACGAGCTTGTAAATTATATTTTTAACGCTCTTGAGACTGATAAGAATTTTCACAAAAAGCTGTATAAATACATGATTGACGACGGTGATATTTCAGGACGTCAGGTCTGCATGATGCTTTTCGAGCAGGGCTTTCTTGAGGGGGAGAATGATTATCAGGCTTTGAGCTCAGGCAGTATTTCAGCCTATGACTTTATGAGCGGCTGTATTTCCTCAAAGAGAATTACGCCGGCGCAGCTTGCGCTTCTTCCTTGTTCAGGCTCATGTGTCATAACTGATCCAAATAACGGTGACGTGCTTGCGCTTGTATCCTATCCGAGCTACGACAACAATATGTTCTCAGGCGGCGTGGACGCAGAATATTACAATATGCTGAACAACGACAAGTCAAATCCTCTGTATAACTGGGCTACGCAGGCTCAGTCGGCGCCGGGCTCCACCTATAAGATATGCACATCAATTATGGGGCTCGATACGGGGTTAATTAACACATCAACCTCATATTACTGCAACGGTAAATTTGAGGAGGTTACGCCTAACCCAAGATGCTGGGTGAGATCAGGACACGGCTCTGAGACTGTTGCAACAGCAATACGTGATTCGTGCAATGTATATTTTTACAATGTGGGATATAAGCTTGCATGCAGTAAAAACGGCCTTTACAACAGTACCTACGGCACTACGGTGCTCCAGAAGTATGCCGAGGAGCTCGGTCTTGCGACGATGTCGGGAATAGAGATCGCTGAGAAGGCGCCGAGCGCCTCTAACACCAATGCCATTGCGTCGGCTATCGGACAGGGCAATCATGCGTACAGCACGCTCAATATGGCAAGATACGCGACAACTATTGCCAACTCCGGTACATGCTATAATCTTACTCTTATTGATAAGATAACTGATAACAGCGGAAATCTGATACGCGACAACAGTGCGGAGATTTCAAATGTTATGGATATAAGCCAGTCTATATGGGATACTGTTCATTACGGAATGAATCTCGTGGTTGGGACGTATGCCGCGCTCGGAACAGTTAATATGGATTTCGCAGCCAAGTCCGGTACGGCACAGGAAAATCCAAAGGAGCCAGACCATGCGATGATGATAAGCTATGCGCCTTACGATGACCCGCAGATTGCCATGTCGGTAGCTATTCCGAATGGTTATTCAGGCTCTCAGGCATCAGAGCTTACTGCGGAGATTTTAAAAATATATTTCGGACTTCAATAAAAATATATGCAGGCACTGCAGTCCGGCGCATTGCCTGCGTGACAAAAAATGATAATAACAACGAGGTGATGAGGGTGAATAATTCTGTCGTTATAAAGAGCAATAAACACGGAATAACCGTAGTTTTGGACAACAGAGCGGATTTTACGACATTAAAAAGCTGCGTCGAGGATAAATTCAGACAGTCAGCGGCGTTTTTCGGCAATGTGGATATGGCGCTTGCCTTTGAGGGAAGACCCGTAACAAATGAGGAACAAAAAGAGCTGCTTGACATTATCGAAAAAGAGACATCAATGAATATTCTTTGTGTGATGGATAATGACGAAAATAAGGACGCTGCTTTTGTGAGAGCTGTCCATGGGAGCTGTATTCAGGAGCAGACACAGACGGCATCAGACGGGTTGTTTTATAAGGGAACGCTTCGTTCCGGACAGGTGCTGGAATCAGAGACAAGCATAATAGTTCTTGGAGATGTAAATCCGGGAGGCAGAATTATCTCCAAAGGGAACGTAATAATATTGGGCAGCCTGAGAGGCAATGTATTTGCCGGAGCCAACGGAGACGAGCACGCGTTTGTCGTTGCGCTGGAGATGAACCCGATGCAGATTAAGATTGGCGATGTGATTGCCAGAAGCTCTGACAGCGCGCAGACAAAGAAGAATAAAAATAAAACTGTATCCCCTAAGATTTCATTTGTCGAGGACGGAAATATTTATATAGAAGATTTGACATCTGATATTCTTGAGGATATAAGAATATAAAAGCTTTTTATAGTACTTTTCATAAAAAAGCATTGATTTAATTCCAAAAATTACGCATAATGTAATTTAATAGTAAAAATTATTTGGGAGGCACACATAAATGAGCGAAGTTATCGTTGTAACGTCCGGAAAAGGAGGCGTAGGCAAGACTACCACGACAGCAAATATCGGTACGGGTCTTGCAAAACTCGGAAAGAAAGTAGTGATGATTGATACGGATACAGGTCTTAGAAATCTGGATGTTGTTCTGGGGCTGGAAAACAGAATTGTATATAATCTTGTGGATGTCGTAGAAGGAAACTGCCGTATCAAACAGGCAATGATTACGGACAAGCGTTGTCCTAAGCTGTATCTTCTTCCAACTGCCCAGACAAGAGATAAGTCAGCCATAACGCCGGAGCAGATGATTAAAGTTCTCGACGAGCTTAAGGAAGACCCGGAGGAATTTGACTACATAATTCTTGACTGCCCTGCCGGAATTGAACAGGGATTTCAGAATGCCATAGCAGGCGCTGACAGAGCGCTTGTAGTAACAACTCCTGAGGTATCGGCTATCAGGGATGCAGACAGAATTGTGGGGCTGTTAGACGCTCATGGACTCAAGGACCATGAGGATTTGATTGTCAACAGAATCAGAATGGATATGGTAAACCGCGGTGAAATGATGTCTATTGACGATGTTAATGATATTTTACAGCTCAATGTAATTGGTGCCGTTCCTGATGATGAAAATATTGTAGTGGCAACCAACAAAGGTCAGCCATTAGTTGGAGACGACAGTCTTGCAGGACAGGCTTATATGAATATTTGCCGCAGAATTATAGGTGAGGACGTGCCTTTTCTTGATCTAAACGGAAAGGGAGGCTTTTTTAAGAAGCTTTCTTCATTATTTAAAGGCAAGTAATAAATAGGTGCGTCAGATTAAAAATATTGCGGATTTGCTGTCCGCAGTGCGCATAAATAATATGCGCAGGATGGGAGATATGTATGAGCTTATTAGATTTATTTAAGAAAAAAGGCTCCAGTGATGTTGCAAAAGACAGACTTAAGCTTTTATTGGTTTCTGACCGTGCGAACTGTTCGCCTGAGGTTATGGAAATGATTAAAAATGATATTATAAAGGTTATTTCAAAATATATGGTAATTGACGCTGAGGGGCTTGATATTCAGATTACTTCGACAGAATCGGATACCAACAACGGCTCTGTGCCGGCGCTCTTTGCCAATATTCCTATTAAGGATATGAGAAATAGTGATAAATAACAGTGTGAATGAGGATTTGTATGTTAAAAAAGTATCAGTTGCGTTCATATAATTTCAGACTTGTTATTTTGCTGATTGTCACTTCCGTATTCGGTATAGTGGTGATTAACAGTGCAAATTCCGAATATACGTTAAGGCAGTGTTTTGGTCTTGCGGTTTCGCTTGTAGTTTTAGCGGTTGTTTCTTTTATAGACTACAACTGGATTTTAAAATATTACTGGCTGCTTTATCTGATTAATCTTGCGCTTTTGCTTGCTGTTAAGTTTTTCGGACATGAAAGTCATGGGGCAAAGCGCTGGATTAAGGTTCCGGTAATAGGTCAGTTTCAGCCGTCTGAGCTCACAAAGATACTGCTGATTTTATTTACTGTTAAGCTGCTGTGTATGTATAAAGACAAAATTAATAACTGGAAGTTTTTGACAATACTGGCAGTTCTTCTGGCAGTTCCTCTTGCACTAATACTGACGCAGCCAAATCTTTCAACAACAATATTGATATTTCTTATACTGTTTACTGTTATATTTTGTGCAGGGTTAAGCTATAAAATAATAGGAATAGCACTGCTTATTATTGTTCCCCTTGCAAGCGGGTTAATTATTTATATAAGCAATCCCGACAACCCGATTTTTTTTATAAAGGATTATCAGCGCGACAGAATTATGGCTTTTATTAACCCTGATGAGTATAGTGACCAGACTTATCAGCAGGAGTATGCAGAGAGGGCGATAGGTTCAGGTCAGCTTACAGGAAAGGGGCTTGACAATGACGACCCGTCATCTCTCAAGAACGCAAACTACATTGCCGAGGCTCAAAATGACTTTATATTCGCCGTAATAGGTGAGGAGCTTGGCTTTATAGGAAGCTGCGCTGTAATTCTTCTATTGTCATGGATTGTTTTAGAGTGTATAATTGTAGCTGTAAAGGCTAAAGATTTTGCCGGACGTCTCATTTGCTGCGGCGTGGCGGCACAAATAGGATTTCAGACATTTATTAATGTGGGCGTAGTTACGCGTCTGCTCCCTAATACAGGATTGCCTCTGCCGTTTTTCAGCTACGGTTTGACTTCTCTGGTTTCACTGTATATTTGCATGGGAGTTGTATTGAATATCAGCCTTCAGCGCAAGGTTGACAGAGATGACGATATTTTTGCCGAGGATTTCAGAGGCTGAAATTTGCTTTTACTTTTGACACAAGAGACAATATTGGTATGCAGAAAGAGAAAGGTGTGAGAGTGGTATGAATATTGGATTGATTGCGCATGATTCCAAAAAAAAATTAATGCAGAATTTCTGTATTGCTTACAGAGGTATACTTAACAAAAATCAGCTTTTTGCAACGGGAACGACCGGACAGCTTATAGAAAATGTTACCAACCTTTCTATTCATAAATTTTTGGCAGGTCATCTCGGAGGAGACCTGCAGATTTGTGCAATGATTGAAAATAATCAGCTTGACCTTGTAATTTTTCTGCGCGAAGCAATTAATCCTCAGGCGCATGAGCCAAGTTCAAAAAAAGTTTGCGAGTTGTGTGATATGTATAATATTCCTCTTGCAACCAATCTCGCCACAGCGGAATTGCTTATAAAGTCTCTTGAACGCGGAGATATGGAGTGGAGAGAAATATATCAGTAGATGTGGCGTTTTTTAAACGGCACAGTGACTGCTGCTAAGGTCATATTCCGCGCGGCAAGCCGGAGTAATATTTGATGAGTGATAAACGCCGGCTCAAGCTTATACAGCTTACGCCGGCGTTTATAGGCACTTTTTAACCGGAAGACTAATTACTTAAATCTCGTATTCTTCCGTATACGCTTATCTGATAAAGGCCGCACAGACCTACGACAGCATATATAACACGGGTTATCCATGTAGCCTGTCCAAAGATGGCAGACACGAGATTGAAGTTAAAAAATCCGATAAGTCCCCAGTTTATTGCTCCGATAATAATGATAGTTAAAGTAGTATAATCAATCCATTTTGAATTCATACAGAACCTCCTTGATTTAATATCTACCTTTATTATTGTTCCATTTATATAAATGAATATGTCTGAAAAAAATTGGCATAGCATTGTTTTGAATTTCAAAAGAGTAAAATTGCAGTATTGAATATAAAAAGTAAAAATTCCCATAAATTCAATTTTATTATAAGGTTAAATATGGAAAATCGACGCAGAACAAATAACAGAAAAGTAATTAAATATCGGCGCAAGCCTAAAGCCGCAGCTTTTATTTTTGCCGTTGTATTAATATATGTTGTCTGCTTTGTTGCGCTTTATGTCACAAAAGCAAAGGTACGAACATATGAGGTTGATATAGGAGCGCTTACCTCAAACGCAACTTTTACGGGGATTGCTTTGAGAAGTGAGGAGGTTGTAAATTCGTCATATTCCGGCAATATCAATTATTATCAAAAAGAGGCAGCCAGAGTGAAGGTGGATGATACAATATGTACTGTGGATGAGACGGGACGTGTATCAGAAATTTTATCACAGTACACTAAATCCGATGAAAATTCACTCTCAAAGCAGAATCTGGCTTCTATCAAATCAATGCTGAATAATTTCAGAACGAATTATGACGGAAATAATTTCAGCGATATATATGATTTAAAAACAGATTTAAACTCTGCAGTGCTTCAGGCTATGAATGAAAATATTATTGCAAATCTCGATAATATTGTGGCGAGCACCGGAAGCGAAAATCTGTTTCAGACAATCAAAAGCACCCGGACGGGAACCGTAGTCTACTATACCGACGGCTATGAGTCAGTGACAACTGATAATATAACTAACGATTTATTCGATAAAAATAATTACAAAAAAAATAATTTAAAATCAGAAGACCTTGTCGTCTCAGAGAGTCCTGCCTATAAAATAATAACGGATGAAGAGTGGAATATTGTTATTATGCTCACCCAAAAGGATATTGTTTCATATGATTTAGAAAATAAAAAAAATGTAACAATTAAAATAAAAAAAGATAATATTGAGGTTACGGGCTCATTTTCTATAATTAATAAGGACGGCAATTATTACGGAGTTATCGGACTGAATAAATATATGGTGAGATACGCGACAGAGCGTTTTCTTGATATTGAGCTTACCGCCACGAACAACACAGGTCTTAAAATTCCGTCATCTGCTGTAACGGAAGAAGAATTTTACACTATTCCTAAGGAATATCTTACTACCGGAGGAAACAGCAATTCATACGGCTTTATATGTGAAGAATACAACAGCAACGGCGAGCTTAAGACAAAGTTTGTCGAGGCGGATATTTATAAATCAGATGATTCGGTCTGCTATGTAAGTACGGAGGATTTTGCAGCGGGCAACAGTATAATTAAGCCTGATTCCTCAGACAGATATGTAATAGGACCGACAGAGAAGCTCAAGGGTGTGTACTGTATAAATACCGGATATACTGTATTTAAGCTTGTAGAAATTATAGATGAGAATAATGAATACATAATAGCCAAAAGGAATGTCTCATACGGTATCTCTGTATACGACAGAATAGTTCTTGACGCTGACAAATACTCTGTAAATCAGCTTATATATTGATTTTGCAAATATCAACTAACGGAAAAGAGGAGGGTTTTATGGTTTCTGAACAGATTAAAACAGTAAAAGAAAATATTAAAGCTGCCTGTGAGCGCGCGGGACGCAGTCCCTCGGAGGTAACGCTTATTGCGGTGAGTAAAACCAAGCCCAACGAGCTTGTCATGGAAGCGTATAACGCCGGTATCCGCACATTTGGAGAAAATTATGTCCAGGAACTTGTTGAAAAAATTGAAACTCTTCCTGATGATATTGAGTGGCATATGATCGGACACCTTCAGAGAAACAAGGTTAAATATATTGTGGGAAAGGTGGCAATGATACACTCTGTGGATTCGCTGCGTCTTGCCGAAGAAATCAGCAGAGAAGCCGTCAAAAAAAATTTCACAGTCGATATACTGGTTGAGGTAAATGTTGCCGGAGAAGAAAATAAATTTGGTATCACAGTTGAGAACTGTGTCGAAATTGTGACACAAATTTCCAGGCTTCCGGGACTTAATGTAAGAGGGCTGATGACAAGCGCTCCATACGTTGAAAATGCAGAGGAAAACCGCAAATATTTTCGGGATTTGAAACAATTATGTGTTGACATAAACGCTAAAAACATTGATAATATCAATATGGATGTCTTGTCCATGGGAATGACCAACGATTATACGGTAGCGGTAGAGGAGGGAGCTACGATGGTTCGTGTTGGCACAGCGATTTTTGGGGCGCGTAATTATAATAAATAATTAGGAGATATATAACAATGGGAATTTTAGATGGTGTTATTAACGTATTCAAGCTTCATAATGATGATGATTATGATGACGATTATGATGATTACGATGAATATGACGATTATGATGACGAGGAAGAAAAAGGCTCTGCCAGAAGAAAACTTTTTACCGGGAATAAAAAGTATAAAGACGAATTAGAAGATGAGCAGCAGGATTACAGCACAAAAGCTTCTGAGAAGCCAAAGGCATCATCTAAAAAGGTTGTACCTATTAAGCCTTCAGGCTCAAGGGGACTTGAGGTTGTTGTTATAAGACCTGAGTCTATGGAGGATGCCAGCGACATTACGGATACTCTTTTGAGCGGTAAGGCAGTAGTTCTCAATCTTGAGGGGATTCATGTGGAGATTGCGCAGCGTGTTATTGACTATTCAGCAGGCTCATGCTATGCAATGCGCGGTAATCTTCAGAAGATTACAAGCTACATATTTCTTGTAACACCGCCTAACGTAGATATTTCAGGTGACATTCCTGAGCTTGTTGCAGGCGGGATTGATTTATCATCATTTAATAAATAACTTTTTGATAAAAACCACCTGAAGCATTGTGTTTCAGGTGGTATTTTAAGAGTCCGGAGGATTATTAATTATGTCAAAGCTGATTACAGTAAATTATGATGGGAAGCCACGCTATGATATAGTGATTGAGAGTGATTTTTCAAAGCTGGCAGAGAGTGTCAAAAAGCTTGGAATTAAAAATCGCAGGCTGGCAGTTATTACCGACAGCAATGTCGGCGCAATTTACGCCGACGAGGTGAAAAAATGTCTTGAGCAGACCGAAAATAATGTATTTGTATATACATTTGAAGCAGGTGAAAAAAATAAAAACCTCGACACGGTCCAGAATGTATATGAATTTCTCATAGAGAACAAATTTGACAGAAAAGACATGCTGGTGGCACTCGGAGGAGGCGTTGTCGGAGACCTGACAGGTTTTGCTGCCGCCACATACCTTCGAGGAGTAAAATTCATCCAGATTCCTACATCCCTGCTTGCGCAGGTTGATTCAAGCATCGGCGGAAAGACCGGTGTCGATTTCAGGGCATACAAGAATATGGTGGGGGCTTTTCACCAGCCTGAGCTTGTATATATGAATATTTCTGCGCTTAAGTCGCTCAGCCGCAGGCAGTTTAATTCAGGTCTTGGAGAAATATTAAAACACGGGCTGATTAAAGACGCTTTATATTTTGAGTGGCTCAGAGACAATTCCGACAAAATAGCAGCTCTTGATGTTCAGGTTCTCGAAGAGATGATTTACAGAAGCTGCGAGATTAAGCGGGCTGTTGTAGAAAATGACCCAACTGAAAAGGGCGAGCGGGCTCTCCTTAATTTCGGTCATACACTTGGGCACGCCATTGAAAAGCAGAAGAATTTTGAACTATATCACGGAGAGTGTGTAGTTCTCGGAATGATTGCCGCGCTGAGGATTTGCGTTGAGCGCGGTATGATAAGCGAAGAGGAGTTTTCCGATATTTGCAGCGCCTTCAGGACATATGACTTTCCTGTAAATACAGACGGGATTACAGTGGATTCTGTGATTGCAGCTTCTAAAAACGATAAAAAAATGGATGCAGGAAGAGTAAAGTTTATTCTTCTTAAAAAAATCGGTGAAGCATATATAGACATGACTGTAGACGACGACACTATGAGAAGGGCTCTTGAGACTGTTGTAACAGAATAACTCTGTTTCACTTAAAATTTTATGAAAGGCAAATTGCATATGAAAAATAATAAGAAATGGATTTCTCTCGGCATTTTTCTTGCTGCTGTTGCCGTGCTTTCTGCTGTTGACCAGATAACAAAAATTATGGCAGAAGCAGCGCTGAAAAACAAGAACTCCATTCCGATTATAGAAGATGTTTTTGAACTGTATTATCTCGAAAATACAGGCACCGCATGGGGGATATTAGGAGGCGGAAGAGTATTTTTTATTATTCTCACTGTAATTATTTTTGCTGTACTTGTTTTTATTATATATAAAATGCCTTTGAAAAAGAAGTATCTGTGGATGCGCATTACTGTTATTCTGCTGGGAGCAGGTGCAGCAGGTAATTTTATTGACAGACTTTTTTTAGGCTATGTGAGAGATTTTCTTTATTTTGAGCTTATCAATTTCCCGGTGTTTAATATAGCTGATTGTTATGTGACTGTGGGTCTTATTCTCTTTATTATTATGATTTTATTTATATATAAAGAGAGCGATTTTGATTTTATTAAATTAAACAGGAAGGCTAAGAATGGATAATTCTTCAGGATTATTTGTTATTAATGTGGATGAATGTGACGACGGCACAAGGATTGACAAGTATTTATCTGATGAGATGCCGGATTACTCGCGTTCATTTTTACAAAAAATCATTAAAGATAATAAGGTTTTGGTAAATGATAAGCCTGTAAAGAGCAATTACCGTGTATCAGGCACAGATGTATTAAAAGTAACTGTTCCTCCGTGCATTGAGCCTGAGATTGAAGCTGAAAATATTCCTCTTGATATTTTGTATGAAGACGATGATATTATCGTTGTAAATAAGCCGAAAGGTATGGTTGTTCATCCTGCCGCAGGTCATTTTCACGGAACGCTTGTTAATGCGCTTATGTTTCACTGCAAAGATAATCTTTCAGGTATTAACGGGGTATTAAGACCGGGAATTGTGCATAGAATTGATATGAATACAACCGGTGTTCTTGTGGCCTGTAAAAATGATTTTGCGCACAGCAGAATAGCTTCACAGCTTGCTGTTCATGAAATCACGAGAAAGTATTGCGCTGTATGCTGTAATGCTTTTTCGCAGGAGGAAGGAACGGTTGACGCCCCTATCGGAAGAAATCCCAAAGACCGTAAGAAAATGGCAGTAGATTTAAAAAACGGAAGACGCGCCGTCACACATTACAGAGTACTTGAAAATTTTAAACAATTTGCATTTATAGAATGCCAGCTTGAAACGGGAAGAACTCATCAGATAAGAGTCCATATGTCAAGCATAGGACATCCTCTTTTGGGTGATGATGTATATGGAAGCAAAAAGTCTCCATATAATCTGGAGGGTCAGACGCTTCATGCCAGAGTTTTGGGATTTATTCATCCCAGAACAGAAAAGTATGTTGAATTTGAGGCGCCTGTTCCGGATTATTTTAACAGGGTACTCTCAGACCTTAGGAGTTCGGGGAGATAATTAATTCCCGGCATATAAGCGGAGGAAGTAAAATGAGAAGAAAAGAATTTATTGATATTATAATAAACAGTATTTCTGATAAGTTTGATATATATCATAATTATTGGTTTAAAGACAAAAAATTTGTAATATATGCTTACTGTTATAACCACAACAACAGATTTGAGACTTCCGGAGATGAAGCAAAATTGTGGGATACACGCTGTTTTGAACATCTGTTTTTTATCAACTGCGATAATCTGGATATGGAGAGTCTCGAATCCCTTAAAGATTTTGCGATAAACAGTATTGAGCCTCACTTTGTCCGCGGCGACGGAAAATCTCCTGTTAAGCATCATTTGTATTCGCACATTTCTTTTATTATTATTACGAGAAATAAGCCTTCAAGTGAGGTTGAAGATGCCATAAGAAAAATTACGTGGAGCAAAAGCTATATGTTTTCGGCTAAAGGCTACTGCAATCTTAAAATGGCATGCGTTACACCGCGTGAGTACAGTGTGATTGCAAATGAAAACGCAAAAGACATATATGATTTTCTTATGAATATACTTCTTCATATAGATCATTACGAGGATGATTAAAATAAATTTTTCTGATAATTAAATATAAAATGGTGAAAATTTTATAAATTTGTAGATTTTTGACGATGATTGTTATATAATAATTCTATCAAAAAGCCTGTAGTATCATAAAGGAGGATGGTTTTATGGATGAAAGAACAGTAATTACAATAGGCAGAGAGTTTGGTAGCGGCGGTCATGAAATAGGAACTAAACTTGCAGAGAGATTAGGCATCAAATGTTATGACAAGGAATTATTGGAGTTAGCTGCAAAGCAGAGTGGTCTTTGTGAAGAACTTTTTGCATCACATGATGAAAAGCCTACAAACAGCTTCCTTTATTCATTGGTAATGGATACATATTCACTGGGCTACTCTAATTCTTATGTAGATATGCCGATTAATCACAAGGTATTTCTTGCCCAGTTTGATACAATTAAGAAGCTTGCGCAGCGGGAGTCATGCGTTATTGTCGGACGCTGTGCAGATTATGCTCTTGAGGACAATCCTTTTGCAATCAGTGTATGGATTAAAGCCAGTCTTGATAAAAGGATAGAAAGAATTAAAAAGCTCTATGAACTGACAGATTCTAAAGCTGCCGATATGATTCAGAAGACAGATAAGAGAAGAGCCAGCTACTATAACTACTATTCAAGCAAGAAGTGGGGAGAAGCCAAGAGCTATGATTTATGCATAGACAGCGGCGAACTCGGAATTGACGGTTGTATAGAGTTAATTATTAAGTATATAGAGCTTAAAGAAAAGAATTTTGATAAGTAAAATAATATTTGATAATTAATTTAAGGATAATTAATTTGCGGTATGGATTTAAAGTATCAGAAAATTAAGAAATTAGACTTAAAAAAATGGCTGCTGGGAGGCAATTCAAAGATATATTTTATTATTCTGGTTGTTTTCCTGGCAGCTGTTATTTTTGTACTTTCAAGTATTAAGGATATGGGAAAATCAGCCGAGACTGCTGAGACATCTCCGGATTTGCCGACTGAACAGACGAAAGAGGAGCAGACCTCCTTTATTCAAGATAATTTAAGCTATAAAATCCGAATAAATAAAGCACAAAATTATCTTACAGTATATAAACTTGATTCCGATAATGTGTATCAGCCATACAGCACATTTGCATGTTCCGTAAACAGCAGCGTGCAGACGGGAGAAACGGTTATATCAAGCAAACAGACATGGCTTAAGCTTTCTGGTAGCGCGTATGGTCATTATTCATGTATATTGGGAAACGGTGAATATATACATTCAGTTCCATATTGGTCTCAGGATATTAAAAGACTCAATGTCTCAGCGTATAATCTTCTGGGGAGCACTGCTCAGGTAGGCTCTGTCTATCTGCAGGTGAAAGACGCCAAATGGATATATGAGAACTGCGGAGTAAATATTGCTGTTGAAATATATGAAGACGAGAGCGAGACGGCGCCTATGAGTTATGTTATTCCGGATAAACTCTCATCACAGGCTTACTATGACCCGTCTGATACTGAGGCTTCAAGCGGCAATATAAGCGGAAAGATTAATTATATGTCCGGTGTAAAGAACTGTACAACACCTATAAATCAGCCCTTCGATAAATGGGCCGGAATTTATGCGGTGGATACGGACGGCAATGATATAACCTCATGGATTACGATTTCAGGAGAGGTGGATGTCACTAAGGCGGGAACTTATACTTTAATATATTATTTATCCGATAATTATGGAACTAATCTTGCTTATTACAGATATGTAACGGTTACAGAAAGCCAATGAGAATTTTTCTCATTGGCTTTTGATTTTATTTATCATCCGCTTCAGTCCGCAAACGGACAATATTCCTTGCGCTGCGCTTATTTTCATCCACAATCTCAGCGTAGTGTCTTCTGGTGGTATTTACATCTTTATGTCCCAATACATCAGCTACAAGATAAATATCTTTGCTTGCCTGATAAAGATTAGTACCATATGTACTGCGAAGCTTATGAGGCGTAATATGCTTAACCGTCGTGACAGTTCCGGCATATTTTTTAACAAGAAGTTCTACAGAGCGGACACATAAACGCTTGTTTTTTGATGAAATAAAAAGTGCGTTTTCGTGTCCGGCTTCAGGCTGGAGCGTTGCCCGTTCCTCCATATATTCCAGAAGAGCAGAACGTACTTCGTCACCGAAATACACAAAACTTTCAGCTCCGCCTTTTCTTACAACCTTTATTCTGTCATTGTCAAAATCAACATCATTAATATCAAGACCCACACATTCAGATACACGAATGCCAGTACCCAATAAAAGCGTTAGAAGAGCCAAATCACGGCATTTTAATTTTTCATGATACTTAAGCTGTGTCTTTGTGAGCTTATTTCCAGCTTCAACATTATCCAATAACTCAGCTACCTCGTTAATCTCCAGGCGTGTGATTGTCTTGTCATGTATCTTGGGCATGTCCACTTTCAATGTGGGATTATTTGATATTAATTCATAGCGGTAGTAGTAGGCGAAAAAACGCCGCAAAGCACAAAGCTTGCGCTTGGCAGCACGTTCTGCGTTTGTCAGAGTTACGCCGTTTTTATCGTAAACTTTTATATATCGCAGATAATCTGAAATATCCTGACCTTTCAGCTGTTCAATATCTTTAAGTGTAAAGTCGGATAATTTATAATCTGTATATTGCGGAAACTCAGCTATAAGATATTCAAAAAAACTTTTTATATCTCTGGCATATGCAAGTTTTGTACGCGGCTGCTTTGTATACTCAAGACTGTTGAAATATTCACGGCAGAACTCCGGAAGAATTTTTAGCAGCGCATTTAACTGTTGACTGTATTTAATATTTTGTTGTTCCGAATATGTTTTTGTTTTTAAATCAGCCATAATAACCCTCACTTATATAATTCTTAAAAGAAGAGTATATTGAATTAAACATGACATTCATCACTTCGTTAAATCTAAGTTTAACGAAGTGGTATTGCTATTCTTATCAATCATTAAACATTTTTATACCAGCAAACATTTTATGCAGCTTATATTCATCAAAAGGAAGATATTCTGAAATTGTAAATCCGACAATATCGGCATTATCAGCTATACATTTCAATATAGATGAAAGCTGCTCAATTCCATCTGTTATATCGTAGTTCCGTCCATCAGGAGGAGCAATATCTACTTTTAGTAAGGTCTGATTTTCATTTTCAGGAAGGATGTGTGTAAGCAGATTTGCACCAAAATAATATGTTTCCAATCCACCGCTTAAATAATCCGGATACAGCAATCTAATTGTTTTCTTAAATGTACTCTCCTTAAATAATTACTATTTTGCGACAAGCTTCCCATTATAAAGTCTTTTTTGAACAATATTTATATTGAATAGCTTTTGATATTTTTTTATTTTATCAAGCTCATTCTCTGTTATGATTGAAACACATAATCCCGGCTCATTATTTCGACCGCACCTTCCCGCTCTGTGAAGATATTCGGTAGGCTCTTCCGGAAGATTTACATTGATAATTGTAGATACATGGTCGATCTGTAAGCCCCTGGCAGCCACATCAGTTGCAAGGAGATATCTCAGCCTCCCGCTCCTAAAGTCCTCGAGAACTTTCTTTTTTGATTGCTTATCAATACTGCCTGTTAAAGCTGCTGCATTATAATGATGATATTTTAGCTTCTTGAGAGCTTCTTCTAAATCATATTTGGTGTTAATAAATATCATAGTTTTATCATCATTGAGCGATTTTGCAAGTTTACGCAAAGTCTCAATTCGTTCACGTCTGTCCGAAATAACATAAATATGTTTTATTGTCTTTGGAATAAGTTCCTTTTTATCATTTTCCAACTGATAAATAACGGGATTGCATGTCAAATTATCAGATTGTTTAATTGTCCTTTTGCCTATACTTGCTGAAAACAATAAAACCTGTGTTCGTTTCATCAGAGATTTTCTAATTGACAAAACACTTTCAAAATATGTTTTTTCCATAAGCTTGTCGGCTTCGTCTAAAATAAGCGTTTTTACATTATGTACATGAAGCTTCTTCATTTGTATAAGCTGAACAATGCGTGCAGGTGTACCGACAACCACAACAGGCTTAGCCTTTAATGCTTCAATTTGACGCGCTATGTTTGCATCGCCTATCAATAAGGCTGAACTTGCAGAAATATTCCCGTTTTTAAATAAAACTGAAATCTGAGTGTTTACCTGTGCGGCAAGCTCCTGAGTCGGAACAAGTACAACAGCCTGAACATTGCGCTCCTCAGAATTAATTTTTGATAAAACCGGCAAGAGATACGCCAATGTCTTTCCGGTTCCTGTATTTGAACACGCTATAACGTCCCGATTTTCAAAAACAGGCTTTGCCACCTTGCGCTGTATCTCCGTAGGCTCTGTTATATTCTGCTTTTTAAGCGCCTCAATGAGACAAGGATTTATAGATAAATCGTTAAATGTCATGAATTTTATCTCCGTTTTGTTTTTAATTGCACTCTGTGCACATATTATATCATTCGGAGATAAAATTTTCTACATAATACTATTTTTTAATATCTTCAGAGTAATAATAAATCAATATATCATGCCCTGAATAAATGGTGTCATCTGTCATATTATTTAGTACTTTGATATTGTTGATATAACTTTGTCGGCTCTCATCAGACGACGCATACTTTTGAGCAATATTCCACAAAGTATCATCTGCCTTAACTGTTATGCTGGTATAATAACGGTTAAGCTTCTCCTTATTATCATTATTTGAAGCATTGACTATTAAAATTCCGTAAACGCTTATAGTGACAATCATCAGTGCTGCCAGAATAACTGTTATACACGCATATCCGCGTGTTTTGCATGTTCTTTTACCTGCACATGTTCTAAATGCTGATGTCCTGCGAGCCCTTACTGTTGTTTTTCCTGTGTGTATATGTCCATTCATATGTATTCCTCCATTCATATAAAAGAATTTCTGTTCCGAATAAATGTTCTTGTACATAATCAGATTATAAAATGTGAACATTTGTTTGTCAATAAAAACGAACAAAATTTCCGAACATTTTTTCGGAAAATATGTTTGATTTATTTTATGGAAGATGTTATAATAAACAAAAATATTATATTTTGGAGATATTTTAAGATAAGAGAAGATATCGGGAGGTACTATTTTTATGGCATATGGAAGAATTACAAAGAAACAGACGGAGATTCTGGAATACATAAAGTCACAGATTTTAAATAAGGGCTACCCGCCTTCAGTAAGAGATATATGTGAGGCTGTAAACTTAAAGTCAACATCTTCAGTTCATGCACATTTAGAGACGCTGGAAAAGAACGGTTATATAAGAAGAGATCCAACCAAGCCGAGAGCTATAGAGATTATCGATGACAATTTTAATCTTACAAGGCGTGAGGTTATCAATGTTCCTCTCGTTGGCAGAGTTGCCGCAGGTGAGCCTATTTTGGCAGTTGAGAACATTCAGAGCTACTTTCCTATTCCCGCAGAGTTTATGCCTAATACAGAGTTATTTATGCTGACTGTAAAAGGGGAAAGCATGGTTAATGCCGGAATATATGACGGGGATAATATAATTATAAGCAAGCAGGATACAGCTCATAACGGCGAAATTATCGTCGCGCTTGTCGATGATGCTGCCACAGTCAAAAGATTTTTTAAGGAGGACGGACATATTCGTCTTCAGCCTGAAAATGACTATATGTCGCCTATTATCATAGACTCGTGTGAGATTATAGGCAAGGTTGTTGGACTTATACGTATTAATTTATCGGGACTTTGATTTGCTTCAGCAACACAAACTTCAATATTAAAAACCCCGCTGAAAGCCAGCGGGGACATTAAAATAAAATCAATTTTTAAAATTAATCTGTTTCTATATAATTTTATTTGTATTTGTTACAGCTCATCGGCATTAATCTCTTTGCCGTCACGCCATATTCTTTCAAGATTGTAGAATAATCTGTCTTCCTTAGAAAATACATGGATAATAACATCATTATAATCAAGAAGAACCCAGCTTGCCGTATTGTATCCCTCGACTTTAGGCTCTGAAAAGCCAGCCTTGTGGAGCTGCTCATCCACATTGTCAACTATAGCCTGCACCTGATTTTGATTATTTCCGTTTGCTATAATAAAATAGTCGGATATAACAGATACGTTGCGTATATCAATAATTCGTATATCCTCAGCCTTTTTATCTTCCATTGCCTTAACGGCGGCCTTTACCATTTGTTTTGCTCTTTCGTTATCAGACATTGTTTTCCTCCGTTTCTGAATTGTTACTGCGTGCTTTTAATAAAGCGCTGTAATATTTACAAGTCTCTTCTGTCATAGAATCTATCGGATTATTATTTTTTTTAAGATAATCAAGCGTACTGTTAGTAACTCTGTATATTGCCTCTGTTATATCCTCAAAAGCTATCTTGCGAACTTCATCGAGATTATCTGCCTTGTCTCTGAAAGGCTCAATATAATCAGCTATAAAAACAATTTCTTCAAGTCTTGTCATTCCCGGACGGCCGGTGCTGTGGTATCTGATTGCACTGCATATTTCGTCATCATCAATTCCGTATAGTGTCCGTGCATAATATGCGCCCAGCTTTGCATGCAAAAGATAAGGACTGACATTTTCAGACGGAGATATGTCAATGCTGTAATTTTCACATGCCTTTAAAAGCTCCTGGTCAGAATAACATTTTGCACAGTCATGCAGCAGACCTGCAACAAATGCCCTTTCCATATCTACACCGTAGCGCATAGCAAGACATGCGCAGGTGTTTGCTACACCGATTGTATGCCAGTAACGAGCCTTATTGTTTTTAAATGCTTTTTTTACTTCCTTTCGCAAAGCTTGTACATACGCATTATCCATAAATCTTAACCTCCATTTAACAAATTTCAGTTATTTAAATACAGTTTCCTCTTAAAAATATATTCCTGCGCATCAGGTGTAATCATTCCGCTGACGGACTGCCTTTTTTTAATACGGCTGCGTATTTCAGTTGAACTGTATGGCAGGTTTGGAACATCAATCACCTCAACAGCCGCATTATAAAAATTTTTCAGATAAGCTATTCTTTGATATATTGTGTCATCAGGAATATCATCCCGGTTTGCAGCGAGAAGCCGGCAGTTTTTCATAACAAAGTCAGCTTCATGCCATTTATCGATAGAAAAAAGAGAATCTGCGCCTATTATAAAATAAATTAAATCATATTCACGCTTTAAAATCCTAAGCGTATCCGAAGTATAAGTTCTTCCCGGGCGCCGGATTTCCATTTCAGATAATTCTAAAAAAGGAAATCCCGCGATTGTCATAGATATAATATTGCACCGGTCCTTTGCATCCGCAAGCTGGCTCACATCTTTATAGGAAGACGGATTACCGCTTGGCATTACGAGTATTTTATCAAGCTTAAATTGTTCGTGTGCAGCAACGGCAATCTTTAAATGACCTATGTGCATCGGGTCAAAGGTTCCGCCCATTACGCCTATAACATTTGATTTCATATTTTATTTCACCTTTTTGTCAGGAGGAAGCTCAATCCTTTTTTTATTTTTTGATTCCTTATATAAAACAATCTTTTTTCCGATTACCTGAACAACCTGTGAATGAGTGCGCTCTGAAATAATCTGAGCGATTTCATTAGGATTATCGGCACAGTTTTGAAGAACATTAATCTTTATAAGTTCCCTGGCCTCCAGAGCCTCGGCAATAGCCTTAGTGTTTTCAGGGGTAAGACTGGATTTTCCGAGCTGGAAAATCGGGTCAATCGTCATAGCAAGACCTTTTAAGTAAGAACGCTGTTTACTTGTCATAGTACTCTCCATTCATATTATTTGTATATACACTTATAAATATTAATCGTAATAGTCAAATTCCAGATATTCACCGACACGTACAGTGTCTCCCTCTTCTACACCCAAATCCTTAAGCTGTTTTAATATCCCTGTCTGGCGAAGGAACTTCTGAAAAAAATTAAATCCTTTTTCAGATTCCAGATTAGTATATCCGAGCATTCTGTCAACCCTCGGACCATATACAAGAAATACGCCTGACGAGTCTTTTTCAACATAAAACGCTTCATTTGGATTGTCAAACAGTGTGTCAGTAACAAGCTCTTTTTCAAATATAACAGGCTCATCGTCCATTCCGTCCAAAATCTCACGGACATAGTACAAAAGTTCCTTGAGACCTTTGCCTGTCACAGCAGAAATCGGAAATACTCTGATATTCTGCGGCTCAAATTCTTTGCGTATTATATCCACAGGATTTTCCTGTGAAGCGTCCGTATAAATAGCATCTATTTTATTAGCAGCGATAACCTGGGGACGTTTTAAAAGTTCAGGATTATACGCCTCAAGCTCAGCGTTTATCGCCTTTATATCAGCTACAGGATCGCGCCCCTCTGTCGACGCCGCATCCACCATGTGAATAATAACCTTTGTTCTCTCAATATGGCGCAAAAATTCATGCCCCAGCCCCACTCCTTCAGATGCGCCCTCTATAAGTCCGGGAATATCGGCAATCACAAAGCCTCTTCCTCCGTCCAGGTCTACAACACCAAGATTTGGATTAAGTGTTGTGAAATGATAATTTGCAATCTTTGGTCTGGCATTTGTCACCCTTGACAGCAGAGTCGATTTACCGACATTAGGAAAACCGACAAGTCCTACATCAGCTATAACCTTAAGCTCAAGGCGCACCCAGAGTTCCTGTGCGTCCTGTCCCGGCTGGGCATATTGCGGAGCCTGCATGGTTGAAGTGGCATAATTCATATTTCCCTTTCCGCCTCGGCCGCCCTTTAAAATAACCTCACGGAGATTGTTGTTTGACATATCAGCAATTACCTTTCGGCTTTCATCATCATAAATGACAGTTCCCTCTGGTACCTTGATAATTAAATCTTCTCCGTCTTTTCCGGTACATCTGCGCTTTCCGCCCTCCTGTCCGCTTTGGGCAACATACTTACTGTTGTGGCGGAAATCTCCAAGTGTGTTAAGTCCTTTGTCAACCTCAAATATAATATCGCCGCCCTTTCCGCCGTTTCCGCCGTCCGGACCGCCGTCCGGAACATACAGCTCGCGCCTGAAGCTGACATGACCGTCTCCGCCTTTTCCTGATTTTATAAAAATTCTAGCTCTGTCTGCAAACATAAAATCCTCCACCTGTATAAAAAAGTGTGCGCTGAGTGCACACTTTAATTTCCTATAAGGCAAAAAAGCTCCAAATCCGAAGACTTGGAGCTTAAGTAAACCAAAATTATTCGTTAGAAGCAACAGGATAAACAGAAACCTGCTTCTTATCTCTGCCCTTTCTTTCGAACTTAACAGTTCCGTCAACAAGTGCGAATAATGTATCATCGCCGCCGCGGCCAACATTGACACCCGGAAGAATCTTTGTTCCGCGCTGTCTGTAAAGAATATTGCCAGCGAGAACGAACTGTCCGTCAGCTCTCTTTGCGCCTAATCTCTTAGACTCTGAATCTCTGCCGTTCTTTGTAGAACCAACACCCTTTTTATGAGCGAAAAACTGAAGGTTCAAATTCAACATATTAGTTACACCTCCTCGATTGATATAGATAAATATTCGGGATTGCCTGACGCAATCTGGGATAACCCCAGCTCAAGCGCGTTGAGTAACACCCGAACTTCACTTGAAATCTCTGAATTATGAGGCTTAAGCATAAAATAAATCACCGCATTATCCTCATCTGCCTGTGTTTCAAACTCAGCATCGGTAAACATATCGACAGCATTAATTGTATTAATCACAAGCACTGAAACAGCCGAACACACAATGTCGCTTCCCGCTTCGGAGTAACCGGCATGTCCTTCGGTTTTAAATCCAAGAATCTCACCGCTGCGGCGAGCCTTGTAAATAACAGCATGTGTCATATAAGCCATGCCTTTCTAAATAAACATTACAAGCCGTTGATTAAGCGTTAATCTTTTCAATCTTAACCTTAGTGAAAAGCTGTCTATGACCGTTCTTCTTGTGATAGCCAGTCTTTCTCTTGTACTTGTAAACGATAACCTTTCTGTCTTTTCCTTCTTCAACAACGCTTGCTGTAACTGAAGCACCAGCTACTGTTGGGTCGCCAACCTTAGCTTCTCCGTCATTTACGAAAAGAACCTGGTCAAATGTAACAGTGTCACCAGCGTTCACGCCAAGCTTTTCAACTTTGATTACGTCGCCTTCAGAAACTGTGTACTGTTTACCACCTGTTGCTATAATTGCGTACATATGGCACCTCCTAAATCAAATACTCGCCAGTTTTGGAGAAAATAAATAATTATTTTGCTTATATCCTAACTGAGCGGCACACTAGAATATAATATATCAATAGGTTAAAGTTGTCAATTATTTTTTAAATTCTTTCACAAAAAATCCGCTGCAAAGCTTATCACACATTTCATTGAAAAGCTGTCTTGCCTCAAAAAGCGTAAGACTGCTGCAAAGCGGCTGATTGACAAATGACTCAAAAACAATATTCTTATCCCGCTTTTTGATGCCCTCATAAAGAATATCAATATTATCGCTGCATCTTCTGACCAGCGACTGTACTGCCGCCGGCAGAGGCTTTGTCATAAGCGGAACGACACGGTCATTGCTGAATAAGGCGTTTGATTCGACAATGCTTCCTTCTGGAAGCCACGGCACCTGTCCGGTATTCGGAAGATTGACATTGCTGATTTTCTGTGTAAGACCAAGCACTCCGCGCATAAGCTCAACAGCCTCCTCGTCAGACTTCTTAACCTCAATATTCACAGACCTGTCAGCCATATGTACAGATTCCTCAATGCGCTCATTCATCTGCTTTACTCTGAAATCGACCGTCGTGAGCGCAAATTTCCAGAATTCGACCCGCTCCGGATTATCAAGATACCAGCGGTTATTCATAAATTCAGCAAGATGCCGGTCTCCTGCCGCTCCCAAAACGCCATAGCGTCTGTACATATCCATTTTAACACGGTTTGCATATGCAAATGTATCCGTTTTATAAGAATCCGCCGGACCGTGCTCATAATGTCCCTCATCAAAGTGTCTTGAGATAAATTCCGGGAGATAATCAAAAATCTCAATATTTTTATATTTTGCTCCGGAAATCCATGTAAAGTGGTTAATTCCCGATACTTCGGTGTAGAGCTCATTTCGCTTTGCGGATATTCCTGTAAATTCTTTTAATACGTCACACAGAAAGTCCTGCGTGTGAAATACCTCATGACAGCAGCCGAACGCCTTTATATCAGGAAAAATATCATACAGTGTCTTTGTGCAGATGCTCATAGGATTTGTAAAATTGATAACCCATGCATCGGGACAAACGCGTGAAATGGCGTCGGCAAATTCTTCATACAGAGGTACGGTGCGTATTGCCCTGAAAACTCCTCCCGGACCTGCAGTGTCACCGACACTCTGATAAATCCCGTATTTTTCAGGATAATGAACGTCAACACGCATGTCGTCAAATGTTCCGGGCAGAATGGAAATCACAACAAAATCAGCGCCAGTCAGACAGTTTTCAAGACTATCATAGACAACGTAATTCCATTTGCTCACAGTTTCTGGAGCTTCGTTAATTCTGTTTCCTATTTGACGATTTCTTTCAGCGGCAGGCAAATCTATATCATAAAGACCTATTTCACCTGTCAGGTCACAGCACAGAGCAAGATCAAACATGAATACTCTTGCCCACTGCTTTGAACCACCTCCAATATAGGCGATTTTAATATCTCTTTTATTCATACTCACCTCCATATTTCTCAAATAAACAAAAGCGCTCCTGCCGCCGCTCCTATCAGCACCGCAGCCAGGACGTCCCCAGGAAAGTGAACTCCCGCAATTATCCTTGAAGCGCCCAGAAGTACCGACAAAACTGATAAAATCAATCCAAGCGGAGGCCATACATAAAAACCTGTCATAGTGATTAAAACAGCGGATAATGTGTGTCTGCTTGGAAATGACTCTCCTTTCTTATCTTTACGGATAAGCGGATTGATTTTATATCTGGTGTACGGTCTTTCTGTATTCAGAATTTTTCTCATAACAGTTACAAGAAAAAAGGCAGCTGCGGGAATAACAATACATTTTAACAGTTTTATATAATTGCCTGATATAAAACAATATAAAAGCATTGCTATATACATAAACGCCGCTGCAAGCGGCGCTGCCTTATAAATAATACGCAGCAGAGTCATTCTTATTGGCTTTGCTCTGAAAAAAGCCGAAATTTTTCCGTAAAACTGCACATAATCTGATTTTAAGCTGTGAAAATTACCTTTCATACTTTAAATACAGTCTCCAATCAAATAAATTTTAAAATATCCAGCCGGTTTTTATATATAATTAATTTTGTAATTTCATCGACTCCGCAAGCGTCTCTCCTGTACGCTTTCTTGTCACCTCTGCAAGTCCCAGCTTTGTAATATCAATAAGCGAGGTTGTAATTCTGTCCTCCCTGAATAATTCCCGAAGCTGCGAGAGCAGAGACGCGTTGTGCTCCTCACTGTCCATATTGATAAAATCAATAATTATTATACCGGACAGATTTCTGATGCGCAGCTGCCTTGCAATTTCCTGAGCCGCTTCGCAGTTTACCCTGTATACGGTATTCTCCTTAGCCTCTGCACCGGATTTTTTTGAAACGCATTTTCCTGAATTGACGTCAATGCTTGTGAGCGCCTCCGTCTGCTCAATCACAATATAACCGCCGCATTTCAGCCAGATTTTTTTTGACAAGGCATCCCGAAGCTGTTTTTCTATATCATACAGCTTATACAGGGCAAACATATCGTCTTTATACAAACGGACCTTTTTAAGGTCTTCTGCGGGAATATATTTATTGATATTATCATAAATTTCCTTATCATCCGTTATAATCTCGTCTATATAATCATTTTGAAAGCTGAGTATCCGGCTGATATATTCAGGCGGCTCCTGATAAATAAGCTGCGGAGCCCGGCAAAACTGCGCGTTTTTTCGTATTGACAAAAACTCTTCAGACAGCCTTTGAGCCTCAGAAAGCACCTCATCAAACTTATCCCGTTGTAAATCCTTACAGTTTGTGCGGACAATAAAGCCGAAACCGTCTCTCTGCACATTTTCGAGCAGCATTTCACGCACAGCCAGACACACCTCGTCTTTTCTTGTTTTTGACGAAATATTTATCCCGCGAATGTCGGTTGACAGAACTACATACTTACCGGTAAGTGAAATCTTTCCTGTGACCGTAGGAGGTTTTGTCTTTACTGCTTCTTTTATAACCTGAACAAGAACGGCATCGCCCTGGTTTACCGAAGTGTTATTCTTTGGATTTAAAAAAATGTGCCCTGTGTTTTCATCCAACGGGTAATAGCATTTTACACCCTTTTGAATTTCAACAAAGGCACAATTAATATTTTTAACTACATTCTCAACGCGCCCGGCATAAATATTTCCGATAATACACGCAGGGCTTACTATATTAAGCCCTACGCATCTGCCATCGCTGTATTCGGCAGCAACCAGTCTGTTATCTATATGTGTAATAATATATTTTGCACTCATAATCTTACCTGTTTGCAAGCTCTTTTACAATATCCTCCCATGTGATGCCCTTCAATACCATAAGCACCATTACATGATAAAGAAAATCCGAAATTTCATACTTAATCTCCTCAGGGTCGGGATTTTTTGCTGCAATAATAATCTCTGCCGCCTCCTCGCCGCATTTTTTAAGGATTTTATCAATTCCCTTATCAAAAAGATAATTTGTGTAAGAGCCTTCCTTTGGATGAAGCTTCCTGTTCTCAATGACACTCATCACATCGTTGAAAACCTTAAGCGGGTTTGTCTGTGCGTACTCGGTTGAGATAAGATTGCGGTAAAAACAGCTCCTGTTTCCCGTATGACATGCCGCTCCTATCTGCTTTACCTTCGCCAGAAGAGTATCATTGTCACAGTCGATTTCTATGGAACGCACATACTGAAAATGTCCTGAGGTAAGCCCCTTAACCCAGATTTCCTGACGGCTTCGGCTGAAATATGTCATTCTTCCCGTCTCAATAGTAAGCTTGTACGCCTCTTCGTTCATATATGCAACCATTAGAACTTCATCGGTTTTATAGTCCTGAACGACGACAGGAATAAGTCCGTCGCTGTTTAACTTGAAATCAGAAAAAGGAATTGAACTCTGGAAGGTGTTCATAGAAATTCCCTTATTTGAAAGCTCATGCTTTTTCTTCATAAAATCATAATCCATATTGCTTATAATCTGTCCGGAAATTCCCTCTACTCCATCAAGAGCAATTATATCGTCGAAAAGAATAGAAGTCTCAATAATTGCAGGAATTCCTGCAAAATTCTTCAATTCATTCTTATAATCAACACTTTCTTTCATAAAAATGACAGACAATTCGTTATCTTTCGACATCTGGATAACATCCTTGTCATAACCGCTGTAAATGAGACCAATTTTATCCTTTCCGAAACGGTCGGATACTTCTTTCATCATCAGCATGTTTGACTCTCTCGCTTCGTCAAGCAGAGCAATTCTTGCCCCGGCGTAGAGATATTTTTTTACATCCTCAACCCGCTTTACATTTCCTCCGGCAATCACAGGAGTGTCTATCGCTTTAGTGATTTTTCTTATAACACCGACAGCCTCATCGTGAGACGCATCATCGTAAGATAAATCCATTATAATAATCTCATCGGCTCCGTTTTCACTGAAACGGCAGGCAACAGCGAACGCATCCTCACCTGTAAGCTTAGTACAGGCCTCGTCACTGTACGCAAAGGTATCTTTCAAATAAATTATTGGAATGAGTTTTTTATAAGACATCTTAAGCCTTTCTCCTTTCGTTCAGCCTCTACTTTTCAAATTCCGCCACGGCTTCTCTGAGTATAATCTTTTTTTCATAAAGCGCCTTTCCCATAATCGCGCCATGAATTCCCGCTTTATAAACATTTCTTAAATCTTCCATACATGACATTCCGCCTGAAGCGATAATATCAATTCCGGTTTTGTCTGACAAAAATTTTGTCTGCTCAATATTAGGTCCGGACAGCATCCCGTCTCTTGAAATATCTGTATATACAATAGTCTTTACGCCCATTTCCTTCATTGCCAGCGCAAGAGCAACGGCAGTTTTGTCACTGACCTTTTCCCAGCCTTCAACAGCAACCATTCCGTCTTTGGCGTCTACGCCAACGACAATATGCTCAGCCCCGAATTTATCTATTGCCTCGCGTATAAATTCAGGATTTTCGACTGCCTTTGTGCCGATTATCACACGGTATACGCCCAGATCAAGCACTTCCTGTATATTTTCAAGCGTGCGTATTCCGCCGCCAAGCTGTACAGGAACAGATACACTGTTCACTATTTTTTCTATCGCCGCCGCATTTACGGAGCTTCCGCCGCGCGCTCCGTCCAAATCTACCGTATGTATAAACTTTGCGCCGTCAGCCTCAAAGCTTTTTGCGATTTCATAAGGCTTGTCCGAATAAACGGTAACCTCGTTAAAAAGACCTTTCTTTAAGCGGACACACTGCCCGTCCTTAATATCAATAGCAGGATAAAGTCTCATAATTCCCCTTTCACCGCCTCCTGCGGCACAGTTTGCTTAATTTATATAACCAGCCTGTAATAAGACTGTTAATGAAGTATTTTATAATTTCTAAAGAGTTCCCTTTGTAGAGAGTACAGATTTTATTCTTGGATCAGTGAGCGTTGCTTCATCCAATGCCTTCGCAAAAGCCTTAAACATTCCCTCTATAATATGGTGGTCATTTTCTCCGCTTATCTGACGGATATGAAGATTCATTGCCGCGCTGTAAGACACAGCATAAAAAAATTCTCTTACCATCTGCGTGTCAAAATATCCTACTCTGTCTGAAGTAAAACTTCCGTCAAACACAAGATAAGGCCTGCCTGATAAATCTATTGCGCACATGATAAGCGCCTCATCCATCGGCAGAATAATATCGCCGTAACGGCGAACAGCCTTTTTGTCACCGACCGCCTTCTTAACAGCCTCGCCCAAAACAATTCCCACGTCCTCTATCGTATGATGACAATCAACAATAAGGTCTCCCGCAACCTTCAGCTTTAAATCAAACAGACCGTGCTTTGCAAAGCTTGTCAGCATATGGTCAAAAAAACCAATTCCGGTGTCTATATCGGCTTCACCGCTTCCATCCAGAACAAGCTTCATTGTTATATCTGTCTCTTTTGTTCTGCGGCTGATTTCAGCCTGACGGATTATTTTTTCAGACATTTATTTTCCTCCCTCAAATCGAACATGGATTGAATTTGCGTGTGCAGTAAGCTGCTCTGCTTTTGCAAAAGTTTCAATATCATTGTGAACAGGCTCAAGAGCTTCTCTTGAATATGAAATAATGCTTGATTTTTTAATAAAATCGTCAACTCCGAGCGGAGAGAAAAACTTAGCCGTTCCGTTTGTCGGCAGAACATGGTTAGGTCCCGCAAAATAATCCCCAAGCGGCTCTGAGCTGTATTCGCCGAGGAAAATAGCGCCTGCATTTTTAATCTTTGTCATAACTCCAAACGGGTCTTTGGTCACAATTTCAAGATGTTCAGATGCTATTTCATTTGCAACCTCAACAGCCTCATCAATAGATTTTGCCACAAGGATATATCCATAATTGTCGAGAGATTTCTGAATGATTTCACGTCTTGAAAGCTGTGTGAGAAACTCATCAATCTGTGATGAAACCTGCTCTGCCAATTTATCGCTTGTAGTCACGAGAATTGCCGAAGCCATCTCGTCGTGCTCCGCCTGCGACAGAAGATCAGCCGCAACATATCTCGGGTTTGCCGTCTCGTCGGCGATAACCAGAATTTCACTCGGACCTGCCACAGAATCGATGCTCACGTATCCGAACACAGCCTTCTTTGCAAGAGCTACGTATATATTTCCGGGACCGACAATCTTGTCAACCTTCGGAACTGAAGCAGTTCCGTACGCCATAGCCGCGATTGCCTGAGCTCCGCCCGCCTTATATATTACGTCAACACCAGCCTCCTTTGCCGCCACAAGCGTCGTAGGATAGACCTTTCCGTTCCTGTCTGGAGGAGTACACATAATAATCTGCTCAACGCCCGCAACCTTTGCCGGCATTACGTTCATAAGCACTGACGAAGGATATGCAGCCTTTCCGCCCGGAACATAAACTCCGACTCTTGAGAGCGCACTCACCTTCTGTCCGAGAATTGTTCCGTCGGGCTTTGAGTCAAACCAGCTGTACTGCTTCTGCTTCGCGTGATAATCACGTATATTGACAAGCGACTTTCTTATAACTGCCAGCAGCTTTTCGTCCACCTGTGCATAAGCCTCGTCAATCTCTTCCTGTGTAACGACAATGTTCTGTTCATTTATATCAGCCTTGTCAAAATTTTTTGTGTATTCAAATAAAGCCTTATCCCCATCAGCCTTTACATTTTCAAGTATTTCAGCGACAGCCTGCTCAAACTGACCATAGCTGTTAGGACTTCTCTTCAAAAGATTCTCAAGAATATTTGTCTTGCTTTCCTCTGTCAATTTAACAATTCTCATATTTTTCCTCCATTCCGAAGCGGTTTATCGCGGTGAAATAATTAATAATTCTGTTTTTCCATAAAATCGCGCAAATCGGTGATAATTTTGTTAATTCTTTCATTTTCCATTTTCATGCTGACCTGATTTACAACCATTCTCGCCGAGAGCGGACATATTTCCTCAAGCACCTCAAGGCCGTTCTCCTTAAGAGTAGCCCCCGTCTCCACAATATCAACGATAACCTCTGCAAGCCCGACTATCGGCGCCAGCTCCACGGAGCCGTTCAGCTTAATAATCTCAACCGTCTGGTGCTTTTTGTTGTAAAAATAATCCTTCGCGATATTAGGATATTTTGAAGCCACTCGTATAAGCTCATGATGCTTAAGCTTTTCTTTGGCAGCCGCAGGACCGCAAACGCACATTTTACATTTTCCTATTTTTAAATCATATACTTCGTAGAGCGTGCGCCCCTCCTCTAAAATTGTGTCTTTTCCGACAATCCCGATGTCAGCCGCACCGTACTCGACATATGTAGGAACATCTGATGGCTTTGCCAGGAAAAATTTAAGCCCCAACTCCTCATTTGTAAAAATCAGCTTTCTTGTATTTTCGTCCTTCATTTCGTCGCATGTAATTCCTATATGTTCAAAAATTTCAAGCGCCTTTTTTGCCAGACGCCCTTTTGAGAGAGCTATTGTAATATATCTCATCAATATTTACCTCCCAGCAGTTCATCTATAGTTATTATTTTTTCATCGGTATTGTCGTCAGCTCTGATTATATTCACCTTCAGCCTGCCGAATTCCTCTCCAAATCCTGTCGTATCGCCGCATGACGGAAGAAAAACAACATTCTCAAGCTGTGAATTTGATGCATATTCACAGTACTGCGCGTTTGTTTTTTCACTGTTGTACGCAATCATACAAACCGGAATATCCATTTTTCTGAGTTTATCTGCAAGACTCACTGCCTGCGGAAGGCATTCTCTTTGATATACGAGAAGCGTTCCGTTTATATCGACAGGAATATCTATATTCTGACGGTTGATTGCCGCCATAAGGCTGTCAAGCGTAATAGAAAAACCGATAGCAGCCTTATCTCCGCCAAACTGTCCCATAAGTCTGTCGTAACGTCCGCCGCCGATTACAGGCTCACCTGTTCCAAATGTGTATGCATGGAAAACAATGCCCGTATAGTAGCCGTGATTGCTTAATTCTCCCAAATCAAACGAAATATACTTATCAGCCCCCGTAATACTGCAAAGATTGTATAATGAATACAGACGGTCAATCGCAGCAAGACACTCTTTATTGTCTGTCAGCCCCCTCGCTTTCTCAAGCACCTCAACAGAGCCGAACAGCTGAGGAAGGGCAAGCAGTACATCTGAAATATGCCTGTCAATATTTAATGAGGCAAGAAGCTCTTCCACTCCGAAATAATTTTTTTCCTGGATAAGGGATACAAGATTTTCCTCATCATCTCCGCTTATTCCCGCTTCATTCAAAAGCCCTCTGAAAAATGATACGTTTCCTATTTCAACCTGGAACTCGGTTATGCCTGCATTTTTCATACAGTCTATTACCATTGACACGATTTCAAAATCGGCGTCAATAGAATCGTCTCCTATAAGCTCAGCTCCAATCATTGTGTTTTCTTTAAGCTTGCCCTGATAATATTTGCTCACATTGATGAACGTATTTCCGGAATAGCAAAGCTTTACCGGCAGAATGTTTTCAGAAAAATACTTTGCCGCAGTCCTCGCTATTGAAGGCGTCATATCAGGCCTTAATACGAGCGTGTTTCCGTATCTGTCAAACAGCTTAAACATCTCATTAGACGGAACACTACCGCGTTCTTTGTTAAAAACGTCAAAAAATTCAATAGTAGGCGTCTGAATATCATTATATCCGTAATGCAGACATACATCGTGAAGCCTGTTCTGAATTACTGATTTTCTCACGCATTCCCCATTGTAAATGTCCCGGACTCCCTCCGGTGTATGTAACAAATCCTTTTTCATTTTCTTTGCCTTTCCTGCGTTATCTGCGCTTTTAATATATATAATGCAGTTTTTGTATTTTTAATTTTTCTGCTCCGTCGCTTTATCGTAGTAACGTGATAGCGCAATAAAACTGTACAAATTATACAGGATACATATTTTTATGTCAACTTGCACCTGACACAATTATGTCTCTCCCTCCGGTTACAGCGACGATTTATTTTTACGGCATATCTCAGCTTATATCTCCGTGAAGATGCTCACGGTATATTATATATCTGTTTCTGCCCCTCTCATGTACAATATCCATCGCGCGGTACAGCTTTTTATTTACAAGTTCAAGCTCAGAGCCGTTCTGAGGATACCTCGAAATACCTATTGAAAATGTAATATTGCGCTTTGAGTTCATCAACAGCACATTCCATGAAATCTGATTTCTCAGCGCTTCAAGAAAAGACCTGAGACTAACCTCTGCATTTATATCGCGTATTGCAATACAAATCAGATTGCGCTTTATTTCACACACTATCCCTCTGTATGAAACCATTTGCTTTGCCGTCTGCACAGTTGTATACAAAATGCTGTCAGCATAATCCTTTCCGTCCTCAATCTCATATTTGTCAAAATTGTCAATCTCCAAAAGTATAAGTGTGAACTCTCCCATAGGATTATATAATATATTATTTCTACAGAACTGATAAATATCAGAAGAGGTAAAACTGCTCTTCGCGCTTTCATGATTATATGTATTGATGCTGGTATAATTTTGAGCGTTTGTGAGATTTCTGACACTTCCTACAGCCTTGCTCGGCTTATTACTTATATATATCGTTGTCACTTTAACCTCAATGAGGTCATATTCAGCTTTTTTTGTCAGTATATTAGTCTTGAACGAATGCGTATACGAGACTGATGCCTGCTCCATATCTCTTATAAAAGCGTTGTATTCGTCCATGGTATCCTCAGAAATCAAATGCTCGTCCGCAATCATTTTCATAAGTTCGTTTACATCCATGTCAATAAGATTGTGAATTTCATTATCTATAAAGTTGTTTATTTTATAATTATGGGTTTTATAATCGTATATAAAAAACAGCTCGTTCTCCATTGCCAGAAGATGCCTGAAGCTCTGCATATTATTCTGAAGAATATCGTTCTGCTTGTGCAGCGCAAGAATATCTGACGCCGATAATTCAAAATATTCAAAGGCATTGCTGGTCGATTTAAACTGGAACCGTGCAATGTGAAGGAGAATCCAGCGGTATGAATTGTCTGAGCGCCTCATCCTCAGAACCATATCTGTCTCCTGTCCCTCTCTTAAATGGTGCGCCACATCAATAAAATCGTCCAAATCAACCTGATGTATGGATTCCATTATAGAATTGACGGTTGAAATCCCTATAAAACGGTACATCTCTTCATTTGCCGTAATAATGTTATAATTAGTATCGATAATTGCATGACCGTCAATCAGCTCATATTTTTCTATAATGTTTTTTTCCATAGCACCTCTCCGTTCCTCTCTTTACTTCTGCGCGCCGATGTTCTCTATGCGCGCATAAATCCTCAGAATTTCTTAAGCTAACATATATTTATCTGGACATTATATCTCTCTGCAGCGTTTCAAGATAGTGCACCAGCACTCCTTTTGAGCTGTGTATCCGATAATTTTTGTCCACCTCGTCATATGTGAAGCTCTTTCTTCCTCCATTCTGCCCCCTGTCCCAAAAATATATTATATCACAAAATGGTATATAATAAAACTCATCTCTGGAAGAAAAATACAAAATAATAAACGCTATTCCCTGCTGTTTCTCAAAATCAGACATAAATTTTATCTGGTGAGGATGTATGTTCTGAAGCGGAAAAGTATCAACGGCTGTCTCCTTTGCATCAAAACACACGGGAATTCCCTGAACTACGCCTATATAGTCCACTGTACTTTTCTGGTCAAAATATGCAAGCGTAATATGACGCGTTTCCTTATCAATATGAATCGGTTTTATCGGAGTAGGTATTTTCTGAATAAGACCAAGACCCGACGCGTGATATTTTTCATTGCTTAAATTTATAAAATCCTCTAATGCAGAGCCTCTAAGTCCTCTGGAATTCCAGGTACCCATAATTTTTCTCCCTTTAAAACATCGATAAATTCTTGCGGCACAGGCGTTTTTATACAAAGCTGTCCTTCTTTCCCGTCCTGCGGAATATTCAGCTCAAAAGCATGAAGCATCTGGCTGGTAATATTATATTTTTTTCTGAAATATTTATTTAATCCGAAGTCTCCGTATTTTTCATCTCCCGCAATCGGATGTCCGTCAAAAGCCAGGTGAGCGCGTATCTGATGCGTTTTTCCCGTGATAAGGTGCACCTTTAAAAGCGTTATGCGGTCATTTCCGCACACAGGAACATATTCGGTCTCAATTACAGAGTATTTTTTATTGTCATTAATATCGCTTACACCGCTAAAAACCGTAACTTTATTGGAAATCTTATCTTTGTATAAATATCCGTTTATTAAATTTCTTTCTGCCACCTTTCCCTTTACAATGCAAATATAATATTTTTCTATTGTTCTGTCACGGAACGCCTGCGACATTCTCTGAAGCCCGGCAACAGATTTTCCAGCCACGACTATTCCGCTGGTATTGCGGTCGAGACGGTTGCATATACCGGGTTTGTATGCCGAAGCTGAGTTATAATGCCCCTTGTCCAGCAAATATTTTTCTATATGCTCCACTAAGGATACATCGTTTTTATCCGCTTTTTGCGAGAGCATTCCTGACGGTTTATTTACCGCAAGAAAGTCGTCATTTTCATATAACACCGAAAGCTTGATCGGCGAAAGCTCCTTCGCATATTTTTTCCCATTTACACTGTCTGGATTTCCCGTGAATTTTTCAAAGGTTTCATCCGAAAAAAAGACTTTCACACAATCTCCTGACGAAATTTTTTCACTTCCGTCAGCTTTTTTTCCGTTCAATAAAATATTTTTCTTCCGAAGCATCTTATACAAAAAACTTTTAGAAGCATTGGGCATACATTTTATAAGATATTTGTCGAACCTCTGCCCGGCTTCAAGCGGACTTACAACAAGTTCTTTCATAAAAAATCAGGTTTCCCTTCTAAAAAATAATTCAGATTACAGACACATGCCAAGCAGTGAATGCGCATTTTTTTGAATGGTCATATTATCAGCGCTGCGCGTTCCGTCAGAATTTTTATCGTATGAACTCTTATCATTTTCATTTTTTTCTTTTTTGCCGCTCTCATCTGAGCACGCCAGACTGTCCGAAAGCTTTTTCGCCCTTGAAAGGAACTGCTTTTCGTCAAAATACAGCGTAACATTAACTTTACGGCCGTCATTTTGCATAAATTCTTTAAGGCTTGTCTCAAAAAGCTTTTTATCCGCCTTCTTCTCATCGGAAAGCGCTATTACTGCAGTCTCGGAAACAGCAACCGCCTGAGTTCCTATCGGTTTTTTACTGTTGGAAAATATCAGGTCATAATATATTCCAAGCCCTCCGGACTCAGCCTTAAGTTTTGCCTTTAATTCCTTTGACGCAGAATTGTGCGGCATTACCACAAAATACCCGACAGCCATTTTTGCCGCAGGCAGAACGAGAACAATAGCCGCAACGGTAAATGCATTTGCCCGCGTCTTATAAACCACAAGTCCAATAATTAGAACTGCTGCAACTACCGCAAATGCGGCAAGCATTTTTATAAGATTTATTTTTTTTCGGTATCTCAAATAGCCGAAATCACCTTTTTTTCTTTTTTCCATTAATGTTATTATCCTTTCTGCCGTTTCCTGCGTGCTGTATTTTATTGCGGGAAGCGTTAATCCGCTGTCTCTTCACTGGCTGCGTCTTGGCATAAGCATCTGAGCTCTTAAGCTTCCTCGGCGGTATAAGACATTTTTTATCAAAGCCTATAAGGTCGGTACGTCCGTATTTTATAAGCGCTTCCTTTACCAAATCATAATTCTCCGGCTTTTTGTACTGGATAAGCGCCCGCTGCATAGCCTTCTCATGCGGTGACACAGGCGTGTACACAGGCTGCATTGTCCTCGGGTCAACGCCAGTGTAATACATGCATGTCGAGAGTGTCGAAGGTGTCGGATAAAAATCCTGCACCTGCTCAGGCATATAGCCCAAATCCCGAATATATTCGGCAAGCTCAATCGCTTCTTTCATTGTCGAGCCTGGATGCGACGACATAAGGTACGGAACGATGAACTGTTCCTTTCCTGTCTTTGCGTTTATCCTCTGGTATCTTTTAATAAATGACTGATAAACTCCGTTTGATGGTTTTCCCATATATTTCAGCACATTATCGCTTATATGTTCCGGAGCAACTCTGAGCTGTCCGCTTATATGATGTTTGCACAGTTCAGACAAAAACAAATCGTCGTGGTCTGCCATGCAATAGTCAAAACGTATTCCTGAACGGATAAATACCTTTTTAACGCCATCAATATTCCTGAGCTTTCGGAGAAGGCTTATATAATCCCTGTGGTCAACCGTAAGATTTTTACACGGTGACGGATACAGACACTGACGGTTTGTGCAGACTCCCTTTGTGAGCTGCTTTCTGCATGACGGATGTCTGAAGTTTGCCGTAGGGCCTCCTACATCGTGAATATAGCCCTTAAAATCCTTATCCTTAGTCATCAAAACAGCCTCGGCGACTATTGACTCATGACTCCTTGTCTGCACAATTCTTCCCTGATGAAATGTCAGGGCACAGAAAGAGCATCCTCCGAAACACCCACGGTTGCTGGTAATACTGAATTTAATTTCTGACAGCGCCGGAATGCCTCCCATTTTTTCATACATCGGATGATATGCCCGCATATACGGAAGAGCATAGACGTCATCCATCTGAGTTGTAGTAAGCGGAAGAGCCGGAGGGTTTTGTACTATGTAACATTTTTCCTTGTATTTTTCGACAAGTGTCTTTGCGGTAAAAGCATCAGTATTTTCATGCTGTATCTTAAAGCTCTTTGCATATTCAAGCTTGTCAGAGGAAACCTTCTCATAATCGGGTAAGGTTATAAAGTCATATAGATTTTCAGTATTCTTTGCCCGGTAAACCGTCCCCTTCACATATGTTATGTCAGAAACATCAATACCGCTGTCTAAGGCGTCAGCCACCTCAACTACAGAACGCTCCCCCATACCGTATAAAAGCAGATCTGCGCCTGAATCTATGAGAACAGAATGCTTTATTTTATCCGACCAGTAATCATAATGCGCAAGACGGCGCAGCGATGCCTCAATCCCTCCTATGATTATCGGGCAGTCCTTATATGTCTGTTTAATCAGGTTGCAGTACACAACAACAGCATAGTCGGGACGCTTCCCGATTTCCCCGCCCGGCGAGTACGCATCCGAATGGCGTCGCTTTTTGTTTACTGTATAGTGATTGACCATTGAATCCATATTTCCGGATGTCACAAGAAAACCGAGACGCGGCCTTCCAAGCGCTGTGACACTGTTCTTATCTTTCCAGTCAGGCTGCGCTATAATACCGACCTTATATCCAAACGCCTCAAGCACCCTGCTTATAATTGCATGCCCGAAGGAGGAATGGTCAACATAGGCATCCCCGGTAATATATACAAAATCACACTGTTCCCAGCCTCTTTTTTCCATATCCGACCGGCTGACAGGAAGAAAATTATTTAACATATTTTTGTCCGTTATTATGCCGCATGCCCTGTAAACCCCAGAGCATTTAACATTCAAATATATCCTTTTTAATTAATATTTTTCAAAGCCTCAAGCTCTGAAGATGTAAGCTCGCGGTACTCGCCCGCTTCCAAAGCCTCGTCGAGCTGAAGCGTTCCCATTGAAAGCCGTTTCAGATAAACGACCTCGCTTCCGACCGACTCGAACATTCTTTTTATCTGATGAAATTTGCCTTCTCTTATTGTTACATTTACTTCAGTAAGATTATTTTTTTCATCGTATTCCATAATTTCCAAAACCGCAGGCATAGCGGTAAAATCATCGTCAATTTTAAGTCCGTCCGAAAATGCCTTAACCGTATCTTCTCTTATTATTCCGGATACCTTTGCATAATAAACCTTGTCCACATGCTTTTTGGGCGACAGCAGGCTGTGAGCGAGAGCGCCGTCATTTGTGATAAGCAGAAGTCCCTCTGTATCCTTATCAAGCCGCCCTACAGGAAATAAATCCTTCCGCCGTACATTCATTAAATCAAGCACCGTTCTGGCATGCCTGTCGGTTGTAGCGGTAAGCACACCGGCTGGTTTGTTGAGCATATAATACTCCATGTCAGTGTATCCAACCTCCTGATTATCAAGATGAACACGCTGGCTTGCAGTGTCTACCTTATATTCGGGAGAACGCACTATGCGTCCGTCTATGCGTACACGTCCTTTGCGTATGTATTCTTTCACCTGGCTTCGTGTGCCGGTCTTCATATCAGACAGATATTTATCAAGTCTTAATAACCCCATAATTACATCCAACGCCAGCCCGCAAGATATTTATTTTTAAGCGTGCCGTTTTTAAATTTGCCCCAGCCGAGCGGATAGCCGTCAATACAGAACAGATTCCATCCGTCCGATGTATTATTTTCAAATTCGGGCAAATCAAGCGTCTCTCCTTTTAAGTATTTGACAACTCTCTCATCATTCTCAGGCAGACTTATGACATCCGGGTAGTCACATGATTTTAATGCCATTGCAAGAGCCTGGCTCGGCTCAAATCTGTTCTTCTTAAGCTCTCCCAGCAAAAGCCCTGTGCGCATCGTCCTTAAGCCTTTCAGTTCAGGCATAAGCGGTGAGCAAAGATAAACATAGCTGTCCCTCACTGAAATATTTTTGCTTTCCACCTTAAAATCTAATGTCCCCCGGTTTAACTTGTCTATAAAATCTGACAGCTCATCCGGAATTTTGTTCTGCGGCTGTCTGTGTTCTATACCGTCTCCCTTAAATAGAGAGCTGTCCTCATCGCTCTCCTTCTCAAACAAAGCGACAAAATGTCCTTCTCCCGCCATTTTGTGCGGAAAAATTCGCACAGTCTTTTCCATGTGCATTTTCGCGGTTTCCTCATCATATACATAGCCCTCAGAAAAACCCTCATACGGTTTTATATCCGTCAGGCGCATATCGCTCCTGTTCTCAAGAAGCCAGCGCACTGTCTCCTCATCCTCCGTCCTTGAAAACGTACATGTCGAGTAAAGCATTTTCCCTCCCGGCTTTAACATATCAGCTCCAAGAAGGATTATCTCCCGCTGAATTACGGAATAAAATTCAGGTCCGGTCTTCTCCCAGCTTTTTATAAGCTTATTGTCCTTTCTGAACATTCCCTCGCCCGAACACGGTGCGTCAATTAAAATCTTATCAAAAAAGTTTTTAAAACGGGGAGCTATTGTTTTAGGGTCTTCACTTAAAACATATACATTGGGTATGCCGAACACCTCGACATTTTTAAGAAGCGCTTTGGCTCTGGAATTACTTATGTCGTTGGTCACAAGAAGGCCTGTTCCCTCAAGCTTTGCTCCAAGCTCGGTAGACTTTCCACCCGGTGCGGCACACATATCAAATACAATATCGCCTTTATCTATCGGCAAAACATTGGCAGGAGTCATTGCGCTGGGCTCCTGTATGTAGTACAGGCCCGCAAAATAATATGGGTGCTTTGCCGGCTTGTCCTCCTCGCTGAAATAAAAGCCGTTTTCGACCCACGGAATCGGCTCAAGTTTAAAGGGACTTATTTTCAAAAAATCTTCGACTGATATTTTAAGCGTATTGATGCGCAGCCCATATAGCCTGCTTTCGTTAAAGCTGTCAAGATAAGCCTCAAAATCATCCCCCAGCATTTCTCTCATATTTTTAAGATATTGTTCCGGCAAATTCATATTAATCTCCATTTCTGAGCGACTTGTCGCAAAGAGGCGATGAGAAATCCGCGTAGGCGGTTTCTCATCTGCTTCTGTACCGTCTGCAAAAATTAATGTGCACCTTGTGCACGTTATAACATGTCCGCAAGGCGGACATGAAGCCTCCGGCGGATTTTAAGCGCTCTAATTTTTGCGGTGGACGCAAAAATTAATGCGCGAGTATAATAGCGTCAGCTCGCTGACGCTATTATACCATACTTAATACTGATAATACAGTATTTTGTTGCTGATGTTTTTGAGCAGGTAATAGGGATTTATAGCATGTTCCTCCCCGTCCTTTGTTATATAAATTCCAAAATGAAGATGCACGTCAAATTTTCCTCTTGTTCCCTCTATTTTGCTGTAGCCTGTATCTCCCATATACCCCAGAAGCTGTCCCGCACTTACCGCAGCTCCCTCCGAGAGTCCCTCGGCAAAAGAATCCAGATGTGCATAATAATAATAAATATTGTTATCTGACAAAATGCCTACGCGATAACCTCCAAGCTCCAGCCAGCCCATATTTGTGACTGTTCCGCCGCATACTGCTACGACAGGCATTACACCTGCCTCATTTTTATCTGACATAATATCAGTCCCCTCATGTTTCCGCTCGCCCCCGTATGTTCTCGAATATCCCCAGGAATCGACATAATTCACCCATGAATCGTCATTAAGCGACCGAGCTACGGGAAAATACACCATTTCCCCGAAAAGAGCGTTTAAGACATTTTTATAGAAACTGAAGTCCTTGTCATTAAAACGCATCATTCGGTTTCTGTTTCGTATGCAGATATTTTTGTGTAATCCGTCCAATACATTATCATCCACATTATAGTTGTTCATCAAAAGCGCAATACAGAGCATCTCTCCCGCCTCAAGCGACAGTCTTTCGGCATTTTCTGACACAGCTTCGATTGATACATCAAGCTGCATAGCCGCAAATTTTTCACTGTCTATTGATGTGTCAAAAAGAATATGCTCATTTTTATTCAAAAATGATAACTCAAAATTAATCAAAACTGCAAGCGCAGCTATTACTGCAATTATTTTTTTTACATGTTTCATGAGAACTTCGCATATTTTTTTATTAATTATGTATGCGGAAGTTTGAAATATCATGAGAAAAAGTAAAACAAATCATGAAAGTATTGCGGCTCGCGGTTCATTCTCGGACAAAAAATCAATTTTGACAAAATCTGCTTTTGCCGCAATATTTATACTTTTTATTACGTTTCCGCAGGTCTCGTTTAAAGGAGCTGCAGCAGGCTTATCTCTCTGGGCCAAGAGCATTCTTCCAGGTCTGTTTCCTGCCGCTGTTATTTCCTCATGCATAATGACAATGCTTGGCGGAGAATATAAACATTCAAAAGCTGTATATGCCTATATTTTCTCTGCGGGAGTATTATGCGGCTATCCTCTGGGTGCAATGCTTTGCAGTGAATTTCATAAATTAGATCCTGAAAACGACAGTCTGTGCGAAAAAATCATAGCCTTCTGCAATATTTCCAGCCCTTCATTTGTTGTCAACTACATATTTGCCATGCCGCCCTTTTTGACAGCAAAAAAAGCTAAAATACTATTTTGCATATATGCACCCATATTGATTGGTATAAGTGCCGTACTTGTTTTGGATATGATAGGCAGAAAAAGAGCTGCAAATAAAAACAGAAAAAGCCGAATACTATCAAAAACAACTGTCAGATCTTTTGAGGCTTATGAAACTTATGGCACACGAAAAGGTATACTTGCTGAAATTATAGACGATGCTATCTTAAACACCGTAAAAAATATGTTAAAGCTTGGCGGATATATTGTAATATTTTCATGCATCGCGGCATACATTGTTCAGCTTCCGTTTCCAAACAGCACCTATCCTGCTGTATTATGCGGCATAACCGAGATAACAAACGGAATTTTCCTTTGCAGCAGGCTTAATATTTCAGATAATTTAATTATAATTCTAATCCTTGCGGTAAATGCGTTTGGCGGTATCTCCACAATTATGCAGACCTCAGGAATGATACAGGGAAGCGGTCTGTCAATAAAAAAATACATATATTACAAACTGATATTCACAATTATAACTATAATTGTAAGCACAGCTGCAATATATGTATTTTAAAATTCAAAATGTATATGGTTTATACTCACTTGGAAATAGGAATATCAACATTAAAATCTTCCTTTGACGCTTCCTCCAGCTCTTGACTTGAGATTTCTTCGCTGTCATCGTCTTCACTGCTGGCATTGAGCTCATTTCTGTTGTTATTTACCACTGCAAGTACGTTTTCAAGGTCAGAAATCAGGGAATTATATTTTTCTTTGTTGTCTTTTATTGAGTGCTCAATAATATACTGAAGCTTTGAGAGCATTTCATCCGTATAAGAAACCGCACCCATACGAATATTATTTGCATCCTCTGTTGCATTGTCAAGAATACTCTGAGCCTGTGCTGTTGCCTGTTCAATAAGCTGATTAGCCTGTGCATATGCGCGCTGCATAATCTCATGCTCATTGATTAATTCCTCAGTCTGTACCTGAGCAGCGTTGAGAATAGCGTCAGCCTGCTCCTTAGCGTCATTGATAATAGCTTCTTTATTATTGATAATCTTCTGATACTTCTTAATTTCATCCGGTGTCTTTAATCTGAGTTCAGCCAGCATGTCCTCTAACTGGTCCTTGTCAACAATTATTTTTGTATTTGAAAAAGGCTGAAACTTACAGCCGTCAATATAACCTTCAATATCACTTATCAACTGTTCAATTCTACTCATCGTACTTTTCCCCTTTTCACTTTTTAATATGATATTTCTCATATACTAAGTCAACTATCTGTGACGGTACAAATTTACTGATGTCGCCTCCGTATTGTGCCACCTCTTTTACAATGCTTGAACTCAGATAAGCATATTTAAGACTGGTGTTCAAAAAAATTGTATCCACATTAGGATTCGCAACCCTGTTAGTCTGTGACATTGCCAGTTCATATTCAAAGTCTGTTACGGCTCTTAAGCCTCTTATAATCACCTGTACATTGTGCTGTCTTGCAAAATCCACCAAAAGCCCGCTGAAGCTCATCACTTCAACATTAGGAATGTCTGAAGTAACATCTTTTATCATATTAACACGTTCATCTACTGAAAACAATGGAGTTTTTGAACTATTATTCAACACACCGACAATCAAGTGGTCAGCAAGCGCCGCCGACCTTTTTATAATATCAAGATGTCCCAGTGTAACCGGGTCAAAGCTTCCCGGATAAATAGCTGTTTTCATAGTACTCCTCCTTTGCGGTGTTCATATCAGCCCTTATGCAAAAATACATGCTTACTGGTTTTATATTTTTTATTCTTATAAATCTCATACCCAAGTTCGGTCTCAGCGTATGACAAATCCGTATCAACGGCCTCTTCAACAATAATTGTTGTATATTTGTCGGCTATATCGCTGTATTTCAGAGCCTCAAGCACCTCGCGCTCCAATCCCATTCTGTACGGAGCATCCATAAAGATAATATCAAATACGCCCTTTCCCGAAAGACGATTTACAGCCGACAATACATCCTGCTCCATGACAACAGCTTTTTCATCAAGCTTTGTGAACTTTAAATTATCCTTAATACACGCCACACAAGGCTTGGAATGTTCAACAAACACAGCCTCCTTCGCCCCTCGGCTCAGCGCCTCAATTCCTATCGCACCGCTGCCCGAAAAAAGGTCCAGAAATCTTGAGCCTAATATTTCGCTCTGCAGCATATTAAAAAGAGTCTCCTTTATTCGGTCTGTAGTCGGTCTTGTATCAAGCCCTTCTATAGTCTTTAAAGGAAGGCTTCTCGCTGTTCCGGCAATTACTCTCAAAACTTATTCCCTCCATTCACCGCCAGCCGTCTCTATCTTTTTATCTCTGAGCATAAGCTCTTTAACGGCATCCGCCGGTTTTTTATTATCAAATAAAACAGCATTTACCTGTTCGACAATAGGCATTTCTACATTGTACTTCTGAGAAAGCTTGTATGCAGCCTTTGCGGCATAAACACCCTCAACTACCATCTGAACCTCTGCCATTGCCTCATCCTTTGTATAGCCCTTTCCGATAAGTATTCCGGCACGTCTGTTTCGGCTATGCATACTTGCACATGTAACAATCAAATCTCCTATTCCCGAAAGTCCCGTAAATGTCATAACGTCAGCGCCCATAGCAATTCCAAGCCTTGCAATCTCGGCAATCCCCCTTGTAATTAACGCTGCCTTTGTGTTGTCTCCGTATCCCAATCCGTCGGCAATTCCCGCAGCAAGCGCGATTACGTTTTTGAGCGCTCCTCCGATACATATTCCAAGCATATCCGGGCTTGTATACACACGAAAAACATCGTTCATAAACACAGTCTGAAGATACTCTGCGTCCTTTTTTTTATGTGTTCCTATTACGCAGGTTGTAGGAATCATTCTTCCCACCTCCTCCGCATGGCTCGGACCTGAGAGTACGGCTACAGTCGCCTGAGGGATTTCCTGTTCAACAACCTCACACAGCGTCATAAGAGTATTTTCTTCAATTCCTTTGCCTACATTTACAATGTATTGCCCAGCTCTGACATACGGAGCAAAGCTTTTCGCTGTTGTCCTGGTGTACGGCGAAGCAACCGCAAGCACAATAATGTCTGCGCCTTTGACAACAGTCTCTGTATCGGCATTAAAATCAATGCTTTCAGGAATGTGCACTCCCGGAAGGCATTTTTTATTTTCTCGTTCCTTTGATAACTGCTCGACCTCTTCAGGAAAGACAGACCACACAGTAACGTGATGTCCGTTGTTATTCAATAAAATCGCAAGACCCAAGCCCCAGCTCCCGGCGCCCATAATACTAATTTCAGCCATTTGCTTCCTCCGTTTTCTTCTGCCCTATTTTCCGCTCAGTTCCGTTAATCAGTCTCTTTATATTGCCGCTGTGACGTATAAACGCAAGCAGGGTTATCACAAAAACAACGCCGTATGATTCATACAGGACATTTCCCTCTAAAGGAAGCCAGCCTGCGCAGCCCCATATAACAAATTCTATAAACCACAGGCTTATGGCTACAAGAGACCCAAGCGAAACATATTTTGAAATATATGTAACAGATGCAAAGGTAACTGCACCGAGTACTGTAAACGCCCAGCAGTTTGCAGGGTAAAAAAGCAGAGAAAGAACAACGCCTGAAGAAGCTGCAATTCCTTTTCCGCCCTTAAACTTAAGATAAAAAGGAAAATTGTGACCAACCACAACTCCAAGACCACCATACATAATAAGAAGCAGTTCATTTCCGTTTTTATTTCCGAAAACAAAATGAATTATAACCGTACAGATTATAGGCTTAAGCGCATCAAACAAATACGTAATTATCCCCGCTTTTCTGCCAAGCGTGCGCATTACGTTAGTTGTTCCTGCATTGCCGCTTCCGTATTTTCTTATATCAATATGATTTAATCTTCCGTACCAGTAGCCCGCCTGTATTACAGACCCCAGCAGATAACCTAATATAAGGCATATAACACGTTCAAACATTATTATTTCTCCTTGCGTTCTCTGTTAATAAATCTTATAGAAGTTCCTCTAAAGCCAAAAGCTTCGCGAATTTTATTTTCAATATATCTGGTGTATGAAAAGTGCGTCAATGCTTTGTCATTTACAAACATCACAAATGTAGGCGGCTTAACCGAAACCTGCGTAATATAGTAAATGCGCAGGCGCTTTCCCTTGTCCGAAGGAGGCTGCTGCATAGCCACGGCCTCTGTCAGAATTTCGTTTAACACACCTGTCGGAACACGCATACTCCGGCTGTCAATAATCTCATCGATTAGCTCGTATATTTTACCCAGACGCTGTCCCGTCAAAGCCGAGATAAACAGTATCTCCGCATAAGGCATGAAAGATAGAGTATCCTTTATTTTATTGGTGTGCTCATAGATAGTCTTGTCATTTTTTTCTATGGCATCCCATTTGTTGACCGCGACGATAATCCCCTTTCCTCTCTCATGTGCAATCCCCGCTATCTTTGCATCCTGCTCGGTAACGCCCTCCGTGGCATCAATAACGATAATTACAATATCCGCCCTCTCCACGGCGGCGACAGTTCTTATTATACTGTAGCGCTCAAGGTCTTCTTTAATCTTATTTTTACGGCGCAGACCTGCAGTATCAATAAAAACGTATTCCTTTCCGTTATGCTCTATTACAGTATCTATTGCGTCTCTTGTCGTACCTGCAATATTTGATACAATTACACGGTTTTCACCCAAAAGCTTATTGACTATTGACGACTTGCCGACATTAGGCTTACCGACTATTGCTATTTTCGGGCGTTCATCCTCCTCCTGCTCATCAGAATTTTGAGGAAAATATTTGATAACCTCATCAAGCATATCTCCCATTCCCAGCTTTGAAACCGCTGAAACAGGAACAGGATCTCCGATACCGAGGTTATAAAACTCATATACGTCAGGCATCATTTTTTCAAAATTATCAACTTTATTGACAACCAACACAACCGGCTTGTGAGAACGCCTAAGCATGTCAGCAACCTTTGCGTCGGAATCTACAAGCCCCTGTCTCACGTCTGTCATAAAAATAATTACATCCGCCGTCTCTATGGCTATTTCAGCCTGCTCACGCATCTGTGAGAGTATTATATCATTTGTATCCGGCTCTATACCGCCCGTATCAATTAATGTAAACGCTTTGTCAAGCCACGTAACCTCAGCATAAATACGGTCTCTCGTAACTCCCGGCGTATCTTTAACAATAGAAATCTGCTGTCCTGCAAGCACATTGAATAATGTTGACTTTCCCACATTAGGTCTGCCCACGACAGCCACAATCGGCTTACCCATTTATCAAATCCTCACTTTACAAATTTACAAAAAATTAATAAACATAATCTAATATATAATATCAGCTAAATTGCTTTTTGTAAAGTTATGTGCTATCTTAATACTTACGTAAAGTAACAGTTCTGCCATTCATATAAAACCATACGAAAAGCTCAGGAGGTACACTTTATTATGACAAAAGACTTTTCACTTTCACGGAAAATACGAAGGGGTGCTTTCTCCTTCCTGCTTGGTACAGTATTATTTATTTCCGTTCCTATATCAGCATCAGCAGACACACAGGATAATTCTGAAACGGCATCAACTGCTTCAGCGAGTGATATTTCTATCTCTGACACTTCTTCTGTCTCAACATATAAACTTGCCGACATAGACATTCAGGTTTCTGTATCGAATGATTTAGTTTGTTTTACACAGAATGTAACCTCAAACAATTCATATCTCGAGCTTATCGGAGCAAATGACGTTGAAGAGCTTCGTGCGCTTATGAAAGTCAATAACATTTATCTTGAAATTATTCCAAGAGAAAATGTAACATATGAAATTCTGCTCAGCGGCAAGGATGCTCCGTCCGGTGTAAACGCACTGAATGAATTGAGTGAAGAAGATATTCAGGCAAACTTTGAGGCATATGTTGCAAACAGCGATAACAGAGAAAACGGCAGTGTCACGGAAAATGTGACAAACTCATTTATAGAACGCATCAATGGAGTTGTTTATTATGTCACAGATATCACCTCCGTCGCTAACAATGATGTTGTTATTTATCTCAGAAAATATTATACCATAATGCAGGGAAAGGCTATTTCGTTTTCACTTCAGACCAATCAGAGCTCGCTTACCGACAACATGAAGATTGAACTTGAAAACATAGTTAAAACGGCAGAATACAAAGATATTAAAAAGTCCATTTTTGACAATCCCATATATTCGGAAATTTCAGCCACTATTATTACACTGCTTCTGCCTATCGGAATCCTTGCATTGATAACATTTATTATCATAAAGAGCACCAAACGCAAGACGAAAAAAATCAGCTAAATTGTGTTTTAACCCGATAAAGCCTGCAGTAAACCGCAATCATTAAAGCGGAATATTGCAGGCTTTGCAGACTTCTTTATTAATTACTTGTTTTATGCCAAAGCTTTTAATATCTCACTATGTTCTGCAACTGTTTTTTTCACAACATCCAAATCTGTTTTAATATTTTCTATTTCTTTTGATGCTCTCTCATAACGCTTTGCAGCCGGAACATAATTTTCAACTAAAATATTTATCTTGACATCAATATCATTTTCCAAATATAGTTTTACAGCATGCATATTTTCTTCAACATTTTCCAAACGCACGGTTAATTTATGCATTCCTTCTTCGATATTTTCAAATCGAGTATTAAATCCGTGCATGTCATTTTCAACATCTCCAATACGTTCTTCGACTTTCTCCACCCGTTCTTCTAAATTTCCGACGCGTTCTTCTAAGTTTCCGACACGTTCTTCTAAGGCTCCGACTCGTTCTTCTAAGGCTCCGACTCGTTCTTCTAAGGCTCCGACTCGTTCCTCTAAGGCTCCGACTCGTTCCTCAACTTTGACGAGCCTTTCCTCGACTTTGACGAGGCGTTCCTCGACTTTCTCCATTCGCTCTTCTAAGTTTCCGAGGCGTACTTTAACCTCCTTAATTTCACTGCTTAGTTCATCCAATCTTTCATTCACAGGCTGAAGCTTTATATCCAAAATATTGGAAATGGCAAGTAAATCCTCACTACTCAATAAAATTTCCTCCTCCATGTTATATTTTTTAATTTAAAAAAAGTATAACAGAAAAAGCTGTCAATATCAATAGTTGTTTTTATATTTTATTAGTATATATTTTAAACTTATAAATTTATAAGTTCATTTTATGTATATCTTCACGTATCTCCTGCATGCGCACATCCGTGTGATATATACTCTCAGCACAGTCAGTAAGCTGATTTACAATCTCAGGCATCTCGTCATTTTCAAACTGTTTGTAATGCATCTGATGTTCAAGACTTGCCCAGAAATTCATTGCAATAGTACGAATCTGCACTTCAACCTTCATATATTCCTTGCCCGATGAAAGAAAAATAGGAATAATAATAACATAATGAAGACTTCTGTAACCGTTAGGCTTAGGATTTTTAATATAGTCCTTAACCTCCATAACCTCAATGTCATCCTGAGAGATAAGCATTTTAGCGACATCATAAATATCGCTGATAAACGGACATACAACGCGAATTCCTGCGACGTCATTCAAATTATCGGCTATTGACTGTATTGAGACCGGATACCCGCGTCTTCTCAGTTTTTCATAAATACTCATAGGCGCTTTTATCCTTGAGCGAATAGTATCGATAGGATTGCGCTGTCTCTTAGTTTTAAATTCATCATTTAAAATTTCAAGTTTAGTCTGTACCTCACGTATTGCACATCTGTACATCATCATCAGTTCTTCAAATTTTGAACTTTTTTCTACAAATTTCATAAACTGCTCTCTAGTGAGAATATCCGGCATAATAAGCTGTTCATCATCGCTTAAAAGTTCTAATTCATCCATTGTTATCCTCCAAAAACCATGTGAAATCATTCACAATTTATAGATATAAAATTACACAAAATACCGCGTTTTCCTCTGCTCGCCCTGTGGGAAAACAAAATTCTGCTGTTACAGCATGTACATATGTCTGATACATATATATTTTCAGGCAGAACGCCGGAACGTAAAAGATTAAAATAATTTGCCATAGACAAATTCAGAAGAAACTTTACCGATTCAGATGCATTTGTTCTACTTTTTTCAGTAATCTCCGGCAAAAGAATTGACCTGTATTCTTCTTCATTATACACCCTTTTAAATTGCTCCGCCACATCTTCACCGACCTCATAGCAGTCTGCACATATTCCCGGGCCGATAAAAGCTGTCACATCCTTCGGAGAGCTTCCAAAGCTCTTACGCATAGCTAAAATGGCATTCGCGGCAATATTTCCTGCAGTGCCCCTCCAACCGGCATGAACAGATGCAATACACCTGTGTCTCTCATCTGTCATGACAACAGGAATGCAGTCGGCAAAAGATGTCACAAGACACAGCCCCGGTGTATTTGATACAAATCCGTCTATATTGTCAAAATTACGCCCTCTTACCAGCCCCATTCCCGCATGACTGTCTGACACAGCGAGAACATTCGTCGTATGAGTCTGTTTTGAATATACCATTCTTTCAACCGGAATATTTATAACCGAACTCATACGCCTGAAATTTTCTAAAACATTTTCTCTTGCATCAGCTTTGTACTGACCAACATCGTTAAATGTAAGATTCATGCTCTCATACATTCCGCTGCTCGTTCCCCCAAGCCTTGTCGAAAAGCATTGGCTTACAAAGCCTGATTTTTCAAACGGAGCAAACTTAATGTGCGCAATCGGATTTTTATGGAAATTTACTGTATTTGAAAAATTATCAGAACTCACATGTCCTCCGTATTTTTTAATTACGTTATAGAATAATTTTTCATTATCAAGACGCTTAACACTAAAAGCTTTAAAATTATCATCTATATTTTTATTATCCGGAATATTTGACCCGGACTCACAATTTTTTTCTGAAATATTCATATTAATATTCTTAAATTCCCCCGTTTAAAATTCAAAATGCATTTTTAATAAGAGTAGGCTCTCCAAAGTCGAAGCCCACTACATCAAATCTGCACTGCGTATTTACATTTACACGCCTCCGAAATAAGTAGTCCCTGGCAACAAAACGTATAATGCGCTGCTTTGAAGCCCCAACAGCCTCAACCGCACTTCCGTACTTACAGGATTTTCTGTATTTTACCTCAACAAAGCAGAGGATATCCGCATCTCTGGCAATAATATCTATTTCACCTGCCCTGCACCGATAATTTTTCTCAAGTATGATATACCCTTGGTCTCTCAAAAAATCCACAGCCGCCTTTTCCCATTTTGTCCCCAGCTGTCTGTTATTTATTTTCAATTATTAATTTTACCCCTGATTCTGTCGCAGTCATCAACAAAGACAAGTATTTCTGCGACTACTTCATACAATTCGGGAGGAATCATATCGCCTATCTCCAGTTTTGAGAGTGTATTTGCCAGCTTGCTGTCTTCATAGACAGGAATATCACTCTCCTTTGCTTTCTCGATAATTTTTTCCGCGATAATTCCGCGTCCGGAGGCAATAATCTTAGGCGCCTCCTCTCCCGGATTATATTCGAGAGCGACAGATACTTTAGGTTTGTTCTTTTCTTTACTTTTTTCACCCGAATTTGAAAAATTTGAACTGTTATAATCTGCCATTCGCTCAACCTCTATTTTACACCGTATAAAAAATATCTCAATTAATAAAATATAATATATTTATAAAATATTTCATGGGATTTTACGCTTTAATATCAAGTATGTACTGAGATGTTATCCGAGGTGTAATATCCCTGTTTATAAAATCCTCCACAAAATCAAAATGCTTGCCGTCATCATTTACCTTCATCTCGAACGTAGTGCTGTAGCCGAGCGCTTCGAGACGTCTGCTTAATTTATCTATATTAGAGTATACGAAATCAAGAAGCTGTTCGCTCTCAAGACAAAAATTGGTAGAAACATTCATTCCCTGAAGATGTACATACACATCAACCGGCCCCAAATGTTCCATATCAAGATGAAGAAGAGCGCTTATATTGTCCCTTCCCTCAGCCAGAGCTCTCTTATTGGTAAACACATAGAGCTCTCCGTTTGCATCGCTCTCAGAAAAACGCACCGGCATCTGAAAATATGTCATATTTTTATTCAAATCGTTCATGAAGTCTATATTGCTTCTGATTGAATCCATACTCTTGGACAAATCTCCCGTCTTATCGGTTGAAGCTATATCGTCAGACAGCTTGTCGAGAACATTTTTTATTCGCTTATAATAGCTTTTAAGCCCCTCCTCCTTTGTCAAATCCGCAGGATTTAATTTGAGAGTTTCATTAATCATTTCGCTCAGCAGACGGTTAAAAAAATCCGTCCCCGGAAAATTCTGAAGTTCTGACGCAGCCGAAGGCTGACTTTTCAAAATGTTTGTAAAACTGTCCAATACCTCATGCACCGTCGCCGTTCCTTCAAGAATTGATAAAGACAGTTTTGTAAGCATTGCCCGGTTGTCATCAGACACAGGCAGCTTTCGCACAGCTTCCGCAAATTCTTTAAGCGTACCGCTGTCAAACACTTCAGCCATTGTGCGGCTCTGCACAGCCTGCCCATTCGTACCTTCAGAATACAAAGTATCTGTAATCCTTGAAAACAGCTCTGCCTGATTTAAAATATTCTGCTCTCCCGTTCTGCTGTCAGCCAAAAGAGCCTCTTTTCCGTAAAAGACAATTTCTTCAAAAATACCTGACAGTCCCCCGCCAAGTTTATTCAAATCCGATAAAATACTGTGCTCATAGCTTTTATACGACTCAAACTGAGCTATATTATCGGCTGTAACCGGAATATCAAGTCTCATCAGACTGGCGAGCGTTGATGGGTTTGCATCCGGAAAATTCAAAGAATATTTAACCATTTCTCCAAGAGTCCCGGCATCTACAGGCATATTGAGCGAAAGAAGCTCTTTTACCATATTTATATTGTCGCTGCTCTCCGCAAGCCCTGCCGCCTCCAGCGCCTTTGATATAAACACAGACTGCTGCTGCGATATATCAAGAGGTTTTATTGAAATTCCCGACTGTGATGTTTCCTCAACTATAAATGTAAGCGCCTGCCCCGCCTGGATATTAGCATTTGACAAAAGACGCGCATTTACGAGACTTCCGTCAGAAAGCTTAAGAAGCGCCGTTTTATCATCTATGCCTACGACCTCCCCGTAAAATATGTCTCCGGCAAGAAGTTTTCTCAAAACAGCCATCCCCTCAGCATCACCTGTAACGGCTGTGCCGTTTAAAGCCCCCGAAACACCGGAAGCACCATTTGAAACATTTGATGATGTTTTTGCGGAAGATGAGTCTCTTATCTGGTTGAACACTGATGATAAATTTACAGGCATAAACAAACACTCCTATCTTACATCTATATAAACTTTTTTATAAATGTTCTTCTGTGAATAGGACAGGCTCCATATTTAACAAGAGCGTCCGTATGCTGTTTAGTGCCGTACCCCTTGTGACGCGCAAAACCGTACTCAGGATAAACAGCATCATATTCCAGCATCATACGGTCTCTCGTAACCTTTGCCAAAATGCTTGCAGCCGCAATACTCATACTTTTTGCATCGCCCTTTATGATAGGCACCTGTCTGATATTAACTTCCGGAACTGTAACAGCATCATTCAATAATATATCGGGCGTTATATCGAGTTTATTAATCGCCTCCCGCATCGCCTCATATGTAGCCTGAAGAATGTTAATCTCATCAATGCGCTCCGGAGAAACCACTCCAATCCCATAGGCAAGCGCCTCGCTGCATATCACATCAAAAAGCTCTTCACGTTTTTTTTCACTGAGTTTTTTTGAATCGTTTATATATAAAATTCTTGCATCCTTAGGCAATATAACCGCCCCGGCAACAACAGGGCCTGCAAGCGGCCCTCTCCCGGCTTCATCTATACCGCATATATAAGAATACATGCTGTACTCTTTCTCAAAACTGCACATTTCCTCGACTCTGAGCTTCTCCGCTCTCAGCTTTTCCCGGCGCTTTAACTGCGCCTCCTCTTTCTTGGTCATTTTAAACCTTCCTTCGCAGAAAAATATCTAATCACGCGTCCTGAGGCAGCTCAAGCGTAAGTCTTCCGATGCGTCCGCTTCTGAAATCATCAAGAATAATACCCGCAAGCTTCTCATAGTCTGTGACAGCTCCTTTTTTAAGGCAGCCGCGCTTCTTCGCAATATCATCCATAATAAATAAAGGCTCTCGCTCCTCATCAGCACCGTATCGCTCTGCAAGCCTGCCCGGATACTGCTCCAACAAAAAACATACCGCTTCAAACGCCAAATCTTCTATATTTATTACCTCGTCATTCATAGAACCGATAAGAGCCAGATTTCTGCCTACAAGCTGACTGTCAAACTTAGGCCATAAAATTCCCGGGGTGTCAAGCAGTTCTATATTTTTGCCGAGCCTTATCCATTGCTTTCCCTTAGTTACTCCCGGTTTGTTGCCTGTCTTGGCACAAGCCCTTCCGGCATAAGCATTTATAAATGTAGACTTTCCGACATTGGGAATGCCGACAACCATTGCCCGAACTGGTCTGTTCAATATTCCTTTTTTCCTGTCTCTCTCCAGCTTTTCATGACATGCCTTTTCAACTGCGGAATTTATCTGCTTAATCCCCGCACCTGTTTTTGAGTTGAGTTTAATACATAAAATATTTTTAGAATTATAATAATCAATCCACGCCTGATTTGCGCTCTCATCCGACAAATCCGACTTATTAAGAAGAATAAGTCTGGCCTTATTTTTTGCCAGAATGTCAATATCAGGATTTCGGCTGCTGATTGGAATTCTGGCGTCAACAACCTCAATAACCAAATCAATCAGCTTTATATTTTCCTCCATCATACGGCGCGCCTTTGTCATATGACCGGGATACCATTGATAATTCATCTGTGTTTAAAATTCCTCTCCAAATTTATTTTACAAAACCAAAATTCTTTATAGGCATAATTACAGCCCAAACAGAGCCGATAATATTTTCCTCCTTAACTATTCCGACACTTGCAAAGCGACTGTCCTCACTGTTGTTTCTGTTGTCTCCCAGCACAAAATATTCTCCGTTTCCGAGTGTTATCTCATTTGCAGCAAGACCTGCCGTGAGTATATTATCATCGTACACATCATCCTTAAGCTGCTCTCCGTCAATATACACATGACCTTCCTTAATCTGAATTTTCTCTCCTGGAAGTCCTATAACACGCTTGATATAAACTTTATTAGAGCTCGCGCCGTCAACCTTAAAGGCTATTACGCTGTATCTGCGCGGCTTAATAAGAGAATATGCAAGTCTGTTTATAAGCACCGTCTCCTCATTTTCAAGCGAAGGCTGCATTGAGCCGCCCGAAACCTTAGTGCGGTCACATGTAAACATTACCAGCACATATGCAAAAACTATAATTATTATTATATCAACCACAAACTTGCAGATTGTCTGAAGCCTGACGTTTTCCTGGTATCTTCTCTGAAATAAAGCAGACATCTTATTTTCTCCGTAAATGTAATAGTATATCCTTCATTAATTCTACAACAAATCATCGCAAATGAAAAGCATAAAGTCGCAAACATCTGTACACACTATCAACTTCACGCAAAAAACAGGACATAGCAGTTTACACTCCTACATCCTGTTTCTAAATCCGTCTCAAACTTATGACAAATAGCCTTTACAAGCGCTGTTAAAACACATTATCAGTAAATTATCTGACTAACTCCTTAACCTTAGCAGCCTTACCTGTTCTTGAACGTAAGTAGTTAAGCTTAGCGCGTCTTACCTTACCTAATCTGACAACTTCAACCTTCTCAACAATAGGTGAATGCAACGGCCATGTCTTCTCGACACCAACACCGTTAGAAAGCTTTCTTACAGTAAATGTAGCGCGCACGCCTGAGCCCTGCTTCTTCAATACTGTACCTTCAAACACCTGTGTTCTTTCACGGTTGCCCTCTTTAATCTTAGCTGATACTCTTACTGTATCGCCTACTTTGAACTGAGGGACTTCTGCCTTCATCTGAGCATCTTCAATGTTCTTAATAATATTATTCATGTGTGACCTCCTTAAATTTTGATGTTCTTAATACAGTTAATGTAACAGAGGACCATCTCTTTTCTCACAACTTGTATAGTCTAACACATGCCAAAATAAAATGCAAGCATAAATTTAAAATTACATCGGACCGTTGTTCATCGGACCATTCATAGGTCCGTTATACATTGGACCGTTTCCGCCGTTCATAGTCATATCAATATCAGAAATCTTATTCAGCGAATCCTGAACTAATATGTAAACAATAATGTATAAGCCGAAAATAGCCAAAACCAAATACAAAATGTTCGAACTTCCTGAAGGAATACCTCTCATTGACTTAGCATAGTCAATTCGCTCTCCCTGCTTATATGCCCAGTAAAATCCATAAATACCGCATGTAACTAAAGTAAGAAGAAACGCAACTCCTCCGCTGGCTCCCTGTACGTCACCCGAAACATTCTTGGCATCATCTGTGAGTACTACAAACCAGTAAATTCCATAGATACCGCATGTTACAATAGACAAAATAATTGATACCGCTAAATTCCTTTTATTAATTGGCATTCATTAACCCTCCATATTTTTATCAATCAGTCCGCTTATCTAAAACCGATTTTTATAAAATAAGTATGCATGATATATCACATTTTGTCAATCAAATTATAAAAAAATTATAAAATTTTTGTAACAGTTCAACCATAAGCTGTATGACAAGCAAATCATGCTTGCATGAATTTGCGTGTTGTACAGCTTATGAGCTGAGCGCCCGATTATGAGCAAAGTTAGCTGCGAAGCAGCGGGAAAGCGCCTCAGGCGCGGCTTTGCGAATGGCGCGGATGAACTGTTACAAATTTTCATCAATTAATATCCAGAAGTCCCGGCAGAAGATGTACCTTGACCATTCTTTTTTCCATATCATGTTCCAGAATACACTGTTCGATAACAGGTATAAGAATTGTTTTTCCGTTTTGCCCGGTAACCTCATATACATTGTTTGCGCCTGTCTCAAGAACGTCCGTCAGCTTTCCTATCACTTCCCCCTCATCGGTTATCACCTCAAGCCCTATCAAATCGCAGATAAAATACTCTCCCGGAGCGCATTCTACCGCATTTTCGCGCGTAACCATTAAATCTCTCTTAACATACTGTTCTATATCATTTATATTATCAAATTCCTTAAATTTCAAAATCACATACTGTTTAAAAAACTTTACAGACGAAACTTCAACCTCAATATTTTCACGTTTTCCCGTTATAATACATTTTTTGAGCTTTTTAAATCGCTGAGGGTCATCTGTAGTAGGAAACACCTTAACCTCTCCGCGTATTCCGTGCGTAGACGTAATCACCCCTACTCTAAGCAAATCCTCCATATTAATCCTCCATTCTGAGCGACTTGTCGCGCAAATAAAAATGTCTTTGAAATTTAGGGACAGAAAGCTGTCTGAAAACCTCAAAGACATTGTATGGTTTTATCAGTTATCGATTTCTACGATAACCTTTTTGTCTGTTTTAGCCGCAGCTGCAGATACAACAGTTCTGATAGACTTGGCAATTCTTCCTGATTTTCCGATTACTTTTCCCATATCTGAGGAAGCAACCTTTAAATCAACGATGATAGCTCTATCCTTCTCTTTTTCTGTAACAACGACCTCGTCCGGATTGTCAACTAGTGCCTTAGCAATAATTTCAACTAATTCTTTCATATGAAAACACCTCCACTAGTCTTACTTCTCAATACCAGCGATCTTAAAAAGCCTGCCTACAACCTCAGTAGGCTGAGCGCCATTAGCGAGCCATTTCTTAGCTGCCTCAGCGTCAATGTTAAGCTTGCAAGGATCATAGTTAGGGTCGTAAGTACCAATCTGGTCAATAAATCTGCCGTTTCTCGGAGATCTTGAATCTGCAACGATAATTCTATAGAAAGGAGACTTCTTCTCACCTAATCTCTTTAATCTAATCTTAACTGCCATGTAACCTTTCACCTCCTAAAATATTTTTATATAGACTGCAATACAGTCATGTTAAAAAGGTAGTTTAAAACGTCCCTTCTTAGCACCTTTCATCATTCCGGGCATCTGTTTCATCATCTTTTTCATCTGGTCAAACTGCTTTACAAGCTTATTGACCTCGCTGATGTCAACTCCTGCACCTCGGGCAATTCTGTTTTTCCGTGAAGGACTTAAAATATCCGGATTGCTTCTCTCCTTAGCGGTCATCGAATAGATAATAGACTCTGTGCGTTTAAGATTTGCCTCAGCGTCATCTGCGGCTCCGGCGTCAAGCCCCTTCATCTTTCCTCCGAATCCCATTCCCGGAAGCATGTTCAAAATAGAGCCGATACCGCCCATATTTCGTATCTGTCCCATATATTCAAGGAAATCATTAAAGTCAAACTCCGCTTTCTTGAGCTTTTTCTCCATCTCCTTCGCCTTGTCAGCGTCAATCTGTGCCTCTGCCTTCTCAATAAGCGTGAGCACATCTCCCATTCCGAGAATACGCGATGCCATTCTGTCCGGATAAAACTGCTCCAAATCCGAAAGCTTCTCACCCATGCCGACATACAGTATAGGCTTGCCTGTAACCGCTTTGATAGAGAGCGCCGCACCGCCTCTTGTATCGCCGTCAAGCTTTGTGAGGATAACTCCGTCAATACCGACCTTTTCGTTGAAGGCCGCAGCAACATTGACTGCGTCCTGTCCGGTCATGGAATCGACAACAAGAATAGTCTGGTCAACCGAGACCTCATTCTTGATATTGATTAATTCACTCATCATATCCTCATCAATGTGAAGACGTCCCGCCGTATCCAAAATAACAATATTAAAATTATTGTTTTTGGCGTGTGAAATCGCTGCTTTGGCAATATCCACCGGACTGTTGCCGGTACCCATGGAAAATACTTCTACGCCCTGCTTATCGCCGTTTATTTTAAGCTGCTCTATCGCCGCCGGTCTGTAAATATCGCAGGCTGCCAAAAGAGGCTTTTTGCCCTTCGCCTTGAACTTTCCTGCCAGCTTTGCAGTCGTCGTCGTCTTACCGGCTCCCTGAAGACCCGCCATCATAATCACAGTAATCTCACCGCCGGACCTTAACGCAATCTCCGTGGTCTCTGAACCCATAAGAGAAACCAGCTCTTCATTGACAATTTTAATTACCATTTGACCGGGAGTCAGACTCTGCATAACATCCTGTCCGACAGCACGCTCTTCAACGGATTTGATAAACTGCTTTACCACTTTAAAATTTACATCGGCTTCAAGAAGCGCCATTTTCACTTCCTTCAGCGCAGCCTTGACGTCTGCCTCTGACAACCGCCCTTTTCCGCGAAGATTCTTAAAAATATTCTGAAGTTTATCTGATAAACTGTCGAATGCCATAAATCCTCATTTCCGTCCGTCAGGACTTAAACGAATAGTTAGAAATTATCAATAATATCCTTTGCAATGTTCTGAATACTGCGTATGTTATCTATATTGCCGTCTTCTATAAAATCCTCCGACAGCTTTACAATCATGTGCACCTTTTCCTTCGTCTCAATAAACTTAGAGACAAGATGCAGCTTTTCTTCATAGCCGTTTAAAGTATTATTGACACGCTTTATTAAATCGTGAACTCCCTGCCTTGAAATCCCGTATTCATCGGCAATTTCACTCAATGACAGGTCATTAAACACAACATCTTTATAAACGCTGCGCTGATGTTCATTAAGCAGCTCCCCGTAAAAATCATATAAAAGCGTCTGTTCTACAAACTTTTCCATAGCAGTACCACTCTCACTGAAAGTTTCAAACCTTGAGAATAATATCACACGCCCAAATACATGTCAAGCATTTTTACTTGACAATTTTAAAATTTTTCAGCAGTCCTGCCAGAGCCCTTTGCTTATGGCTCCGGCTGAGCTGTTATAAAATTTCAGCCCTGAGCACTTAAGCTTGCACGCGTTCTCAAAACAATGTATATTTTATATATTGACATTAAGTTAATATCATGATATATTGACTTTGTTAATTTTTTATCAATCATCTATATGCCGTATTACAACGTAAACGGCGCACAAAATGAGAAATGGAGGATTATTATGTCAGAAAAAAACATGGAACAGGTTTTGCTTGTCGACACCGTTCCCGCACTGGAACAAAAACTTGCCGAAGTACGCGAGGCACAGCAGATTTTTTCTTCCTATACACAGGAGCAGGTGGACAAAATATTTACAGCTGCCGCGATCGCTGCCAATAAGGCTCGTATACCGCTCGCAAAGCTTGCAGTTGAAGAGACGGGCATGGGCGTGGTTGAGGATAAGGTAATTAAAAACCATTATGCCTCAGAGTATATTTATAACGCTTACCGTGACACAAAAACGTGCGGCGTAATCGAAGAGGATTCCGCATACGGAATAAAGAAAATCGCAGAGCCGATAGGTGTTGTCGCAGCCGTTATTCCTACGACAAATCCTACATCTACTGCTATTTTCAAGACATTGATATGTTTAAAGACAAGAAACGGAATTATAATCAGTCCGCATCCAAGAGCAAAGCGCTCTACAATCGAGGCCGCAAAGGTTGTTCTTGAAGCAGCCGTAAAGGCCGGAGCTCCAAAGGGGATAATCGGCTGGATTGATATTCCTTCACTTGAATTGACTGATACGCTTATGAAAGAAGCTGATATTATTCTTGCAACCGGCGGTCCGGGTATGGTCAAGGCAGCCTACTCTTCAGGGAAACCGGCTCTCGGCGTAGGCGCAGGCAACACTCCTGCTGTTATTGACGCTTCCGCTGACGTTGTTTTAGCCGTCAATTCAATTATACATTCAAAAACCTTTGACAACGGTATGATCTGCGCTTCAGAGCAGTCAGTTATCGTCGACACTAAGATATACAAGGCGGTAAAGGATGAGTTTACTGCACGCGGCTGCTATTTTCTTTCAAAATCTGAGCTCGACAAGGTACGCAAGACTATACTTATCAACGGCTCACTTAACGCAAAGATTGTAGGTCAGAGCGCATATACCATTGCTCAGCTTGCAGGCGTATCTGTTCCTGAAGCCACAAAAATATTAATCGGAGAGGTTACATCCGTTGACCTGTCAGAGGAGTTTGCTCACGAAAAGCTCTCTCCTGTACTTGCAATGTATAAGGCTAAGGATTTTGATGACGCTGTTGATAAAGCTTCTCACCTCATCGCTGACGGCGGCTACGGACACACTTCTTCTCTTTATATCAACACATCAACAGAGTCAGAGAAAATTGCCGTATTCTCCGAAGCAATGAAAACATGCCGTATCTTAATCAACACACCTTCATCACACGGCGGAATCGGTGATTTGTATAACTTTAAAATGGCTCCTTCGCTCACGCTCGGCTGCGGCTCCTGGGGCGGCAATTCCGTCTCTGAAAATGTCGGTGTAAAGCATCTGCTTAACATCAAAACAGTAGCTGAAAGGAGAGAAAATATGCTGTGGTTCCGCGCGCCTGAAAAGGTATACTTTAAGAAGGGCTGCCTCCCTGTTGCCCTAAACGAACTCAAAAACGTCATGGGAAAGAAAAAGGCATTTATAGTCACAGACCAGTTCCTTTATAAGAACGGCTACACAAAATGTGTGACAGACAAACTTGATGAGCTGGGCATTATGCACACAACCTTCTACGATGTGGCACCGGACCCTACTCTCGCATGTGCCGAGGAGGGCGCTAAAGCCATGAAACTTTTTGAGCCTGACTGCATAATCGCGATAGGCGGCGGCTCTGCTATGGATGCAGGCAAAATCATGTGGGTTATGTATGAGCATCCGGATGTGGATTTCATGGACATGGCAATGCGCTTTATGGATATCCGCAAACGTATCTATACCTTCCCTAAAATGGGTGAGAAGGCATATTTTATAGCAGTTCCGACATCATCAGGCACAGGTTCGGAGGTTACGCCTTTTGCCGTTATCACAGACCAGAATTCAGGCATCAAATATCCTCTTGCGGATTATGAACTGCTTCCGAAAATGGCAATCGTAGACGCTGATATGATGATGAATCAGCCTAAGGGTCTTACCTCAGCATCAGGTATCGACGCTCTCACACATGCGCTTGAGGCTTACGCTTCTATTATGGCAACTGACTATACGGATGGTCTTGCTCTCAAGGCTATGAAAAATATTTTTGAATACCTTCCTTCGGCTTACGAAAACGGAGCAAATGATGTAAAGGCTCGTGAGCAAATGGCAACAGCTTCAACTCTCGCAGGTATGGCATTTGCAAATGCATTCCTCGGTGTATGCCACTCTATGGCTCACAAGCTAGGCGCTTTTCATCACCTGCCTCACGGAGTTGCAAACGCGCTGCTTATCACAGAGGTAATGCGCTTTAACGCCGCAGAAGTTCCGGCAAAAATGGGTACGTTCTCACAGTACCAGTATCCTCACTGCAAGGAACGCTATGTTGAATGTGCAGATTTCTTGAAAATTCCTGGAAAGAACGATGATGAGAAGCTTGAGAACTTCATTGCCGCTATCGAGGAACTCAAGGAAAAGGTAGGCATCAAAAAGACAATCAGAGATTACGGGGTAGATGAAAAAGAATTCCTGCGCACTCTCGACGAGATGACAGAACAGGCCTTTGATGACCAGTGTACCGGAGAAAATCCTAGATATCCGCTCATGAAGGAAATAAAAGCTATGTATTTAAAGGCTTATTACGGCAAGCCTGTCGAAGTATAAAAAATATCTCATAAAACACCTGCTTCTGCTTTGCAATTTACATTATTGCAAAGCAGGACTGCACGTTTAATCAGAAAGGAGTTTTTACATGAAAAAATGTATTTCACAAAATGAACTGAAGTCCGTATATGTAGAGGATGGAACTGCCAAAAAGATTTTTGCCGCAGATTACAACAAATCTGACGTTCTGTATGAAGCCCTCAACACTGCGCGTGTTGAAGACGCAGGCGTCGATATTCCAAAGCTTCTGGCAGTATCAGTAGAAAACGGTCAGTGGTCAATAACAAGCGAATATATTGACGGAATAACACTTACGGAGCTTATTTCAAAGCATCCGGAAAAAGCCGCCGTATATATCCGCAAAATGGCTGAATACCAGGTTGAATTTCAGAAGAAAACAAATCCTTTGCTCTTAAAGTTAAAGGATAAGCTTGTACGCCAGATTAATGATTTAAAGGAGCTTGACAGTTCAATTAAGTATGAGCTTCTCACAAGACTCAATACAATGCCTAAGCATACCAAACTCTGCCACGGCGACTACTGTCCTGACAATATCATTGTTCACACAGATGATGACGCAAATATCACAGACATTACTGCCGTTGACTGGGTACATGCAACGCAGGGAAATGCCAGTGCCGATATTGCCAATACATATCTTATGCTCAAACTTCAGTACGGAGACAGCTTTGAAGGTATAGACGGCAGCATCGCAGACCTGTATATGTCAGATTTCTGTGAAATTACAGGCACAAACCAGACATATGTCACAGGCTGGCTCCCTATTGTTGCCGCCGCACGTATGACAAAAAATAAGGCAGGAGAAAAAGAACTCCTTGAACACTGGGTAAATATAGTAGATTTCCAATAATATTTTAAATTAAAAAGTCCCGCTTCAGACTACGCTTTGGCAGTCTAAGCGGGATTTTTAACTTGACTTTACTTACAGAGCTTTAACGCCACGCCCTTTCTTTTCAGACTATCTTCTTCCACCGGGAACAGCTCCTGCATTTCCTCCGTTTCCTCCCGCAGCGCCGCCTCCGTTAAAACCTCCCATGCCGCCGCTTACACCGCTTGTCGTGACTCCCTCGTTTGCCGTTATAGACTGACTGACGCTTCCTGCGCTTAATGTATACACGCTTCCGCTTTTTATTTCTTCAGAATATACTATTGCTGCCGAATAACTCTTTGAAGGAGTATATGAGAGTACTGTATTTCCCGAAGAATCCTTAAGCGAAAACTCTGTGCCTGCGCTCTGTGACGTGAAAGCAGCCACGATACAGCAGCCGTTTGACGTTCCGGTCGGTGTTTCAAGCATACCGCTTGAGCCGAATGCCATTAATGTACCTCCCGAAAAAGTAAATTCATTCTCAAAATCCAGCGCCGTGTTGCCGCTGTCTGTCGGGCCCAGCACAATTACATTTCCGCTCGACACTGACGCAGAGCCGTTAGAATCAAGACCGTCGCCGCCGGCATTTACAAAAAGATTTCCGCCGTTGATATTAAGCATAATACTGCTGCCTGACGAGCCTGAGGCGCTGTTTGCGCCGGCTCCCATACCGCCCGGAGCAGCGCTTCCCGTGCTGTCGCCGTTTGACGCGTTTAACCCGTCATCACTTGCCATAACAGAAATATCGCCTCCGTTTATTGTAATCTGTGTTCCCTCAATTCCCTCATAACTCGTATTTATATCAACAGTACCTCCGTCAAGCTGCACAACTTCATCCGCATGGATTCCGTCATCCCCGCTGCTTATTGTGAGATTTCCTCCCGATATAAGGACTGTTCCGTTAGAGTGAATTCCGTCATCCTCACAGTCAAGAATATATGTTCCCTCTGTGATATATATTGCGTTTACGGCTTTGATGCCCTTAATGCTTTCCGTGTCAGTGTCCGATGAACTGTTTCCGAAATTAAAATCTCCTCCGAAACGGCTGCCTCCCGTCATTCCGCTTTCATTGGACTTTGATACCGAAGCGGCTGCTCCCTCGCCTGTCACAATATTAAATGTTCCGCCTGTTATGGACAAAATATTTTCCGACTGAATACCGTCATTTTCAGATTTAATATTAAAATTACCGCCTGTTATAATAACATTTCCCTTTGAAGTGTCTGTGTCATAGGTAGACTTCATACCGTCACAGCCTGCATCTATTGTGAAATCACCGTCCATTATTTCCAATAAATCCTTTCCGATAATACCGTCCTCTGCACTTGTAACTTTAAAATTTCCGGAAACTATTTCTAAATCATCCGAGCTTTTTATACCGTTTCTGTAACCCGCGTTTACAATAAGAGTTCCCGTTCCGTTAATTACCATATCTTCTTTTGAGGAAATCGCTCCCGAGTAATCCTCATCCTCCGCCGACTGGCGCGCACTGTCAGTTACCGTATTCGTGGTTCCGTCAGCCAGCGTAATTATAACCTTTTTTGCAGTCTCCACAACAACAGGAGCCTGAGACGAATTTGAAATGTCCACCCCATCAAATATAAGCCTTACCGTTCCGTTATCCGAGCTGCTGACCTTTATGCTTCCCTCGCTCAGTGTCCCTGACAAAAGATAAGTCCCTGATGACGTAATTGTAACCGCCGCGTTTTCCGCAGTTGCCCCGTTTCCGTTTACTGATGCCGAATTTCCGGATAATGTTATTTTTGTGCAGTTTGACTCATTATATGACGCATCTAAATCCTCGGCGTCAAATTCCAGCGAGGTACTGCTGTCTCCCGTTTCCACCGGATTTTCAACAGTTCCCCCCTGTATATCAGAGGTATTTCCTGTGCTGCTCTTCTGCCACGGCATGCTGCATCCGGTCATCGTAAATATCGTTATAACCCCCGCAATCATTGCTGCTGTCAATTTTCGATAATCAATCATATTGTCACTCCATTCCCTTGCATTTTTATATGCAATCCTCATTTTTTTGCGCGGACGGCAAAATTAATCAAACACGCCTGCATGTCATTTCACCGGCTGCCGCTGTCGCCAAATCCCCCAAGTTATTTCTCAGAGTATCTGACTTTTTTAATAATGAAATGATAATATTTGGAAACGTTTCAGATGTGTAAATTCTGTGTTAAATTTGTGAATTAAAAATATGTTTTTGATATATATTTTTTATTATATATATTCATTCTGATAGTTATAAAAATAACAGTTCAGCCCGCGCCATTCGCAAAGCCGCGCCAGAGGCGCTTTCCCGCTGCTTCGCAGCTGACTTTGCTCATAATGTGGCGCTCAGCTCATAAGCTGTACAACAGGCAAATTCATGCAAGCATGATTTGCTTGTCATACAGCTTATGGCTGAACTGTTACTTATTAAGAAAACGCTTGATTTATAAATTATATTTATGTATAATGCACTATCATAAATAAAAGGCTCTCTTTGTCACCGGGTAAAGAGGTATGCGTCAGACTTTCTATCGTTAGGTCATTGAAGATAGAAGGCTCTGATGCTTTTTTTGTTTTAAGGAGGTCAGTATGACAAATAAGCTCAATAGCTTATTTGTCATACATCTGTTTGTGCCGGAGCGTCACAAACAGACATTATCGCAGAAGAAAAATCGCCTTCGCGAATTTTTCTTCGCGTTCCGTACGCGTAAAACGCTCCGGAATGGAGGTTATATGAAATCAAAAACCTTTTGAAAGAATTTCTTCAATATGCCAGTCTTAATGTACTAGGCATGATTGGACTGTCATGCTACATCCTTGCGGACACTTTCTTTGTCTCAAGGGGATTAGGCGCAAACGGACTAACGGCGCTGAATTTAGCCGTCCCCGTTTACAGCTTTGTTCATGGCTGCGGTATTATGTTCGGAATGGGCGGAGCAACAAAATATTCTATATATATAGGGCAAAAAGAATATAAAAACGCAAATAAAGTGTTTTCTAATACCGTGTATTCAATGGCTGTTTTGTCCATATTTTTCTTTGCGGCAGGAATATTTTTTTCCGAAAAGATAACATTACTGTTAGGTGCCGATGCAGAAGTTTTTGCTGATACAAAAACATATTTACAGGTTATTCTGCTGTTTGCTCCTGCTTTTATGACAAATGACACGCTGATATGCTTTGTGAGAAATGACGGAAACCCACGGCTCTCTATGATTGCAATGCTTACAGGAAGCCTCTCTAATATCGTGCTGGATTATGTGTTTATTTTTCCATTAAATATGGGGATGTTCGGAGCTGTGTTTGCGACCGGACTTGCGCCTGTCATCAGTATAATTATATTATCTAAACACTGGATAACAGGACAAAAGAGGATGCATATTGAAAACAGGCTCCGTTTAGAAAAGCCGAAGCTGGAGCCCGGCCTGACGGCAAACACTGTATCATTGGGAATTCCATCTTTAGTTACGGAATTTGCCTCAGGAATTGTAATGATTGTATTTAACTCTATAATATTAAGACTGGAAGGAAATATCGGAGTAGCGGCATATGGCGTTGTGGCAAACCTCTCACTTGTTGTAATATCTGTTTATACAGGGATAGCCCAGGGAACTCAGCCCATCTTAAGCAAAGCTTACGGCCGCGGAAACAATAATGACATAAAACAGCTTTTAAAATACGCAATAACGGCAATGCTGCTCATCTCATGCTGTATATATATAATTTTCTCAATATTTACCGCTCCGATTGCCGGAATATTCAACAGTGAAGGCGACATGCAGCTTCAGCGTATCGCCGAAATGGGATTAAGAATATATTTTACCGCCATTCCGTTTGCAGGGTTTAATATAATAATATCTACATACTTTACATCGACAGAGAGAGCATTGCCCGCACAAATTATTTCTCTGTCAAGAGGAATGCTGCTTATCGTTCCGATGTCCTTTTTGATGTCATTTTTATTGGGAATGACCGGAGTATGGCTGTCATATCCGGTTACAGAAGGTATTGTCGCTTTAATGGGCGTTATATTCTATAAAAAATTCACATTAAAAAATCTGCCCGTGTAAGCGGCAAAAAAGAGAAGTCCGCAAGGGGGCTTCTCTTTGTTCTATAAAAGCGCATCTGACGCATCACAGCTTACTGCCAAATACCTGTCAGATATTAACCTTAACTATACGAGGACGCAGTCCTCCCTCCTCGAGCTTCTTTACAATTTCTTCCTTATGTTCATGTCCGAAAGCCTCAATCGTAATTCTGAGCTCGACAGTTGCCTTTCTGTTGATGCTTACAAACTGATTGTGCTCAAGCTTGATTACATTTCCGTTTGCCTCCGCGATAATAGACGCAACCTTAACCAGCTCGCCCGGCTTATCAGGAAGCAGCACAGACACCGTAAAAATTCTGCTTCTTCTTACAAGTCCCTGCTGAACAACTGACGACATCGTTATAACATCCATATTTCCGCCTGAAAGAATTGAGACAATTTTTTTGTCCTTAACATTCATCTGTTTTAATGCCGCAACAGTGAGAAGTCCTGAATTTTCAACAATCATCTTATGGTTCTCTACCATGTCAAGAAACGCTACAATAAGGTCCTCGTCAGGTACGGTAATTATGCTGTCAAGATTTTTCTGAAGATACGGAAAAAGCTTGCTGCCCGGCGTCTTTACGGCAGTTCCGTCAGCAATAGTGTTGACGGAAGGAAGAGTAACAACCTTTCCGGCCTTTAATGATTCCTGAAGACAGTTTGCTCCGGCAGGCTCAACACCAATAACCTTGACGTTTGGATTTAAGAGCTTTGCGAGAGCTGACACACCTGTTGCAAGTCCGCCTCCGCCGATAGGCACTAAAATATAATCAACAGTCGGAAGCTCCTTGATAATCTCCATAGCTATAGAGCCCTGACCCGTGGCAACATCCAAATCATCAAACGGATGTACAAATGTAAGTCCCTGCTCCTGTGCAAGCTTCATCGCATACTCGCAGGCCTCGTCATATACATTTCCATAGAGAACGACCTTTGCTCCATAGCCCTTTGTCCTGTTTACCTTGATAAGAGGAGTTGTTGTCGGCATTACGACAGTAGCGTTTACACCGTATTTCTGGGCTGCATATGCGACGCCCTGGGCATGGTTTCCGGCTGACGCCGTAATAAGCCCCTTCTTTCTTGCCTCCTCAGACATAGTGCTGATTTTGTAATATGCGCCTCTTACCTTATATGCGCCTGTATACTGCATATTTTCAGGCTTAAAATAGACCTTGTTTCCTGTCTGAGCGCTGAAATATTCACTGTATACAAGTTTAGTCTCCAGTGTAACCTCCTTTACCTTTTCTGCTGCTTCCTCAAATTTTTTTAATGTAAGCTCTTCCATAATTTCCTCCATTCTTAAAACTGCCTACTGATCTGCATTATTTTCATCTATATCAAACAAAGCGTTTACAAACATATCCGAATTAAACTTCTGCAAATCTTCGACATGCTCTCCGACTCCGACATATTTGACAGGTATTCCCATTTCAGCCTGAATGGCTACAGCAATACCGCCCTTTGCCGTACCGTCCATCTTTGTAAGGACAATTCCCGTAATATCCGTTACCTCTTTAAACTCTCGAAGCTGCGACAGCGCGTTCTGTCCGGTAGTCGCGTCAAGCACAATCAGATTTTCCCTGTAAGCCTCAGGATAAGAGCGCTCTATAACTCTGTCTATTTTTTTGAGCTCCTCCATAAGATTTTTCTTATTATGAAGTCTTCCTGCCGTATCACACAGCAAAACATCTGTATTTCGCGCCTTGGCAGCGGCAACCGCATCAAAAATAACCGCAGCCGGGTCTGAGCCTTCGCTCTGTGCTATAATCTCAGTGCCTGTGCGCTTGGACCACTCGGTAAGCTGCTCAATCGCAGCCGCCCTGAATGTGTCTGCCGCAGCCATTAAAACCTTTTTATTTTGCGCTTTTAAAAGTCCGGCAAGCTTTCCCACAGTCGTAGTTTTTCCTACGCCGTTTACGCCGATAAGCATTACTATAGATTTACGATTTTCAAACTCGTAGGCATTTTCGCCCAAGTTCATTTTTTCCTTGATTGTATCAATCAAGAGCTGCTTACATTCCTTAGGATCTTTTATTTTATTTTCTTTGACCTTTTCCCTTAAATCTTCAATAATTTCATCGGCAGCCCTCACGCCAATATCTCCCATAATAAGCGTTTCCTCAAGCTCCTCATAAAAATCATCGTCAATTTTTGAAAAACCGGAAAACACCGAATCAATCCCTGATACGATATTATCACGTGTCTTTGAAAGACCTTCCTTTAACCTGCTGAATAATCCCATATTTGCCCTCATTTCTTCTCAATATACCAGATGTTATTTAGAATACCACTTTATACGACTTTTGAAAATGCTTTAAAATTCAGGACGCTTTTTCCTCTTTCTCCAAATCATTTGCAATCAGGTCAACCGATACCAGCGCCGAAACACCCTTCTCCTGCATCGTTATGCCGTAAAGCCTGTCGGCAGCCGCCATAGTTCCGCGCCTGTGAGTAATCACAATAAACTGTGTATTCTTTGTAAGCTTATGCAGATAATTCGCAAAACGGCCTACATTTGAATCGTCCAACGCAGCCTCAATTTCGTCAAGCAGACAGAACGGCGAAGGTTTTAAATTCTGAATTGCAAACAGAAGTGAAATTGCAGTCAGCGCCTTCTCTCCTCCGGAAAGCTGCATCATATTCTGAAGCTTCTTTCCAGGCGGCTGTGAGATTATAAGAATTCCAGCCTCAAGAATATCCTCGCCCTCAACCAGCTCAATCGTTCCTCTTCCGCCGCCGAACAGTTCCTTAAACACCTTGTCAAATTCGCGTCTGATTTCCTCAAACTTCTGCGAAAACTGTATTCTCATTCCGTTGTCCAGCTCATCAATCACCTGCGTCAGAGAAGTCTCCGCCTCAATTAAATCGTCGTGCTGTCCCTTTAGGAAAGTATACCTCTCGTTTACTTCCTTAAATTCTTCAATAGCGTTTACATTGACATCTCCGAGATTTTTGATGGATGCCTTAAGCGACTGTATCTCTTTCTTAAGCACAGAAAGATTATCCATGTCTGTATTTTTAAGCTCCATGGCATAGCTGTATGTCAGCTCATACTCATTCCACATGTAATCAGCAAGATTATCATTATTTTCCTCAAGCTTTTCCCTGTTTGAGTTAAGCCTGTACACTTCCTTGTCAAGCTCTGAAATCTGTGAGTTGAGTTTCTCTCTCTTCTCAAAGAAAACCCTGTGGCTTGAATTCATCTCATCACGCTTTTTCTTAAATGCGTCAATCTTTTCAGTACAGTCATTTATCTGAGCCACTGCCCTTTCAATCTGACTTTTTACTTCGTCAATTTCCCTGTTTTTGGCAATAACCTCTCGCTCTGTATCAGTCTGCTTTAAAAGGATTTCCTGCTTTTCACCGCTTAAATGTGAAATTTCATCTTCTATACGCTGTATATTCTCCTCTATAAAGCTCTCTTTCTGCAGAAGCGCCGAAAACTCAATCTTTATGTGCTCCGACGCAGTAAGCTGCCCCGCTTCCTCCTGCTTCTTCCTGTCAAGCAGCTCCGACAGTTCGTCAATCTCTCTCTGCGAATCCTCATTGCTGTTGTCCAAATCCTTCAGATTAACAGTGACGAGACTTTGCTGCTGCGCAACCGATGCTATCTCTGCGTCAATGCTTTCAACCTGAGCATTGGCATCTTTATATGAGGCTATAATCTCTTTTTTCTTATTCTGCGCCTGCTCCAGATTAAGCTGAATTGTATTTTTGTTAAGCTGCGCCTCGCGCAAAGCTGAGTTGTCGCCCTCAAGCTCCTCGCGTATGGATGCAACCTTCTTTCTCAGCTCCGCAATATTACCTCTTGTATCGTTTAACCTGCTGCTTATATCTGAGGTCTCAGCCTTTAATTCCTCAATTTCGCGTCGGCGTCCAAGCAGATTTCCCACATTTTTAAATGCTCCTCCTGTCATTGAGCCGCCGGGATTCAGCTGCTCTCCCTCAAGCGTAACTATTCTTAAGGTATGCTTATACTTTCTTGCAACGGCAAGCGCGTTATCGATGTTGTCAATAACAAGAATACGGCCCAAAAGATATTTTATAAGGTTTTCATACTCAAATGACACCCGCACAAGACTGCTGGCAACACCAATAACGCCGTTTTCGCTCATACACGGCTCTTTTTCAAGCGTATTTCTTGCCGAAATCGACGACAGCGGAAGAAACGTAGCGCGCCCGAATTTATTTTCTTTAAGGTATGCAATCAGTCCCTTAGCCGTACTCTCATTATCCGTGACTATATTCTGTATAGTTCCGCCAAGCGCTGTCTCAATGGCTGTCTCATATTTTTTCTCAACCTTTACAATATCAGCGATAACACCGATGATTCCTTTATTCGAGCTCCTCAGTTCCATTATCTTTCTTATACTGTTGCCGTAACCGTCGTACTTTTCGGTTATTGCGGACAAAGACTCCAGACGTGACTTTTCACGGTGGTACTGCTGCTGCAGCTTATCGGCAGAGGCGCTCAGCTCGGCTATTTTCTGCTTGTTGTCAGCCACAGCGGAGGTCTTTTCCTCAATTAAGGAATTATATTCAGATATTTTCTCATTAATATCCGCAAGCTCGCCCTCAAGTGTTCCTATAATGCTGTCCTGCTCGCTCTCACGGCTTTTCCCCTGAATAATAAGACTGTTCTGCTCTGCCTTTTTTATATTCAACTGCTCTAATATAGTCTTAAAGCGCTGATTATCGGCATTGATATTAGATTTTTTATTTAATATTTCAAATATTTTGTTTTGGTTTTTTTCTATTTTTTCTGAAATTTCTTCAATCTCAGCAAGGATATTATCATGTTTTTTGTCATTTTCAGACTGCTTTTCACGATAAACATCGAGACTGTCCTTTAAATCCTCTTTTTGCCCGCGGAGCTTTTGAACTGAAGCCTGTCTGTCTGAAATCTCTCTTTCAATATCAGATATTCTGTTCGCATAGTGAGTTTTTCCCGCTTCAATAGTTTTAATCTGCTCGGCGCATACATTTACCTTTCCCTCAAGTCTCTGTTTATCCACCTCTGTATTTGAGCGCAGCGTATTGAAAAGTTCAATATCATTATTTACTGAAGAAAGCTGTGCCTCTATCGCGTCATACTCTGTCCTTGTGCTCTCATACTGTTCATTGGCCATAGCCAAATCATTTTCGGCAATCTTTATCTTTTCTTCAAGCGCTGCCAAATCGCCTCGTATCTTATCGCTCTCCAAAAGAAACGCATTGACATCTCTAACCTTCAAATCATCTCTCAGGCGAAGATACTCGCGCGCTTTCTCCGACTGTCTCTCGAGCGGTCCTACCTGCTTTTCAAGCTCAGACAAAATATCGTTTACACGCACAAGATTTTCCCGCTCATGCTCAAGCTTTTTAATAGCCGCAGCCTTTCTCCTCTTAAACTTTACAATACCGGCTGCCTCGTCAAAAAGCTCACGCCTCTCCTCAGGCTTACCGCTGAGGATTTTATCAATCTGACCCTGACCTATAATCGAATAACCCTCTTTTCCTATACCTGTATCATAAAACAGTTCGGTTATATCCTTAAGCCTGCAAGCGTGTCCGTTCAACTGGTACTCACTCTCTCCTGAGCGGAATACCTTACGCGTAACAGTGACTTCGCTGTAATCTACCGCAAGCGCATGGTCGGAATTGTCAAGCGTAATTGACACATAGGCATATCCGACAGGCTTTCTCGTCTCTGTACCCGCAAAAATTACGTCCTCCATTTTAGCGCCTCTGAGCTGCTTGGCGCTCTGCTCGCCGAGCACCCACCTTACAGCATCGGCAACATTACTTTTTCCTGAGCCGTTAGGACCAACAATACCTGTTATACCGTTATGAAAATCAAATACAATTTTATTTGCAAATGACTTAAATCCCTGTACCTCTATACTCTTTAAATACATTTACTTTTTCCCTTTCGGATTAATATTGAAACCTCTGCCTTTCAGCAGTATAAGAGCGTTATACGCCGCCTTCTGCTGAGCTGACTTTTTTGTGTGTCCCGAAGCCGTAACCTCAAAAAGTCCGTCCGCACTGGCAGACACCTCAAACGTCTTATCATGCTCAGGTCCATTTTCTCCGAGAAGCTCGTACACGACCTCCAAGCCCTTTGCCTGTACAACTTCCTGTAAGATAGTCTTGCTATCATAAAAGAGCTTTTTATTTTCCAAGTCATTTAAAATAAATCTTAAAATAAATTCTTTTGCATTAGCAAAACCACCGTCAAGATAAATTGCGCCTATAAGAGCCTCGCAGGCATCAGATACGATTGAATCCCGGTTTCTTCCTCCTGTCTGCTCCTCGCCCTTTCCGAGCATGATATACTTATCAAGTCCAAATGTCCTTGCGCACATAGCAAGCGTAGGCTCACAGACAATACTTGCACGAAGCCTTGTCATAGCTCCCTCATTCATGTCCGAATGATTTCTGAATATATAGTCGCTAGACGTCAGTTCAAGCACGGCATCACCCAAAAACTCAAGCCTCTCATTGTCATCTGTTTTTTTACTTTTGACCTCGTTTGCATATGAGCTGTGTGTGAGCGCATTTTTCAATAGTGACACATTATTAAAAACATATCCTATTCTTTCCTGAAAGCTGTCCAAATCAGGATTATGTCTCTGCATCTTATTACATCCTTTCGTTATATCAATCTCCATTCAGGAGCGTTTTACCATATACTAAAAACAGGACCGTCTTAAACAGACAGCCCTGTTTTCGTTTTAAATTGCTGACTTAATCTGTTTAACTGCATCCGCAACAGTCACAATCTTTTCTGTTGCTTCATCAGGAATTTTAATATCAAACTCATCCTCAATTCCCATGACAATCTGCAGCACATCGAGCGAATCTGCACCGAGGTCATCAACAAATGCCGATTCCATAGTTACCTTTGAAGCATCGATGTTTAAAACATCTGCGATAATTTTCTGAAGCTTTTCAAATTCCATAAATTCCTCCTGATTTATGCTTCCACGTTGAGTGAAGCAGTAATCTTTTCATTTATTTTTTGTTTTTTAAATTTAACGCACTGAATAAGCGCATTGCCAATCTCTTTAGAAGTCGCATTTCCATGCACCTTTACTACAAGACCGTTAAGCCCTATAAGCGGAGCTCCGCCGTACTCTGTCGCATCCAGTGACTTAAGCTCCTTCTTAAGAGATTTTTTAATCAACAGAGCGCCGATTTTAGTCTTTAAGTCAGACATCATAGCTCCCTTGATTTTCTTAATTAATGTAGACGCAGTACCCTCATACAGCTTTAAGATAACATTTCCGACAAACGCATCGCACACGATTACGTCCGCGTCACCCTTCGGAATATTTCTCGCCTCAATACTGCCTATAAAATTAATGTCCCTGCACTCCTTGAGCAACGGATATGTCTCTTTTACCAGAGCATTACCCTTTTCCTCCTCAAGACCGACATTCACTATAGCAACTTTAGGATTTTTTATTCCTACAATATTCTCCATGTAAATCGAACCCATTTTTGCCCACTGAACAAGAAAATTAGGTCTGGCGTCAACATTGCCGCCGCTGTCAACAAGCAGCGATACGCCTTTTGCTGTAGGTATCAGAGGCGCCATAGGCGGACGCTCAACTCCTTTAATCCTCCCCACAATAGTCTGACCGCCGACCAGAATTGCGCCGGAACTTCCCGCAGACACAAACGCGTCAGCAGTTCCGTCCTTCACAAGATACATAGCCTTTACAAGAGAGGATTCTTTTTTGCGCCTTACAGCCATTACAGGCGGCTCTCCCGTCTCTATAACCTCTGCAGCATCAACAATCTCTATCTGTTCTTTATTGTAGCTGTACTTTGACAGCTCTTGTTCTATCTGTACTTTCTTTCCCACAAGAAATATTTTTATATCTTTTTCTTTTTGTGTGGCATTAACGGCACCGCGTACAACCTCCGAAGGAGCGTTATCTCCCCCCATGGCGTCCAGAGCCACCTTGCATACTTCTGACATACACTTCTCCATTCCGATTTTTCTTATTATGTATCCAGTCTGAAATAACAGCCACAAAATAATATACTATAAAATGGTATTAAAATCAAGCATTTCCGATTGTCTCGCTGCCCTTGTAAAAAAAATACTGGGTCAAACAAAAAATGTTCAGCCCAGTGTCTATGCATGTTTACGTTAATCAGTCAACAGCAATGATTTCTTTTTTATTGTATGATCCACAAGACTTGCAGACTCTGTGAGGCATCATCAAAGCGCCGCACTTACTGCACTTTACAAGATTAGGAGCGCTCATCTTCCAGTTAGCTCTTCTCTTATCTCTTCTAGCCTTTGAAGATTTATTCTTAGGACAAATTGACATGTGGTTACACCTCCTTAAAATTGTTTAAAATATCTTTGAAAACAGACATTCTGGGATCCAGAGATTCCCTGTCGCAGCCGCACTCTGCAGCGTTCAAATCAGCGCCGCACACGGGACATAATCCCTTGCAGTCATCTTTACACA